>NZ_JAHKRO010000088.1 GCF_019396325.1 Nonomuraea ceibae
CGGCCTCCCCGGCGGCCAGCAGCTCGCCCCGCTCGTCGGCGGCCAGGACCGCGGCGAACCCGGTGGGGTTCGCCGCGTTCCAGGGGTCCCCGAAAAGCTCGTCCAGCGTCGTCATCGGCACCACTCGAGCACGGCCATGGCGCTGTGCAGCTTGTTCTCCGCCTGGTCGAAGACGATGCTGTGCGGGCCGTCGATGACCTCGGCGGTGACCTCCTCGCCCCGGTGGGCGGGCAGGTCGTGCATGAACGCCGCGTCGGGGCTGGCCCGCCACAGCTCGCCGGTCACCTGGAAGGGCGCGAACGTGTCACGCCAGTCGGGATCGGGCTTGGCGGTGCCCGTGGTCTGCCAGCGGGTGGTGTAGACGACGTCCACGGCCTCCGGCAGGTCCCGCATGTCGTGCCGTTCGGTGACCACCTTCGGGTTCACCCGGGCGAGCACGTCGTCGGCCAGGCCGTAGCCCGGCGGGGTGCGCAGTTCGAGCTCGACCGCGTCGTACCTGCTCAGGGCGAGGGCGAGGGCGGCGGCGGTGTTGTTGCCCTCGCCCACGTACAGGATGCGCAGGCCCTCGATCGCGCCGAAGCGCCACAGCAGCGTGGTGAGGTCGGTCAGCGCCTGGGTGGGGTGCTCGGTGGCGCTCATCGCGTTGATCACCGACATGCGGTTGTCCGCGGCGTACATGCGCATCTCGGCCGGGTCGCCCGCGGTGCGCATGACGAAGACGTCCAGCATCCGGTTCAGCACCTTGGCGGTGTCCTCGACGGACTCGCCGGTGTTGGTCTGCAGGTCGTTCGGGCCGAAGGCGATCGTGCGCGCGCCCAGGCGCAGCGCGCCCGAGGTGAAGGCGGTGCGCGTCCTGGTGGAGGTCTTGCTGAAGTAGATTCCGACGATCTGGTCGGCGAGCGGGTGCGTGGTGACGCCGCCGTTGCGGAAGTCCAGGCCGCGGCGGGCCAGGTGGCGCAGGGCCTCGTCCGAGAGGTCGTCGATCGAGATCAGGTGCTGGGGCGTCATGCCGTTTCCTCCACTCGGAAGTCCTCGTCCAGCAGGACGGCCTCGACGCGGCCGGCCAGCAGGGCGAGTTCGGATTGCTCGAAGACCTCGCGGGCGCCGAGCTCCACGTCGAGCTCCTCCCGGACCCGGGAGATCATCTTGAGCACCTGGAGCGAGTTGCCGCCCAGGGCGAAGAAGTCGTCGCGCGCGCCCACCTTGTCGACGCCGAGCACGTCCTGCCAGATCTCGGCCAGCAGCGTCTCCACCGTGGTGCGCGGCGCGACGAACCTCGCCGCGCCGGTCTCCTCGCGTCCGGGCAGCGGCAGGGCGGCCCGGTCGAGCTTGCCGTTGACGGTCAGGGGGATGCGGTCCAGCGCGATGACGGCGGCGGGCACCATGTAGTCGGGCAGGCTCCGGCCCAGCGCCTCCTTCAGCTCGCCCACGTCGATGCTGTCACCGGCCGGTTCGACGTAGCCGACCAGCGCCTGGTCGCGCACGACGACGACCGCGTCGCGGACGCTCCGCTGGCCGAGCAGCGCCGCCTGGATCTCGCCCAGCTCGATGCGGTAGCCGCGGATCTTCACCTGGTCGTCGGCGCGGCCCAGGAACTCCAGGCTGCCGTCGGGGTTGCGCCTGGCCAGGTCGCCGCTGCGGTAGAGCCGTCCGCCGCCGGGGGCGGGCAGGAACCGCTCGGCGGTCAGCGCCGGCCGGTTCAGGTAGCCGCGCGCCACGCCCGGGCCCTCGACGTGGATCTCGCCGGGCACGCCGACGGGCGCGACGCCCCCGTGCTCGTCCAGCAGGTGCACGGTGAGGTCGGCGAGCGGGACGCCGATCGGGCTGCCGTGGTCGTCCGGGAGGATCTCGTGGAGCGTGGTGTGGACGGTGGTCTCGGTGATCCCGTACATGTTGATCAGCCGTGGGCGTTCGGCGCCGAACCGGCGGATCCACGGCATCAGCTCGCCCACCTCCAGCTTCTCGCCGCCGAACACCACGGCGCGCAGCGCGAGCTCCCCCACCCGGGGGTCGTCCTCGGCGGCGAACGCGACGAGCTGCCGGAAGGCGGACGGCGTCTGGTTCAGCACCGTGACCCGTTCCTCGCGCAGCAGGTCGAGGAACCGGCCCGGGTCGCGCACCACGTCGCGGGGGACGACGACGAGCCGGCCGCCGTACAGCAGCGCGCCCCACATCTCCCACACCGAGAAGTCGAAGGCGTAGGAGTGGAAGAGCGTCCACACGTCCTCGGGGCCGAAGGCGAAGGCCGCCTCGGTCGCGCTGAACAGGCGCAGCACGTTGGCGTGCGTCACCTCGACGCCCTTGGGCCGCCCGGTGGAGCCCGAGGTGTAGATCACGTACATGACGTCGTCGGGCGCGACCGGCGTCCGCGGGTCGTCGGGCGAGGAGCCGGCAGGGAACGCGTCGAGCAGCACCACCGGCCCGGTGACCCGGTCCGCGAGATCCCGCGTGGTGACCACGAGCGCGGCGGCGGCGTCCTCGATCATGTACGTGAGCCGCTCGGCGGGCTGGCCGGGGTCCAGGGGCAGGTATCCGGCGCCCGACTTCAGCACGGCCAGCAGCGTGACGATCAGCTCGGGGCCGCGTTCCAGGCAGACGCCGACCAGGCCGCCCGGCCCGGCCCCGCGGGCGCGCAGGTGGCGGGCCAGGTGGTTGGCCCGGCCGTTCAGCTCCGCGTACGTCATGCCGTCCACGGCCGGGGCGCCGGGGGTGCGCGCCGCCTGCTCCTGGAACGCCTCGTGCACGCAGCGGGAGGGCGGGGCGGCGCGGCGCGCGGGCTGCTCGAAGTCCGCCAGGTCGACGGCCGACAGCCGGGTGCGCGGCCGGGCGGCGACCTCGCGCAGGAGCTTGAGCAGGCGCCCGGCCATCCGCGTGGCGGTGTCCCGGTCGAACAGCGCGGTGGCGTACTCGATCGAGGCGAGCACCGAGCCGTCCGGCCGCCGCTGCGCGAGCAGGCTGAGGTCGGTCTTGGCGATCAGCCACGACCCGGCCATCACCTCGGCGTCCGCAGCCTCCAGCGCCGTGTCCGTGTGGCCGACCTCGTGCAGGTCGAAGGTGACCTGGTAGATCGGCGTCCGGGTCAGGTCGCGCTCCGGCTGGAGCTCCTCGACGAGCCGGTCGAAGGGCAGGCGCTGGCGGGCGAAGCCGGCGCGGCAGACCTCGTTGACGCGGGCCACGGCCTCCTCGAAGGAGGGGTTGCCGGTCAGGTCCATGCGCAGGGCGAGGGCGTTGAGGAAGAACCCCACGACGTCGGCGAACTCGGCGCGATCGCGCCCGGCGACCGGGGTGCCGACGGCGAAGTCCCGCTGCCCGCTGTGCCGGGAGATCAGCATCGCCCAGGCGGTCAGCAGCACGGCGACCAGCGTGGCGCCGCGCTCGCGCCCCCACGCGGCCAGGGTGTTGGCCAGGTCCGCCGGGATGTCGAAGGTGACCATGGCGCCGCGCGGGTCGCGCTGGGCGGGCCGGGGCCGGTCGGTGGGCAGGTCGAGCGCGGGCACGCCGGCCAGGTGGTCGCGCCAGTAGGCGAGGTCGCCGGCGAGGCCGTCCTCGGTCAGGGTGCGGCGCTGCCAGGCCGCGTAGTCGGCGTACTGCAGGGGCGCGGGCGGCAGGTCCTGGCCGGCGCAGAGCGCGCGCAGCTCCCGGTCGAGCACCACGGTCGACCAGCCGTCGCTGGCGATGTGGTGGACGGTGATCAGCAGCAGGTCGCCCGCCAGCAGCGCCCGCCACACGGGCCCGCGTTCCAGGTCGAAGCCCCGGGCGAGCTGTTCGGCGACCAGCGTCGCGGGGTCCTCGCCGGGGGCGGCGACCCGCAGCTCGACCGGCGCGGGGGCGTCGACGACCGGCCGGGGCTCGCCGTCGGCCGGGACGTAGCGGGTGCGCAGGATCTCGTGCCGCTCGGCCAGCCGGTACAGGGCGGCCCGTACGGTGTCCGGGTCGGCGTGGTCCAGCCTGACGAACAGCGGCGCGACCCACTCGGGGCTGCCGGGCTGGAGCCGGTCGAGGAACCACAGGCGGCGCTGGCCGTAGGAGACCTCGGCGGCGGCCCCGGGCCGGGCCGGGCCGACGCGCTCGACCCCAGGGGCCTGCCGGTCCAGGAGCTCGGCCTGGCCGGACACCGTGGAGATCGCGTACAGGTCGGGGACGGGCACGCCGAGCCGGTTGGCGAGCTTGGTCAGGAGCAGCGAGGTGCCGCCCCGCTGGAAGAAGTCGTCCTCGGCGCCGATCCGCTCGACGCCCAGCAGCTCGGACCAGACGGCGGCGACCCGCCGCTCGGCGGGGGTGCGCGGCGGCGTGTGGGCCGCCTCCTCGGCGGGAGCCTTCAGCGCCGCGCGGTCGATCTTCCCGCTGGGCAGCACGGGCAGCCTGTCGTGCAGGACGTAGCGGGTCGGCACGTGGGTGTCGGGGAGCACGTCGCGGGCGAACAGCCGCAGCTCGGCCGGGGCGACGCCGCCGGCGACGTGCGCGACCAGGCGTCCCTCCGAAGCGACGACGGCCACGGCCGCCACGGCCGGATGGCCCTGGAGGACGGCCTCGATCTCGCCGGGCTCGACCCGGACGCCGTTGACCTTGAGCTGGTCGTCGAGGCGGCCCATGAAGTGCAGCACGCCGTCCTCGGACCAGCGCACGAGGTCGCCGGTGCGGTAGAGCCGTTCGCCGTCGCCGAAGGGGTCGGGCACGAAACGCTCGGCCGTCAGGGCGGGCATGCCCAGGTAGCCGCGGCCGACGCCGGGCCCGCCCGCGCACAGCTCGCCGGGCACGCCGATGGGCGCCAGGCCGCCCTCCTCGTCCAGGACGCGCACCCGCATGCCGGAGATCGGCCGGCCGATCGGCACCGCCTCGCCGTCCTGGTCCGGGTCGACGAGGTGCGCGGTCACGTCGATGGCGCACTCGGTGGGCCCGTAGGTGTTCCACATCGCCAGCCCCGGCAGGGCGGCGGCCCGCGCCAGCCCGGCGTGCAGCGGCTCGCCGGCGCTGAACAGCAGCCGCAGCGATCCGAGGCCCGCCCAGCCGGGCTCGCGGACCAGCTCGCGCAGCAGCGACGGGACGACCTGGAGCACGGTGATGCCGTGCTCGCGCGCCATCCCGACGAGCGTGGCCGGATCGCGCTCGGCGCCCGGCGGCGCGACGACCACCGTGCCGCCGCTCACCAGCGGCCCGACCATCTCCCAGCCGGCCGCGTCGAAGGTGACGGACGTCTTGTGCAGCAGCCTGTCGCGCGGGCCCAGCTCGTGCGTCCGCGTCGTCCACAGCACCCGGTTGGCGATGCCCTCGTGCGTCACGACGACGCCCTTGGGCCGCCCGGTCGAGCCGGAGGTGTAGATCACGTACGCGGCGTCCGCGCCGGAGACCGGGACGGGCGCGGCCTCCGGGGTGGGCAGCGAGCGCAGCAGCTCCGGGGTGAGCACGATGGCGGGCCGGGCGTCCCGCAGGATGCGGTCGCGGCGCTCGCGCGGGTGCTCGGGGTCGGTCGGCAGGTAGGCGGCGCCGCTGCGCCACACGCCGAGGACGGCGACGATGAAGTCGGCGCCGCGCGGCAGGTTGAGGCAGACGACGTCGCCCCGGCCGATGCCCCACCCGCCCAGCAGGTGGGCCAGGCGGGCGGCCCGGCGGGCCAGCTGGGCGTAGGTCAGGGTGCGGTCCCCGTCCACGACGGCGACCGCGTCCGGTGTGGCCGCCGCCTGCCGCCACACCAGGTCGCCGAGGAGACCGTCGCTCACCGCAGGCTCCGCGGGCGCATGTCGGTCCAGACCTGCTCGATGTGGCGCAGGCACTCGTCCTTGGTGCCCTGGGTCCCCTCGGCCTGCCAGCCGGAGGGCAGGTCCCGGTCCGCCCACCAGATGGAGTACTGCTCTTCGTCGTTGAGCACTACCAGGTACTTGTCGCTCATGGCGGACTGCTCCTTCACGCGGGTTGCTGAAAGGCCTCGACGGCCAGCCCGGAGCCCCGGGCGACGGCCTGCTGGAACACGTACCGGGCCAGCGCCAGGTCCAGCGCGCCGAGGCCGAACGGGGAGAAGATGATCGGTGAGTCGCCGCCGGGCAGCGTGGCGGTTCCGCGCAGCAGCCCGCCGAGCGTGGCGTGGACGAACGCGCGGTCGCCCGTGGCCTGCTCGGCCAGGTGCGGCGAGGTGCGCTCGCGCAGCACGTGGTCGACGTCGTCGACGACGTTGCGCGCGGCCAGGACGGTCTCCGGCGTGAGGTCGCGCAGCGACAGGTGCAGCACGACCGTTCCGGGCCGGGCCCCGTCCAGGGTCAGGTGCGGCTCGACGGCGGTGGTCGCCAGCGACACCACCCCGGCCGCCGCGACGGCCTCGGCGGCGGTGGCGGCGACGCGTACGCCGAGGCCGGGCAGCAGGGCGCGGGCGCGCTCGCCGAACTCCTCGGCGCGCTCCCGCGACAGGTCGAAGAGGGTCAGCTCCGTGACATCGGGCAGGAACCGCAGGACCTCGAGGTTGATCAGGCCGCAGCCGATCACGGCGATCGACCGGACGGGGTCCGGGCCGGTGAGGGTGCGGGCGGCGACCGCCGCGGAGGCGGCGGTGCGCGCGGCGGAGATCTGCGCGCCCTCCATGAAGGCCACCGGCCGGCCGGTGTCCATGGAGTTGAGCACGATGGTGGCGCTGGCCCGGGGCAGCCCCTTGCCGAGGTTGCCGGGGAAGGACGCCACCCACTTGATGCCCGCGACGGGCTGGTCGCCGCCCACGAACGCGGGCAGGCCGATGATGCGGTTGGCGCTGTCCCCGGGGAAGCGCAGGAACGTGGAGTGGGGCACGACCGTCTCACCGGCGTCGTGCTCGCGGTAGGTGTCGCGTACCAGGTCCAGCACGGCGTCCTCGGCGCCGTGGAGGATGTCGCGCACCTCGTCGTGTCGGATGACCAGCATGGGTCAGATCCCTTCCTTCCACAGGTGCGAGACCTCGCCGAAGGTGCGGCGCACCCACTCGTCGGAGTAGATAGTGTCGAGGTAACGATCTCCGCCGTCCGGGAGCAGCAGCACGCACGTCGACCCGGGCGCGATGTCCCGCTGGGTCGCGGTGAGCGCGGAGACGATCGCGCCGGACGACGCGCCGGCCAGGATGGCCTCGCGTTCGGTCAGCCTCCGGCACCCCACCACGCAGTCCAGGTCCGACACGTGGACCACGCGGTCGGCGGCGCCCTCGCGGAAGAGGGCCGGGCGGATCGCCGCGCCGTGGCCCGGCAGCAGGCGAGGGCCCGGCGTCTGCCCCTCGAAGATCATGCTGCCGATCGCGTCCACGGCGGTGATCTGGACGGACAGGCCGTGCTCGGCGACGTAGTCGGCGCAGCCGACCAGCGTGCCGCACGAGCTCACGGGGACGAACAGGTGGTCGATCTCCCCGTTGAGCGCCTCGGCGATCTCGCGCATCGTCTGGACGTGCGCCCGCGCGTTCAGCCGGTTCCCGTACTGGTTGGGGTGGAAGGAGTTCGGAACGCTGTCAAGGAGCTCGCGCACCCGCTGGATCCGGCGCGGCAGGTACTCGCCGGTGTCGGGGTCGGGGAACTCCACGACCTCGACCTCGGCGCCGAATGCCCGCAAAATCGCGAGGTTCTGCTCCGTGGTCCTGGCATCGACGACACAGATGAATCTGAGGCCGAGGTAGCGGCAGATCTGCGCCATGCCGATCGCCAGGTTTCCCGAACTGGACTCCACCACGACGGAGATCCCTGGAACGAGATCACCTGCGTCGATGGCCGCGCTCAGCATGCTGAGCGCACTGCGGTCCTTGAGGCTTCCGCCGGGATTGAACCGCTCCAGCTTCGCATACACCAACAGTCCGGGGACCAGCCGTTCGAGTTCGACAAGCGGCGTCCCACCAATAGCCGAAATAATTCCAGTCGTGGTGGATATTGGCACAGCGCTGGCTCCGTCCATGAAATTGCGCCGGTTCCGCAACCAGAACCAGCCAGCTCACTATCCGGGCACGCCGCTATATCTCGCCTATATTCCGCGTGCGGAGAAATGGAGCCGGTCAAGCCGGGCGACGCCGTCAGCGGTTCTCCGCGACGGTGGGGTCGAGCACGTCCAGGGCGTTGGCCCGGAGCAGCTCCCGGACGAGCTGGCGGTTGACGCCGCCGTCAGGCGTGACCGGGAACTGGCCGGGCCTGACCAGGACCACGCCGACCCGTTGCAGCCCGAACCGCAGGGCGAGCCGGTCGCGGACGGCGCGAACCAGGCCGTCGCCGGCCCGGCCGCCGCCCGGCTGGGCGACCACGACGATCTTCTCGGCGGAGTCGGGCGCGGGGAAGGCGGTGCAGGCCACGAGGGTGCCGAGGTCGAGGAGGCTGCGTTCGACCCGGCCCAGGTGCAGCGGGCGGCCCTGGAAGAGGACCAGGTCGCGGGAGGTGCCGGTCACGTGGAGGCGGCCGTCGACGGTGGCGCCGAGGGTGCCGCTGCGCACGAACCCCTTCTCCCCGGTCGCGGTGCTCTGCTCGAAGCGCTCGGCGCTGAGCCGGTCCCTGCGCCAGTAGCCCGCGGCGACGTGCGGCCCGCGCACCCAGATCTCGCCGACGGCGCCCTCGGCCGCCGGGACCCCGGTGAACGGGTCGACGATGAGGAGCTCGTGCCCGGCGGGCCGGCCGAGACCGGCGAGCCGGGGCCCGTCGGCGCCGGGCAGCAGCAGGCCCTTGTCCAGCGCCCGCGTGTCGAAGCCGGGCGCGGCCAGGGCCTGGCCGGCCGCGCCGATCGAGGCGATCATCGTGGCCTCGGGCAGGCAGTAGGCGGTGCGCAGGGCGTCGGCGCGCAGCCCGGCGGGGCGCAGGCGGCCGGCGAAGTCGTGCAGCATGTCCGGCTCGATCGGGGGCAGCCCCGTCATCTCCAGCACGAGCAGGTGACGTAATCGCGACAGGTCCAGCGTCGAGCACTCCTCGTCGGTCATCTCGTGCAGGCACTGGTCGTAGCCGAAGCTCGGGGCCGCGCTCACCTCGACCTGGTGGCGGTCGAGCAGGCGCAGCCAGGCGAGCGGGTCGACGCAGAACGTCTCGGGCGGCAGCAGCACCGCCGTGCCCCCCGACAGGAGCGGCGCCAGCAGCATGGAGAACAGCCCGAGCCCGTGGTGCAGCGGCAGCCAGCCGCCCGTGCGCGTCCCCGGGCGCAGGCCGCAGGCCTCGGCCAGGGTCTCCACGTTGTGCAGCAGGTTGGTGTGCGACAGCGGGATGCCGACGGGCTCGCCGGCCAGGCCGCTGGTGTAGTGGAGCAGGGCCGCGTCGTCGCCGGACCGCATGGGCTCGACCCAGTCGGCGGGATCCTCGTACGTGACGCCGTCGGTGGCGACGCAGGCGTAGGTGCCCAGGTCGTCGTGGGTCAGCCAGGCGTGGATGGCGTCGGCGTGGGCCGTGTCGGTGAGGACGAGGTGGGCGTCCGCGTCAAGCGCGACGCCGGTCTGCGTGCTGAGATGGTGAGCCGCGTGCGTGGGGAGCGGCAGCGGCACCGGGACGACGTCGGCGTAGAGGCAGGCCAGCAGCGCCCGCACGAACTCGATGCCCGTCGGGTAGCAGAGCAGCACCCGATCCCCCGGTTTGCACACGGTCTGCAGCCACGACGCCACCTCCCTCGCGGCCAGGTGGAGATCCAGGTAGCCGATACGAGTTTCGCCGTCCCCCTTGAATATGACCGCGTCAGCCTGCGGCCTTTCCTCGACGTGACGAAGCATCGCCCCGAAAACAGAAATATCCCCCATACGAACTCCCCTTGCAGGCTCACAAGGATGGGACCTTGCGCCCGATCGGGCCAAACGCAACTATACCCATCATTCGGGACAGACCCCAGAAACCAAAAGGGGGGAACAATATTCTATTAGGGGTTGCGGGGCGCCTTTGTCAGCCAATAACAATGAGCATGACTCATGCTTCACCGAAGGCCAGTAAACGCGCCACCTCACTCTCGTCCACCGCCGGCAGCCTGCCGATCGGCGAATCCGGACCCGACTCCACCGCCTGACGGAGCCGCCCGGTGAAACGCTCGATCGTGAGCCGGTCGAACAGGGCGGCGTCATACTTGACCACGGCGGTGAACAGCGCGCCCGCCCTGCGCACATCCACCATCAGCTCGAACTGGCCCTCCATCTGCGCGAGGTCGAGAACCGCGAACCGCAGCCCCCGGTAGGTCGTCACCGGCCCCTCGATCGAGCCGTCGGCCGCCAGCGGCAGCGGCGGGTCCATCGCGTCCATCGACAGCAGGTTCACCGCGAGCTGGTAGGGCAGGCCCCGGCCCGGCGTCAGCTCCCGGATGAGCGCCGACGGGAACTCCCCGTGCGCCGTCGCCGCCACCAGCTCGCGGTGCGCGGCCACGGCGGCCTCCCCCAGCGTGGTCCCCGGGCGCAGCCGCGCCCGCAGCGGCACCGTGTTGGCGAAGCAGCCCACGACGTCGCGCGCCCGCCCGGCGAAGCGGGTGCTGACCGGGCAGCCGATGAGGAAGTCGCCGCCCGTGCCCCGCCGGTGCAGCGCCGCCTGGACCCCGGCGACCACGAGCGCGAAGGGCGTCACCCCCAGCGTCCTGGCCTGCTCGATCAGGCGCGTCCCGGTCTCCTCCGGCCACACGACGGTCACCGAGGCCCCCCGGAACGCCCCCGCCGGCCGCGCCCGGCCGGCCGGCAGCCCCCCGGGCTCGGCGCCCTCGCAGACGCCGCGCCAGTAGCGCTCCAGCCGCGCCCGCCGGGGCGAGCCCAGCAGCTCCCGCTCGTGCCGGACGTAGTCGCCGAAGGTCTGCGTGATCACCGGCCAGCCGGGCTCGTCCTGCTCGTACGCCCACAGCAGGTCGCGCAGGATCATCCACTGCGACATCGCGTCACTGACGATGTGGTGCGCCGTCACCAGGAGCACCGACCCGCCGCCGCCGCGCACCAGCGTGACCCGGAACGCCCCCACGCCCAGGTCGAACGGCTCCCCCGCCGCCCGCGCCGCCGCGGCCCGCAGCTCGCTCTCGCCCACCGCCCCCAGCTCGGTGACCGTGAAGGGCGGCGGCCGATCGGCCACCGACCGCCGCGGCGCCCCGTCGACCTCGTCGAACACCGAGCGCAGCACCTCGTGCCTGGCCATGACGGCCGAGGTGGCCCGGCGCAGCCGGTCGAGGTCCAGCACGTCGTGGACGCGCAGCGCGACGGTGATCAGGTAGGCCGTGCTCTCCGGCGCCAGCCGGTACAGGAACCACAGGGCCTGCTGGCCGATCGTCAGCTCCATCAGGCCGCTTCCGCGTGAAGGTAGTCGGCCAGCGCGTTGACGGTCGGGTGGTCCCACGCCACGGTCGGCTCGACGACCAGCCCGAACTCGTCCTCGATGTCGCCGCTCAGGCTCATCGCGAACACCGAGTCCAGGCCCACCTCGACGAACTTGACGTCCGGGTCGATCTCCTCGGGCGCGCGCTCCACGTAGAACGCGACCCGTGCGCGCAGCCAGTTGCGGATGTGGTCAAGCGTCATGGTCGACTCCTCGCAGGAAGGAAAACGCGCGGCCGCGCCGCGTCAGGTCCAGCAGATGATCGGTGGCCGCGTCCGGGCGGTCGAAGACCCTGGCCAGGCAGGCGCGCAGCCACACGTCGTCCAGGGCGTTGTCCGCCCACAGCCGTACGCAGGCCGCCGCCGCGTACAGCCGGGCGTACTCGCGCGCCAGGCCGAACAGCTCGGGCGGGACCTCCCGCCCGCGTGGCCGCCACCCGGCCATCGCCTCGTGCAGCCGGTCGGCCCGCTCGCGCAGCTCCAGCGGCGCGTCCGGGTCGCCGGCCAGGCTCTGCACCAGGCTGCAGCCGTCACGCGCGGCCAGGCTCAGCCGGGCCGGGTCGAGGGGCGGCAGCGGCTGCTTCAGCCCGGTCGCCGCCGCCAGCCCGGCCGCGTCCACGCGCCCGCGCCGGTAGCCGCGCACCAGCGCCGGGAACTGGTTGACCAGCGTGCCGAGGTTGACCCAGGTGTTGCCGTCGAAGACGCCGACGATGGCGTGGTCGCGCCAGATCTTCTGGAAGGGCCCGTCGGTCAGCAGCGCGCGGGCGCCCAGCACCTTGGCCAGCCGCTGCAGGGTCCGGTCGATCAGCGTGGGCACGTAGTACTTGACGACGGCCGAGACGAGGCTCTGCTCGCCCGTGAGCGAGTGGATCGACCGGGTGGAGACCACGGTGACGGCCTCGGCGACCAGCAGGTCCACGTACGAGTCGGCCAGGGCGCGGGTGGTGAGGGGCAGGTCGGCCAGCGGCCGCCCGTACATGTGATGGCGCTCGGCGAAGTCCAGCACGATCCGCAGGGCGTGCTCCCCCATGCCCAGCGACATGCCGCCGCACAGCGTGCGGGTGAGCTGCAGGCCCTTCAGCAGGACCTCCAGGCCCGTTCCCGGCTCCCCGACCATCGCCTCCGGCGGCACCACGGCGCCGGTGAAGGCGATGCCGCTGATGTCGGCGCCGCGCACGCCGTGGGTGGCCACCTTCGGCAGGCACCGGTAGGCGTGCGCAGGCAGCGTGTCCTTGTCCACCAGGAAGAGGCTGAACCCCCGGGCGTCGCCGCTGTCGCCGGTCCTGGCGAGCACGCACACCACGTCGGCGCGGGTGGCGTTGTTGATCAGCCACTTCTCGCCGTCGAGGCGGTAGCCGCCGGGGACGGGCGTGGCGGTGACCTCCCCGGCCAGCACGTCGCTGCCGTGGTCGCGTTCGGTGAGCGCCAGGGAGACCACGGCGCCGCCCGAGACGCGGGCCGACAGCGCGGCCACCTGCTCGGGGGTGCCGCCGACCCAGGTGGCCACCGAGCCCAGGTAGGTCTTGCAGTGCGCGAGCGCCACGGTGAAGTCGCGGCCGGCCAGGCTCCTGATCAGGGCGAGCAGGCGTTCGGCGGGCACGCCGGGCAGGTAGTGGCGTTCCGCGCCGAGGTCCGTCAGGGCGCGGCAGATCTCGCCGGGGAACTCCTCGCGCGCGTCCAGCTCCAGGCAGCGCTCGACGGTCAGCACCGACGGCAGCACCGGCTCAGCCATCGGCGGCCTTCCGGTAGCGGGCGGTCACCGCGCGGGACAGGGCCTCGTGGTGCGCGGTCAGCCCGCCGGAGGCGAAGAGCTGCCTGGTGACCTGCCGCCGGATCTTGCCGCTGGTCGTCCTGCGGATCTCGCCCGGCCGCACCAGGCACACGTTGGCCGCCCCGACGCCGAACCTGCGGCTGAGCGCCGACCTGATCTCCTCGACCAGCTCGCCGGGCGAGGCGAGCGCCCGCGACCTGACCTCCTGGACGACGACGATCTCCTCGCGCGGCACGGCGACGGAGAAGACGCACGACGGCATGTTCTCCACCGCCGCGTGCACCCGGGTCAGCGCGCGTTCGAGGTCGTGCGGGTAGAGGTTGCGGCCGTTGACGATCACCAGGTCCTTGATCCGGCCGGTGATGTAGAGCTCGCCCTCCAGCAGCGCGCCCAGGTCGCCGGTGCGCAGGAAGCCGCCCTCGCCCGTGGCGGTGGTGCCGCCGAAGGTGCGCCGGGTCTCCTCGGGCTTGCGCCAGTATCCGGCGGCCACGCCGGGGCCGCGCACCCAGATCTCGCCGACGCGGCCCTCCGGCAGCTCCGCGCCCGTGTCGGGGTCGGCGATGAGGACTTCCAGCGCCCTCGGCCGGCCGCAGCCCACCAGCGCCCTGCCGGTCGCGGCCGGGTCCAGCGTGTCGCGTTCCAGCGCCCACGGGTCGACCGTGGTCACGACCGGGGCGTGCCCGGGAGCGGTGCCGGAGATGAACAGCGTGGTCTCGGCCATGCCGTAGCCCGCGGTCAGCGACTCCGGCTTGAGCCCGGCGGCGGCGAACCGGTCGGCGAAGCGCGTGAGCGTGCCCGCGTCGATGGGCTCGGCGCCGTTGCACACGTGCTTCCACGAGGACAGGTCCAGGTCGCGCAACTGCTGGTCGGTGACGCGGCGTACACACAGGTCGTAGGCGAAGTTCGGCGCCGCGCTGACCTCCGCGCCGTGCCGGCCGATGAGGTCGAGCCACTGCCACGGGTGGCGCAGGAAGTCGGTCGGCGACATCAGCACGGTGCTCCCGCCCAGGTGGAGCGGCAGCAGGAGCATGGCCACCAGCCCCATGTCGTGGTGCATGGGCAGCCAGCTGCAGAACCGCGCGCCCTCCCGCAGGTCCAGCAGCTCCGCGCCGACCCGCAGGGTGTCGACCAGGCTGCCGTGGGTGACCATGACGCCCTTGGCGTCACTGGTCGAGCCGGAGGTGTACTGCAGGAACGCCAGCGTCTCCGGCCCGGTCGCGTGCGGGCGGGGCAGCGGCTCGCCGTACTGGGCGGCCTCGGCCACCAGGGCGGGCTCGCCGTCCGCGAGCGCGGCCGTCAGCGCCCCGGTGAGCGGGGCCGAGGTGAGCACCAGGGCGGGCTCGGCGTCGGCGGCCACCGCGAGGACCCGCTCGCGGTGCAGGGAGGAGGCGTCGGGGAACGGCGCCGGGACGGCCACCACGCCCGCGGCCAGGCAGCCGAGGAAGACCTCGACGAACTCCAGGCCGGCGGGGTAGCACAGCAGCACCCGCTCGCCCGGCTCGACGCGCCCGGCCAGCCAGCCGCCGATCCGGCGGGCCGCGAGGTCGAGCTCGCCGTAGGTGAGCGCCTTCTCACCCCGCCGGTCGTGGAAGAGCACGGCGCGCCTGCCGGCGAACTCGGCGGCGTGCCTGCTCAGCGTGCTCATGAAGTCCATGGAGCTCATCCCCTCCTCCTCTCAGCCACAGCCACCGGGGTGGTCCTCCGGCGGGTACGCGTCCGCCTCCTGCTCGCCGGCCGACTCGGCGAAGGCGGCCAGCCGGTCCAGCCCCCAGAACCTCTCCCGCCCGTGGACGAAGAACGGCACGCCGAAGACGCCGTCGCGGTCGGCCGTCCGCAGCGCCTCGATGCCCCGTTCGCGCAGCTTGGGGTCGTCCGCCGCGCCGGTCAGCGCGGCCTCGTCGAGCCCGAGCGAGCGCCCGAGCTCGGCGACCACGCGCGGGTCGCACACGTCGGCCCCCCGCTGCCAGCGCAGCTCGGTGACGCCCGCCGCGAACTCCTGCCCCACGCCGTGGTCGGCCGCGACCAGGTAGGCCAGGTGCGGCACCTCCCAGCGGGGGCCGCGGTCCAGCGGCCAGCTCGGCTCCAGGCCGCGCGCCCTGGCCAGCCGCCGCACGTCCTGGAGGATGTACAGGTGCTTCTCGCGGGACATGGCCGAGTAGCCGAACCGGCCGCCGGCCGCGTCGAGCTCGCGCAGCGTGGCCTCCTCCGGGTCCCAGTACGGGATCCAGTCCAGCCGCCGCGCCAGGCCGGGCCGCTCGGCGAGCAGGTCGTGCAGGGTCAGCCAGGAGTAGGGGCTGCGGAAGTTGAAGTAGAACCTCACAGCGCCATCCCCCCGTCGACGCGGATGACCTGCCCGGTGATGTAGGCGGCCCGCTCGGAGGCGAGGAACGACACGAGCTGGGCGACCTCGTCCGCGGCGCCGAAGCGCCCGAGCGAGATGCGATCGCGGAGCTGGGCGGTGGCCTTCTCCGGCAGGTCGGCGGTCATGTCGGTCTCGATGAAGCCCGGCGCGACCACGTTCGCGGTGATGCGGTAGCGGCCGACCTCCTTGGCCAGCGCCTTGGTGAAGCCGATGATCCCGGCCTTGGACGCGGCGTAGTTCGTCTGCCCGACGTTGCCCGCCACCCCGGCGACCGACGACATCGTGATGATCCGCCCGCCGCCGCGCTTCATCATGCCGAGGACGACCGCGCGCACGATGTTGTGGGTGCCGCCCAGGTTGACGTCGAGGACCTGGTCCCAGTCGTCGTCGGGCAGCAGCGCCAGCGGCCGGTCGCGGGTGATCCCGGCGGAGGTGACGACCGTGTGCACCGGGCCGAGCTCGGTCTCCACGTCGCCGGCGAAGGCGCGCACCGCGGCCCGGTCGGTGACGTCGACCTTCCTGATCAGGGCGCGTACGCCGTGCCGCTCGATCTCCTTGGCGGCCTCCTCGGCCGCTTCGGTGTTGGACTGGTAGCACAGCGCGACGTCCTGGCCGTCCGCCGCCAGGGCGACGGCGGCGGCCCGGCCGATGCCGCGCGAACCTCCGGTGACCAGGGCGACGGTCATGCCAGCACCCCGATCGGCCGAGTCGTCTCGATCATGGTTCCCATCTCCTGCACGACCTCCGAGCCGACCAGCGACTCGCCTTCCATGACGGCGTTCTCGCCGACCTTGCGGACCATGCGCACCCGGTGCTCGATCACCTGGCCGGGCCGTACGGGCCGGTGGAAGCGCACGTTGCGCATGCCGCCGGCCAGCACCACGTCCCCGGCCAGCACGTCGGGGTTGGGCGACTCCCACAGCGCCAGCAGCGCCGCGGCCTGCGCCCAGGACTCCAGCAGCAGCGGCCACGGGTAGTCGTAGGCGGCGGGCCCCGCCTCGTCGCCGATGCCCTCGTAGCAGGGCTCGGTGCAGGTGACGGCCTTGACCGCGACCAGGCTCTCGCCCAGCGTGACGGCGACGACCCGGTCCAGCAGGAGGATCGGGAAGCGGTGTGGGATGACCTTCCTGATCCGGTCGACGCCGATCTCCTCGGGGCCGCTCATGCCGTCTCCCGGTAGCGCACCTGAAGCCGGGCGGTCTCGCCGCGTTCGGTGCTCACCACGGCGGCGAACCCCTCGCCCTGCTCGGCCACCTCCACGGTCATCGTGTCGCCCGGCAGGACCGGCCGCAGGAACCGCCCGCTGACGATCTCGCTCAGCACCAGGTCCGCGCCGAACTTCGCGCGGATCGCCTGGTCGGCCACCTCCAGCACGCCCACGCCGGGGAAGACGGGGAAACCCGGGTAGTGCCCGGCCAGCACCGGCAGCCCCGGATCGACGCGCACGCCGCCGTCACGCGGCGTGCCCGCCGGCAGGATCGCGCTCACCGTCCGGCCCCTTCCGCCAGCAACCCGCACAGCAGCTCGTACGTGCTGGACAACGAGGTGATCCCGGCCATCTCGGTCTCGTCGATCTTGACCTGGAACCGCTTCTCCAGCGTCACCGCGATCTCCAGCGCCATCAGCGAGTCCACTTCCAGGTCCTGGACGAAGTGCGCGTCGTCGGTGACCTCGTCGACGTCGATGTCGAGCGTCGTCGCGATCACCTTCCGCAGTTCGTCCTTGTCCACCAGGGAGGCGGTCATGTCGTGCTCCTCTCGGTCGTGCACAGCCTGTCGACGATGTCCTCGACCAGGTCCAGCCGGTAGTCACCGGCCCGGAAGCCCTCGTCGGACAGCAGGGTTCGATGGAAGTCGGCGTTGGTCACCACGCCCTCGCAGCTGAACTCGCGCAGCGCCCGGTCCATCCGCCGCAGCGCGACCTCGCGGGTGGGACCGGTCGCGATGATCTTGGCGAGCAGCGAGTCGTAGAACGGCGGCACCACGTAGCCCTCGTACAGGTGGGTGTCGACGCGGATGCCGGGGCCGCCGGGCAGCCGCAGTCGTTCGACGCGCCCGGTGCTGCCCGCCCAGTCGCGCGCCACGTCCTCGGCGTTGATCCGCACCTCGACGGCGTGCCGGCCGAGGTCGGGGCCGCGCTGCCCGAAGGGGAGCGCCTCGCCGCGGGCAATCCTGATCATCCACTCGACCAGGTCGATCCCGGTGCACTCCTCGGTGACCGGGTGCTCCACCTGGAGGCGGGTGTTCATCTCCAGGAAGTACGGCTCGCCCTCGTCGGACACCAGGAACTCCATGGTGCCCGCGCTGACGTACTCCACCGACGTGGCGCCCAGCACGGCGGCGTCGCGCAGCCGCTCGCGCAGGTCGCCGGGCAGCGACGGGGCGGGGGACTCCTCGGCGAGCTTCTGGTGCCTGCGCTGCACGGTGCAGTCGCGCTCGCCGAGGTCGACGACGTTGCCGAAGGAGTCGGCGAGGATCTGGACCTCGATGTGCCGGCCGCGCGGCACGTACCGTTCGAGGTAGATGCGGTCGTCGCGGAACAGCGTCCGGGCGACCGCCCGCGTCTCCTCCCACGTCCTGGCGAGCTCGCCGGGGTCGCGGACGACGCGCATGCCCCGGCCGCCGCCGCCCGCGACCGCCTTGAGGATCAGCGGGTAGCCGATCCGGGCGGCCTCCTCGGCGGCCTCGTGCGCGCTCTCCACCGGCCCGTCGGAGCCGGGCAGCACCGGCACGCCGCATGCCCGCATCGCCGCCCTGGCGTCGAGCTTGTTGCCCATGAGCGCGATGTGCTTGGCCGACGGCCCGACGAACGTGACGCCCACCTCGGCGCAGGCCGTCGCGAACAGCGGCTCCTCGGACAGGAAACCGTAGCCGGGGTGCACGGCGTCGGCCTCGGTCAGCGCGCACGCGTACAGCAGCGACGGGATGTCGTTGTAGCTGCGCCGCGCGGGCGCGGGGCCGATGTGCACGCTCCGGTCGGCGATCCGCACGGCCAGGCTGTCACGGTCGGCGGACGAGTACGCGACGACGCTGCCGATGCCGAGGTCGCGGCAGGCGCGGACGATGCGGACCGCGATCTCGCCGCGGTTGGCGACCAGCAGACGCTCCACCTCAGCCCACCGCCCCCAGCTCCATGAGCGGCTGCTCGAACTCCACGACGTCGCCGTCGGCGACGTTGACGCGCAGCACCACGCCGGCGCGCCCGGCCACGACCGGGTTCATCATCTTCATCGCCTCGACGATCGCCACCTGCTCCCCGGCCTCGACGTGCTGACCGACGGTGACGAACGGCGGCTGGTCCGGGGCGGGCCGCTGGTAGAAGACGCCCATCAGCGGGGCGGTCACCGCCGTGGCGGCCTCCTCGCGGGGCTCCTCCTCCTGCCGCGCCACCGCCGCCGGGGCTTCCGCGGCGGCGGCCGGGGCGGAGCGTTCGATCTCGATCGTGACGTCCTCGCCCCTGACCACCAGGCGGCGCACGTCGCTGCCGCGGACCAGATCCAGGATCCGGCCCGTGGCCTCGACGGTCGCGCGGAGATCAGTCATGGTCTTCTCCCTCCGTGCTCCACACCCCGTAGGAGCGCAATCGGCCGCGGCGCGCGGCCACCAGGTCGTCGATCGGCACGCCGAGCAGGTCGCGCAGGTGCCGGGCCAGCGTGGGCCCGAGGTTCCGCTCGGGCACCACGGCGTCGACGACCCCCAGCGCCCGCAGGTCCGCGCCGCGCAGCTTCAGCGCCCTGGCGGTCTCGGGGGCCCGGGCGGCCGTCCCGTACAGGATCGACGCCGCGCCCTCGGGGCTGATCACCGAGAAGACGGCGTGCTCCTGGATGAGCAGGCGGTCGCCCACGGCCAGCGCGAGCGCCCCGCCGCTGCCGCCCTCGCCGGTGATCACCGACAGGACGGGGGTGCGCAGCCCGGCGGCGAGCAGCAGGCACTCGGCGATGGCGCCGCTCTGGTTGCCCTCCTCCGCCGCCACCCCCGGGTACGCGCCCGGCGTGTCGACCAGCGTCACCACGGGCAGCCGGTGGCGCTCGGCGAGCCGGAACAGGCGCATGGCCTTGCGGTAGCCGGCCGGATGCGGCATGCCGAAGTTGCGCGCGACGTTCTCGGCGGTGTCGGCGCCCTTGTGGTGGGCGACGACCACGACGGGCAGGCCGTCGAGCCGCGCCAGGCCGCCGAGGATCGCCGGGTCGTCGCCGCCCTGGCGGTCGCCGTGCAGCTCGACGAAGCCGGTGAACAGCTCCTCCACCCGGCGGCGGGCGTTCGGCCGCCCCGGGTCGCGGGCCAGCCGGACCGTCTCCCAGGCGTCGAGGTCCCCGGCCGGATGCTCGGCGGACGGCTCGGCGGGCGGCGCCGCGTCCCTCTCCCCCGACAGGATGCCGAGGACGCGGTCCAGCAGGCCGCGCAGCTCCTGACGCCGTTCGACGCGGTCCACGTGGCCGTGTTCGAGCAGGAACTCGGCGGTCTGGAAGCCCGGCGGCAGCTCCTGCCTGATCGTCTGCTCGATCACCCGGGGGCCGGCGAACCCCGCCCTGGCCCCCTCCTCGGCGACGATCACGTCGCCGAGGCCGGCGAAGGAGGCGGCCACCCCGCCGTAGACGGGGTCGGCCAGCACGCTGACGAACGGCACCCCGGCCTGCCTGAGCGATCGCACCGCCTCGGCCGTCTTGGCCATCTGCAGCAGCGCCAGCACGCCTTCCTGCATGCGGGCGCCGCCCGAGGCGGAGACCACGACCAGCGGGACCCGGCCGCGCAGGGCGTCACCGGCGATCCTGGCCACCTTCTCGCCGACGACCGAGCCCATGCTGCCGCCGAAGAAGGCGAACTCCATGACGGCCAGCGCGACCGGCCGCCCGCCGAGCGTGGCCAGGCCGGTGACGACGGCGTCGTTGAGCCCGGTCCTGGCCTGGGCGCGGGCCAGCCGGTCGGGGTAGGCGAGCCGGTCGGTGAAGCCGAGCGGGTCGAGCGGGGCCAGGTTCGCGTGGCGTTCGGTGAAGCTGCCCGGGTCGGCCAGCATGGCGACGCGGTCGAGCGCGCGCACCGGGAAGTGCCGGCCGCAGTTCGGGCAGGTGTGCTCGTGCCTGGCCAGCGCCTCGTGGTGCAGGAGGACGGCGCAGCCCTGGCAGCGCAGCCAGGTGCCCTCGGGCAGCGCGTTGATCTGCTCCAGCACGGTCATGCGGCGCGCTCCAGCCGCACGGCCGTGCATCCGACGACGCCGTCGCGGTCGACCGAGGTCACCAGCGTCACGGCTCCGGACGGCCCGCCGGTGAGGGCGGCGGCGAGCTGGAACGCGGACGCGGCGGAGGCGGTGTCGCCGAGCGCGTCCCGGCAGCTCCGCCGCTCGGCCTGCGGGCCGACGACGCCGTCGAGGGCGGCGTCCTCCGACTCGGCGCCCGAGGACACGACCAGGCCGACGTCCTCGGCGCGCAGGCCGAGGTCGTCCAGCAGCCCCCGCACGCACGCGGCCAGGATCGCGCGGACCTCCACCGCGCGCTCGTAGGCCATGAAGCGGGAGCCGAGCACGGCCGCCAGCGGCTCGCGGGAGGCGGCGAGCGCGGCCTCCCGCGACTCCAGCAGGAAGATCGCGCAACCTTCGCCCGGCGGGACGTCCCGCTGGCCGACGTGCCAGGCGAGCCAGCCGCGCTGCTCGGAGTACTCCTCGACCGCGCCGCACAGCACGGCCCGGCAGCGGTCGCGGCGCAGCAGACGGGTGGCGTAGTTGAGCGCCAGCAGGCCGGTGGCGGCGCCCCCGGCCACGGTGGCGTTGGGGCCCTTCAGCCCGTGCCAGATCGCGCTCTGCCCGGCCGCCCGGTTCATCACCGTGTTGGGGAAGCGGGCCGGGTCGACGTGGTAGGGCTTGTCCCCGGTCAGCGACTCCTCGGTGAAGTCCATGATGCTCTTGATGCTGCCCGAGCTCGTCCCGAGGACCAGGCCGACCTGGTGCGGGTGCTCGGCCACGGGGGTGTCGAGCAGCATGCCGACGCCCGCCACGGCGATCGCGGTGGCCCGGTCCATCGCCCGCGTCCCCTTCGCGCCGAGGACGGCGCGGACGTCGAAGTCCGGGATGAGGCAGGCGTCGGCGTACGGCCCGCCGGAGGTGGCGGTCGTCGGCCGGTCGCCGGAGGCGAGGCCCGCGGCGAAGGCGTCGACGCCGAGCCCGAACGGGGATATCACGGAGCATCCCGAGATGACCAGCTCATCCATCCTGCCGAATCCCTTCCTGAGATGCCCAGGAGCCGCCCGCGGCCAGCAGTTCGCCGCCGTCGACTCCGATCGTGTTGCCGGTGATCCACGAGGAGGTGGTCGCGGACAGCAGGACCACGGCCTCGGCCACGTCCTGCGGGGTGGTGAGCCGGTGGTGCGGGTTGTTGCGCGCGCTGTCGCGGCTGAACTCCTCGTGCTCCGGGATGCGGCGCAGCGCCGGGGTGAGGGTGACGCCGGCGCGCAGCGCGTTCACCGCGACCCCGCGCGGGGCCAGCTCGCAGGCGAGCTGCCGCACGTGCGCCTCCAGCGCCACCTTCGCCGCCGAGACGGCCCCGTAGCTGGGCAGGTGCTGCACGGCTCCGGCGCTGGTCATCGCGTAGACCTTGGCCCCGGGCCGGAGCAGGTCGGCCGCGCACAGGTCCTGCACCCAGTACAGGAGGCTGTGCGCCATGACGTCCATGGTCATCTCCAGCTGGCGCTGCGTGAGCACGGGGCCGCCGGCCTGCTCGGGCAGGTATCTGACCAGCGTGCCGAAGGCGAGCGAGTGCAGGAGGATCTTCAGCCCCGCCCCGTCCGTCAGCTCGCCGAGCGTGCCGACGAGCTCGTCCCTGGTGGACTTGCGCGCGGCGTTGAGGTTGTGGAAGCGGGCCTGGACGCCGCAGGCGGTGATCTCGTCGGCCAGCTCCGCCACGGATCGGGCCGCGGCCGCGGTGTCGAAGTGGACGCCCACCACGTTCATGCCCTGCTGGGCCATGGCGAGGGCGCACGCGCGGCCGATCCCGCTGGATGCGCCCAGCACCAGGCCCCAGGTCTTGTCGAGTGAGGTCAGCATGCCGGTACCCCCGGGAGGAAGGCGCCGAAGGCGTAGTGGCCCTCGGCCGTCGCGGTGATCACTAAGGTGTTCTCCCGCGCGGTGCGCAGGAGGTCGGACAGCAGCGTCATGGGCGCCAGGCAGCCGCCGGCCGCGGGCTCGGAGACGAGCGGCACCACGCCGTCGCCGGCGATGGCGACGGCCCGGATGACCGCCTCGGCCACGGGCGAGCCGTCGACGACCGCGTGGACACGCGTCGGCCGGACCCGTTCGATGACCGCTTCGGCGTCGGCGAGCAGCCTGCGGCGTCCCTGGTCGGAGGCGACGAGGTCCGGCGGCGCGAACGCGGTGCGCGCCAGCACGCGGGGCAGGTGGGCGGCGCCCGGCTCGACGACGAGCGCCACCGCGCCCGTGCCCTCCATCGCGGCCACGACCATCACGTCGGCCCGCCCGGCCGCCAGCGCGCGCCCGCCCAGCTCGATCGCCTCGAACCCGGCGACGTGCGGCGACGTGCAGGTCAGGCTGAACGCCTTGAGCTCGTGCTCGCCGGTCACGCGGGCGGCCAGCGCGTTGATCGCGAAGTAGGGCGCCATGGCCGGGCTCAGGTCCTCCTGGCCGGTGGCCGTCATGGCCTGGGAAAAGTACTCGCGGACGGCGGTGTTGGAGCCGACCGCCACGCCCCGGCGCTCGGCCGGCGCGTGGTCGAGCCGGCCGCCCCCGGCCACCGCGCGCCGCGTGGCGGCCAGCAGGTAGCGGGAGGCGGGCAGCAGGTACTTGTAGCCGCGCCGGCCCAGCTCCTGCGAGACGTCGGACGGGGCGTGGACCTCGCCCGCCCCGGTGACCGCGATCATGCGGCCTCCAGGACGAACGAGGCGTTGGCGCCGCCGAAGGCGTAGGCGTTGACCAGGACGCGGGGGACCGGCAGCGGCACCGGCGCGTCCACGGGCAGGTAGACCTCGCAGCGCGGGTCCTGCTCGTCGAGCGGGACGTTGGCCGGCACGGCGCCGTCCCGCAGGATCAGGCAGGCCATCACCGCGCCGATCGCCGCCGACGCGCCGCCGGTGTGCCCGAGCAGGGCCTTGGCGCTGTAGAGAGGCACCCGGTCGGCGGCCGTCCCGAGGACGGCGCGCAGGGCCTGGCTCTCGACCAGGTCGTTGAGCACCGTGCCGGTGCCGTGCGGGATGACGCAGCCGGGCTCGTCGCCGGCCAGCGCCTCGCGCATGCCGCGGATGATCTGCTCGCCGCTCGGCTCGGGCGCGGTGAGGTGGTGCGCGTCGCAGCTCCACCCGCTCCCGGTCAGCTTCGCGTACGCCTCCGCCCCGCGCCGGTGCGCGTGCTCGGCGCTCTCCAGGACCAGGATGCCGGTGCCCTCGGCGAGGATCGTGCCCTGGCGGTCCCGGTCGAACGGGCGGCACCGTACGGGATCCACCGCGCCCAGCCGGTCGAACGAGGCCCAGCCGACCCGCGAGTAGGCGTCGGCGCCGCCGGTGATCACCACGTCGGCGTCGCCGGTGCGGATGAGGTCGGCGGCCAGGCACAGCGCGAACCCGCCCGCCGCGCAGGCGTTGCTGACGCTGATGTTGGCGCCGAACGCGCCCAGCAGCCTTCCCACCGCCGAGGCCACCTGGAAGTCCGGGCTCCCGTCGGGGCCCGCCTCGCCCAGGCAGGAGCCGAGGACCACGCCGGCGCGCAGGTCGGGCCGCAGCTCCAGGCCGGCGTCGTCGAGCGCCTCCCCCACGGCCGAGGCCGCCAGCGCCACCGCGCCGGACGCCACGCCCGGGACCCGGTGGATCAGCGGGTGGCGCATGACGGCCGGGGTATCGGTCAGCCGCTGCGGCACCGGCGGCGCCGCGGCGGTCATCGCGGCGCTCAGGGCGGCGGCGCCGTACCCCTGGCACGTCACCGCGCCCACCCCGGTGACCAGGACGTCCGTCATGACGGGCGGTTGGTCAGCGCGTCGTGGAGCCGGTCGTCGAGGTCGACCAGGCTCCATTCGGACCTGCCGGTCAGCCGCGCGTAGCCGTGGGTGATCCGGCCCGTCGCCGTCCGGACGAGCACGCCGTCCCGCAGCACGTAGCAGTCCATCCGGCTGGTGTACGTCAGGCGCTTGAACACCTCTTCGACGGTGTAGACGACGTACAGCTCCTCCTCCATGAGGGCCTCGTCGAGGATGGTGATGCGCGAGTGCGGCACGGCGGGGATGAGCCGCTGCTCGTCCAGCAGCCGCTTGACCGACACCCCCCGGTCGGCGAGGAAGCGGTCCACGACCTCCTCCATCAGCCGCAGGTAGCCGGACATCTGCAGCCGCTCGGTGAAATGGCAGTAGAAGTACGGGATGCGCCACTTCCAGGCGAACGCGTTGCGGCCCGCGGTCAGGTGGTCCTCCACCGTCACGCCCTCGGGCAGCCGCTCGCCCGCCCCGCCCTCCCCCAGCCGCTTCACCACGTACGGCGCCAGCTCGGCGGGGGCGTCCTTGACGTCCTCGCCCCACGGGTCGAGCCGCAGCGCCACGGTGGCCCGCGCGTGGATCGCCTTGCGCGCGTCGCCCTCGGCGGTGATCTTCACGGTGTACGACATGCCGTCGGCCGCCACCTCGGCCACCGCCACGTCGTCCACCCGCAGCGCGCGCAGGATCCGCGTGTCGATGTCCACGAGGTCCACGCACAGTCCGTGGTCGTGATAGAGGTCGGTGACCCGGAGCCCGGCGCCGCGCAGGTGCTCCAGGACGGCCTCCTCCACCAGGTAGTTCAGGTGTTTGAAGCCGATCCAGGTGCCGACGTTGGCGCCTTCGTACCGGGGCCTGAGCCGGGTGGTGTTCACGTGATCTCCAAGGTGTGCGCGGAAACGAAGTCGCCGACGAGCTCGGCGAAGGCCTGTGCTTGCTCGATCATCGGCAGGTGGCCGGCCGCCAGGGTCTCGAAGCGAGCCCGAGGCAGCGCCCCGGCCAGCGCCCGCCCGTCACGCGGCGGCGCCGCCCGGTCGTCGCGCCCGCTGACCACCAGGCACGGCGTGGTGACCGCCGCCGTGTCCACCAGGGGCGAGCGCAGGTACGCCTCGAAGAAGCGCATCCAGCTGTAGGGGCCGAGCCGCTCGCGGAGCTTCACCGCCATGTCGTGGCGCGTGTCCGGGGGCAGCCGGTCGCCGGAGGTGACGCGCAGGCCGTGATCGAGGATCGTGTGGAAACCGGCCAGGTAGCTCTCGATGGTCGCCCAGTCGAACTCGGCCGGGCTGGCCCGGTAGAACGGCGCGACCAGGACGGCGGCGCCGACCTTCAGCCCGCGGGCCAGCGACTCCAGGAGCAGGTTGGCGGCGAAGGAGTGGGCGATGACGACCTCGGCCCCCTCGGCCGCGTCCGCCACCCACCGGCCGGGGTCCGGCTGGAGGGTCCACTCCCGCGTCCCCACCGCCGACCACGGCAGGTCGGCCTCCCACAGCTCCAGGCGGGGCGGGGCGAGCGCGGCGAACGCGTTCCAGGTGGCGGGGCCGCCGCCGAGCCCGTGCAGCAGCACCGTCCGCACCCCGGGCTCCGCCGGTCCCGCCCTCCGCAGCCTCAGGGCCCGCCCCTGGCCCGCCGCCCGGCCGCCGGTGGCGGGCCGGGGCGCGAGCGCGGGATGGGTGCTGGTCATAACGCGGCTCCCGCTCCCGTGAGGACGGTCGCCGCGGCGGCGTCCGCGCCCTGGGTGGTGGCCAGGACGGTGCCGCCCGCCCTCTCCCTCAGCCAGGCGGCGCCCGTCACGCACTGCACGACGCCGAGCGCGCCCGAGGCCGGCCCGAGCAGGGCGGTGAGATCCTGCTCCTCGGCGCTCTCCACCCGGTCGCCGGGGGCCGTCTCCGGACGGCACCACAAGTCCACCCGGTCGTCGAGCAGGCCGCCGAGCACGTCGCCGACGGCCCGGGCGTGCGTCTCCCGCCTGGCGTGGCGTCCCAGCCGGGCCATCGCCGTGGCGCCGCGCTCACGCGCGGTCTCCGCCGACTCCAGCACCAGGGCCGCCGCCCCGTCGAAGGTCGGCCCCACCAGCTCGGCGACCACCGGGTTGGCCGGCTCGACGCCGATCACCAGCATGTGCCGCACCCGTCCCGCCCGGACCATGACGCGGGCCCAGGAGACCGCGTCCAGCCCCGAGGTCGCCCCGTTGCACAGGGTCAGGTTGACCCCGCGCAGCCCGTACGTGATCGCCACCCAGGAGGCGGTGACGTTGCTGGCCGTACCCGGCAGCGCCATCGGGCTGGTCGCGGTGTAGTCGTGCGCGGCGATGGCCGACACCGTGTCGCAGACGGTGTCGAGGTTGCCGTAGTTGGAGCTGACGACCACGCCGACGCTCTCGCCGGGCACCGCGAGGCCGGGGTCGAGCAGCAGCCCGGCGTCGGCCAGCGCGTCGCGCCCGGCGCACAGCGCGAGCTTGGTGGCCCGGTCCTTGTAGCGCAGGCCGCGCCCGGTCAGGCTCGCCGTCGGGTCGGCGGACGCCTCCGGCACGGCGGGCCGCAGCAGGCCGGCCGGACCCGCCACGCCTCTGATCGCCGTGCCCGCTCCTGTGATCAGCATGTCCTCGTCCGGGGTCGTCATGGGCGCTCCACCACCGCGACGGCGTTCAGCCCGCCGAACCCGAACGCGTTGACCTGCGCCAGCCGCAGCTCGTCGCCCACGGCCTCGTCGCGTACCAGCCGCAGGCCGGCCATCTCGTCCATGACCTCACGCACGCCCACCACCGGCGGGATCGTGCCGGTGCGCATCGACTCCACGGCCACGAGCAGGCTGTGCAGCCCGGACGCGCCGGCGGTGTGACCGGTCATCGACTTGATCGCGGTCATCCACGGCGGCGGGGCGCTCTGGCCGAACACCTCGCCGACGCTCCTGGCCTCGGCCTCGTCGTTGAGCGGCGTGCCGGTGCCGTGCAGCATCAGCAGGTCGATGTCGGCCGGGGTCAGCCCGGCCCGCGTGTGCGCCTGCCGCATCGCGATCGTGATGCTCTTGGCGTCCGGCGCGGACGGGTGGTGCGCGTCGCAGTTGACCGCGACCGAGCGCACCCAGCCGTGCCGCGCGCTCTCCGCCCGGCGCAGCACGATCGCCGCTGCCCCCTCGCCCTGCAGCATGCCCCGGCGCGCCTTGTCGAAGGGCCGCAGCGCGTCCGGGGCCTCCGGGTAGCAGCGGTCCAGCAGGCCGTAGGTGCTCTCGGAGATGTTGTCGACCCCGGCCACGATCACCGTGTCCGCCGCCCCGGTCTCGATGAGGTCGCACCCGAGCGCGAGCGCGTACAGGGAGGCGGCGCAGGCGTTCGCGACCGTGGAGACCTGCACCGCGCCGAAACGCCGGCGCAGCGCGGGCCCGAAGTGCAGCTCCTCCAGGTCGAAGTCGACGCCGTCACGCCAGCGCAGCTCCACCGAGCGCAGCTCGCGCAGCGTCGTGCCGATCAGGATCGGCACGCCGCGCAGGTCCGGCAGCTCCGCCTCGGCCGCCGCGGCCTCGATCACGTGCTCCAGCCAGCGCGTCGAGCGCAGCGGCACGTCCCGGCCGCGCTCGGGCCGGTCGTCGATCTCGAACGAGAGCCGCGTACGGTACTTGCCGAGGTCGAACCCGTTCGGCGTGCCCAGCCCGCTGCGGCCCGCGCACAGCGCCTGGAAGATCTCCCCCAGGCTGGAGCCGACGCTCGCCACGGCGCCCGCGCCGCAGATGGCCACACCCGACATCAGCTCTCCTCGTGCTTGCCGAGGATGAGCACCGCGTTGTTGCCACCGAAGGCCAGCGCGTTGTTCTGCACCACCCGCAGGTCGGCGACCCGCTCCTGGTTCGGCACGCAGTCGACGGCGCACTCCGGGTCCGTCTCGACGTGGTTGATCGTCGGCGGGATGAAGCCCTCGGTGAGCGCCAGCGCGCAGGCCGCCGCGGCGAGCGCGCTGGCCGCGCCCATCGAGTGCCCGAGCATCGACTTGATCGACACCGTGGGCGGCGGGCTGCCGCCGAACACCTGGTGGATGGCCTGCGCCTCGGTGACGTCGTTCGCCTTGGTGCCGGTGCCGTGCGCGGAGATGAAGTCCACCTCCGACGGCTTGATGCCCGCGTCCTCGTGCGCCAGCCGGATGCAGGAGGCGATGCTGTCGCGCTCCGGGGCCACCGGGTGGTGGGCGTCGCAGTTGAGCCCGAACCCCAGCACCTCGGCGTAGATCTTCGCGCCCCGGGCCAGCGCCGTGTCGAGGCTCTCCATGAGGAGGATCCCCGCGCCCTCACCGGTCAGGATGCCCTTGCGATCCCGGTCGAACGGCTGGCACACCTCGGGCGCGATCGTGCCGAGCCGGTAGAAGCCGGCGAACGTCTTACGGCACAGCGCGTCGGCGCCGCCGCACAGCGCCACCTCCACGTCACCGCTGCGTACGGCGTCGAACCCGTAGCCGATCGCGTAGTTGCCGGCCGCGCACGCGGTCGGCAGCGTGACGGCCTCGGTGTCCGTCAGCCCCATCTCCCGCGCGATGCTGGACGACAGCCGCCCCGCGCCGATCCTGCCTGCGAGGGCCGGGTCCAGCCCTTCCATCCCGGAGTCGACCCCCTGGCCGGTCAGGACGTCGAAGTCCCGCCCCTCGCCGTTGGTCGTCCCCACCGACACCAGGGAACGCCGCGACCGCAGCTCGGCGAGCGACATCCCGGCATCCTTGACGGCCATCCCGGCCGCCGCCACCGACAACTGGCTCGCCCGCCCGAGCTCGGCCGGGTCGAGCCTCTCGATATACGCTTCCGGATCGAAACCCGCGACCTCGCAGGCGTTGCCGTATTCGAACCCGGTCGTGTCGAACGCGCCGATCGGCTTGACCCCGCTGCGCCCGGACCTGATGCCGGAGAGGAATTCTCCGACGCCGATCCCGATACTGGTTACCACTCCGATGCCGGTGATGACCACCCTGCGCATCACAACGCCTCCGCGGTTGTCTGCCCTAGGCCTCTGCGACGACGGCGTAGACGCCGTTCAGGCTGGTCATCCTGGACAGTTCGGCCTGGTCGATGGTGACCTTGCAGGCTCGCTCGATCGCGGCGAGAATTTCGATGGCGCGCAGGGAGTCGGCGTCGTGGTCCTCCTTGAAGAGGCTGTCGTCCGTGATTTCCGCGGGGTCGATCTCGAGAATCTCGCAGACTATTTCCTTGATGAGGCTGCGCTGCTCCGAATCAAGACCGGCGGCCGCACTTAGCTCCGTCATTCTTCTCCTCCATAAACTTCGATGAAGGAAGAATTGTCGGGGCCGCTATACTTCCCCTATATCGCCGCCCGCCCGGCCGACGCGCCCCTTCAGGCCGGGCAGGCCCGGCCTGACTCCTGGCCCGGCTACCGCGTGCGGACGAACCCGTTCACGATCAGCGGCAGCGACGCGTCCAGCCCGGCCACGTTCAGCACGCCGTCGTCGCCCGGGTCGCCGATCGAGTGCCCGGTGGGGGTCATCGCCGCGACGACGACCCGCGCGTCCGGGTTGACCGTACGCCGGTAGGCGGCCAGCGCCTGCGCCGGGTGGGACCGCCCCGCCCACGTCTCGTTGTCCGTGAACACGACGATCCCGTCGGCGTGGAACCCCTTGCGGGCCGCCCACGTGAACGGCAGCGACAGGTCCGTGCCGCCGCCGGACGGCTGCCAGCGGGCGATCTCGCGCAGGTTGGTGCGCGGCGTCACCTTGGACCCGCGCACCCTCGTGTCGACGTCGATGACGTGGACGTTGCCCTTCTCGACGCGGGACAGCATGACGGCCATCGCGCAGCCGACCTCGTACGGCGAGCCGACCGGCGAGCCTCCGACGCGGACGCCGTCGCCCCAGGCCATCGACCCGGACGAGTCCACCGCGACCAGCAGCCGCTTCCCGGACGGCTCGACCGTGCCGAAGGCGAGCTCGTACGTCTGCTCCAGCGCGTCCAGGATCGCCGGGACCGGCTTCCACGTGTGCCGGACGGCGCGCGGGTTCGGCTGCGCCTGGCCGGAGGCGTAGACGCGCAATGCCAGCCAGGCGTCCATCGGGTGGATGCGGGCACGCGTGATCGCCTCCCGGTCCGTCAGCCGCGCCACGGCGCGGGCGGTGCCGTCGCCGAGCGGCTCCAGCGCGCCGATCCGCGTCATGCGGGCCAGGTTCCGGATCAGCGCGGTCAGGCCGACCGTGTCGATCAGCGCCTCCCACACCGAGGGCTCACGCAGCATCGCGTCCGGCAGGAACTCCCACGGCGCCCGCGCCGCCGTCACCACCCGGACCGCCTCGGCCGGCGTGGTGACGGCCTTCGCGGTCAGGAACCGGTCGACGGCGGGCAGCTCGTCACGCGCCTCGTCGTCGGACACGTTCCCGGCGATCCACCCGAACAACGTCTTACGCTGCTCGTCGTCGGCCACCGGGTGCGCGATCCGGAGGACGTCGCGCAGGTCCAGGCTCTCGCCCTGCGGCGTCCTGCGCTGCCGGGCCTTGCACGCCCGGAACGCCACGTCGTCCGGCGACCCGGCCAGGAACCAGGAGCCGAGCGCCGTCCGCAGCGAACGCCCCACCCTGGGGGCGGTGCCGCGGGCGGTCGGCTTGCCGCCGAGGTTCTTGTAGTAGCCGAAGAACTTCGCCAGATGATCCGTGGTGCGCGCGACCTTCGCCAACGCCGCCTTCGCCGCCTGGCGCGTGTCCGCGTCCCCCTTCGCGTACGCCGCGGCGAGAGCGAACAGCGCCGGGCCCTGCTTCGGAGCCCGCGGCGGCCGCGCCGTCGAGATCTCGGTGAGCAGGGCGACGACGCGCGGCCCGTCCTCGGCGATCGCCTGGAACAGCACGCCCGCGTTCTCGGCGGTCAGCTGGTCCTCGCCCACGTAGTACGTGCCGCCCGTGGTGCCGAGGATCAGGAAGTCCTCCACGCGCGTCCACAGGTCCTTGGCGAACACGTAGCCGCCGGCGGCGTTGCGCACCTGGTCGGCGCGGCCCGGCATCGGCAGGGTCTGCGGAGTGGCGATCGTCGAGACGTTCGCGAGAGGGTCACGTGCCATCGTGCGCTCCTTCGATTCGACCCGCCCGGGGGCGGACATGAGAAAAGGGAGCGGATGTGGTGGTGACCGCCGGGTTAGACAGATGCGCTGTCCAGGCTGCGCCACCTCCCGACGAGCCGGGAGGGCAGGATTCGAACCTGCGACCCTCTGTTCCCGATAACCGACGACCTTCGACCCGCTCCCCTCGCTCGTCAGCCCCGTCGGTGGCGCGGATGTGGAGGGACTGACCGGCTTAAGACGTGCTAGGCCGCTGCACCACACCGCCCGAGGGGCGGCGCCGGGATTCGAACCCGGGTCTCCGCTTTGAAGAGCGATAACCGATCAGATTCGACCCGCGCCACCGACGGGACTGACGAGCGATCAGGTCTGGAACCGGCACGGATATGGGCGTGCCCGCCGGTATTGGCGCTCTACCGACTGAGCTACCGAGACCGGAGCCTCGGGCAGGACTCGAACCTGCGACAACCCCATTGAAAATGGATAACCGACAAGCTTCGACCCGTACCAGCACCAGACCTGACCAGCTCATGAGCCCCGGAAAAGGCGCCGCATTCGATCCTGCGCTTTTCGGGCCTCATGAACTGCCTCCACCGTAGCGGGAGGCGTTATGGGTCACACCTGATTTTCGGACGAGTCACCAAATGTCAGCACAAGGCACCAGGCGACGCACCGACACGCCCCCTCCCCGCCCATGACAGGTGGAACACTTCGCCGCGTGTGCCCACCCTTCGCAGTCGCCCGAACCCCTCAGGCCACCGGCCTACGGACGGCCAGGGCCGCCCTCCCGGCCATCGCGAGGCCGAGGCCCCACGGGAGGCACACGGTGCTGATCGTTCCGTTCCACCAGCGCCATGACCCCTGACGCCACCATGAAGGCAATCCCGATAAGGGCGAAGGTGACCCCCGACATGCCTCCCGACATAAATGCGGCGACAATCAGCGCGAGTAAGCCGAGCCCGATGAAACAGAGCAGTATGTCGCGATTTCTCATGGCGAGTAAGCGTAGGGCTAACGACCTGTCGGAACCGATCAACTCGCCCAGAGAACGAGCTTCCCGTACAGAATCGCACTGAACCAGGCGACGAACATCAGCGTTACTGCCACACGAGCATCCCTACGCTCCCGATCCGTCCGACCTGGCCACCGTGCTCTTGCGAGCAACATGACGGCCACCGCCCCGAGGGCGAGGGTCCCGAAGACCTCGACAGTGGTCACGGCGCGAAGATACTACGACCACAGCCCGCTCTCCAGCCCGAATTCCGCCAAGCAAGACCCACGGCCCAATCAGGGAGCAACAGCGATCGCCCCAGCCACAGCCGGCGGCCGGCCACAGCCAGGAAATTCCGACCGGCAGGCTCACACAAGCGGTCACCCGGAATCCCGCTCGATGACCATGTACTCTCTCGATCTCGTGGGCCTGTGCCCCAAATGATCCATGGTGAATGGAGCGGCTCGTGCTGACCGGCGACCTTGTACGGCTACGCCCCCTTGAACCCTCCGACGCCGAGCTGATGTGGCGTTGGAATCATGACCCCGAGGTCGGACGCTGGATGTTCGGCAGCTATCCGGAGTCGCTCGCACAGATCACCGAACGCTTCGAGGAACTCCCCCGCAACTCCTATGCCAGCGCCTTCTTCGCGTCGAACCGCTCGACAAAAGCCAGTTGATCGGCTCAGTACGCGTCCGCGACGCCGAACCCGAGACCGGCGCCGCCGAACTCGACCTTCGGATCGGCGACAAAGAATATTGGGGCCGCGGCTACGCCACCGACACCGTGAGAGTGATCTGCCGATACGGCTTCGCGGAAATGCGCCTCCACAGGATCCGGCTCACCGTGGTCGCGGAGAACACCGCCGCCATCCGCGTCTACGAAAAGGCCGGCTTCATCGTGGAGGGCCGCGAACGAGAAGCCTTCCGCCGGAACGGCACGTGGCACGACATGGTCATCATGGGCCTTCTGGAGGGCGACCTACGCTGACCGGACACCCGAATCGCCAGACACGCCCGGCAAAAGAACGGCGGCAGCATCATGGTCGGCGGGCGGGCAGCGGGATGGACCGTATTCGTCTCACCCGCGGACGACCTGCCAGAACCACCAGGCGAGAACCCCGATCCCCACGACGGCCAGCACGCCGGCGAGAATCGGCATCTCGTACTGGAGAAGCATCGGGAGGCCCACGGCGCACCCCATGGCGACACCGATGACGACGCCTTTCGTGCTCATCGGCTCTTCGGCCCACGGCGGTGTGTCCGCCTGCCGCATGTCCGCCTGATGGCCGGCATGCTCCGCTGCCTGTTGCGGCAGCGGTTCCCACAGCGTGCCGCAGTCAGGGCAGCGCCACCGCTCGCCAATGGCCGAACCGGAGCAGGTGCACTGGTGGTCGGTCACGGCGTCGTCCCTCCGCAGGTGCGGCACGGCCGCCAGCCCTCCGCCACGGCCTCGCTCAGTTCCGCGGACTCGATCGGCTCCTGGCCACAGCCACTCTTCTGGGGCGGCGTCCACTCTCCGGGATGCCGTTCCAGGATCACCCTTCCTCCAACAGGTCGATCTGCCCTTCGACAGCCCATCCTCGCGGCACTCCGGTGATCCGCAACGGCTTCCGGGGAGCCAGCCCCAGCTTGGAAGCACAGCCCGGCCCCAACCCCAACGCGCGGGACTCCGGGGTCCTGAGGGTGTGCTTGCAGGCCGCACACTTGGCGACATGGTCGAGGGCGGCAGGCTCGGTGAGATCGAGAAGGTTCATCAGAACCGGCCTCCAGCCACCTGCAGCACGGTCAACCCGAGCCGCCGCCACATCGCGACCACGGACGCCCGGTCGTCGATCACCCCGTCGATCCGGAGGTGAGCGAAATGCCGCTCGTAGATCTCCCGCTTCACGACCGTGTCAGCCCGGTTGTCTCCGTTGCCTCGCATCCACAGCCCTTCCGTGTCGTCCCAGTAGCCGACATGGGCGCGCAGCCATTTCTCCGTCTGGCGCCGGCACCTCTCCTTCCTACCGGACACGTAGGCGATGCGGTGTTCGTCACGCAGCAGCGCTTGAACGATCGCGACGACGGGCGGGTTCGGCTGGTCCTCACCCACCCGATCCCACTCGTACGGTCCGCGATCGCCGCGTAACGCGAGTGTGCCGTCGATGTCCACAAGCCAGAGGCTGTTCACGCCCCCTCCTCCACCCCAGTGTCTCGCAACCCCACCAACTCGTACGCGACGCTGCTCAGGGCATCGATCAGGCCAATCATCCGGGTGGCGGTCACGTCATGGACGGCACCCGACGGAGCAGGTGAGACCCACATCAGCCGTCCCCCAGGACCCGTTCTCATTCGCCACTTCTCCACGCCAATCCCATCGCGGTCTACGCCGTCGACGAAAAGCGCACCGGCCACTGTCCATATAGTGACGGAGATGGTCACTCGTATTGTTCCTAGCGCCTATCTTCCTGTCGGCAGGATGCGCCGTGGCAGGTTCGTGGCTGCCGCTCAGGGCGACGACCTCCCACGCCTTAAGCCTGGCTGCCCACAGAGTCCCGCTTGTCTCATCGATCCAGCGCATCGTCATCCGGCGGACGATGAGGCGGTATCCCTTTTCGGACCCACCAGTTCTGTCATCGGCATGTGCCACGATCATCACTATGGACATCGACGAGTTCTGGCACCTGATCGAGCGCTCCGCACAACATCGTCCGAACGAAGCGCGCCTGCAATGGCTGCAACAGGAGCTCATGCGACGACCCGTCGAGGACATTGGCGATCAGTAGCACGCTTGTTCGAGAATGCTCGGATGGAGACGACGCGCGTTGAACTGCACGGATGGCCGCACAACCACGGGCCAGGAGGCTGGGTCGCGCCACACGGCGACCCCGTCTCGCGGTGGCATGTCACCCGCGTGTACGCCCGCTACGTCGCCCCCGAGATCAAACCAGGGCAGCGAAGACCAGACGGGAGACCGTTGAAGCGGCGGTTCGAGATGCGCGCCTACCTCGTGGATCTGGACGGGCAGCCGATGGAGCTACCCGACTACGAGCGCGTGCTCGTACACCAGGTGCCGCCCGTCGGCTGGTGGATGATCAAACCGGTGGATGACGACTACCTGGAAGGCATCGAGAAGTATCGGCAGGAATGATCAGGCTTCCAAGGGGCGGGTTAGACGGATTTCACCCACGAGCGGGCCACTTTGGGAGGCATCGCCAGTTCATCCTGGACGAGTTGGATCGCCTGCTCTTCCTGGCCGCGCACCTTGAGTTGACGTATCCGACCGATGAGCTCGGTAGCCCTAAAGGTGTCTGTGTACTTCAAGACGCGGCGTTGCCGCACGCCTTTGATCATCGACACCAAGAAGAGGATCCATAAGGAGATGAAGACTAGGGCGAATACTCCTACGAAGATCGCTGAAGCTAACTCACCAGTGCTGGGCATGACGTGATCTTAGGTGTATCCGGGCGGGCTCAGCCCAAAGCGGAGGCGTTCAGCGTGAGAGAACGATTCCTTCTGACCCGCCCGGAGGTCTAGGGGCGTGGTGGCAGCGAGACACGGTGATGCTCTTGCGGTACGTCTCGAACGCTTCCGCCTTCATGTCCACCACCATGCTGCCGTCGCCGTGCCGCCGGAACAGGGTCCGACCGCGTACGGGCCGACGAGCCCCCGATACACCTCGCAGCGGGTTCCGTCTTCAGGGTTGAGCCCTTCGGACCGCATCCATTCCAGGAACGGCTCGTACGGGTGGTGCTCGCCCTTGTCGAGGTTGGCGCGCACGTCTACGACGAGGTACGGCTTGCGCCAGCAGAGCCGCATCAGTCGCTCACCCACTCAGCGTTGAAGCCGGGACGGAGGCGGCGGGCGGTGGCCAGAGCCATAAGCGTGTCGCACGGGAACTTGCCAATCCGCGAGCCATCCCAGTCGAAGCAGCACACCTCACACACCGATCCGGGATCCATCAGCTTGCGATACTCCACCCGCCCGTAGCCATCCACAGGCTGGTGCAGGTCGAGTATGCGAAGCTCGGCTTCGCAGCGGGCGATAGTGTCCCTGGGCTGATGGGTGACGATGTGGTCAGCGGCTTCCCGCTTCCACACGCCACCGCCGTCCTCGTACGCGGCTGTAGCCACGCCAGACCGGGCGGGCACCACATCGTGCAGTTCCTCGCTCCACTCCGTGCCGGACTCTGCGGTGGGCGCTCCGTGGATCTGCCAGGCGTCCCCGCACCCGTACTGGCCAGTGTTCACCCACGGGCCAGGAGAGGCTTCGTCAGCAGCGCGGGCAGCTTCGAGGTCTGTGGTGATCGTGGAGCGCAGCCACGAGAGCATGTCGGAGGCCATCAGTCAGCCAGCCGATAACGCTCGATGGCACGCCTCGCCTGCTCGAGGATCCTGTCGGCGTCATCGTCCTTCGCCACCGCCGGTTCGGCGTACCGGTCCACGACCTCGACCGTGTCGGGGACGATCAGCAGAGCGCGAGCGCCAGCGCTGGTCTTGAACCGGTCCCACTGCTCGGCCGCCTGCTCGTCCATGTCCACGTCGTGTTGGTCCACGATCAGCGCGAACGGCTCTTCTACGTCGTCGCCTTTGACCACCGTCGGAAGAGGAAGGATCTGGATGCGCATGACTTCTCCAGGGGTGTTCAGGGGGTTAGGTACGGCCCGCCATCCCACCCCCCAGCGGAGAGCGGGCCGCACGTAGAAGGGTGGCGGGTCCGGTCGGCGACCTCGCCAAAGACACCGACCGGACCCGACCAGGGTGGGCTCACACGCAGCACGGGGGCACTGCGGAGCCGGCGCACTCCTCGGGGAAGAGAGCGCGCGTCTTGACGTGTCTACGGCTGTATAGGGCCGGACATGCGAAAGCCCCCACCGCTCGGGCTTGGGTTCTAGGGTTCGTTGCAACACCCCACTTCAGGGGATGCGATGGACTTCGAGATCCGCAAGGTGCGCAAGGCGCAGGGGGCGAAGAAGCTCCGGGCTGAGCGGGAGGAATACTTTCGGCT
>NZ_JAHKRO010000089.1 GCF_019396325.1 Nonomuraea ceibae
ATAGCGGTACCGCTATCGACGGCGGCGCAGGGCGGGCGGCGGCGACGAGGTCGGCGTCGGCGACGACCGTGAGGGCCCGGCGTTCCGGCTCGGGGATGCGGCGGACCAGCTCCTGGAGGACGGCGTGGGACTCGACCGGCCACAGGGCGCAGCGCGGCCCCAGGGAGACGATGCCGTCGGACATCGTCACCCAGGCCGAGTCGTGCAGGCGGCGCAGCGCGCCGATCGCCCAGTTGCGCATCAGGTCGTCGGTGCGGCCGATCAGCGCGCGGTAGGTGTCGAGCACGCGCTCCAGCGGCGCCGGGTCGCCCGGCCACGGGTCGGTCGCGTGGTCGCTCCAGCAGCACTTGAGCACGGCGGCGAGGACGCGGCGGGTCTCACCGGAGCGCTCCACGGGCATGGGCGGGACCTGGTGCTCCTCCAGGAGCGACGGCGTGACCCCGTCGGGCCATACGGGGAGTGCCTGGCCGGTGGAGTCGGGCCTGGTCAGCCGGGTCATCCCGGCGGGGGCCGCCTCCATAGCGCCCAACGTCAGCGGTCCCTCGACCCTGGCCCGCGCATGCGCCACCGCACCGGCCGTCACCTGCGACGCTGCCTTCAAGGCCGTGCCTCCCGCCCGGCGCCCCTCCCGAGGGGGCGATCCGGCCGGCGCGCGGCGGCCGTCCTCGGAGGAGGGCCCGGACAGCGTACGGCCCCCGTCCGGGGAGGACCATCCGGGCGTCGTACGGCGCGCGTCCGACGGGGACGGGCCGGTGGCCGGAGGGAGCGGGTCCGACGGTGGGTGGTCGGCAGGGGGCTGGGGCGGGGTGGTCATGGGGTGCGCTCCAGGTGGCCGTGGGAGAGCCAGGCAGGCTCGCGGGACGGGTCGATGGTGAGGCCGTCGGACCAGGCCAGCCGGTAGGGCAGTTCGGGACGCAGGTCGATGCTCGTCAGGTCGGCCAGCAGGCGCCGGGCCGAGGGCCAGTCGGAGTCGATGACGTCGGCCAGCGCGACCCGGGAGGCGCCGCCGAGCAGGGACTCGGCCAGGGCGGTCAGGCGTTCGGCGGCGGCCGTGGGTGAGGAGTCGAGCGAGCCTTCGGGGCCGGGGTCGGGCAGGGTGGAGCGCGGGGGAGTGGGCTGGGCGGGGGCGGGGCGCGGGGCCTCGTCGACGGCGCGGGCGATGGCGGCGGGGTCGTGCCAGGGCGCGGGGGCGTCGAAGAGGAAGCCGTCGAGCACGGCGGCGAGCCGCTCCCTGGACGCCGTCTGGGCGAAGGTGCGCCACGTCTCGGTGGGCAGGAGCGTGAGGTTGCGGGTCGTGCCCGCGGAGTCGGCGAGCCGGCCGGCGGCGCGGCGGGAGGCGTCGCTGTAGGAGTAGATGGCGGCGCGCAGGTCGGTGCAGACGCGGTCGAGCTCGGGCCAGCGGGTGAGGATGGTGCCGTGGAGGCTCTGGGCGCGGTGCGCGATCTCCTCGGTGCCCCACAGCTTGGGGGCCTGCTCGCGCAGCTCCTCGATGGTGCCGGTGGTGAGCGTGATCAGCTCCAGCGCCCACAGGCGGAAGGCGCGGGCGAGGTTGACGGCGCTCTGCCGGGCTTCTTCCATGGTGGTGCGCGGGTCGGCGACGTTGAGGTCTTCGAGGGCGAGCAGCCGGTGCATCTCCGACTGGCCGCCGTCGTCCATCATCCGCCTGATGAACATGAGCCCGACGACGCTGGTGAACGACGCGCGGTAGCGCAGCTGGTTGGGTTTGGGGAAGACCTCGCGGATGGCGCCGAGCCCCTTGAGGACGCGCAGCCGGTTGTCGAACTGGTCGGCCGGGTGGGCGCGGCAGGCGAAGCGCATCTGGTCGTGCGTGAGCCATTCCTCGCCGGCTTCGGCGAACGCGGCGAACAGCGTCTCGGCGATGTCGACGAGCGCGGGGTCGTCGACCACGGCCCCGCTGTCGCGGGCCAGGGCCGCGAACATGCGGCGGTAGGTCGACAGCACCGCCTCGTCGGTGAGCGCGGAGTCGAGGGTCAGGGGCTGCTCTGGCACGCGCACTAAGGTACGGCCTCGCGCCGACATTCCTTGCCCGCATGCGCGTGCTACCGGGGCACGCTAGGGTGACCCCTGATACATACGGGGGCAAACGCACAGTAATCAGTACGACGGAGTGAGTAATCGCATGCGCGTACTCCGAGGCGATCGGGCGACGGCTCTGATCGCGGGGGCGGCGGCGGTCATCCTGGCTGGGGCGGCGGCGTTCTTCGGTGTGGGCGTGTCGAGCGCCAACCCGAAGCTGGCCGACGTCGGAGCCTGGCTGTGGACCGCCGCGCGAGGCAAGATCGTGCACGTCAACGGCCTCTCGGGGGAGGTCGACGGCTATCTCGACGACAAGGCGGGCAAGCAGCTCAAGGTTGTCCAGGACGGCTCGCACGTGCTGCTGGTCGACGAGCGCACCGGCTACGTGAGCCGGATCGAGCCCAGCCAGCTCACCGTCACGCAGTCGCGCGACTTCGGCGCGGCCGGCGTGCAGCTCGCGCTGTCGGGCGACACCGGTTACGCGGTGAACCCGAAGGGCGAGGTCCAGCGGATCGACCCGCTCACTCTCAACACCGTGGGCGCGCCGCTCGCGCTGCCCGGCCCGCTGGGCGCGGCCCGCATCGACGGCGCCGGCACGCTGTGGGTGCCCGTCACCGCCAAGGGCGAGGTGGTGCCGGTGTCCGGCGGCGTGGCCCGTACGCCGGTGAAGGTCGGCGAGCCCGGCGAGGAGCTGGCCGTCACCATCGCGGGCTCGGTCCCGCTGATCGTCAACACGCGCGCCGCCACGGCCACGCTCGTCGGCGCCGACGGCGGCGTGGGCGAAATCCTGTTGCCGAAGGAGGTCGCGCAGGCGGCCGAGGGCGGCGTGCTCACCCCGGCCGGCACCGAGGGCCCGCTGGTGCCGGTGCTGACGGCGGGCGACTCGGGGCTGCTCGTGGTGATCGACACCGCGTCCAACTCGGTGCTCACCACCCGGTTCGAGGCGTCCGACCCGGCCGCGCTCGGCGTGCCGCAGGTGCTCGGCTCCAAGGTGTACGTGCCGGACCGCAGCAGCGGCGCCCTGATCGTCTGGGACAGCGCCGACGGCGGCCGGCCCACCACCCTCCAGGTGGCGCAGGGCCCCGGCGAGGTGGAGGTGTTCGTCAAGGACGGGCTGCTCTGGGCCAACGACGAGAACGGCGACAAGGCCATCGTCATCGACCCGGAAGGCCGCAAGCACGACATCGACAAGGACGACTCCGACGTCCCGGGCCCGACGAACACGCCCAGGCCCAAGACGCCGAAGCCGGAGCCCACGCAGACCCAGGAGCAGGAGCAGCCCGCCACGTCCGAGCCGGACCCGCGTCCCACCCGGACGGAGGAGGTGGAGGCCGAGCCGGACCCGGAGCCGACCCGTACGAGGACCAGGAAGCCGGTCGCGACGCCCACGCCGACCCCCACGCCCACGCCCACGCCGTCCGCGACGCCGCCCGGCAAGCCGGGGGCCGTGACCGCCAGGACCGGGCCGGGCCGGGTGGACATCAGCTTCAGCCCGTCCGCGGGCGGCGAGGTGGAGCGCTACACGCTGAAGGTGGACGGCGGCGACGGCAGCGTCACGCCGCAGCAGGTGGACGCGGGCGGGCCGTTCCGGTTCGAGTTCACCGGGGGCGACTGCGCGGGCGAGTACACGTTCACCGTCGTCGCGCACTGGTCCGGCGGCGAGGTCGCGTCCGACCCGAGCGCCGGGGTCAAGCCGTGCGTGGCGCCTGGCCCGCCGTCGGGCTTCGCCGCCAAGGCCAAGAACCGGGGCGCCGACCTGAGCTGGAGCGCCCCGGAGAACGCCGGCCAGGACGTCACGTACGTGCTGTCGGGCGCGGCGGACAAGGACGGCATCAGCGGCACCTCGTACGGGGTCGAGGGCCTGAAGAACAACCAGAAGCACACGTTCACGCTGAAGGCGAAGAACGCGGCGGGGGAGAGCCAGGAGGCCGTCACCGCCGAGGTGGACCTGGCCTACCCGAGGCACGCCTACCAGAACGCCTACAACGACGAGACCAACACCAAGATCAATTCGTGTGCCACGGGGAACTGCCAGATCGGCCAGATCGACAAGGGGAAGTACCTCAGCCTGACAGTGATCTGCCAGGAGAAGGGCATGTCGGTCAGCGAGAAGCAGTCCGGGGAGACCAGCGACATCTGGAACAGGATCGAGTGGAACGGCGGCGTCGGCTACATCAGCGACACCCTGATGAAGACGCCGCGCGGCGGCTTCCCGGCGGCCCCGCTCTACGAGTGCACCGACTGAGAAGGGGACTCGGTTGACGCATTACAGCCATGAGCAGCCCGCGCAGCTCGCCGGCCAGTTCGCGCAGCGCTTCCAGCTGCTCGCGACCAACATCGAGCACGTCATCCGCGGCAAGCGCGAGGCCGTCGAGCTGGCGCTGATCTGCCTGTTCGCCGAGGGGCACCTGCTCATCGAGGACGTGCCGGGCACCGGCAAGACGACGCTGGCCCGGTCGATCGCGGCCAGCGTGGACGCCGAGTGGCGGCGCGTGCAGTTCACGCCCGACCTGCTGCCCAGCGACATCACCGGCGTGTCGATCTTCAACCAGGCGCACCAGAAGTTCGAGTTCCACCAGGGGCCGGTGTTCGCCAACATCGTGCTCGCCGACGAGATCAACCGCGCCTCGCCGAAGACGCAGGCGGCGCTGCTGGAGGTCATGGAGGAGCGCCGCGTCACCGTGGACGCCGAGCCGCACCCGGTGCCCCGGCCGTTCCTGGTGGTCGCCACGCAGAACCCGGTCGACATGGACGGCACCTACCCGCTGCCCGAGGCCCAGCTCGACCGCTTCCTCATGCAGATCTCCGTCGGCTACCCCGACCACGCGTCGGAGGTGCAGGTGCTCAAGGGCATGCCCACCGGCCCGCAGGTCGAACGGCTGCCGGTCGTCGCCCGCGCCTCCGACGTCGCCGGGATGATCGACTTCGCGACCCGCATCCACGTCGCCGACCCGGTCTACGACTACATCGTGGCGCTCTGCGCGGCCACCCGCACCAGCCCGCACCTGCGGCTCGGGGCGAGCCCGCGCGGCAGCCTGGCCCTGCTGCGGGCCGCCCGGGTCAAGGCCGCCGCCGCCGGACGGCACTACGTGGTGCCCGAGGACGTCAAGGCGCTGGCCGTGCCCGTGCTGGCCCACCGGCTGATCCGCACGCCCGAGGCCGAGCTGCGCGAGGTCACCGCCGCCGGGGTGCTCGGCGAGCTGCTCGCCGGGATGCCCGTGCCCCAGGCGGCCTAGTGCTGACGCCGCTCGGCTGGGGGACGCTCGCAGGCTCGGCCGCGCTGTACGCGGCCGGGTTCGCGCTCGGCTACCCGGAGCCCGTCGTGCTCGCCACCGGCGGCCTGCTCGCGCTGGCCGCCGCGCTCGCCTGGACCGCGCCCAGGCCCAGACTGGAGGTGCGGCGCGAGGTGACGCCGCTGAAGGTGCCGCGCGGCGAGGCCGCCGTCGCCGTCCTGCACGTGCGCAACCTCGGCGGGCGGGGCCTGAGCGGGCTGCGCGCCCACGACCGGATCGGCGCGTCCGAGCACGCCGTGGACCTGCCCCGGCTGCCCAGGGGCGGCGCCAGGACCGTCTCGTACCCGCTGCCCACGCAGGTGCGCGGCGACATCCCGATCGGCCCGCTGACGCTCGTGCGGGCCGACCCGCTGGGGCTCACGCGCCGCGTCAGGGAGTACGGCGAGGCCGCGAGGCTCCTGGTCCGCCCGCGCACGGCCGCCCTCACGGTGCCGCCGTCCGGCAGGGCGCACCACCTGGAGGGCCCGGCCAGCGACAACGCGCCCAGCGGCACCGTCACCTTCCACACGCTGCGCGAGTACGTCGTCGGCGACGACCTGCGACACGTCCACTGGCGCTCCAGCGCCCGCACCGGCACGCTCATGGTCCGCCAGCTCATCGACGCCAGCCTGCCCACGACCACGGTCGTCCTCGACACCCGCGACCTCACCGAGCTCGCCGTGGACGCCGCGGCCTCGGCGGCCGTCGCGGCGGCCGGGGCGGGGTTCCCCGTCCGGGTCGTCACCGGCGACGGGCCGGTGGCCGAGACCAAGTCCGACGGCGAGCTGCTGCTCGACCGGCTCGCCCTGGTCGGCCCCGGCACGACGGGCGTCACGGAGGCGATGCGGCTGGCGCGCGGCGGCGGTTCGCTCGTCCTCGTCACCGCCGACCCCGCCGAGGCGGGCCGCGTCGCCGGTGTCCGCCGCCGCTTCGACCGCGTCATCTGCGTGTACGTGGGCGCGGGAGCCGTCAGCGCGCCCGGCGTCACCGTGATCCCGCTGGCCGAGCTCGACGCGCTGCCGCTGCTGTGGGGGGCCAGATGACCCCGGCGACCCCGACGACCTGGCACCGGCTCGCCGGTCTCGCGCTCGTCGCCGCCCTCGCCGGGACCGCCGGGTGGGGGTTCCACCGGGTGTTCGCCGGCACCGGGCTGATCCTCGCGCTCGTGCCCGCTGCCGTCGCTCCCGCGCTGGTCGCGGCCCTCACCCGGGCCCGGCCGCTCTGGCTGGCGCTGCTGCTCGACGTGGTGCTGTGGTTCGCCGGGACGATCCCGCTCTACGGCGGCCCGGCCCCCGGGGTGTTCGCGGACGTGGCCAACGCCTGGCAGGGGCTGCTCACCACGCTGCTGCCCGCCCCGCCGGAGCCGCGCCTGCTCGTGCTGGCGCACACGCTCGTCTGGGCCGCCGCCGTCATCGGCGCCGAGGTGCTCAACCGCACCCGCACCCGCCTGGCCGCCGCCCTTCCGGCCCTGGTCGTGTACGGGGTCGCGCTGCTGCTGGGCGTGGACGGCGAAGGCTCCAACCTGCCGGTGGCCGGCGCCCTCCTCGTCCTCGTCGTCGCCCTCGCGCTGGTCAGGGAGGGACGCCCGGCGTTCTGGCTGCTCGCGGGCGTGCCCGCCGGGGCCGCGCTGGCCGCGCTCGCCCTGGTCGCCGGGCCCCTGCTGCCCATCGCCGCCGAGCCGTACAACCCGCGCGAGAACGCCGAGCTGCCACCGCCCCGCCGCGTCGACAGCGTCAGCCCGCTCGACCGCGTGTCGGCGTGGCTGCAGATGCCCGACCGCGACCTGTTCACCGTCAAGGCCGACAAACCGCTCAACTGGCGGCTGGCCGTGCTCGACCGCTACGACGGGGTGCGGTGGACGTCCGCCGCCCGCTTCCAGCCGACGGGCGGCCGGGTGCCCGAGGGCGAGTGGGACGGCCCGGCGGAGACCGTACGGCAGAGCGTCACGTTCAGCGGGCTGCCGGGCACCTGGCTGCCCGCGGCCGAGCGGCCGGTCGAGGTCACGGGGGTGCGCGAGCTGGCCGTCGACCCCGGCAGCGGCGCGCTGATCGCCGAGGTGAAGCCGGGCAAGGGCTTCGCCTACCAGGTGACCTCGCGGGTGGCCAAGCCGTCCAAGCAGGACCTGCTCGACGCCGCGCCCGTCGCCGACGCGTCGCTGACCGCCTTTCCCGCGGGGCCGCAGCGCAAGCTGTTCACGGAGCTGGCGCAGGAGGCGACCAAGGGCGCGGACGCGCCGATCAAGCAGGCGTACCGGCTGCAGAGCTACCTGCGGGCCAACGCCGGGTACGACGTCACCGCGCCGCCGGGGCACTCGCTCAAGGGGCTGGAGTTCTTCCTGGAGACCACGCACCGGGGGACGTCGGAGCAGTTCGCGTCGGCGTTCGCGCTCATGGCCAGGACGCTCGGGCTGCCGTCGCGGGTGGTGGTGGGCTTCCGTCCCGGCGAGGCCGGTCCTGACGGCGTTTATCACGTTAAATCGGGACATGTGATGGCATGGGCGGAGATCAAGTTCGACAAGCTCGGCTGGCGGCCCTTCTACCCCACACCCGGCCGGAGCGGCTCCAAGGACGACCACGACGTGGTGTCGTCCGCCATCCAGGAGAGCGAGAAGCTCGCGGGCGAGTTCACCCAGGGCGGCACCAGCAAGCCCAAGCAGTCGCGCCCGACCCGTACGGGGACCGGCGACGCGTCCGAAGGCGGCCTCCCGCTCTGGCTGATCGCCCCGGCGGTCCTCGCCGTGCTGCTGGTGGCGTACCTGGGGGTGGCGGCGGCGCGGCCGTGGTGGCGCAGGCGCGCCCGCCGCAACGCCCCCGCACCGGGGCAGCGGGTGCTCGGCGCGTGGCGGCAGACCTGCGACGACCTGGGGCTGCGCGACGCGCGTACGCTGACCGCCGAGGAGGTCGTGGCCCGCTCCGGCGCCGTCAGCCCCGACCTCCGGCCGCTGGCCGACATCACCAACTTCGCCCGCTACGCCCCCGAGGACATCGGGTCCGCCGCCGCCGACGAGGCCTGGCGGCGCAGCGACGCCGTACGCCTGGCCGTACGCGCCCGCACCCCCGTCACCGCCCGCCTCCGCGACCGGCTCCTTCTACGATGACCGGCATGCGCAGCGTGGAAGCCCAGCTCCTGCACCGCCCGCCGGGACTCGGCGCCGGCGACGTCGTCCGTCACCTGCTCGCCGTGCAGGCCCAGGACATCGTCTCCGCCCTGCTGGCCTTCCGGGCACGCTCGGCGACCCTCGCCCGCGCGGACGTCGAGGCCGCCTGGCACTCCAGGGAGATCGTCAGGACGTGGGGGCCGCGCGGCACCCTCCACTTCGTCCACCGCGACGACCTGCCCTGGGTCCACGCGCTCACCCGCAACGACACCGCCGCGCGGCGCCGCCTGGCCCAGGAAGGCGTCACCGGCGACGACCTCCTCCCGCTGATCGGCCGCGCGCTCGCCGGCCAGGGCCCGCTCACCAAGGCCGACCTCGCCGAACGCCTGGCGGGCCGGGCGAGCGGCCAGGGCATCGTCCACCTGGTCGCGCTCGCCGCCCACCACGGCCTCGCCGTCCTGGGCCCGCCGCGCGGCGGCAAGCCCACGTACGTGCACGCCGCCGACTGGCTCGGCGCGCCCGTCACCCCCGAGCCGGACCGCGACCGCGCCCTCGCCGAGCTGGGCCTGCGCTACCGCCGCGCCCACCACCCGGCCGGGCCCGAGGACCTGGCCGCCTGGTCGGGCCTGCCCCTCGGCGACGCCCGCGCCGCCTGGCGCGCCCCCGCGCCCGCCGCCCCCGCCCCGCAAGAGCCGGTGGTACGCCTCGCGCCCGCCTTCGACGAGTATCTGCTGGGCTGGAAGAGCCGCGACCCGATCCTCGCGCCCGAGCACGCCCGCGCCGTCTTCCCCGGCGGCGGCGTCCTGCGCCCCGTCGTCATCGCCGGCGGCCGGATCGCGGGCACCTGGACGCGCAAGGCCGCCGCCGTCACGGTCACCCCGTTCGCCGACCTCGTCGACCCGGGCTCCCTCGATGCGGAGATCGCCGACGTCCGCCGCTTCCTGGACGCGGCGGGCTAGCTCGCCGGGCGGGCGCCCCTGATGCAGGCGGGCTTGGACCAGGCCACCGTGCTGCTCTCCGCGATGTCCAGCGGGACGCCGACCACGAAGCAGTAGCCCTGGTCCGGGTCGAGGCCGCCGATGCGGGCCGAGGTGGCGCCCGCCTCCACCGGGGTGAGCGGCTGGCCGCCCTTCTCCACCGGCGAACGCTGCACCACCACCGGGTAGCGGCGGGCCTTGGCGGTCAGCGCCCACGACAGCTCGACCAGCGCGCCCCGGTCCGAGGTGACCTTCACCTGGCGGGGGGCCAGCGCGGCGACACTGCGCCGGTCGATCGTGGGAGCCTCCGACTGTGACTGGGGCTCCGACGTGCCGGACCGGGCCGTGGGCAGCGTGGCCGGAGGGTCGGCGCGTTGCAGGGAGAGCCACACGGCCAGGACCGTGCCCGCCACGGCCACGGCCGTGACGCTCGCGGTCACCGCCACCTTGACGCCCAGCCGCGAGGTCCGCTGCGGGGGAGGGGGCTCGTACCCGGCGGGACGGGTGACGCGCGGGGCCGCCGACTGCTGCCACGCCGTCGCGCCCCCGGCCCCGCTCCCGGTCCCGGTTCCGCCCGGCGCCCCCGGACCCGCACCGGGCGGCGGACCGTACGACGCGGGCTGCGGGACGGTGGGCTGCGGGACGACGGCATGGGGGGCGGCGGCCTGAGGGACCGCGACCTGAGAGGCGGCAGGCTGAGGGGCGGCGGGCTCGCCGAGGAGGTCCGTCACCGGCAGCCCGAGCTCCGCCTGCACCTGCCGCAGCCGCTGCCCGAACTCGCGCGCCGACCCGTAACGCAGCTCCGGCTGCTTGGCCATCGCGCGCAGCACCGTCCGCGTCACCACGGGCGGCACGTCGGGCCGGTCGATCGGCGGCGGCTCCGCGCTCAGCACCCGGTACATCAGCGGCGCGATCGACGGGTCGGTCGGGCTGTGGAAGGCGGGCTGCCCGGCCAGCAGGTGGTAGAGGGTCGAGCCGAGCGAGTAGACGTCGGTGGACACCGAGTGCGGCTGCCCGGTCAGCACCTCGGGCGCGGCGTGCAGCGGCGTGAACGCCTGGGAGGTCGCGGAGATCTCCGCCGAGTCGACGACCCGGGCCACGCCGAAGTCGGCCACGGCCGGCTCCCCGTAGCGGGAGATGAGGATGTTCTGCGGCTTGATGTCGCCGTGCAGGACGCCCGCCTCGTGCACGGCGGCGAGCGCGCCGGCGAGCTTGACGCCGGTGCGCAGCACCTCGGCCACCGGGAACGGGCCTTCGTTGCGGAGCTTGTCGCGCAGCGAGCCGTTCTCGAAGAAGTCCATGGCGATGTACGGCTTGCCGGAGCGGGTCACGCCGGTGTCGAAGACCGTCACCACGTTGGGGTGGCCGGTGAGGCGGCCGGTGAGCTGGAGCTCGCGCTGGAAGCGGCGCATCGTGCGCTGGTCGACGCGGTCGACCGACAGCACCTTCAGCGCCACGACCCGGTCGAGGCGCTCCTGGTAGGCGCGGTAGACGACGGCGAACCCGCCCTGGCCGGCCTGATCGAGTACCCGGTAACCGGGCGCGTCCTCGACTGGCAGCACAACTTCCCCCCTGTCACGGGAGAGTTTAGTGTGAAATTTCGGGACGTCAGAGTGGATTCATCAAGTAGCCGCCGGCCACCACCGACGCCCCCGCCACCAGGAGGAAGAAGAACACGTAGAACCCGCCGGGCAGGAACGTCAGCCGCGCGAGCTGGTCGGCGTCGGAGTCGCGCGCCTGCCGCCTGCGCCGCTTGCGCTGCAGCTCCACGATCGGCCGCACCCCGCCGAACAGCAGGAACCACGACACCCCCAGCGCCACGCCCTGCTGCACCCCGGCCGGCGCGTACATGACCAGCGCGAACACCGCCCCGCCCGTCACCAGCAGGATGAGCGCCCCGTACAGGTTGCGGACGAGCAGCAGCATGCACACCAGGAACGCGAGCATCCCCCAGACGAGCAGCGTGATGCGGCCCTGCTCGGTCAGCCAGGCGGCGGCCAGCCCGAGCAGCGACGGCGCGAGGTAGCCGGCCAGCGCGGTGAGCACCATGCCGGGCCCGGTGGGCCGCCCCCTGGTCAGCGTCACGCCGGAGGTGTCGGAGTGGAGCCGGATGCCCTCCAGCTTGCGCCGGGTGAGCAGCGCCATCACGGCGTGCCCGCCCTCGTGGGCGATGGTGATCAGCCCCCGGGACAGGCGCCAGGGCGCGGTGAAGGTGACGATCGCGAGTGCCGCCAGCCCGGAGACGGCCACGATCCACGGATCGGGGGCGTCCTGGACCTGGATCAGCTGAGCCCAGAGCTTGTCCATCGAGGAAAAACCCTATCCATGTATGGTCACGACTGTGCTCACAGAACATGATTCTGCGGTTCCGGGGTGGTGGCGGGCGCTCGGCCTGCCCGGCCTGGTGGACCTGCACGTGCACTTCCTGCCCGAGCGGATGGAGCGCCGGGTGTGGCACCACTTCACCCACGGCGGCCCGCTGATGGGGGACGGCTGGCGGATCACGTACGCCTGGCCGGTGGCCGAGCGGGTGGCCCGGCTGCGCGAGCTGGGCCTGCTCGCCTTTCCCGCGCTGGCGTACGCGCACCGCCCCGGCATGGCGGCCGACCTCAACGGCTGGACGCTCGGCTTCGCCTGCCGCACGCCCGGCTGCGTCCCGTCCGCGACCTTCTATCCCGAGCCGGGCGCCGAGGCGTACGTGCGGCGGGCGCTGGAGGAGGGGGCGCGGATCTTCAAGGTGCACCTCCAGGTCGGCGGCTTCGACCCGCGCGCCCCCGAGCTGGAGGCGATCTGGGGGCTGCTGGCCGAGGCCGGGGTCCCGGTGGTCGTGCACGCCAGCGCCGTCCCGGTGCCCGGCGGCCACCTCGGCGCCGGGCCGATCGGCGACGTGCTGCGCCGCCATCCCCGGCTGCGAGTGGTGATCGCGCACCTCGGCATGCCGGACTACGAGGCGTTCTTCGAGCTGGCCGGGCGCTACGAGCGGGTGGCGCTGGACACCACGATGGCGCTGACGGACTTCGCGGAGTTGGGCATGCCGTTTCCTCGAAGACTTCTCCCGGCCCTGCGTGATTTCGGAATCGCTGGGAAGATTGTCCTCGGCAGTGATTTCCCGACCATCCCCCATCCGTACGCCCACCAGCTCCAGGCCCTCGACCGGCTCGACCTAGGCGACGACTGGCTGAGAGCCGTGTGCTGGAGCAACGGCCTGACCATGATCTGATATCAGGGTGAACGATCCGCACGTGGCGCTGATCAGCGCTTTCTACGAGGCTCTGGGCCGCGCCGACTACGCGGCCATGCGACGGTGCTACCACCCGGACGTGAGCTTCGGTGACCCGATCTTCCAGGAGGTGGAGGGCCGCGAGCGCGTGATGGCGATGTGGCGCCTGCAGCTCGGCGTGCGCGACGGCCTGGCGTCCACCTACCGTGACGTGCGGGCCGACGAGTTCTCCGGCAGCGCCCACTGGACCGCCCGCTACACCTTCCACCGCACCGGGCGGCTGGTGGTCAACGAGATCGACGCGCTGTTCCGGTTCGAGGACGACCTGATCGTCCGGCATCATGACGAGTTCGACTTCAAGCGCTGGTCCAGGATGGCGCTGGGGCGGCCGCACGGCCTGCTGTTCGGCTGGACCCCCATGTGGCGCAAGACCATCAGGGACCGGGCCCAGCAGGAGCTCGACAACCTGCAGACCTAGGAGGTGGCATGGCGAAGGTGAAGGGGTTCAGACGCGGCGGGGGCCGCGAGGAGGCGCCCGAGCACTCCATGGACCCGCGAGCCGGGGAGGAGCCGCCCTACCAGCCCACGGTCATCAACAACACGATCTACCGCGACGGGCGGATCGTCGCCTGCCCGGCCTCGCTCGCCGACGCGTTCGCCCACCTCAAGGAGAACCCCGGCGACATGGCCTGGATCGGCCTGTACCGCCCGAAAGAGTGGGAGCTGGTCAAGCTCGCCGAGGAGTTCGAGCTGCACGAGCTGGCGCTGGAGGACGCCATCGTCGGCTCCCAGCGGCCCAAAGCCGACCGCTACGGCGACACCCTGTTCGTGGTGCTGCGCGCCGCCCGCTACCTCGACGACGTCGAGGAGGTCGCGTTCGGCGAGCTGCACGTCTTCGTCGGCCCCGACGTGGTGATCACCGTACGGCACGCCGAGGCGCCCGACCTCCAGGCCGTGCGCAAGCGCATGGAGTCCGACCCCGACCTGCTCCGGCAGGGCCCCCAGGCCGTGCTGTACGCCATCCTCGACGCGGTCGTCGACGGCTACGCCCCCGTGGTGGCCGGGCTGCAGACCGACATCGAGGAGATCGAGGCGCAGGTCTTCGGCGGCGACCCGGCCGTCTCACGCCGCGTCTACGAGCTGTCCGGCGAGGTCATCGAGTTCCAGCGGGCCACCGCGCCGCTGTCGCGGATCATCGACGGCCTCATCGCCGGGGCCGACAAGTACGGCCTCGACGACGAGCTGCGCAGCTACCTGGGCGACGTGAGCGACCACGCCATCACCGTCAACGAGCGGCTCGGCTCGTTCAAGCAGCAGCTCCAGAACATCCTGCTGGTCAACTCGACCCTGGTGAGCCAGGCGCAGAACGAGGAGATGGCCAGGATGACCCAGGTCAGCATCCAGCAGGGCGAGGAGGTCAAGAAGATCTCCGCCTGGGCGGCCATCCTGTTCGCCCCGACGGTGGTGGGCGGCGTCTACGGGATGAACTTCGACGTCATGCCGGAGACGCACTGGGCGTTCGGCTACCCGTTCGCGATGGCGCTCATGGTCGCGAGCTGCGTGACCCTCTACGTGATCTTCAAGAAGCGCGACTGGCTGTGAGCGCCAGGGCGGCGTCGCGGCTGATCAGTCGGGGAAGGCCGTGAGCGCGCGCTGGGCCTCGGCCACCGTGCCCGCCAGCTCGGCCGCGAACACCGGCACCCGGTCGGCGGCGAACCGCGTGGTCGGCACCGAGATCGACAGCGCCGCCACCGCCGTCCCGTTGCCGTTGCGCAGGACCGCGCCGATCGCCGACACGCCCTGCTCGGTGCCCTCGACGTTGAGCGCGTAGCCGCGCGCCCTGATCTCGTCGAGCTCCCGCAGCAGGGTGGCGCGCTCGGGCCCAGGCAGGTCCGGGTAGAGGCCGAGGACGTCGTCGCGGGGCAGCGTGGCCAGCAGGGCCTTGCCGCCGGACGCGCCCCGGGCGGGCAGGATCGTGCCCCTCCTGTCGCCCACGTGCAGGATCTGCGACGACTCCACGCTGTCGAGGAAACGCGCCTCCGTGCCGATCCTGACCATGAGGTTCACCGTCTCCTGCGTCCGCGCGCACAGCGCCTCCATCGCGGGCCGCACCAGGGCGCGCAGCTCACGCAGCGCCGAGTCGCCGGGGTGCGCCTGCCGGGAGGTGAGGAAGGGCCCGGGCAGATAGGTGTGATGCTCGTCCTGGACGGCGAAGTCGCGATAGACCAGCATGGCCAGCAGGCGGTGCGCGGTGGAGCGGGCGATGCCCAGCTCCCTGGCCACGTCGCTGACCTTGAGCCGCCCCTGGTCGCGCAGCATGTGCAGGATCAGCAGCACGTTGTCGACAGAGCCCAGCGGGTAGGCGGGCCTGTTCTTCATACCAGAATGCTAGTGCGGGACCCGGAATCCGGGGCCTAGCGTTGGGCCCGTTCGAGGGACTGCCCCACGATCGGGAGGGAACCTGCGTGAAGCTCGCCACCCTGCGCCTGCCGCGTCGTACCGCCGCCGTGCGGATCGACGGCGATCTCGCCGTCGAGGTCGGCTCGCCCGACGTCGGCGCGCTGCTCGCGCACCACGACTGGCGCGAGCGGGCGTCGGCCGCCGACGGCGCCCGTCACCCGCTGACCACCGCCGACCTGGCGCCCGTCGTGCCGCAGCCCGGCAAGATCATCTGTGTCGGGCTGAACTACCGCGCGCACATCCTGGAGATGGGCCGCGAGCTGCCCGCGTATCCGACGCTGTTCGCCAAGTTCGCCGACGCGCTGATCGGCCCGTACGACGACATCGAGTTGCCGGCCGTCTCCGACGCGGTCGACTGGGAGGCCGAGCTCGCCGTCGTCATCGGCGCGGACGTCCGTCACGCCACGCCCGAGCAGGCCGGGGCCGCGATCGCCGGCTACGCGGTGTTCAACGACGTGAGCGTGCGCGACTACCAGAACCGCACGGCGCAGTGGCTGCAGGGCAAGACGTTCGAGGCCACCACGCCCTTCGGCCCCTACCTGGTCACGCCGGATGAGCTGGAGGAGGGCGGGCTGGCCATGCAGTGCGAGGTCGACGGGGAGGTGGTGCAGCAGGCCGACACCGCCGACCTGGTGTTCCCGCCTGCCGAGCTGATCGCGTACATCTCGGGGATCGTCACGCTGCGGCCGGGCGACGTGATCGCGACCGGCACGCCCGGCGGCGTGGGCCACGCCCGCAGGCCGCCGCGCTACCTGGGCGACGGCAGCAAGCTCGTGACCCGCATCGCCGGCCTCGGCGAGCAGGTCAACACCGCGCGCCGCCTCGGCTGACCCGGCGAGCCGGCGGCTACGCGGCCGCCGGTGGGGTGACGCGCTAGGGAACCGGGTCGCGGTCGCGGACGAAGCAGAGCAGGACCGCGCCCGCCAGCCGGATGCCCATCAGGTCGGTGGCCAGCCCGACGAGCGGCTTGCACGCCACGGCCACGACCGCGAACATCACGACCACGGTGCCCGCCGTGACCGGGTCGACGCCACTGCCCTTGATCATGAGCGTGTTGGACCAGGTGACGAACCCGTACGTGCCCCACAGCGCGCCGAACCCGGCCAGCCCGAGCAGCAGCAGGTCACGGTCGGCCAGCAGCGGCCGGGGGTCCGGCCGCCCCGCCCGCCCGTCCCGCGCTCCCGGCCGGGGAACCAGGTAGCGACGAGCTTCAGCCCCGCCGAGTAGTCGGCCCCGGCGAACAGCCCGATCAGCCCCTGGAGCGCGATCCCCGCGCCCGCCGACCGGCTCGACCCGAACGCCAGCATGCCGCCGCCGGTCACGAGCAGCGACCCCGACAGCACGGCCCGCGCCCCGACCCGGTCGGTCAGCGCCCCGCCCGCCACGTTGGAGATCACGTAACCGGCGTAGTAGGCGGTCGCGAACACGCCCAGCCCGGCCAGCGACATCCCCAGCCCCTCGCCCACCGCCACCGCCGCCGGCCCCCAGGCGGACCGGTCGAGCGACGTCATGGTGAACGACGCCCAGCACAGCAGGAGCACCACCCACCGATACCCGGGGGCGCGCGACAGCGAGCGGGCGATCACGCTGAGTCATTCTGCTATACCCGCAGGTCACAGGAGAGCGGCCGGCCCGGCGATCAGCTGAGGAGCTTGCGGGCCGCCTGTTCGATCTCCTCCTCCGACAGCAGGACGTGCCGGGCCGCGTCGCCGAGCGGAATGAAGCTGTCGGACGAGGTCACGCGGGCGATCTTGCCCTCGAAGCCGGCGTCGAGCAGCTCGGCCACGATGCCCTCCGACACGCCGCCGGTGTGCCGGGTCTCGTCGGCGATGAGCACCTTGCCCGTCAGCTCCGCGGCCCGCAGCAGGTCCTCCACCGGCAGCGGGGCCAGCCAGCGCAGGTCGAGCACCCGGCAGCTGAACCCCTCCTGGGTGAGCCGCACCGCCGCCCGCAGGCTCATCCGCAGCCCGTTGCCGAACGTGACGATCGTCAGGTCGCGCCCCTCGCCGTAGGAGCGGGCCCGGCCGATCGGCACGTGCGTCTCCGCCCAGCGCGACGGCGGCGCGTACGGGGCGAGCCAGCCGCCGTCGCCCTCGTCGAACAGGTCCTTGGTGTGGTAGAGCGCGATCGGCTCCAGGAAGACGCAGACCGATCCCTGGGTACGGGCCGCCGCCAGGCAGGTGCGCAGCATCGAGGCGGCGTCGTCGGGGCGCGACGGGGAGGCGATGACGAGCCCCGGGATGTCGCGCAGCGCGCCCACGGCGTTGTCGTTGTGGAAGTGGCCGCCGAACCCCTTCTGGTAGGCGTAGCCGGCCACCCGCACCACGAGCGGGTTCGGGAAGGCGCCCTGGGAGAAGAACGACAGCGTGGCCGCCTCGCCCCGGATCTGGTCGATGGCGTTGTGCAGGTAGGCCAGGTACTGGATCTCCGGCACCGGCAGCAGCTTCGACACCCCGGCGCCGAGCGCCAGCCCGAGCACGGCCTGCTCGTCCAGGTGCGTGTCGAACACCCGGGTGTGGCCGAAGCGCTTCTGCAGCCCCCGGGTGACGCCGTAGACGCCGCCCTTCTTGGCCACGTCCTCGCCGAAGACCATCATCTCCGGGTAGACGGCCAGCGCGTCGGCGAGCGTGCGGTTGATCGCCTGGCAGAGCGTCACGCCGCCCTCGGACTCCGGCAGCGTCCCGGCGAACGCCTTCTCCCGGATCGACGCCTCCGCCGCCACCGGGCTGATCTTCGCGATCAGGTCGGCCTGGCGGGGGGCGATCGGCGCCATGATGTCGCGGGCGGAGCCGAGCCGCGGGGTGCGGGTGGTCTCCAGCGCGATCCGCAGCACGTGCTCGCGCGACAGCTCGTAGCGCGACAGCAGCTCCTCGGGGGTGGCCTGGCCGGCTTCGACGAGCAGCCTGGCCGTGGCCACCAGCGGGTCGCGTTCCAGGTCGGCGCGGATGTCCCGCTGCGTGCGGTAGGCCAGCTCGACGTCGGAGCCCGCGTGCCCCATCAGCCGCACGGTGGACAGGTGCAGGAACGCGGGGGAGCGGTGGGTGCGCACGTGCTCGGCCGCCTGCCGCGCCACGTCGTACGCCTGCGCCAGGTCGCAGCCGTCGGCGGCGAAGTACGTGATGCCGGGGCGCCGGGCGGCGGCCTCCACCCAGCCCTTGGGGGTGCGGACGCTGATGCCGATGCCGTTGTCCTCGCACACGAACAGGATCGGCAGCGGCTGCCCCTGGAAGGTGGCGTAGGCGGCGGTGTTGAACGCCGTCAGCGCCGAGGCGTGGTTGGCCGAGGCGTCGCCGAAGCTGCACACGGTGATCGCGTCCTCCGGCCACGCCGAGGGGGCGCCGAGCGCGCGGGCCCGCTCGATGGCGAACGCCACGCCGACGGCCCGGGGCAGGTGGCTGGCGATGGTGGACGTCTGCGGGATGACCGCCAGGTCGGGGTGGCCGAACACCTTGTGCCGCCCGCCCGCGATCGGCTCGTCGGCCGAGGCGGTCAGGCCCAGCAGCACGTCGCGGATGCCCTGCTCGGGCAGCCGCCCGGCCTGCTCCGACCGGGTCAGGTAGAAGGCGCCGGAGCGGTAGTGGAGCAGGGCGGGGTCGCCGGGCCGCAGGGCCGCGGCGACGGCCGCGTTGCCCTCGTGACCGGCCGAGCCGATCGTGTAGAAGCCCTCGTCCTGCTCGCGCAGCCAGCGGGCCGCGATGTCGAGCAACCGGCTGTCGACCTGCCGCTTGTAGAGCCTGCGGCACTCCGCGCCGGTGAGCGTGGTGCCGTCGCGGACGGGGTCGGCGGGATCTCGCGCCGCGCCGCCCTCAAGAGCCGTAACCGCCTGGATGAAATGAGTCTCAACAGTGTCGCGCGCCACAAAGCCGATTATGTCTGTCCGCGTGGCGTCCGTCTGCCAGTCGGCGTGGACAGGTGCTGGACCGGTCCGATTGACCCCTTTCTATAACAGCTTGTCAGAATTCTGAACTTCGGGCGTCCGATCCTCGTCTACTGGTAGAAGCACGTGGCACCCTCAATGCCGCGTTGAAACCCCTGGGGTATCCAGAAAGGAACCCGAATGTTACAACGCACCCGCGTGGCCGCCGTCGCGCTCGCGGTCGGCGCCGGGGCTCTGGCCCTGACCCCGACGGCGTCGGCGGTGGCCGAAACCACGGCGGAGACCATCTCCCGGGTCGACGTCAGCCCGTCCCCCGTGGTGATCTTCGACAAGCCCGTCAAGGCGACGTTCACGTTCACCACCAAGGGCGCAGGAAAGGCCGAGTTCCAGCTCAAGGCCCCCGGCGACGCGGGCGTCTTCACGCCCGTCGAGGTCAAGCCGTCGCCCCACGGCCAGGAGACCAGGTGGACGGCCACCAAGGAGTTCACCGCCGCCAACGCCGGCGTCTGGAACTTCCTCGCCATCGCCGGAGACGCCTCCGCCAAGGGCACCTTCCAGGTGAAGAAGGCGCTCGGCACCAAGGTGGTGGAGTTCGACGCCGACCCCGACCTGGTCGAGAAGGGTGACCGGCTGAGGGTCTCGGGCAAGCTCGAGGCCGAGGGCAAGGCGTACGGCGGGCAGAAGGTCACCATCACCTTCCGCGCCCGCGGCACCGACGCCTTCCGGCACGTCACCACCGTCACCACCCGCCGCAGCGGCTGGTTCTCCGCCCACGTCCGGGCCGGGGCGACCGGCTGGTGGCGGGCGGAGTTCGGCGGCAACGCCGAGGCCAGGTCCTCCGTCAGCGACACCGACCGCGTCTCCGTACGGTGGCGCGACCGGGACAGCCGCATCACCGGCTTCAACGCCTACCACGAGCCCGTCACCCGCGGTGACCGGCTCAGCTTCACCGGCACCCTCCAGGTGGAGGGCTGGCGCGACCTGCCGGGCGAGCGCGTGTCCATCATGTTCAAGGAGCACGGCTCCAGCCACTGGCGGCGCGTCACCAGCGACGTGACCGACAGGGACGGCCGCTTCTGGGCACGGGCCACCGCGTACGACTCCGGCTGGTGGCGCGCCGAGTTCGACGGCGCCCGCGGCGTCGACGGCTCGGTCAGCGGCACCGACTGGGTCCGCGTCGTCGAGCCCACCCCGCCGCCGGCGGTCAAGGCCGACACCCGCGTCATCTCCTTCAACGCCTACCCGGAGCCGGTCAAGCGCGGCAAGCACCTGAGGTTCCGGGCCAAGCTGCAGGTCGACGACGAGGGCGACTGGGACGGCTACAAGGGCAAGGTGCGGCTGTACTTCAAGCCCTCCGGGTCCGCGAAGTACTCCTACGTCAAGTCCACCTGGTCCAACAGCAGCGGCAAGATCTACACCAAGGTCAAGGCCTGGAAGTCGGGCCGCTGGAAGTTCGTCTACCAGGGCGACGACGACACCTACGGTGACACCAGCGGTTCGGACTACGTCCGCGTGAAGCGCTGACCGTCCGGCCCGCCTGACCGGCAGGCGCGAGGCCCGGGACCGCCGCGGTCCCGGGCCTCGTCCTTTGCCCAGAGTGTTAACGAGCGTTAACAGCGGCCTCCAGCGCCGCCCCGGCCATGGCGTGCAGCAGCGGGCGCATGGCCTCGCCCGGCAGCTCCCCGGCGCTGTGCGGCGTGGAGTTGAGCAGGCCGAACACCGCGTGCGTGGCGGCGCGCAGCCGGGCGGCCGGGCAGGCCGGGTGCAGCTCGGCCAGCACCGTCACCCACTCCTCCACGTACAGCCGCTGCAGCCGCCTGATCTGCCGCCGCTCCCGCTCGGGCACGTTGCCCAGCTCCCTGTCGTGCACGGTGATCAGCGCCGGCTGCTCGATGGCGAAGGTGATCTGCACGTGCAGCAGCGCGTCGAGCGTCTCGGCCGGGCCGGTCGAGGAGGTGACGACGGCCGCCGCCGACTCGCGCAGCCGGGAGCTGACGTCGAGCAGCATCTCCGCCAGCAGCGCCTCCTTGCCCGCGAAGTGCCGGTAGAGCGCCGGGCCCGAGACGCCCACCGCGGCGCCGATGTCCTCGATCGGCACGCCGTGGAACCCGCGTGCCGCGAACAGCTCTGCGGCGGCCCGGAGGATTTCCGCGCGCCTGTTTCCCCGATTGCGGGTAGGGGTCGGAGCAGTCGTCACGTCTCACATGCTAGACGATTACGTTAATGGTGACTAACATCGCGGCCATGACGAGAGGGGACACATGAGCGACTGGCCGGTGCTCAAGTCGGCCGCCGCCCCGGGGGCCGAGGCGTACAAGAGCAACGCCGAGCGCAACGAGCGGCTCGCGGCCGAGCTGCGCGAGCGCCTCGCCGCCGCCGCGCTGGGCGGCCCCGAGCGATCGCGGCAGCGTCACGTCTCGCGCGGCAAGCTGCTGCCGCGCGACCGCGTCGACGGCCTGCTCGACCCCGGATCGCGCTTCCTGGAGCTGTCGCCGCTGGCGGCCAACGGCCTCTACGACGACCAGGCGCCCGCCGCCGGGATCATCACCGGCGTCGGCCGCGTCTCCGGCCGCGAGTGCGTGATCGTGGCCAACGACGCCACGGTCAAGGGCGGCACCTACTACCCGCTGACCGTCAAGAAGCACCTGCGGGCCCAGGAGGTGGCGCTGCACAACCGGCTGCCGTGCCTCTACCTCGTCGACTCCGGCGGCGCCTTCCTGCCCAAGCAGGACGAGGTGTTCCCCGACCGCGAGCACTTCGGCCGCATCTTCTACAACCAGGCCACGATGTCGGCGCGCGGCATCCCGCAGATCGCCGCCGTGCTCGGCTCCTGCACCGCCGGCGGCGCGTACGTGCCGGCGATGAGCGACGAGGCGGTGATCGTGCGCGGCCAGGGCACGATCTTCCTCGGCGGCCCGCCGCTGGTGAAGGCCGCCACCGGCGAGGAGGTCAGCGCCGAGGAGCTGGGCGGCGGCGACCTGCACGCGCGCGTCAGCGGCGTCACTGACCACCTCGCCGAGGACGACGCGCACGCGCTGGCCATCGTCCGCGACATCGTCGCCACGCTCGGCCCGCGCGCCGAGCGGCCCTGGGACACCGTCGCCCCCGAGCCGCCGCGCCACGACCCGCGCGACCTGTACGGGCTGATCCCCGCCGACACGCGGCAGCCGTACGACGTGCGCGAGGTCATCGCGCGGCTGGTCGACGGGTCGCGCTTCCTGGAGTTCAAGGCCGAGTACGGCGCCACGCTCGTCACCGGGTTCGCCCATCTGCACGGGCACCCGGTCGGGATCGTCGCCAACAACGGCATCCTGTTCAGCGAGTCGGCGATGAAGGGCGCGCACTTCATCGAGCTGTGCGACCAGCGGCGCATCCCGCTGGTGTTCCTGCAGAACATCAGCGGCTTCATGGTCGGCAAGGCGTACGAGGCGGGCGGCATCGCCAAGCACGGCGCCAAGATGGTCACGGCCGTGTCGTGCGCGCGGGTGCCCAAGTTCACCGTGGTGATCGGCGGGTCGTTCGGGGCGGGCAACTACGCGATGGCCGGGCGCGCCTACTCGCCCCGGTTCCTGTGGATGTGGCCCAACGCGCGCATCTCCGTCATGGGCGGCGAGCAGGCCGCGAACGTGCTCACCACCGTGGGCGACGCCGACGCCGACGCGATCCGGGCCCAGTACGAGCACCAGGGCAACCCCTACTACTCCACCGCCAGGCTGTGGGACGACGGGGTGATCGACCCGGTCGACACCCGCACCGTGCTCGGGCTGGCGCTCTCCGCGGCGGCCAACGCGCCGCTCGACCCCATCGGCTACGGCGTCTACCGGATGTGATCATGGCTGACTCGCTGTTCTCTCGCGTGCTCGTCGCGAACCGGGGGGAGATCGCGCTACGGATCATCCGCACCCTCCGGAAGCTCGGCATCGGCTCCGTCGCGGTGCACACCGCCTCGGACCGGGACGCCCCGCACGTCCACGCCGCCGACATGGCCCTCCAGGTCCCGAAATATCTGGACATGGAGGCGATCGTGGAGGCCGCCCGCGCCACCGGCGCCGAGGCCGTCCACCCCGGCTACGGCTTCCTCGCCGAGAACGCCGCCTTCGCCCGCCTGTGCGCCTCGGCCGGGATCGTCTTCGTCGGCCCGCCGCCGGAGGCCATCGAGGCGATGGGCGACAAGATCCGCGCCAAGGCCACCGTGTCGGCCGCCGGGGTCCCCGTCGTCCCCGGCGCCGCGGAGCCGCACGACTCCCTCCTGGACTGGCCGCACTTCCCGGCGCTCATCAAGCCGTCGGCCGGCGGCGGCGGAAAGGGCATGGTCCTGGTCCGCTCGGCCGCCGAGCTGCCCGATGCCCTGGAGTCGGCCCGCCGCACGGCCACCGCCGCGTTCGGCGACGGCACGCTGCTCATCGAGCGTTACGTGGCCAACCCGCGCCACATCGAGATCCAGGTCTTCGCCGACGCCCACGGCGGCGTCGTCCACCTCGGCGAGCGCGAGTGCAGCCTGCAACGGCGGCACCAGAAGATCATCGAGGAGTCGCCGTCCCCCTTCGTCGGCCCCGGCCTGCGCGCCCGCATGGGCGCCGCCGCCGTCGAGGCCGCCCGCGCCGTCTCCTACACCGGCGCCGGCACCGTCGAGTTCATCGTCGACGGCACCACCGGCGACTACCACTTCATGGAGATGAACACCCGCCTCCAGGTCGAGCACCCCGTCACCGAGATGGTGACCGGGCTCGACCTGGTCGAGCTGCAGCTCCGCGCCGCCGCCGGCCAGCCGCTCCCGCTCACGCAGGACGACGTGCGCCTCCAGGGCCACGCGGTCGAGGCCCGCCTGTACGCCGAGGACCCGGCGCGCGGCTTCCTGCCCACCGGCGGCCGGATCCTCGCCCTGCGCACCCCCGAGGGGGTGTCCGTACGCGTCGACTCCGGCATCAGCGAGGGCGGCGTCGTCGGCACCGAGTTCGACCCGATGCTCGCCAAGGTCATCGCCTGGGCCCCGGACCGGGAGCAGGCGCTGCGGAGCCTGGACCGGGCGCTGGCCGGCACCGTCGTGCTCGGCGTCACCACGAACGTGCCCTTCCTGCGGTCGCTGCTCGCCCACCGCGCCGTACGCGACGGCGACCTCGACACCGGCCTCGTCGAACGCGCCCTGCCCGAGCTGGACCTCGACGCCCCCACGCCCCCCGAGGTGGCGGTCGCGGCGGCGCTGGCCTTCCACGACCGGCCGCGCGGCGCCGACCCGTGGGACGTCGCCGACGGCTGGCGGGTCGGCGAGCCCGCGTGGACCACCTGGCGCGTCGAGGCGCGCGACGGCGTCCACACCGTCCGGGTCAGCGGGCTGCCGCACGAGTCCGCGTACGTCCGCACCGGCGACGACGGCCCGGCCCAGCACGCGGTCCTCCGCGCCGACGGCTCCGGCCTGGAGGTGACCGCCGACGGCCGGACCACCCGGTACGAACAGGCCCGCGACGGCGACACGCTCTGGCTCGGCCGCGACGGCGCCGCCTGGGCGCTGACCCGGCACCGCGTCGGCGACCCCGGCGACCGGCCCGGAGCCGCGCTGGCGGGCGACGGCGTGGTGCGCAGCCCCATGCCGGGCACCGTCCTGGTGGTCAAGGCGCAGCCCGGCGACCGGGTCGCCGAGGGCCAGCCGCTGCTGATCGTGGAGGCGATGAAGATGGAGCACACCGTCACCGCGCCCCGCGACGGCGTCGTCGCCGAGCTGCCCGTGCGCGCGGGCCAGCCGGTCGACATGGACGCCGTCCTGGCCGTGGTCGCCGAGGAGGAGGAGCGATGAGCCCCGCCTACCCGATCGAGGGCCTGCCGAGGCAGGTCACCGTGTACGAGGTCGGCCCGCGCGACGGGCTGCAGAACGAGTCCGCGATCGTGCCCGTCGAGGTCAAGGCCGAGTTCGTGGACCGGCTCGCCGACGCCGGGCACAAGGTCATCGAGACGACCAGCTTCGTGCACCCCCGCTGGGTGCCGCAGCTCGCCGACGCCGAGGAACTGCTCGGCAAGCTGCGCCGCAGGCCCGGCGTCCGCTACCCGGTGCTGGTCCCCAACGAGCGCGGCCTGGAACGGGCGCTCGCCCACGGCGTCGAGGAGATCGCCGTGTTCGCCAGCGCCACCGAGACGTTCGCGGCCAAGAACCTCAACCGCGGCCTGGAGAGCCAGTTCGAGATGTTCGAGCCGGTCGTCGCCACCGCCGTCGAGAACGGGGTGCGGGTGCGCGCCTACGTCTCGATGTGCTTCGGCGACCCGTGGGAGGGCCCGACGCCCGTCAGCCAGGTGGTCGCCGTCGGCGAGCGGCTGCTCGGCCTCGGCTGCTACCAGCTCTCGCTCGGCGACACGATCGGCGTCGGCACCCCTGGCCACGTCGCCGCGCTCATCGAGGCGTTCGGCTCTCCGGACCGGCTCGCCGTGCACTTCCACGACACCTACGGCCAGGCGCTGGGCAACACGCTGGCCGCCCTGCGCGCCGGCGTCACGACCGTCGACGCCTCCACCGGCGGCATCGGCGGCTGCCCCTACGCCGAGTCCGCCACCGGCAACCTCGCCACCGAGGACCTGGTCTGGATGCTGCGCGGGCTCGGCATCGAAACCGGCCTCGACCTGGACAAACTCGTCTCCACCAGCACCTGGCTGGCCCAGCGGCTGGGCCGGCCCAGCCCGTCGCGCGTCGTCCAGGCCCTCTCGAAAGGCTGACCATGCTGACCCCTGAACACGAAGAGCTGCGCAAGACCGTCGAGGCGTTCGCGCGCGACGTCGTCGCCCCGGTGATCGGCGACTACTACGAGCGGGAGGAGTTCCCGTACGAGATCGTCCGTCAGATGGGCGCGATGGGGCTGTTCGGGCTGCCGATTCCGGAGGAGCACGGCGGCATGGGCGGCGACTACTTCGCGCTCTGCCTGGCGCTGGAGGAGCTGGCCAGGGTCGACTCCAGCGTGTCGATCACGCTGGAGGCGGCCGTGTCGCTGGGCGCGATGCCGATCTACCGGTTCGGCAGCCCCGAGCAGCGCGAGCGCTGGCTGCCGAAGCTCGCCTCGGGCGAGATGCTGGGCGCGTTCGGCCTGACCGAGCCGGGCGGCGGCTCCGACGTGGCCGGCGGCATGCGCACCACCGCCGTGCTCGACGGCGACGAATGGGTGATCAACGGGACGAAGGCGTTCATCACCAACTCCGGCACCGACATCACCGGCGTCGTCGGCGTGGCCGCCATCACCGGCGAGCGGGAGATCTCCACGATCCTCGTGCCGAGCGGCACCCCCGGCTTCACCGTCTCCAAGAAGTACTCCAAGGTCGGCTGGAATGCCTCCGACACCCGCGAGCTGTCCTTCTCCGACTGCCGGGTGCCCGCCGCCAACCTGCTCGGCGAGCGCGGCCGGGGCTACGCCCAGTTCCTGCAGACGCTCGACGAGGGCCGCGTCGCCATCGCCGCGCTCAGCGTCGGCCTCGCGCAGGGGTGCGTGGACGAGTGCCTGAAGTACGTGCGCGAACGGCGCGCGTTCGGCCACCCGATCGGCCACTACCAGGCCATCCAGTTCAAGATCGCCGACATGGAGGCCCGGGCCCACACCGCCCGCCTGGCCTACTACCACGCGGCCGAGAAGATGCTGGCCGGGGTGCCGTTCAAGAAGGAGGCGGCGATCGCCAAGCTCGTCTCCTCCAACGCCGCCATGGACAACTCCCGCGACGCCACGCAGATCTTCGGCGGCTACGGGTTCATGAACGAGTTCCCCGTCGGCCGCTTCTACCGCGACGCCAAGATCCTGGAGATCGGCGAGGGCACCAGCGAGGTCCAGCGGATGCTCATCGCCAGGCAGCTCGGCCTCGGCGACCTGTGAGACGGCGCTGACGTGGGGATTGGACGGGGCGTCGAGCAGGATCTAGGGTCACACGGCATGACGGCTGACGATCTTCTCATCCGGAGAGTCGAGGAGGCGGACGCGGACGAGGTGTTCGCGCTCGCGCGCGAGTTCGGGCTGACGTTCCGGCCCGAGCGCGACGCCTTCGACCGCGCGCTGCCCGCGCTGCTGCGCGACGACGACACGATGGTGCTGGCGGCCGTCGTCGACGGGCGGGTGCACGGCTACCTGCTGGGGTACGTGCACCTGACGCTGTTCGCCAACGGGCCCGTCGCCTGGGTCGAGGAGGCGATGGTGCGCAGCGGGAGCCGCAGGCAGGGCATCGGGCGGTCGCTGCTGGAGGAGTTCGAGACGTGGGCCAGGTCCCGCCAGGCCCGTTACGTGGCGATGGCGACCAGGCGGGCGCCGGAGTTCTACCACGCCCTCGGCTACGAAGCTTCCGCCACCTTCTACCGCAAGGTGCTCAAATGACGTGAAACCCAAGGTCCTAGAGGTAAAGCTGTCATAGCGGGATGGCATGCTTGGGGTGTGAGCATCCACACCGTGAGCCCCCAGTTCGTCGGGCGCGCCCGCGAGCTGGCCGCGCTACGCGGCGCGCTCGACGAGGCACGCGCCGGCGGGGCCTGCACCGTGCTCGTCGGCGGCGAGGCGGGGGTCGGCAAGACGCGGCTGGTCGGCGAGTTCACCGCCTCGGCCGGCGACGCCCTGACCCTCGTCGGCGGATGCATGGAGCTCGGCACCGAGGGCCTGCCGTTCGCCCCCTTCACCGCCGTCCTGCGCGACCTGGTCCGGCGGCTGGGCCGCGACGAGGTCGCCGCCCTCGTCCCCGGCGGTGACACGCGCGGGCTGGCCCGCCTGCTGCCCGAGTTCGGCCAGCCGGGCCCCGAAGGTCGCGAGGCCCGCGCCCGGCTGTTCGAGCAGGTGCTCGGGCTGCTGGAGCGCCTGGCCGAGGACCGCCCGGTCGTGCTCGTCGTCGAGGACGCCCACTGGGCCGACCGCTCCACCCGCGACCTGCTCTCCTTCCTGGTGCGCTACCAGCGCGGCGAGGCCCGCCTGCTCATCGTCGTCACCTACCGCTCCGACGAGCTGCACCGCGCCCACCCGCTCCGCCCGCTGCTCGCCGAGCTGGCCCGCGTCGGCTGGGTGACCCGGCTGGAGCTCGGCAGGCTCACCCGCAGGGAGGTCCTGGAGCAGGCCGCCGGCATCCTGGAGCGCCGCCCGTCGCCCGCCGACATGGACATGATCTACAGCCGCAGCGAGGGCAACCCGCTGTTCGTCGAGGCGCTGCTCGGCGACCCCGGCGGCGACACGCTCCCCGAGTCGCTGCGCGACCTGCTCCTGGCCAGCGTCGAACGGCTGCCCGACGAGACCCAGGAGCTGCTGCGGGTGGCCAGCGCGGGCGGCCAGCGCATCGAGCACGACCTGCTCGCCGCCGTCGCCGGCCTCGACGAGACCGCGCTCTCGGGCGCGCTGCGGCCCGCCGTCGCCGGCAACGTCCTCGTCGTCGACGGCGAGGGCTACGCCTTCCGCCACGCGCTCATCCGCGAGGCCCTGCACGACGACCTGCTGCCCGGCGAGCACACCCGCCTGCACACCCGCTACGCCGAGGCGATCAGCCGCGACCTGTCCATGCTGCCCGCGCCGCGCGGCGCCATCGAGCTCGCCCACCACTGGCACGCCGCCCGCGACAACACCTGGGCCCTCATCAGCGCCTGGGGAGCGGCCGCCGCCGCCCGCACCGCCACCGCCTTCGACGAGCAGCTCCGCATGCTGTCACGCGTGCTGGAGCTGTGGGACCGGGTGCCCGACGCCGCCGAGCGCATCGGCGCCCCGCACGCCGAGGTGCTCCGCCTCACCTCCGTCGCCGCCTACCAGGCCGGCGAGTTCGAGCGCGGCGCCGCCCTGGCCTCGGCCGCGCTGGAGGAGATCGACCGGCAGGCCGAGCCCGACACCGCCGCCCGGCTGCTGCGCCACCGCGGCCTCATCCGCTTCAGCCTGAGCCGCCCCGGCTACGTCGACGACCTGCGCGAGGCGGCCGGGCTGGTGCCCGCCGACCCGCCCACCAGGCTGCGCGGCCAGGTGCTGGAGACGCTGTCCCGGATGCTGACCAGGCCCGACCAACTGGAGGAGAAGATCTCGACCGCCCGCCAGGCCATCGAGATCGCCCGCCAGGTGGGCGACGACTCCACCCACGCCCACGCGCTCATCGACCTCACCTGGGCCCAGTGCCGCTACACCGACGCCGAGGGCCCCATCGCCGGGTTCGCCGAGGCGCGGCGCATCGCCGACCGGGCCGGCGCGTACTTCGCGGTGATGCGAGGCACCATCTCCGAGTCCGACGCGCTGGAGGGCGCCGGTCGCCACGAGCAGGCCGCTCAGGTGGCCCGCGAGGGCATCGCGATCGCCGAGCAGTACGGCCTGGCGCGCTCCTCCGGCACCTTCCAGGCGATCAACCTGGCCGAGCCGCTGTTCTCGCTCGGCCGCTGGGACGAGGCGCTCGAAGTCATCGAGCACGCCCTCGCCCTGCTGCCGCCCGCCCCGCACCAGGCCAGCCTCCAGGGCCTGGCCGCCGACATCGCGCTGGCCCGAGGGCAGGCCGACCGGGCCGAGGCGCTGGTGGCCTCCTCCCGCAAGGTGCTCTCACGCGGCGCGTTCCGCTCCCAGTCGGTGCTGCCGCACGCCTGCCGCGAGATCGAGCTGCTGGAGGCCCGGGGCCACCTCGACGAGGCACGCGAGGCCGCCGCGCGGGCGCTGCGCGAGCACGACCTGATGGACGACTCCCGCTACTCCTGGCACCTGCTCCTCACGCTCGCCCAGCTCGGCGGCCCGTTCCTGCCCGAGCTGCGCTCGACCGCCGGATGGGTCGCCGTCGAGGGCCGCCTCCAGCGGGCCCAGCGCCAGACCTTCCTCGCCCTCACCGGCCCCGCCCCCGGCGACGACGCCGAAGACACCGGCGCCTGGCGCCTGGCCGCCTGGCAGGCCGCCGCGTCCGCCTGGGCGGAGCTGAAACAGCCCTACGCCGAGGCCAGGGCGTCGCTGGGGGCCGCGCACGCCGCGCAGGCGCTCGGCGACCGGCAGGAGGCCACCGCCCGGCACGCCCGCGCCCGTGATCTCGCCGAGCGGCTGGCGGCGGTGCCGCTGCTGGACCAGCTCGACGCGTTCGCCCGCCGCGCCAGGCTGGCCGTCGCCGACGGCGCCGCCCCCCAGGGGCAGCCGCTCGGCCTGACGGCCCGCGAGGTGGAGGTGCTGGAGCAGGTCACGCGCGGACGCAGCAACCGGGAGATCGCCGCGGAGCTGTTCATCTCGATCAAGACGGTCAGCGTGCACGTCTCCAACATCCTGGGCAAGCTCGGCGCCTCCACCCGGGGCGAGGCCGCCGCCAAGGCCCACGCGATGCGCCTGTTCGACAGGTGACGCGGCTCGCGGGGGCCCGGCTCAGCCGGTGAGCTGGGCCTCCAGCCTGTAGCCGTCGACCGTCACGTACACCTGGTCGCCAGGACGGGCGTTCAAGCGCATGAGCACCGGCTGGAGCGAGTCGAACACCGGCTGGTGGCCCTGCCACACGAGCACGATGGCGTTGTCGCCGGGACCGGTGACCGACAGCAGCGTGCCCGGCCGCATGCCGAGCTGCGCCGCGTAGCCCTCCGGGACCGGCACCGGGCCGCCGCGCAGGTGCTCGGGCGTGACCTCGATGCGCTGCCAGCGGCGCGGGTCCGACGACGGGCTCGGCAGCGGGGGCGGCGGCGTCGACGGGGCGCCCGCCAGGCCGCCGCCGGGCAGCACCGGCGAACGGCCGCCCGACAGCGCCGAGAGCGTCGCCAGGGCCGCAGACGGGTCGATCGACCCGGCCGGGGCCGGCGGGATGGGCTGGCCGCCGCGATGGTGGTGGCCGTTCGCTCCCGGGGTACGGCGCGGCAGCGGCTGCGCCGGGGCCGAGGCCGCCGCGACCGGGTCGGCCGACTCCGACGGCAGCGCGTCCAGCCACGCCTTCGCCGAATGGGTGCGGATGCCGAGCTCCGCCAGCAGCTCCACCGGGTCGGCGTCCGGCGGGGCCGACGCCAGGAGCTGCCGGGTGCGGGCCTGGAGGCCGTGGATGTCGCCGACGACGAGCCAGCCGTCCTGCAGCCTGCGGTCGGGCATGAGCGTCACCAGCACCCGCCACAGCGGCGTGCGCAGGCTCGGCACCGTCACCGGGTGCGCCGGGTCGGCGCCGATCAGCTGGTCCTGTGTCGCCGCCGCGCCCAGCCACTCCGTCAGGCGGAACATGTGCCCGGTCACCGGGGCGGACTCCGACGAGCGCAGCCAGTGCAGCACCCGCTCCTCGGCGGTGCGCTGTGCCTGGGACAGCACTTCACGCTCGACCAGCATCTTGTGCGCCAGCGTGCGCAGGCTGACCGGGTCCTCGGCGAACAACCGGTGTACGGCGACGGCGAGTTCGAGCTTGTTGAGGCCGCGGAACAGGCCGTCCACGACCCGCACCATGGCGTGGTCGGTGTCGGAGAGCGCCGGGGTCTCCCGCGGGCGCGGCGCCCCCGGCCCGCCCTGCGGGGGACGGGACGCGGTGGGGCGCTGGGGGAGCGGGGTCCCGTTCTCGTTCACGGCGGGGAAGGAGCCGGTGCCGCGCTGGGGAGCGCTCTCCCCCACGGCGGGGAAGGACCCCGTACCGGGACCACCCGGGAACGCCGGGCCACTGGGGCCACTGGGACCGCCGGGGAGGGGCGTGCCCGGCTGCGCGGGGCCGCCCGCTTGCGGCGGGCCGGGGTTGCCCGGCTGCGGCGCCCCGCTCCCGGGCGCGCCCGGTTGCGTCGGCCCAGCCGCCGGGAAGGGGCCGCTGGTGGGGCTGCCCGGGAACTGGTCGCCGCCCACGGCGGGGAACGGGCCGCTGCCGGGGCCGGCCGGTGCGTTGCCGCTCGTGGCGGGGAAGGAGCCGGTGTTGCGGTCGGAGGAGCCGCCGTCGGGCGGGAGGGGCGCGCCCGGGGGGACGGCGCCGGGGGCGGCGGGCGCGGGGAACGGGCCGGTGCCCGTGGGGCCGCCTCCGGGCGGGAAGCCCGGCGCGGACGGGCCGCCCGGGTAGGCGGCGCCTCCCTGCGGGGCGGCCTCCCCCTGGGCGGCGAGAGGCGCGGGCGTCTGCGCGGGGGGCGGGCCGGACGGGCGCTGTCCCGGGTACGGCCCGGGGACGGGGCCGCCGGGGACCGGACCGCCAGGTACGGGACTGCCCGGGACCAAGCCGCCGGGGACGGGCCCGCTGGGAACGGAGCCGCCAGGGGTTCCCGGTGCGGGGCCGACGGCGGGTTGCGGGCCGGTGGCGGGTTGCGGGCCGACGGCGGGTTGCGGGCCGGTGGCGTCGCGGCGCTGCTGGACCGGGCGGGTGATCTCGGGCGACTGGACGGCGCGGGCCGCCGACTCGGGCTGGGCCGCCAGGTGGCCGAGCACCTCGCGGAACACCGTGCCCATCACCGCTTCGGGCGTCGCCGACGGCGTCTTCAGGTCGGCGGGCGACAGGCGGCGCAGCCGGTGCCAGCCGCCCAGCCCGGCGATGGCCGTACGGGCGGGTTCGGGCCAGCCGGAGAGCCCCGGGTCGACGGGGTGCAGCGTCAGCGCGGGCAGCAGATCGCCCAGCGGCAGGTAGTCCCAGCGGGACGAGGCGAGCAGCGCCAGCCGGTCACAGATCCAGTCGAGCCCGGCCGTGCCCAGGGCTCTGGTCAGCGCCTGCGAGGACCACCAGGCGGCGGGCAGGCGCGGGTCGGCCAGCGCCTCCGCCACCTGCTGCGGCCGGCTCCAGCGCAGGGCAGGGACCAGGTCGCTCAGGCAGATCGATGACTCGACTTCCATCGGCGGACCTTATCCTCCCCAGTGAACCACGTGGCGCATGTGACTGTTGGTGCAGCCTACGCGGCAAGCTATCAATCGGTGTGAATAGGGTAAAGACGCTTCACGTCCAAACCGTACCGTGGCCGACCGCCTACCAGGGCCACGCACTCCGCCCCCGCACGGCATCCCGCCTCCAGAGCGGCCCTTTCGCCCGCGCCGTCGAGCGTGGCCGCGAGGAACCCGGCGGCGAACGCGTCGCCCGCGCCGGTGGAGTCGATCGTCTCGGTGTCGGCCGGGCCCGCCTCGGCGACGACCTGCCCGCCCGTGGCCACGAGAGCGCCCTGGGACCCCAGCTTCACCACGGCGGTCCCGTACCTCTCGCTGAGCACCTCGGCGGCGCGCTCGGGAGTGGCGGCGCCGCTGAGGAGGAGAGCTTCGTCACGGTTCGGGAAGATCAGGTGGGCCAGTGCCGACTCGTGCAGGAATCGTTCGACGCCGAACTCGCGCAGCGGGTTCGTGGAGGCGGGGTCGACGCTGATGGCGACGCCGGCGGCGGCCGCCTTGGCCATGGCGAGCCGGGCCAGGCCCAGGCCGGGCTCGCTGAACAGCAGGTAGCCCGACACGTGCAGGCGGCCGACGCCGTCGAGCAGGGAGTCGTCCCAGTCGGCCTCGGAGATCAGGCCGCCCGCGCCCCGGTTGGTCAGCATGGAACGTTCGCCGGACTTGTCCACCATGGCGATGACGACGGCCGTCGGGTTGTCGGCGTCGATCCGGACGTACGGGCGGACGCCCGCCTTGGCCAGCTCGGCGATGTGCCATTCGCTGCTGTCGTAGCCGCAGCGGGCCAGCAGGCCCACGTCGGCTCCCAGGGTGGCGGCCCAGGCGGCCGTGTTGGCGCCGGAGCCGCCGGGGCGGAGCACGATGTCGGCGGCGATCTCGGAGGCCGACATGACGGGGGCGCCGTGCAGCGCCACCACGTCGGTCACCACGTCGCCGATGACCAGGAGCCCCTTGTGGCTCACGATCGCGACCACGCCAGGGCGATGCGTGACGCCAGTGCCGTGTTGCCGCGCACGGCGGCCAGGTTCGCCTCCAGGGACGCGCCGGACGTGCCGCGCACGAGGTAGCCGAGGAGGAACGGGGTGATCGCCTGACCCGTGACGCCGCCGGCCTCCGCGGCCGCCAGCGCCTCGGCCAGCACGCGGTCGTGCAGCTCCGGGTCGAGCTGCTGGTCGACGGGCACCGGGTTGGCGACGATGAGCGCGGTCTCCTGGCCGCCGAACGCGTCCTGGCCGCGCATGATCGCGGCGGCGTCCTCCGGCGACTCGATCCGCCACTCCACCGGCTGGCCCGACGAGTGCAGGTAGAAGCCGGGGAACGTCTCCGTCCGGTAGCCGGCCACGGTCACGCCGCGCGTCTCCAGGCGCTGCAGGGTCGCGGGCACGTCCAGGATCGACTTGACCCCGGCGCACACCACGGTGATGCGGGTGCGGGCCAGCGTGTCGAGGTCGGCCGACTCGTCCTGCTCCTCGGTCCAGCCGCGGTGCACGCCGCCGAGCCCGCCCGTGGCGAACACCCGGATGCCGGCCCGCGCCGCCAGGAACGACGTCGCCGACACGGTCGTCGCGCCGCTCGCCTTGAGCGCCGCCGCCACCGGCAGGTCGCGCTGGCCCAGCTTGCGCAGCCCCGACTCGGTGGCGATGCGCTCCAGCTCCACCTCGGTCAGCCCGATCCTGGCCACGCCGTCGAGCACCGCGATCGTCGCCGGCACCGCGCCGGCGGACCGGACGATCTCCTCCAGCTCCCGGGCGACCTCCAGGTTGCGCGGCTGCGGCAGCCCGTGGGAGATGATCGTGGACTCCAGCGCCACCACCGGCGCACCGGCGGCCAGGGCCTGGGCGACCTCGTCGGAAGGCTGGAGAAGGGAGTCGGCGGTGGCGCGCATGGTGGGTTTCTTGCTCCTCGGGTGGGTCCAGGCAGTGCCTAGGGTGAACGGCGTCTTTTGCAGACTTTGTTCCAAACTGAGCACGTTACGGCCGGACCGCTCGCACGTCCACTCGGAGATCAGATCAGCAGCGCCACACCCGCCAGCGAGACGCCCCCGACAAGCGCGGTGGCGATCCCGCCCAGCAGCACGGCCCGCCCGCCCTGGAGCAGTCTCCGTACGTCGATCCCGGTGCCCAGCCCGAACAGGGCGGCCGCCATCAGCATATTCGTCACCGAGGGCAGCTTCCGCGTCACGTCGTCCGGCACGACCCCGGTGGCCCGCACCAGCACCATCGCGAGGAATCCGGCCACGAACAACGGCACCACCGGCGGCCTCCTCCCCGCCCGGGGCCCGGAGCGCACGGACCGGCGAGCGGCGAGCGCCACCAGCGGCGCGAGCAGGATCACCCGGCCGAGCTTGACTGTGACCGCCACCGCCAGCACGCCTGTCGCCGCGCCGATCGCGGCGACCTGCGCCACCTCGTGCACCGCCGCGCCCGTCCAGATCGCGAGCTGCTCCCGCGACAGCCCCAGCCATGAGGCCACCAGCGGCACGACCACGATGGCCGCGCTCCCGTACAGCACCACCACGCTCAGCGCGCTCGCCGCCTCGTCGTCGTCGCCCCCCGCGCTGTCGCGCATGGCCGCGATCGCCGCCGCCCCGCAGATCGACACCCCGGTCCCCACCAGCAGCGACGTCCCCGGGCTCACGCCCAGGCGGCGGCCGATCAACGGCGTGAGCACGAACGTCACGCCCGTCGCCACCACCACGACCGCCATCGCCCGCCACCCCGTCGCCAGCAGCTGCGGCACCGAGATCTGCAGCCCCAGCAGCACGATCGCCACCCGCAGCACCCGCCGGGACACGAAGTGCAGCCCCGCCCGCGACGCGGCGCCCACCCCTCCCGCCGCGGCCAGCCCCGCCCCCGCCACCACCGCGACGACGGCCGCGCTGAACGCCGGCACCACCGCGTTCACCCCCATCGCCACCCCGGTCCCCACCGCCGCGACCCCCACCCCCGGCCCCAGCGTCCGGACCCGCGACCACCCCTCGGACAGGCGGCCCCCACGCGACCGGACCGCCCCCTCGGCCCGCGCCCGCCCCTGGCCGGCCGCCCCACCACCCGGCCGCACCGACCCCGCGGACCACCGGCGCGACCGGGCCCTCCGGCCCAAGCGCGACCCGTCCGATGCCCAGCTCGCCCGCGACCCGTCCGGCGACCAGCTCGTACGCGGCCCGTCCGGCGACCAGCTCGTACGCGGCCCGTCCGGCGACCAGCTCGTACGCGGCCCTTCCGACTGCCGGCTCCTACGCGGACCTTCCGGCTGCCGGTGCGCGCGGGAGGAGGGCGGGACGCCGGGCGACGGCAGGCGGACGGTTCGCGGGCGGTCGGGAACGGGATGTGACGAACCCCGGCGGGGGAAGCGGAAACGGCGGCTGAGCGGCATGGTCCCAGTCTTCGGCGGGCCGGCGGGCGCCGGTAGCCGTGGCTTGGGTGGGAGGTCATAGCCTGGGGCTATGAGTGAGCTGCCGGACCTCGCGTCGCTGAAACTGCTGGTCGACGTCGGAGAACTCGGCAGCCTGGGCCGCGCCGCCAAGGCGGCGGGCATCGCCCAACCCTCCGCGAGCAAGCGCATCGCCCACCTCGAACGCCGCCTCGGCCTGCCGCTCCTGGAGCGGACGCCGCGCGGGTCCACGCTCACCGCCGAGGGCCGCATGGTGGCCGGATGGGCCGCCGAGCTGGTGTCCGCCGCCCAGGAGCTCGTACGGGCCGCGCAGGCCGTCCGGCACGGGGCGGCGGCGCACCTGCGGGTCGCGGCGAGCATGACCATCGCCGAGTACCTGGTCCCGCGCTGGCTCGGCGAACTCCAGAACCGCGAACCCGGCGTGCCCGTCGGCCTCGACGTGGTCAACTCCGCCGACGTGGCCGCGCGGGTGCTGGGCGAGGAGGTCGAGCTCGGCTTCGTCGAGGGGCCGAACGTGCCGGACGGGCTGGCCAGCCGCGTCGTCGGCACCGACCGGCTCGTGGTCGTCGTCGCGCCCGGCCACCCCTGGACGCGCCGCCGCACCGCGCTGCGAGGGCCCGAGCTCGCCGGCACCCCGCTCGTCGTGCGCGAACGCGGGTCCGGCACCCGCGAGACGCTCGACCGGGCCTTCCGCGAACTGCGCCAGGCCAGCCCCCGGCTGGAGCTCGGCTCGAACTCCGCCGTCAAGGGCGCCGCCCAGGCCGGTGCCGCGCCCGCCGTCCTCAGCGGCTACGCCGTCGAGGCCGAACTCGCCACCGGCCGCCTCGTCGAGGTCCCCCTGGCGGGAATCAACCTCGTCCGTACCCTGCGCGCCGTCTGGCGCCAAGGCCGCCCCCTGACCCACCCGGCCGCCACCCTCCTCGCCATCTCCAGCCGCCCCTGACCCACCCCGCCCCACCCGCTGGCCGCCCGCCCTGGCCGCCCGCCCTGGCCGCCCGCCCCCGCCTCTGTCCCTCAGCACCATGTAGATCACGGTCAGCACGACGAACGCGTAGGTCAGGTACCGCTGCAC
>NZ_JAHKRO010000009.1 GCF_019396325.1 Nonomuraea ceibae
AGACGTGTGCCCTCCCGATCTGGTCCGCGGGCGCGGCCTCCGAGCGCGCCGGCCGCACCAGGACCGAGGCCGCCCCGCGGTCTGCCGCCACCCGCACCCGGCCCGGCGCCGACCCCCGCACGCGCAGGCCGCGCACCGACCGCGGGCGCGGCGTCGCCGGCGGGCTGGACGGGCAGGCGCGCCCCGCCGTCCGGCGACGCCCGGCACGGCGGCAGCGCGCCCCGTTCGTGCTGCTCGTCGTCGGGCTGCTCTGCGGCGGCCTGGTGAGCCTGCTGCTGCTCAACACCGTGCTGGCCCAGGACTCCATCACCGCCTCGACCCTCGTGGACGAGATCGCCAGCGAGCGGCAGCACAACGAGGACCTCAAGCGCAAGAACGAGCAGAGCAAGCTGCCCACGGAGATCGCCAGGCAGGCCGAGGAACTCGGCATGCGCCCGGCGTGGGACAGCGTCGACCCCTACACCGCCGAGCCCGGCCAGGCGGTCCAGGGGCGGTGAGCGGCACCAGCGGCAGGGGTCAAGGTCCCGGTCGCGGCACAGGCGGCGCCGGCTCTCAAGGAGGGCCCGGCGCCGCTCGTCGTACGCCGGGCGGCCCAGGACGGGCGGGACGCAACACCTCCGCCCGCCCCACGCCGCCGGACGAGCCCCGCGAACGGCCCGACCCGTTCGACCTCCCCTTCACCCGCGACTTCACCCCCGATGAGCCCGGCGACGACACCCCACCGCCCCGGGGCGACGCCTCCCGGGGCCGCTCCCGCCGCGAGGGTGAGGAGCCGTCCCGGAGTGACCCCCCCGGTGGGTGCTCCCGAGATGACGGGGACGGGCCGTCCCGGGGCGACGCTTTCCGGGGCCGCTCCCGCCGCGACGGCGAGGGGCCGTCCCGGGGTGACGTCCCGGAAGGCCGCACCCGGGGTGAACGGGACGGGTCGTACCGGGGTGACGCCTCGGGCGGCCGGTCCCGTCGTGGCGGGGAGGGGCCGTACGGAGGCGACGAGGACGGGCCGCGCGGGCGGTCGCGTCGTGGTGCGGGGGAGGGACGGAACGGCGGGGCCGGTGACGGCCCGAGGGGGCGGTCGCGGGGTGACGACGGCGAGGGCCCGCGTGACGGGGCCCGCCGTGGAAGGCCCTCCGGGGGTCGCTCCGGTGATGGTGGTGAGGACGGGCCGGGCGGCAGGTTCCGGCAGGACGAGGGGCCGGGGGCGCGTGGGCGTGCCCGGCAGGATGGTGGCGATGTGGCCCGCGGGCGGGCAGGTGACGGTGGCGAGCGGCCGAGGAGCCGCGGACCCCAGGGCGACGACCGGCCGAGGGGCCGGGGCGACAGGCAGGACGCGCCGGGCAGGCGCCCCACCACGGGCGGCCGCCGCCCGTTCCCGGACGAGCGCCGCCCCGGCGCGGACGATCGGCGCGCCCCCCAGGACGACCGCCGCCCCGACGGGGGCGGGCGCAGGCCGAGCCCGGCGGAGCGGGGGCGGGAGGCCCCCGGGAGCGCCAGGCGGACGTCGCGTGACTCCGCCCAGGGCCCCAGGGGACGCACGCGCGACGGCTCCGACGGGCACCGGGGCCGCGACGGCGGGGAGGGCTACCGCAGCGCCCGCGAGGACGGCGGCCGCCGTCCACCGCCCCGGGGGCCGCGCCAGGGCGGCGGGCGGCCGCCCGTGCCGCCGAGGCCGCCACTGGTGCTGCGCCTGGGCAACCCGCGCCGGCGGATCAACATCGGCCTGATCGGCATGACGTTCGTGCTGTCGATCTTCGCCGGCCGCCTGATCCAGATGCAGGGCCTCGACTCCAAGGTGTACGAGGCGGCGGCGGTGGACCAGCGGCAGCAGACGGAGGAGATCCAGGCCAAGCGCGGCTCCATCACCGACGTGAACGGCCACGACCTGGCCGTGACGGTCGAGGCGCGGGAGATCGCCATCGACCCGACGAAGGTGCCCGAGGAGGTGCGCGGGAAGGTGGCCGCGCTGCTGGCGCGCCATCTGGGCAAGGACGAGCGCGAGCTGGCCGCCAAGCTGGCCCGCGTCGACACCCGCTACCAGCTCCTGGCCAGGGACGTGGAGCCGGTCGTGGCCACCCGCCTGCTGAAGGAGCCGATCCCGTCGCTGACGGCCACGGAGACGTACCGGCGGGTCTACCCCGGCGGCGACCTGGCGGGCAGCCTGATCGGCTTCGTCGGCGACGAGAAGAGCGGCCTGGCGGGCATGGAGCAGGCCCGCGACTCGGTGCTGGCGGGGCGTGACGGCGAGGTGCGGATGGAGACGGGCCGTGACGGCCTGCGCATCCCGATGACCAGCAGCCAGCGCACGCCGCCGGTCGACGGCCGTGACGTGCGGCTGACCATCGACCGCGACATCCAGTGGGCGGCCCAGAAGGCGATCGCCGAGCAGACGAGGAAGTCGGGCGCGAGCAGCGGCACCGTGATCGTCATGGACGTCCGCACGGCGCAGATCATCGCCATGGCCAACGCCCCCGAGCTCGACCTGGCCAACTGGCGCAAGGCGCCCGAGTCGCACTACGTCAACCGCGCCGCGGCCGAGGTGTTCGAGCCGGGCAGCACGAACAAGGTGATCACCGCCGCCGCCGCGCTGGAGGCGGGCGTGGTCGAGCCGGGCACGGTGTTCCACGTCAAGGACAACATCCAGTGCGCCGACCGGGTGCTGCGCGACGCGCACGCGCACCCGCCGCAGAACATGACCTTCCAGCAGGCCGTGGCCGAGTCGAGCAACGTGGCCACGGTCATGGCCGCGCGCAAGGTCGGCAGCCAGGGCCTGTACGAGATGCTCAAGGCGTTCGGGTTCGGCACGCGGCCGGGCGGCGGAGTGCCGGGCGCGGAGGCCGGGCTGCTGCCCGACTACAAGACCTGGTCGGGCAGCCAGAGCTGCACGGTCGCCTACGGGCAGGGCGTCTCGGTCACGGCGCTGCAGATGGCCAGCGTCTACCAGACGATCGCCAACGGCGGCGTCAAGATCGAGCCGCAGATCGTCGCCGGCACGACGGACGCGGCGGGCAGGTTCGTCCCCGCTCCTCCTGGTAAGCAGACCAGGGTGACCAGCGAGGAGACCGCCAAGGAGATCAGCACCATGCTCGAGGCCGCGGTGAGCGCGGAGGGCACCGGCGAGCTCGCCGCCATCCCGGGCTACCGGGTGGCGGGCAAGACCGGCACGGCCAACCGCTACGATGCCGAACTCGGCCGCTACGACGGCTACACCGCCTCGTTCGTGGGCTTCACGCCCGCCGACGCGCCCCGGCTGGTGGTGCTGTCGGTGCTGCAGAACCCCAAGAACGGCCACTTCGGCGGGCAGCTGGCCGCGCCGGTGTTCAAGGATGTGATGACGTTCGCCATCAAGAGCAGGAAGATTCCTCCCACAGGCTCCGCCGCCTCCCCGGTGCGGACACGCGCGGGACAGTGACCGGGAAAGGTACGCTGCCGCCGTGCGTCCCCCGTCGTCTATGCGTCCAACGAGCAGTCCGCCCCGCCCGCTGACCGGGCTGGCGACCATGCTCGACGCCGGTTCAGGCACCGCGCGCTCGCCGCGCGCCGCGCTGACCGGCGTCACCATCGACTCCCGCCAGGTGCGGCGCGGAGATCTGTACGTCGCCCTGCCGGGCGCCAGCGCCCACGGCGCGGACTTCGCCGCCGAGGCGCTGGCCCGCGGCGCCGTGGCGGTGCTGACCGATCCCGGCGGCCGTGACGCGGCCGTCGCCACCGGCCTGCCGGTGCTGATCGTGCCCGATCCGCGCGCCGTGCTGGGCCAGGTCTCGGCCTGGGTCTACGGCCGGCCCGCCGACGGCATCACCGTCCTCGGCGTGACCGGCACCAGCGGCAAGTCGACCACCACGTTCCTGCTGGAGGCCGGGCTGCGCGCGGCCGGGCACACGGCCGGCCTGGTCGGCGGCGTGGAGATCCGCGCCGGAGAGCTGCGCTTCGAGGCCAGGCTGACCACGCCGGAGGCCTCCGAGCTGCACGGCCTGTTCGCGCTCATGCGCGAGCAGGGCGTCACGGCGGCCGCCATGGAGGTCTCCAGCCACGCGCTGGCGCTGGGCCGGGTCGACGGCGTCTGCTACGACGTGGCGCTGTTCACCAACCTGTCGCAGGACCACCTCGACTTCCACAAGGACTTCGACGACTACTTCGCCACCAAGGCCAGGCTGTTCCAGCCGGAGCTGAGCCGCTGCGGCGTCACCAACCTCGACGACGCCTACGGCCGCGAGCTGCTGAGCGTGGCCAAGGTGCCGATGACGACGTTCTCGGCACTGGGCGACCCGGAGGCCGACTGGCGGGCGCTGGACGTCCGGCTGGGCGCCGACGGCAGCGAGTTCCTGGTGGCCGGTCCGGGCGGCGTGGAGGCGCGGGCGCGGATCTCGCTGCCGGGCCCGTTCAACGTCGCCAACGCGCTCGGCGCGATCGTCACGCTCGTCGAGTCCGGGGCGCCGCTGTCCGACGCCGTGCGCGGCGTCGGCACGCTGACGGGAGTGCCGGGCCGCATGGAGCGGGTCACCGGCTCCGGCGACGCGTTCCAGGCCGTCGTCGACTACTCGCACAAACCCGCCGCGGTCGAGTCGGTGCTGCGCTCGCTGCGCGAGGTCACCGACGGCACGCTCACGGTCGTGCTCGGCTGCGGCGGGGACCGCGACTCGGGCAAGCGGCCGCTCATGGGCGAGGCCGCCGCCCGGCTGGCCGATGTGGCGGTCTTCACGAGCGACAATCCCCGTTCCGAGGACCCGCTGCACATCCTGGCCGCCATGATGGAGGGGGCGCTCCGCGTTCCCCGGCACGAGCGCGCCCATGTGATCATTGAGCCCGACCGCGCCGCGGCCATCGACCTGGCGGTCGGCCGCGCCGGGCGCGGTGACGTGATAGTCGTGGCCGGCAAGGGCCACGAGCAGGGCCAGTACGTTTCAGGCGAGGTGATCCCCTTCGACGACAGGGAGGTGGTCGCCGCCGCGATCGACGCACGCAAGGAAAGCAGGAAGCACGCATGATCCCGTTGCCTCTGGCCAGGATCGCCGAGATCACCTCGGGCGCCCTGTCGGGCATGGCCGACCCCCGCGCGGTGGTGCGGGGTCCCGTCGTCATCGACTCGAGGGAAGCCGCGCCGGGATCGCTGTTCGTCGCCTACAAGGGCGCCCGGGTCGACGGCCACGACTTCGCCGCGCAGGCGCTGCGGGCCGGCGCCGTCGCGGTGCTCGCCGGCCGCCCGGTCGAGGGGCCCGCGATCATCGTGCCCGACGCCACGGCCGCGCTCGCCGAGCTGGCCACGGCGCAGGCCGCCGCGCTGCCCTCGGCGACCGTGATCGGCGTGACCGGCTCGGCCGGCAAGACCACCACCAAGGACTTGCTGGCCAGGCTCACCGCCCGCATCGGCCCGACGATCGCGCCCGCCGGCAACCACAACAACGAGATCGGCCACCCGCTCACGGTCCTCAAGGCCGACGCCACCACCCGCTACCTGGTGCTGGAGCTGAGCGCCCGGAGCATCGGCAACATCGCCGACCTGGCGCGCATCGCGCCGCCGCGGATCGGCGTGGTGCTCAACGTCGGCACCGCCCACCTCGGCGTGTTCGGCGGCAAGGAGGCCATCGCCAAGGCCAAGGGCGAGCTCGTCGAGGCGCTGCCGGGCGACGGCGTCGCCGTGCTCAACGCCGACGACCCGCTGGTGCGCGCGATGGCCTCGCGCACGCAGGCGCGCGTCACCCTGTTCGGCCGATCCGAGGACGCGGTCGTGCGGGCCGAGGAGATCACCGTGGACGAGCGCGGGCGCGCCGCGTTCACGCTGCGCACCCCCTCGGGCGCGGCTCCCGTCAGGCTCAAGCTGTACGGCGGCCACGCGGTGGACAACGCGCTGGCCGCGGCCGCGGCGGGCTACGAGCTGGGCCTGCCGGTCGCCACCATCGCCGAGGAGCTGTCGCAGGCCGAGCCGCGCAGCCGGTGGCGGATGGAGGTCACCGACCGGCCCGACGGCGTCACGGTCGTCAACGACGCCTACAACGCCAACCCCGACTCGATGCGGGCCGCGTTCGAGGCGCTGGCCGCGCTCGGCCGGGGCCGCCGCCGGTTCGCCGTCATCGCCGCCCTGCGCGAGCTGGGTGACGAGAGCCAGGAGCTCAACACCGAGCTCGGCCGGCTGGCGGGCGGCAGCGGCCTGGCGGGCCTGGTCGTGGCCGGGGCCGACGCTGGTCCGGTGCTCGAAGGCGCGCACGAGGCCGCCAGGCGGCTGGCCGAGGCGGGCGGGCCCCCGGGAGCGGGCGGGCCGCCGCTCATCACGCACGTGCCCGACGCGCAGGCGGCGGCGGCCGAGCTGGGCCGGTGGCTGCGGCCCGGTGACGTCGTGCTCGTCAAGGGCCCCCGGGCCATGGGTCTCGAACGCACGGCCGAGCTGCTGCTCGGGGGTGCCGCCCAGTGACCGACATCATCATCGCCGGCGCGGTGGGGCTGATCCTCTCCATGCTCGGCACCCCCCTCGCCATCCGGCTGTTCTCCAGACGCGGCTACGGCCAGGAGATCCGCGAGGAGGGCCCGTCCGGCCACCACGGCAAGCGTGGCACCCCCACCATGGGCGGCACGGTCATCGTGCTGGCCTCGCTGCTCGCCTACGGCGCATCCCACCTGGCCACGCTGGCCAAGCCGACGATCTCGGGGCTGCTGGTGCTGTTCCTGATGACCGGGCTCGGCGCCGTCGGCTTCCTCGACGACTTCATCAAGATCTACAAGCAGCGCTCCCTGGGCCTGCGCAGTGGCGCCAAGGCGCTCGGCCAGCTCATCATCGGCGCGATCTTCGCGGTGCTCGTCACGCAGAACCCCAACATCTACGACATCACGCCCGCCGAGCCGAGGCTGTCGTTCCTGCGTGACTTCGGCCCGTCGATCGGCATCGTCGGGTTCACCATCTGGGTCCTCATCATGATCGTCGGGTTCTCCAACGCGGTGAACCTCACCGACGGCCTCGACGGCCTGGCCAGCGGCGCCACCGGCGTCGTCCTCGGCGCGTACGTGCTGATCGGCAACTGGCAGCTGCGCAACAACTGCATCGACCAGCTCGGCCCCAACTGCTACTGGGTGCGCGACCCGCTCGACCTGGCCGTGGTGGCCGCCTCCGTGCTCGGCGCCCTGGTCGGCTTCCTGTGGTGGAACGCGCCCCCCGCCAAGATCTTCATGGGCGACACCGGCTCGCTCGCGCTCGGCGGCGTGCTGGCCGGCCTGGCCATCGCCACCCGCACCCAGCTCCTGCTCATCATCCTGGCCGGGCTCTGCGTCGTCATCACGATGTCGGTGATCATCCAGGTGGGCTTCTTCAAGATGACCGGCAAACGAGTGTTCCGGATGGCGCCGCTGCAGCACCACTTCGAGCTCAAGGGCTGGGCCGAGACCACGATCGTGGTGCGCTTCTGGCTGGTCGCCGGGCTGTGCGCGGCGCTCGGGCTCGGCCTGTTCTACTTCGAATGGATGCCCCGCTGATGAGCCTCACCTGCGTCGCCGGGCTCGGCGTCTCCGGCACCGCCGCCGCCCGCGTGCTGGCCGCGCGGGGCGAGCGGGTCGTCGTCGTGGAGTCGGCCGAGGGGGAGCGGCAGCTCGCCGCCGCGGCCGAGCTGTCCGGGCACGGCGTCGAGGTCAGGTTCGGGCCGCTGGAGCTGCCCGGGGGCGTCACCCGGCTGGTCACCACCGGCTGGGCGCCGCACCACCCGCTCATCGCCGCCGCCCTCGACGCGGGCGTCGAGGTGGTCGGCGAGGTGGAGCTGGCGTGGCGGCTGCGGTCCGGCCGGGCCGCCCCCTGGCTGGCGCTGACCGGCACCAACGGCAAGACCACCGCCGTGCGCATGCTCACCTCCATCCTGCTCGCCGCCGGGCGCAAGGCCGCCGCCGTCGGCAACGTGGGCGTGCCCGTGGTGGAGGCCGTGGGCGAGCCGTACGACGCGCTCGCCGTCGAGCTGTCGAGCTTCCAGCTCCACTGGTCCTCCACGCTGGCCCCGCACGCCGCCGCGATCCTCAACCTGGCGCCCGACCACCTCGACTGGCACGGGTCCATGGAGGCGTACGCGGCCGACAAGGGCCGGCTGTACGAGCGGGCCGGCACCGTGATCTACAACGCCGACGACCCCGAGGTCGCCCGGCTGGCCGCCCCCTACCCGGGCGCCGTCGGCTTCACGCTGCGCGTGCCCAGGCCCGGCCAGGTCGGCGTGGTCGAGGACCTGCTCGTCGACCGGGCCTTCGTCGCCGACCCGGCCGAGTCGGCCGAGGAGCTCGCCACGCTGGCCGACGTGCGCCCGCTCGCGCCGCACAACGTCGCCAACGCGCTGGCCGCCGCCGCGCTGGCCCGCACCCTCGGCGTCTCCTCGGAGGCCGTACGGCAGGGCCTGCGCGACTTCACGCCCGACCCGCACCGCCTGGCCCACGTGGCCCGCGTCGGCGAGGTCGACTACGTCGACGACTCCAAGGCCACCAACCCGCACGCCGCCGCCGCCGCGCTCTCGTCCTACCCGTCGATCGTGTGGGTGGCCGGCGGCCAGCTCAAGGGCGCTGACGTGGACGAGCTCGTCCGGCAGGCGGCCCCCCGGCTGCGCGGCGCGGTGCTGCTCGGCGCCGACCGGGCCCGGATCGCCGAAGCTCTCGCGCGACACGCGCCGAATGTCCCCGTCGTGGACATCTCCGGCCAAGACACTGGTGTGATGGACCGAGTCGTCACCGAAGCCTCCCGGCTGGCCTCCCCCGGAGACACCGTGCTGCTGTCCCCGGCGGGCGCGTCGCTGGACATGTTCGCCAACTATCCGGCGCGAGGGGAGGCCTTCGCGCGTGCCGTACGCGGGCTAGAGGCGGCCACGTGAGCGCGCCGGCCTCCGAGAAGGAACAGCGCTCGCGCGCCACGCAGGAGCCGTCAGGCTGGGCCCGCGAGCAGCTCGTCTCGCTGCGGGAGCTGCTGGACAAGCCGCTCACCACCTACTACCTGATCATCGGGTGCGTGACGCTGCTGCTCGCGCTCGGGCTGATGATGGTGCTGTCGGCCTCCAGCATCGAGGCGATGCACAAGACCGGCAGCCCGTTCTCCTGGTTCATCAGGCAGTCGATGTCGGCCGCGCTGGGCGTGCTGGTCATGTGGCTGTGCACGCGGCTGCCGTACAAGGTGTTCCGGTGGGCGGGCTACCCGCTGATGGCGCTGTCGATCATCGCGCTGATCCTGGTGCTCGCCTTCGGCCGGTCGGAGCTGGGCGCGCAGCGCTGGCTGGACCTCGGCCCGATCTTCCTGCAGCCGTCGGAGCCCGCCAAGCTCGGGCTGGCGCTGTGGGGCGCCGACCTGCTGGCGCGCCGGGCCCGCGCCGGGCGGATCGAGTGGCGGCACATGCTCATCCCGCTCATGCCCGGCACCGCGATCCTGGCCACCATGGTCATGCTCGGCAGCGACCTCGGCACCACGATCGTGCTCTTCATGATCTTCCTGGCGCTGCTGTGGGTGGTGGGGGCGCCGGTCAAACTGTTCGGCGGCATCCTGGCGCTGGCCATGCTCGCCGCGATCATCATGATCCGGGTGGAGCCGTACCGAATGGCCCGCGTCGGCTCCTTCCTCGACCCGTGGGCCGACGCGCAGGGCGCCGGCTACCAGGCGGTGCAGGGGCAGATCGCGATGGGCTCCGGCGGCTGGTTCGGGCTCGGGCTGGGCAGCAGCCGGCAGAAGTGGTCGTGGCTGCCCCACGGCGAGAGCGACTTCATCTTCGCCATCCTCGGCGAGGAGCTCGGGCTCATGGGCACGCTGCTGGTCGTGGCGCTGTTCGGCCTGCTCGGCTACGCCGGGCTGCGCGTGGCGACCCGCGTCAACGACGCCTTCGTCCGGCTCGTGGCGGTCGCCGTGGTGGCCTGGATCGTCGGCCAGGGGCTCGTCAACATGGGCGCCGTGCTCGGCGTGCTGCCCATCACCGGCATCCCGCTGCCGCTGGTCTCCTACGGCGGCTCGGCGCTGCTGCCGACGCTGGCCGCGCTGGGCATGCTGCTGTCGTTCGCCAAACGGGAGCCCGGAGCGCGCGAGGCCTTGGCCGCACGTGGCCCCGGACCGGCCGCCCGGGGCCTAAGCTGGCTTGGCCTGGGGCGTACGAGCAGACGCCGAGACAGACGTTAGGGAGTGACCGACATGAGGGTGGTCCTCGCCGGTGGCGGGACGGCCGGGCACATCGAGCCGGCTCTCGCCCTGGCCGACGCGCTACGCCGCCTCGATCCGGGTGTCGGCGTCACCTGCGTGGGCACCGACAGAGGGCTGGAGACGCGCCTGGTCCCGGCCCGCGGCTACGAGCTGGAGCTGGTCCCCGCCGTGCCGCTGCCCCGGGCGATCACCCCGCAGCTGCTCACCGTCCCCGGCAGGCTCGCCGGGGCGGTCAACGCCATGGCCGCCGTCCTCGACCGGGTCCGGGCCGACGTCCTGGTCGGCTTCGGCGGCTACGTGGCCACCCCCGCCTACCTGGCCGCCAAGCGGCGCGGCGTGCCCATCGTCGTGCACGAGGCCAACCCGCGCCCCGGCCTGGCCAACCGGCTCGGCGCCCGGCTGACCGACCACGTCTTCACCGGCTTTCCCGACAGCTCGATCGGCAAGGCCGAGTTCATCGGCACCCCGCTGCGCCGCGAGATCGTCGAGCTCGACCGGCTGTCCACCGGCGACAAGGCGCGCTCGTGGTTCGGGCTGCAGACCGACCGGCCCACGCTGCTGGTGTTCGGCGGCTCCCAGGGCGCCCGCTCGATCAACGAGGCCGCGCTGGCCGCCGCCCCCGCGCTGCGCCGCGCCGGGGTCCAGGTGCTGCACGTCATCGGCCCCAAGAACACCGTTGACCACGAGCCGCCGCCCGGCGACCCGCAGTACGTCCTGCTCCCGTACGTGGACCGCATGGACCTCGCCTACGCCGCCGCCGACCTGGCGGTGTGCCGCAGCGGGGCGCTCACCTGCGCCGAGCTGACCGCGGTCGGGCTCCCCGCCGCGTACGTGCCGCTGCCCCACGGCAACGGCGAGCAGCGGCTCAACGCCGAGCGCGTCACCGCGGGCGGCGGCGGGCTGCTCGTCGACGACGCCGAGCTGACCGCCGAATGGATCGTCCACCACGTGCTGCCCGTCCTCCACGACCCCGAACGGGTCGCCGCCATGTCGGAGGCCGCCTCCACACTGGGGAGGAAGGACGCCGACCTCATACTCGCCAGGAAAGTGTTGGAGATAGCCCGATGAGCCTCGTCAAGCTGGTCGATCCCGTAGCCGCAGAAGACCTGGGCCGGGTGCACTTCATCGGCATCGGTGGCGCGGGCATGTCGGGCATCGCGCGCATCCTGCTCAAGCGCGGCGTGCGCGTGTCCGGCAGCGACGCCCGCAGCGGCGAGCAGGTCACCGAGCTGCGCGAGCTGGGCGCCACCGTGCACATCGGCCACGCCGCCTCCCACATCCGCGACGTCGACACCGTCGTCGTCTCCACCGCCATCCGCGACTCCAACCCCGAGCTGGGCGAGGCGCTCAAGCAGCGGCTGCGGGTCATCCCGAGGGCCGCCGCGCTGGCCTCCGTCATGGCCGGGCGCACCGGCGTGGCCATCGCCGGCACCCACGGCAAGACCACCACCACCTCGATGCTCACCGTCGCCCTGCAGAAGTGCGGGGCCGACCCGTCCTACTGCGTGGGCGGGCAGCTCGTCACGACCGGGCTCGGCGCCGACGAGGGGTCCGGGCAGGTGTTCGTGGCCGAGGCCGACGAGAGCGACGGCTCGTTCCTCATGCTGGCGCCCGAGATCGCCGTGGTGACCAACGTCGAGGCCGACCATCTGGACAACTACGGCGACCCGCGCGCCGTGCACGACAGCTTCGCCCGCTTCGCCGAGCGGATCGGCTCGCTGCTGGTCTCCTGCTCCGACGACCCCGGCGCGGCCGAGGTGGCCGCCCAGGCGCGGGCGCGCGGGCTGCGCGTGGTGACCTACGGCGAGCAGGGCGACTACCGGATCTCCGGCGTGCAGCCCGACGGGTTCGGCACCGTGTTCACCGTCGAGGGCCCCGACGGGCGCGGCGGCGAGGTGCGGCTGGCCGTTCCCGGCGCCCACAACGCGCTCAACGCCACCGCGGTCATCGCCGTGGCCGACGAGCTGGGCCTGCCCTTCGAGGAGATCAGGGACGGCCTGGCGGCCTTCACCGGGGCCAAGCGGCGCTTCGAGGCCAAGGGCGAGGCGGGCGGCGTGGCCGTGTTCGACAGCTACGCCCACCACCCGACCGAGCTGGCCGCCGACCTGCGGGCCGCCCGCGACGTGGTCGCCTCCTACTCCGGCCACGGCCGGGTCATCGCGATCTTCCAGCCGCACCTCTACTCGCGCACCCGCTTCTTCGCCGACGAGTTCGGCGCCGCGCTCGGCCTGGCCGACGAGGCGATCGTGCTCGACGTCTACGGGGCCCGCGAGGACCCCGAGCCGGGCGTGTCGGGCGCGCTGGTCGCCGGGCGGGTGCCGCTGCCCGCCGAGCGGGTCGCCTACGCGCCCGACCGCGCCTCGGTGCCCGCGCTGGTGGCCGCGCGGGCGCGGGCCGGCGACGTCGTCCTGACGATGGGCGCGGGCGACGTGACCGAGCTCGGCCCGCAGATCGTCGCCCGCCTGTCGGGCGGCTGACACGGCTGACACGCGGGCGTGGCGCCACGGCGTCCCCCGGGCCGGCGGCGTAGGTTCGGGGGTCACAGGGTGACGCGGGGAGGGCGATGAAGGCGCGGAAGGTGTTCCTGGTGCTGCTCACCGCCGGAGTGGTGGGGACGGCGGCGTGGCTGATCTTCTTCTCGCCGGTGCTGGGCGTGCGATCGGTGGAGATCGTGGGAAATGTCACAGTGCCCGCCGACCGGATCAGGCAGGCGGCCCAGGTCCCCGACCTGCACCCGCTGGCGACCGTCGACCTGGCCGGCGTCCAGGCCCGGGTGCAGGCCATCAGGCAGGTGGCCGGCGCCAAGGTCGACCGGGTCTGGCCGGGCACCCTGCGCATCGAGGTCGCCGAGCGCGAGCCGGTCGCCCAGGTGCCCGCCGGGAGCCAGGTGGCGCTGATCGACAAGCTCGGCGTGGTCATCGAGGTGCAGGACGTCGCGCCGCCGCTGCTGCCCGTGCTGAAGGTCGCCGCGCCCGCCGCGGGCGACCCGGTCACCATGGCGGCGCTCAAGGTCGTCGAAGGGCTGCCGGGGGAGCTGGCCGGGCGGGTGCGCCAGGTGGCCGCCACGACGGCCGAGGACGTCACGCTGACGCTCTCCGACGGCCGCACGGTCATCTGGGGCGGCGTGGACCGCCCGGAGGCCAAGGCGCGCATCCTGGCGAGCATGCTGCGGCGCGAGGCCGAGGTCTACGACGTGAGCTCGCCCGACGTGGTGACGCTCAGGTGAGGATCGGCCCTCATGGTCACCCGGGCGGCCAAACTCGGGGCCGCGGCACCGCCGAGCCTGTCCGTCGCGGGCCTCCCGCCGTGAGAGCCTGTACCCCGGGTAACGGCGGTGGAGGCCCCCGACCAGGCGTGACCACGGAGCGAAACGGACAGCCCGCGACACGCCGGACGTGCTTGCGGCGCGGTTAGTTGACCCGCGCGGAGCGTAACTCCTACTGTCCGTATCAATCTCAGGTTGACATAAATCTAAATCTCAACTTGAGGTTGAGAGTTACCCGAACTGACAAGACGCGGAGAAATCCGCACCGAAATGGCAAGTCAACGAGCGGAAAGGCCCCTCGTCGTGGCAGCACCGCAGAACTACCTCGCGGTCATCAAGGTCGTCGGCATCGGCGGCGGCGGAGTGAACGCCGTCAACCGGATGATCGAAGAGGGACTCAAGGGCGTCGAGTTCATCGCGATAAACACCGACGCCCAGGCGCTGCTGATGAGTGACGCCGACGTCAAACTGGACGTGGGCCGCGAGCTCACGCGCGGCCTCGGCGCGGGGGCGAACCCCGACGTCGGCCGCAAGGCGGCAGAGGACCACCGGGAGGAGATCGAGGAGGTCCTCAAGGGGGCCGACATGGTCTTCGTCACGGCCGGCGAGGGCGGCGGCACCGGCACCGGCGGCGCGCCCGTCGTGGCCAACATCGCCAGATCGCTGGGCGCGTTGACGATAGGCGTAGTCACCCGGCCGTTCAGCTTCGAGGGCCGCCGCCGCGCCATGCAGGCCGAGGCGGGCATCGAGACGCTGCGCGACGAGGTCGACACCCTCATCGTCATCCCCAACGACCGGCTGCTGTCGATCTCCGACAGGCAGGTCAGCGTCCTGGACGCCTTCAAGGCGGCCGACCAGGTGCTGCTCTCCGGTGTGCAGGGCATCACCGACCTGATCACCACGCCCGGCCTGATCAACCTCGACTTCGCCGACGTCAAGTCGGTCATGTCGGGCGCGGGCTCGGCGCTCATGGGCATCGGCCACGCGCGCGGCGACGACCGTTCGGTCGCGGCGGCCGAGATGGCCGTCTCCAGCCCGCTGCTGGAGGCCAGCATCGACGGCGCCCACGGCGTGCTGCTATCGATCGCGGGCGGCTCCGACCTCGGCCTGTTCGAGATCAACGAGGCGGCCCAGCTCGTCTCCATGGCGGCCGCGCCCGACGCCAACATCATCTTTGGCACGGTCATCGACGACGCGCTCGGCGACGAGGTGCGGGTCACCGTGATCGCCGCGGGCTTCGACGACCTGCCGCCGGCCGAGAAGCCGCTGCCGCGCCCGCAGGCGCGTCCCGCCGCCCAGGCGCCGGCGCAGCCCGCCGCGCCGCCCGTGCCGCCGCCCGCGCGCTCCAGCACGCCACCGGCCGCCGTCAAGCCCGAGCCCAGGCCCGAGCTCCGCCCGGAGCCGCGCGCCGAGTTCAGGCCCGAGCCGCGCCCCGAGCCCCGCTCCGAGTTCCGCCCGGAGTCGCGTCCCGAGCAGCGCGCCGACTTCAGGCCCGAGCCGCGCCCCGAGCCCCGCGCCGAGTCGCGTCCGGAGCAGCGTGCCGACTTCAGGCCCGAGTCGCGTCCCGAGCCGCCCCGTACGGACTTCAGGCCGGAGCCCCGGCCCGAGCCCCGCCCGGAGCCGGCCCGGCCCGCCGAGAGCGCCCAGGAGCCGGCCGCCGGCCAGGACGACCAGCCCGGCCCGGTCTCCATCCCGCGGCCCACCCCGGAGCCCGCCAACCCGCCCACGCCCATCACCTCCCGCATGTCGGAGCCCGCCAAACGTCGGCCGGTGGTCTTCGAGGAGCAGGAGGAGGAGCTCGACGTCCCCGACTTCCTCAAATAGCACCGCAGGCCCCCGCCGCTCCCTCGTCCATCCAGGGGAGCGGCGCCGCTGTGTCAGGGGCCTGTGACCCTCTTCTCGTACGTGACCGCGGACCGTTCCCACCAGGGGGGCGGGGCCGTGGCGGGGAGCCGGGTGCGGGAGGATGGGGGCGCACAGGAAGGAGAGGCGTGCGAAGGGAAGAGATCGCCTCGGGCCTCACCGAGGTCGAAGGACGCATCGGGGAGGCGTGCCGGGCGGCGCGGCGTGACCGGGGCGAAGTGACGTTGATCGCCGTGACCAAGACCTACCCGGCCGACGACGTGCGCATCCTGGCCGAGCTGGGCCTGCGCGACGTGGCGGAGAACCGGGACCAGGAGGCGGCGGCCAAGGCGCGCGAGTGCGCCGGGCTCCCGCTGACCTGGCACTTCGTCGGGCAGCTGCAGACCAACAAGGTCCGTTCCGTCGTCGGCTACGCCGACGTGATCCACTCCGTCGACCGGCTCCGGCTGGTCGAGGCGATCAGCCGCGAGGCCGTACGGCAGGGCCGCGAGGTCGGCTGCCTGGTCCAGGTGGCGCTCGACGACGATCCGGCCAGGGGCGGCGCCCGTCCCGCCGAGGTGCCCGAGCTCGCCGCGCAGATCGCCGCCGCGCCGGGCCTGTGGCTCGGCGGCGTCATGGCCGTGGCGCCGCTGGGGGAGGACCCGGGGGCGGCGTTCGCGCGGCTGCGCGAAGTGGCGCTGGCCGTACAGGACCGGCATCCACGTGCCACGATGATTTCGGCGGGTATGAGCGACGATCTGGCCGAGGCCGTCGCGCACGGCGCCACACATGTGCGGATCGGTACGGCGTTGCTCGGCCGCCGCAAGCTCTTCGTCAGGTAATGTCCCCTCAAGTGGGTCTTCAAGGCCCGCGATCCGGTAGAGGTCGATCAGCGGTGAGCTCCAAGGGGGTACGGCTACCGCCTCGGGCCCGGCGACAGGCCCGAGCGAGTGCGACCATGAGCAGGAGGACGACTTAGCGATGGCCGGCGCGATGCGCAAGATGGCGGTCTACCTCGGTCTCGTGGAGGACGACCGCTACGAGAGGTACGAGCCCTACACGGATGAGTACACCTACGAGGACGACGGGCCGCGAACCGGCGAGGAACGTCCCGTAACGGTCCAGGACCGTGAAGAGGAGGCCGAGCCCGGGGTCCCCGCGCCGCGGCCCGCCACGACCGTCCTGGAGCGCCGTACGACCGATCTGGCCCGCATCACGACCCTCCACCCCCGGACGTACAACGAGGCCCGGACCATCGGCGAGCACTTCCGCGACGGCACGCCGGTCATCATGAACCTGACGGAAATGGTTGACAGCGACGCAAAGCGGCTGGTCGATTTCGCGGCAGGTCTGGTCTTCGGGCTACATGGCAGCATTGAACGTGTTACCAACAAGGTGTTCCTGTTGTCCCCTGCCAATGTCGAGGTGACCGCCGAGGACAAGGCTCGAATCGCGGAACGCGGGTTCTTCAACCAGAGTTAGAGTCTCTGTATGCCTATCGGATCCAACCAGGTCTCCCCGAGACCGGGCGGACACATCGGAAGTGGAGGGACGGCCGGACCGTGGGGATCGTAAGCCAGATCTTGGTCGTCGTCCTGTCTCTTTATCTGGTGCTGCTCATCGGCCGGATGATCTTCGAGACAGTGCAGGCTTTCGCCCGGCAGTGGCGGCCTTCAGGGGTCGTCCTCGTGCTCGCCGAAGCCACATACACCGCAACCGACCCGCCTCTCAAGTTCCTCCGCCGTTTCATTCCCCCGCTCCGGTTGGGTACGGTGGCCTTTGACCTAAGCTTCACTGTCCTCTTCATCATCGTCCTGCTGCTGATCAACATCGTAGGATCGTTCGGCGGCCGATGAGTGGGGGCCGCGGGGCACAGGTCGTGATCCAACTCGTGTCCGCGCTGAAGTGATTCGGGTTACCGTCCCTCCGGACAGACTCCAAAGCGCGCCAAGGAGACCAAAAGATGCCGCTTACGCCCGCTGATGTGCGGAACAAGCAGTTCAGCACGACCCGGTTGCGACCGGGCTACGACGAGGAAGAGGTCGACGCGTTCCTCGACGAGGTCGAGGCCGAGCTTGACCGCCTCATCCAGGAGAACGAGGAGCTGCGCGCCAAACTGGCCGAGTGCCTGCGCGGCAAGGTGCCTGGGGGCATGAACATGCCCATGGCTTCCGCGCCGGTCCAGGAGCAGCCCAAGCCGGAGATGATGCAGCCGCCGCAGCCGGAGCCCATGCGGGCCCCCGAGCCGCAGCCGCAGCCCCAGCCGGTTCCCGTGGCCATGAACATGCCTCCCGCCGAGGACAACATGGACACCGCGGCCCGCGTTCTCGCCCTCGCCCAGCAGACCGCCGACCAGGCGATCGCCGACGCCCGCCGCGAGGCCGACGAGACCGTCACCCGCGCCCGCCGCGAGGCCGACGAGATCCTCACCAAGGCCCGCCGCCAGGCCGAGCAGGTCATCGGCGACGCCCGCGCCCGCGCCGAGACGCTCGAGCGCGACGCGCAGGAGCGCCACCGTCAGGCCATGGGCTCCCTCGTCCAGACCCGCGACGAGCTCGAGCGCAAGGTCGAGGAGCTGCGCAGCTTCGAACGCGAATACCGCAGCCGCCTCAAGCTCTACCTGGAGAACCAGCTCGCCGAGCTCAACGTCTCCGCGGAGGGCAGCGGCGGGTTCCCGGTCATGTCGGGCGGTCCCGGCGCTCCCGCCATGTCGCACGCCGTGCCTCAGGGTGGTCAGCAGCCTCTGCCCGGTGGCCAGAACCCGTTCGGCGGCGAGGCTCCGCAGGGCGCCTTCCCCGGCGGTGACGGTCCCCACAACGACCGCCGGTAAAGTAACGGGTCGACCGGACCCGTCACTCGAAAGAGCCCCTAGTGATCCTTATCAGTGCTGGTTTGGTGCTCGCGGCGGTCGTGCTGCTGATCGCGGGCTTCGTACTGGCCAAGCCGTTCCTGATCATGTGGTCCATCGTGGTCAGCGTGCTGTCGGCGCTGTTCCTGGTGATCGGAGCGCTGCTGCGGCGTCACGAGCTGTTCCCCGGTGGTGGGCAGGCCGCTGCGCCGGCCACCCCCCCTCCGGCAGGGCTCGTGCCCCCCGGGGCGCCGCACACCCGCACCGGCCCGATGACGACCTCGGCAGGGACCTCGATGGGGGCCCCGATGGGGACACAACAGCCGTCCGGTCCGCACCCGTACCAGCGGACTCCGGCGATGCCCGCACCTGTGCCCGCGCCCGCGGCCCGGCCCGCGCAGGCACCCGCGACGCACCGCCCCGCGACGGCCGGAGGGATCTCCCCGGACGCGATCGTGCTGGTCATTCCCGGACGCAGGCGCTACCACGTGCCGGGATGCCGCCAGCTCGCCGGACGGGATCACGAGGAGCTCACGTACGAAGAGGCGCGGGAGGAGGGCTTCACGCCCTGCACCGCCTGCCTCCCGGACGCCGCGCTCGGCGGACGGCAGCTGCCGCCTGCCGCCGACCCCGAGCCCGCGGTCTCCGCCGCACATCTGGCCGAACCCGCCGAACCCACGCGCGACCTGCGCTCCCCGGTCGCCCCGCCGAAGTCCGGTCCCCAGGCTTCCACCCCCACCCCGTCCGGTTCATCCGCGTCGCCGGGCTCGCCCGCTTCGTCTGCTTCGCCTGATGAGCGTACGACCGGGTCGCGTGCCGAGGCCGCAGCCGCCTCGCCCGCCGAGGGGCGCCCCGCGCCTGCCGACGGCCCGTCCGCCTCGCCCGCCTCGTCCGCCGAGGACGGTGAGAGCGCGTCCGGCTGGTTCGCCCGCCCGGCCGCCAAGCCTGACGACACCCCCTCCGGCTCCCGTCCCAGCGGCAGCGCCACGGCCTCCGACGAGGACGAGACGGAGACCAGGACTTCCCTCCCGCTGCCCGGCGCCAAGCCGGGGCGGCCCACTGCCGCCCGCGCCGCCGACCGAGACGCCGGCCCGGCGGACCGCGATCCCGACACCCAGCCGCAGCCGCGCGTCACCGCCGACGGCACGCCGGTCCCGCAGCCTCCCGCCGCCGCCCCGGGCCGCACGGAGCGGCCCAGCGCGTCGGGCGGCCCGTCCGCTTCCGGCCCGTCCTCTTCCAGTACGTCCCGCCAGGCTGAGGCGGCCTCCGAGATGACGCCGCCCAGCGGGGTCAGGCGACCCGCCGCAGGCGGCGCCCGGCCCGGCTCCCCAGCGGGTGACGCGCCGGAACGCCCGGCCTCGTCCGCGGAATCGGCCCGCCCCAGCGGCCCCCTGCCCTCCGGCACGAACCCCAAGAACGCCACCCCGGCCGACCGCCCCTCGACAGGCAACGCGAAGACCGCCCCCTCGGCGGGCGCTTCCAAGGGCGCTGCCCCGGCCGACGCCCCCAAGGGCACTGCCCCGGCCGGCGATCGCAAGGGGACGAGCTCGGCCAGTGACTCCAAGGAGACCGGCCCGACGGGCGGTTCCCAGGGGACCGCTCCCACCGGCGCCTCACGAGGGGCCGCCCCGTCAGACGCCACCCCGAGCAGCGCCGGAAATGGTGGAACCTCAGGTGGCGGCAGATCTACGGGCGCTTCCGCGAGCGGAGCCGCCGGAACCTCCGGGAGTGGCAGGCCGACGGGCGCCGCCGCGAGCGGGGCCGCCGGAACGGGTGGCGCGTCGGGTGGCGGCACCTCTACCGGTGCCGCCTCGACCGGCGCCAAGGGCCCCGTGACCGAGGGCCCCGCGCCCAAGGACTCAGCGCCCAAGGGTTCCGCTGCCAAGGGCGGGGCCGCTTCGGGCAGTGGGGCCGGGAAGGGGGCCGCGGAAGGCGGTGCCTCCGGCGCGGGCAAGGGGAAGGCGCAGTCTCGGGCAGCCGAGGAAGGGACGGCCGGGACGGCGGGGGAGTCCGCTGGTCCGGGGCGCCCGACTTCGTCGGCGGAGTCAGCCAAGGGGACGGCCGGTGCCGCGGGCAAGGGCCGTGAGGCCGCCGCTGCCCAGGGCAAGAACGGCGGCGGGACGGTGAAGGTCATCGTCGGGACCCGGCGCTACCACAGCACCGCGTGCCCGCTGATCCAGGGCGCCGGCGACTCGGGCGTGGAGACCATGACGCAGGCGCAGGCCGAGGCGGCCGGGCTGACGAGCTGCTCGGTCTGCCAGAACGAGCGCGAGACCGTCGGCTGACATCGACGACACCGCCCCGCGTCCGAGAGGGCGCGCGGCGGGTTGAGCTGTACGCGAAGCCGGACGTGCGGCGGGTTGAGCTGTACGCGAAGCCGGGCCTGCGGGGCGATGTACGGGCGGCAGGATGGCCGCATGAGGCTCACCAAGTACGGACATGCCTGCGTACGGCTGGAGAAGGATTCGCGGGCACTGGTCATCGACCCCGGAATGATCATGCCGGACCCCGCCGCCCTGGCCGGGGCGGAGGCGGTGCTGGTCACGCACGAGCACTGGGATCACTTCGACGCCGACCGGTTGCGGGCGGCGGCCGAGGAGAAGCCGGACCTCGTCATCTACACCTGTGAGGTCGTGGCGCGGAAGCTGCCGCAGCTCGCCGAGCGGGTGCAGGTGGTGCGGGGCGGTGACGTGGTGAAGGCGGCCGGGTTCGAGGTGGCGGTCGTGGGGGAGCGGCACCATGTGAGCCACCCCGACGTGCCGCCGGTGGGCAACGTGGGGTTCCTGGTCGACGGGGAGGTGTTCCACCCGGGTGACGCGCTCACCGTGGTGGACGTGCCGACGCTGCTGGTGCCGGGGCAGGCGCCGTGGATGACGGTGCCCGACCTGATCGGCTATCTGCGGACGATGCGGCCGCGCAGGGCGTTCGCCGTGCATGACGGGCTGCTCAACGAGTGGGGGCTGAAGGTGCTCGACGGCGTGCTGGAGAGCGAGCGGGACGGCCTGGGCGCGGACATCCGGCGCCTGCCCGTGGGCGGCACCGTGGACCTCTGACGCCCCCGCCCCGCCCCCGGCCGCGGCGCGACCCGGTCCAGGCGTGACCCCGGCCTCACACCCCGGCCTCACACCCCGGCCTCACACCCCGGCCTCACACCCCGGCCGTGGTGTGAGGCCGGGTGCGGGGGGTGGGCTCGCTCAGGGGTGGGCTCGGGTCAGGGTGACCAGGGCGTCGGCCAGGAGGGTGGCCTGGCGTTCGCAGGCGGCCGGGTCGCCTGTCTCGGCGTACTCGAAGACGAGCCCGTCCATCCGGTGGATGAGGAAGCGCGTCAGCTCCCCGGTCGGCACGGCGGGCCGGATGCCGTCGGCGTCGGCGGCGGCGTCCAGGGCGGACCGGATGAGGTCGCCGCCGAGCGGCCCGTTGACGGCCTCCCACACGTCCTGGGAGCCGGGCAGCACGCTGTCCTTGTTGCGGATGACCCACATGGTCAGCTCCATGAGGGCCAGGTGCAGTCCGGGGTGGTCGCGGATCCACCGCCAGTAGGTGGCGACGAGGGCGCGCAGGGTGGCCTCCAGCCCGGCGGCGGGGTCGAGGCCGTCGAAGGCGGCGCGCATGGTGGCGCCGGCGCGTTCCAGGACGAGCATGATGAGCTCGTCCTTGCCCCGGAAGCAGTAGTGGATGGTGGCGCGCGGCGTGCCGGCGCGTTCGGCGATGCGCCGGGTGGTGGCGTGCGCGAGCCCTTCCTCGGCGATCACCTCGATGGCCGCGTCGGCGATGAGCCGGCGCCGCTCCCCGGCCGGCAGGTACGTCATGCGACGAACGCGCGCAGCAGGGAGAAGAACAGTTCGCCCTCGGTGTCGGGGACGAAGTGGCCGGAGCCCCCGAACACCTCCAGCCGGGCCCCGGGCACGCCGGCGGCGATCTCCTGGGCGGTGTCCAGGGGCGTGATCGGGTCGCGGGAGCCCGCCACGACGAGCGTCGGGCAGCGGATTGCGGCGAGCCGGTCGCGCAGGTCGAAGCGGGCGGTGGACATGAAGCTCATGGTCAGCTCCGGGTTGGGGGTCATGCGGGCCATCGCCTGGATGTCGGCCTCCGAGGGGAAGGCCGGGTCGGGGCTGTAGGCGGGGGCGCAGAGCCGTCCGAAGGCGGCGAACGTCTCCGGCGTGCCCTCGGTGAGGAACGCCTTGGCGGCCAGCGCGGCCTCCTCGCCCGCTTCGGCGCGGAAGCCCTCGACGACGCGGTCCACGTCCCAGCGGGCGACGGTGCTCTGCAGGATCAGTTTGGCGGGGTGGCCGGGGTGGCGGGCGGCGTAGTTCATGGCGACGGCGCCCCCCCAGGACCAGCCGAGGACGATCGGGCTGACGATGCCGAGGGTGTCGCAGAGGGCGCGTACGTCGTCGGCCCACTGGTCGAGGTGCCAGGTCGCCGGGTCGGAGTCCTGGCTGCGGCCGTTGCCGCGCTGGTCGACGTAGACGAGCTGGGCCACGTCGGCGAGCTGCCGGTAGGCGGGCTTGAAGATGGTGTGGTCGTGGCCGGGGCCGCCGTGCAGCAGCACGAGCGTGGGCTTCTCCCGCATCGTGCAGCCGTCGGGCTCCAGAGCGGCGCCTTCAACGTCGACGTACAGGGTGGTGCCGTTGACCTGGACTCGCATGGGACGAGCTCCTTCCGGAAGCAAATGGGCGCTTGGCCAAGTCTTGCGGCGGCCCGGTTCCCGGACAAGGAAGGCGCTCCCCCCGGGCGGTGGTAGGGCAGGCCCTACCGCCGCCCGGGAGGGAGCGCGGGACGTCTCAGGCGCGGCGGAGCTGGAAGGTGAGCCCCAGGTCGGGGTCGGTGTGCTCGGGCAGGCCGGGCTCGGCGCCCTCGGTGACCGAGGAGGCCAGCACCTCGTCGGCGACCGAGCCGCCGCCCGAGCGCAGCGCCTGCGCCAGGTCCGGGCCCGAGGCCGTCCACCACAGGTCGATGCGGTCGGTGATGGACAGGCCGCTCGACTTGCGCGCGTCCTGCACCAGGCGGATGACCTCGCGCAGCAGCCCGGCGCGGCGCAGCTCGTCGGTCAGCTCCAGGTCGAGCGCGACCGTCTCGCCGGTGCCGGTGTCGACGGCGCCGGTCTCCACCGCCCAGCCGGAGCGCGGCTGCTCGGTGACGATGACCTCGTCCGGTCCGAGCTCGACCTGGCCGAGCTCGCCCGCGTCCACGGTCACCGCGGCGCCGGAGCGCAGCCCTCGGGCCAGCGCGGTGGCGTCGGCGGCGGCCACGGCGGCGGCCACGAGCTTGGTCTGGGACCCGAACCGCTTGCCGAGCGCCCGGAAGTTCGGCTTGACCGTGTAGGACACGAGATCGGCGCTGAAGCCGGACATGTCCTCCAAAGCCTGGACGTTCAGCTCGTCGGCGACCAGGTCACGCAGCTCGCCCGGCAGCGACGGCCAGCCCTGCGCGCCGACGAGGGCGCGGCCGAGCGGCTGACGCGTCTTGACGCCGGAGGAGGCGCGGGCCGAGCGGCCCAGCTCCACCAGCCGCCGCACCAGCGCCATCCGCTCCGACAGCGCAGGGTCGAGCAGGTCCTCGCGCACGGCCGGCCAGGAGGCCAGGTGCACCGAGGAGGGCGCGTCCTCGCCGCGCAGCACGTCCCACAGGTAGTCGGTGACGAACGGCGTCATCGGCGCCATCAGCCGCGTGACCGTCTCCAGGCACTCGTACAGAGTGGCGAACGCCTCCCGCGACCCCTGCCAGAACCGGCGGCGCGAGCGGCGCACGTACCAGTTGGACAGGTCGTCGAGGAACTCGGCCAGCCTGCGCCCGGCCCGCTGGGTGTCGTACTCGTCCAGCGCCGCCGTGACCTCGGCCACCGTGCGGTGCAGCTCGGCCAGCGCCCACCGGTCGAGCAGCGGGCGCTCGGCGGCCGGCGGGGCGTCGGCGAGCATGGCGGGCGACCACGACTCGGCGTTGGCGTACAGGGTGAAGAACGAGGCGGTGTTCCAGTAGGTCAGCAGGACCTTGCGGACGATCTCCTCCAGCGCGTTGTGGCCGACCCGGCGGGCCGCCCACGGCGAGCCGGAGCAGGCCATGAACCAGCGCAGCGCGTCGGCGCCGTGCTGGTCCATCAGCGGCATCGGCTCCAGGATGTTGCCCAGGTGCTTGCTCATCTTGCGCCCGTCCTCGGCCAGGATGAGCCCCAGGCAGAGCACGTTCTCGTACGAGGACTGCCCGAACACCAGCGTGCCCACGGCCATCAGCGAGTAGAACCACCCGCGCGTCTGGTCGGTGGCCTCGCAGATGAACTGCGCCGGGTAGACGCCCTCGGGCTTGCCGGGGCGGCCCCACTGGGCGAACGGCATCGAGCCGGAGTCGTACCAGGCGTCGATGACGTCGGGCACCCGGCGGGCCTCGGCCGAGCACGTCGGGCAGGGGAAGGCCACGTCGTCGACGAACGGCCGGTGCGGGTCGAGGGCCGACAGGTCCTGCCCGGCCAGCTCGCCCAGCTCGGCCAGCGAGCCGACGCAGGTCACGTGGCTCTCGTCGGCGGAGCACACCCACAGCGGCAGCGGCGTGCCCCAGTAGCGCGAGCGCGACAGCGCCCAGTCGACGTTGTTGCGCAGCCACTCGCCGAAGCGGCCCCACTTGACCGTGTCGGGGTACCAGTTGGTGCGGGCGTTCTCGGCCAGCATCTGGTCCTTGACCGCGGTGGTGCGGATGTACCACGACGGGAGCGCGTAGTAGAGCAGCGGCGTGTGGCAGCGCCAGCAGTGCGGGTAGCTGTGGTCGAAGTGGCCGCCGCGGAACAGCAGCCCGCGCCCGCGCAGGTCGCCGGTCAGCCGCTCGTCGGCGTCCTTGAAGAACACGCCGCCGACCATCGGCACGTCGTCCAGGAAGCGCCCGTCGGGGCCGATCGGGTTGACGACCGGCATGTCGTAGCGCTTGATGACGGCCATGTCGTCGGCGCCGAAGGCGGGCGCCTGGTGGACCAGGCCGGTGCCGTCCTCGACGGTGACGTAGTCGCCGAGCACCACGTAGTGGGCGTCGGGGATGTCGACCAGCTCGAACGGCCGCTCGTACGTGGTGCGCTCCAGCTCGCGGCCGGTGAAGCGGGCCAGCTCCGTGGCGTCCTCGCCGAGCACGGCGGTCAGCAGCGGCTCGGCCACGACCAGCACCTCGCCGTCGGCGGTGCGGGCGGCGACGTACGTGACGTCGGGGTGCACGGCGACGGCGGTGTTGGACACCAGCGTCCACGGCGTGGTGGTCCAGATCAGCAGCGAGGCGCCCAGCTCGGCCAGCGGGCCGGAGGTCGCGGGCATGCGGACGTAGACCGACGGGCTGGTGACGGTCTCGTAGCCGCCGGGCTGGCCCAGCTCGTGGTCGGACAGGCCGGTGCCGCAGCGCGGACAGTAGGGCGTGATGCGGAAGTCGCGGAACAGCAGCCCCTTGTCGAAGACGACCTTGAGCGACCACCACACGGCCTCGACGTAGGCCGGGTCCATGGTCCGGTAGGCCGTCGACAGGTCGATCCAGTAGCCCATCCGCTCGGTGAGCTGCTCGAACGCGTCGACGTGGCGCAGCACGGACTCGCGGCACTTGGCGTTGAACTCGGCGATGCCGTAGGCCTCGATGTCGCGCTTGCCGGACAGGCCGAGCTCTTTCTCGATGCCGACCTCGACGGGCAGGCCGTGGCAGTCCCAGCCGGCCTTGCGGGGGACGCTGAAGCCGCGCATCGACTTGTAGCGCGGGAACAGGTCCTTGAACACGCGCGCCTCGACGTGGTGCACGCCGGGCAGGCCGTTGGCGGTGGGCGGGCCCTCGTAGAAGACCCAGGACGGGTTGCCCTCGTTCTGCTGGATCGAGCGCTCGAAGATCTTCCCGTCCCGCCAGCGGTCCAGGACCTCGCGCTCGAGCGCGGGCAGGTCGACCTGCGCGGGAAGAGAGCGGAATGATGGCGAAGACATTTCGGGTGGGACCTCCACGCGTCGACTGGACGGACCGGCGTGAAGGGACGAAGCCGCACGGGCTCCGCGGTACCACCCTTCTTGGCCCCTGAGGGGCCCTCTTCGTTTGGCTGCTGCCGGGTCTAGTGAGCTCGAGGCGAGCCGTTCTTCCGGCGGCTCCGGGGTGATATCCCTCACACGAGGGCCCCATCAACGCCTTGCAGCTTCACACCTTAACGCAGAGCGGAGGCCGGTCGCTTCCGCCTTTCCTCGTGCCGTGGAAGTGCCTGCAAGCGACAAAGTTGTGGGAATGGAGTCCACTGAGCAGGAGTGAGAACTGCGGGGCGGGATAGTACGGCAGAGGTAAACCGTCCGGCGGGTCGTTTGCCGTTCCGTTATCGGAGACCTAAGCTGCCCGCACCATTCACGGCCTTGATCAGCATGGAGGCAGCCATGGTGGCAGTCACGCAGACCACCGCAACACCGTCGATGTGGTCGAAACAGGAGCTGGCCGAGGTACGCGGCAGTCTGCAGACGGAGATCGACGAGCTCAACGCCGACATCCGCCGCCACGAGACGGAGATCGCCTCGGGTGACGTCACCCAGGGAGCGGGCGACGACCAGGCGGACGCCGGCGCCAAGACGTACGAGCGGGAACGCGAGATCGCCCTTACCCTGAATGCACGCGACCTGGTCGCGCAGAACGAACGTGCGATCGCCAGGATCGACGCAGGGACCTATGGAGTGTGCGAATCGTGCCACAAGCCGATCGGCAAGGAACGCCTTCAGGCGTTCCCGAGGGCGACGCTGTGCGTGGCCTGCAAGCAGAAGGAGGAACGCCGGTAGCAGGCGGGCGCCGGGGCCGCCTGATCGCGGTCCTGGCCTGCCTGGCGGCCGTCCTGTACGTGTCCGACCTCGTCACCAAGACGGTGGTGCTGCGGACGCTGGAGGGCGAGCCGCCGCTGGTCGTCATCCCGGGAGTCCTGCAGTTCCGGGTGATCTTCAACTCCGGGGCCGCCTTCAGCATCGGCACCGGGATGACGTTCGTCTTCACCTTCATCGCCGCCGGCGTGGTCGTCGCGATCATCCGCACGGCGCGCAAGCTCCGCAGCATGCCCTGGGCGATCACGCTCGGGCTGCTGCTGGGCGGCGCGCTCGGCAACCTCACCGACCGGCTGTTGCGCTACCCTTCCGGTTTCGGCAGGTCCACCCAGTTCCAGGGGCACGTGGTCGACTTCGTCGAGGTGCTGCCCGGCAACTTCCCGGTGATCGACTACTTCCCGGTGTTCAACGTCGCCGACTCGGCGATCGTGTGCGGCGGCATCGTGGCGGTCGTCCTGGCCTGGCGTGGCTACCAGATCGACGGAACGAGGGAGGGCAAGAGTGGCCGAGCAGCGTAGTCTGCCCGTGCCCGACGGGCTGGAGGGCGAGCGGCTCGACGCCGCGCTCTCCCGGCTGTTCGGATTCTCGCGCACCCGCGCGGCCGAGCTCATCGGCGCCGGGGAGGTCATGGTCGACGGCCGCGAGCCGGCCAAGTCCGACCGGGTCCACGCCGGAGCCTGGCTGGAGGTGACGCTGCCGCCTCCGGTGGCGACCCCGATGCCGGTGGCCGAGCCCGTCCCAGGCATGACGATCGTGTACGAGGACGACGACATCGTCGTGGTCAACAAGCCGATCGGCGTCGCCGCCCACCCGACCGTCGGCTGGACCGGCCCGACCGTGATCGGCGGCCTGCTCGGCGCCGGCCACACGATCGCCACCAGCGGCGCGGCCGAGCGGCAGGGCATCGTGCACCGCCTCGACGCCAACACCACCGGGGCGATGGCCGTGGCCAAGAGCGAGCACGCCTACTCCTTCCTCAAGCGCGCCTTCAAGGAGCGCACCGTCGACAAGCGCTACCACGCGCTGGTCCAGGGGCATCCCGACCCGTTCCGGGGCACCGTCGACGCGCCGATCGACCGCCACCCCTCGGGTGACGGCAGGTTCGCGGTGGTCGCGGGCGGCAAGCCGTCCATCACCCACTACGACACGATCGAGGCGTTCCGGGCGGCCTCGCTGCTCGACATCAAGCTGGAGACCGGCCGCACCCACCAGATCCGGGTGCACATGTCCGCGCTGCGCCACCCGTGCGTCGGCGACCTCATGTACGGCGCCGACCCGACGATCGCCGCCCGGCTGGGCGTCACCCGGCAGTGGCTGCACGCGGTGTCGCTCGGGTTCGAGCACCCTTCCAGCGGCGAGTGGATGTCGTTCACCACCGACTACCCGGACGACCTGCGCCACGCGCTCGACGTCGTGCGCGCCGAGTCCTAGCCGGTCAGGTCTTCTCCGCCTTTTTTGCGTTCTTCGCGTTCTTGGCGGACTTCGCGGACTTGCCGGGCTTCTCGGGATGGGCCTGCGCCTGGTCGCCGCCGTCCGGCTCCGGGTCCACCTGACCGGGCTTGGTCGGCGACGGGCCGTCCGGCTCGTCCGTGCCTTCGGGGTTCTCCGGCTCCTGGGGGTCGGCGGAGTCGCTGGGCTTGGGGGACTTCGTGGGCTTCGGGTCGGGCTTGCGGTCCGACGGGCGGTCCGACGGTCTCGCCTGCTTGCCGGTCTCCTCGTCGCGCGGTGTCGCGTACGTGGGGTCGGAGCCGGTGGGCGGGAGGCCGGAGCGCGGGGACGACGACGGCGCGTCGGCGGGGGACGAGGGTTCGGCGGGCCCGGCGGAGCTGGGCGTGCTCACCACGGCCGGCACGGCGGGCGGTCTGGCCGTCTCCGGCGGCCGGTTCGACCACCACGCCCACCCGCCCGTCACCAGCGCCACCAGCAGCGACCCGACGCCGAGCGCGAGCAGCGGCGGCCGGGTGCGGCCCGGCGGCGGCTCGGCCTGCGGCGCCGGGACCGGCACCGGGACGGGCCCCGTCGGCTCCGGCGGGCTGCCCGCGATGATCGCCGTCAGCCGCGCCTCCGCCTCCTCCAGCGACATCCGCTCCGCCGGGTCCTTGCGCAGCAGCCCGAGCAGCACCGGGGCCAGCACCCCCGCCCGCGCCAGCGGAGCCGGCTCCGCGTGCATGACCGCGCCCAGCGTGGCCAGCGCGTTCGAGCGGTGAAAGGGGGAGTGGCCCTCCACCGCGACGTACATCGTCACGCCCAGCGACCACAGGTCCGACTCCGGGCGCGCCTGCCCGCCCGCCGCCCGCTCCGGCGCCATGAACGCCGGCGTGCCGATCAGCATCCCGGTGCGGGTGACCGGGGCCTCGTCCTCGGTGGTCGCGATGCCGAAATCCGTCAGCACCGCCCGGCCGTCCTCGGTCAGCAGCACGTTGTCGGGCTTGACGTCACGGTGCAGCACCCCGGCCGTGTGCGCGGCCCGCAGCGCCTCCAGCAGTTGCAGCCCCAGGTGCGCGGCCTCGGCGGGGGACATCGGGCCGTCGTCGCGCACCAGCTCGCCCAGCGTGCGGGAGCGGACGAGCTGCATCACGATCCACGGGTGCCCGTGCTCCTCCAGCACGTCGTAGACGGCCGCCACGCACGGATGGGCCACCCGCCCGGCCGCTCGCGCCTCGCGGAACGTCCGGGTGGTGAACACCTCGCGTTCCGGCCCTGTCAGCTCGGGGGGCGGGAGGACCTCCTTCAGGGCCACGTCCCTGCCGAGCACCTCGTCGTGCGCCTGCCACACGGTGCCCATGCCGCCACGGCCGATCGTCCGCACCAGCCGGTAGCGGCCCCCAACAATCCCCGCAGAATCGGACATGCGGGGCGCCTACCCGAGAAAGAGCCTGACAACCCCGGTTGTGGCCGCCGCCGCGATCAGCACCACGAGGAACGGCGCCCGCAGCACCAGCGCCACCACCGCCGCCACCAGCCCCGCCGTCCTGGCCAGGTCGAAGGCCAGCGCCCCGTCCGCCGTGAACGTCTGCACGGCGATCAGCGCCGACAGCAGCGCCACCGGCACCAGCTCGGCGAAGCGCCGCACCGCCGGATGGTCCAGCACCTGACGCGGCGCCGCCAGCCCGGCCAGCTTGAGCGCGTAACAGCCCAGGCACACCGCCGCGATCGCCCACCACAGCGTCATCGCGCCATCACCACCAGCACCGCGAACGCCGACAGCAGCACCGGCACCCCCGGCGGCAGGAACGGCGTCGCCAGCAGCGCGATCCCCGCCCCGGCCGCCGCCAGCAGCCGCAGCTCGCCGCTGCCCGCCAGGCGCGGCCACAGGATCGCCAGGAACGTCGCCGGCCCCACCACGTCCAGCCCCAGCATGCCCGGATCGCCCAGCGCCGACGTGCCGAGCGCCCCGGCCAGCGTCGTGATGTTCCACGTCACGTACAGGGTGGCGAACGTCGTCACGAATCCCGTACGGGACGACTCCGGCGACGGCTGGGCCAGCGCCACGGCCGTCGTCTCGTCGATGACGCCGTGCGCGACCACCAGCCTGCGCGGCCCCCGTACCCCCAGCAGGTCGGCCAGGCGCAGCCCGTACAGCGTGTTGCGGCCGCCCAGCAGCAGCGCCCCCGACGCGGCGGCGACCAGGTCGCCGCCCGCCCCCACCGCGCCCGTGAGCGCGAACTGCGAGGCCCCGGTGAAGGCCAGCAGGCTGAGCACGCACGCCTGCGGCACGCTCAGGCCCGCGGTGATCGCCGCCGCGCCGAAGGCGACGCCCGACAGGCCCACGGCCAGGCCCACCCCCAGGCCGTCCCGGATCGCGGCCGAGCGATATGTCGTTCTTTCCATGTCATACGAGGGTATGGGCAGGTCAGCCGTGTTTCTTGTACGTTCCTGCGGCCCGCTGGTACGCCGCGGGCGGCACGCCCACGATCCGCTTGAAGTGCCGGGTGAGGTGCGCCTGGTCGGTGAAGCCCACGTCGGCGGCCACCCGCGCCGCCGGGATGCCCGACCGCAGCAGCCGGCGCGCCTGCCGCACCCGCAGCGACGTCAGATAGGCGTGCGGCGGCAGCCCCGTCGCCGCCTTGAACGCCCGCAGCAGCGGGAACGGCCTGGCCCCCACCGCTAGCGCCAGGTCCTCCAGCGCCGGCGGGTCCACCAGCCGCTCGCGCAGCACGCCCATCGCCTCCCGCACCGCCCGCAGCCCCTCCGGCGCCAGCGCCACCGCCGGCCGCCCCGCCGCGTGCCGGGTCAGCAGCCCCGCGAACAGCGTCCGCGTCAGCGTCGAGGCCGCCAGCCGGTCGCCCACCTCCGCGGCCCGGTGCGCCGCCGCCAGCGCTGCCGCCATCTCCCGGTCGCCGACCACCTGCTGCGGGAAGTACGGCGTCCCGTACGTCACGCCCAGCTCCGCCGCTACCTCCGCGACCGCCTCCACCGTCGGGTAGAGCATCCGGTACGACCAGCCGTCCTCCACGCCCGCCTGGCCGGTGTGCATCGAGTCGGGATTGACCAGCACGATCTCACCGGCCCCCGCCCGGTGCAGCGTGCCCCGGTAGTCGAACTCCTCCACCCCGGACGTGATCACGCCGATCGCGTAACCGTCGTGCACGTGCCGCGAGAAGCGGTGGGTGACGTACCGGGCCTTGAGCAGGTCGACCTCCGGCACCGCCGGATGCCGCCAGAACCGCGCCTGCTCCTTCACCTCGGCACCGGGCGGAACGTGCGCAGGAACGCCTCGACGTAGTGCCGGTCGCGCTCCCACCGGGTGTGGGCCGTCTCCCAGTAGAGGGCGAACGGGCGGCCGTCGGCCGTGCGGAAACCCCGGTTCACCACGTGCAGCAGGGCGCCGTCACGCGGCCTGACGAACTCCCAGTCGGCCGCCGGGACCCCCAGGTACGTCAGCGGCGTGATGCCGATCCGCCGGTAGCCGGGGAACTCGCCCTTGTCCCTGATCTCCCGCTCCAGCGCCCGCCAGTGCGCCTCCGGGGTGCTGTGACGCACCTCGGGCACGGTCCACTCGACGACCATCTTCCCGGCGGTGCCGGGGCCGGACAGGGTGACGCTGTCGCGCGTGGGACTCTTGGCGGCCCGCCAGCCGCGCGGCAGGGCGATGGAGAACCCGCCGGCGGCGTTGCGGTACGTCCGCCACCCGGCGGGCGGGCGCGCGGACCCGGTGGCCGTGGGCTCCCCGGAGGCCGAGGCGGTCGGCTCGGCCGAGCTGCCGGTCGGACTGCCGGTCGGGGCGCCCGTGGGGTCGCCTGCCGGGCTGCCTGTCGGGGTGTCCGCCGAGATGCCGGTCGAGGCGCCGGTCGGCGTGGCCCGGGCGGCGACGTCCGAGCCCGGCGACCTCAGCTCCAGCGCCACCAGCACGCCGCCCGCGCCCACGGCCGCCGCCACGACCACGGCCACGCCGATCCCCGCCCACCGCCGGCCCCGGGGCACGGGGACGGTGTCCCCGCCCGGCACACCCCCGGTCGGCATCCCGCCGAGCTGACCGGCCGTCTCCTCGCGCCACGCCTCCCCGTGAGCGGGCGTCCCACCATGACCGGCCGCGCCGCTCTGGGTGGGTGCGCGGTGCTGGGAGGGTGCGTCGCCCTGAAGGGGCGCGCCACTCCAGGAGGACCCGCCGCCCTGGGAGGACCCGCCGCCGTGGGCGAGCACGCCGCCGTGGCTGGGCGTGCCGTCATAGGCGAGCACGCCCCCATGATCGGGCGCGCCCCCATGCGGGGGCGGGCCTGCCGGGGAGGGCGTGACCCCCGGGTACGCCCCTCCGGCCGGTTGCCCGGGGACGGGGCCCGGGTAGGCAGGCTGGGCGGCGATCGACTCCAGGAGCCGGGCCGCCTCGGCGGCGGGCATGCGCGTGGCCGGGTCGCGGGCCAGCAGCCCGGTGATGACCGGCGCGAGGGGCCCGGCGTGGGCCGGCGGCACCAGCGGGTCACGCAGGATCGCCGCCACGGTGGCCGCCCACGTGTCGCGCCGGTACGGCGGCGCGCCCTCCACCGCCGCGTACAGCGTCGCCCCCAGCGACCACAGGTCCGACTCGGGCCGCGCGGCCTCGCCGTTGAGGCGCTCCGGCGGCATGTACGCGGGCGTGCCCACCAGCCCGCCGGTCGCGGTCAGCCCGGCGTCGGTCTCCACGGCGGCGATGCCGAAGTCGGTCAGCACCACCCGGCCGCCGTCGGCCAGCAGCACGTTCTCGGGCTTGACGTCGCGGTGCAGCACCCCGGTGGCGTGCGCGGCGCGCAGCGCGTCGAGGACGCGGGCGCCGATCGCCGCCACCCGCGCCGCCGGCAGCGGCCCGCCGTCGCGGATCGTCTCGGCGAGCGAGCGGGAGCGGACGAGCTGCATGACGATCCACGGCCGCCCGTCCTCCTCGACGACGTCGTGGACGACGACCACCGAGGGGTGGTCGAGCCGCCCCGCCGCCCGCGCCTCCCGGATGGTGCGCCGGTTGAGCGCGGCCCGCTGGGCGTCGCCGACGCCCGTGTAGCGGACCTCCTTGATCGCGACCGTGCGGTCGAGGAGCTGGTCATGGGCGCGCCAGACCACGCCCATCCCGCCCTCGCCAATGGGCTCGATGAGGCGGTAGCGGTTGCCGACCTGCCTGTCCATCGCCCGCAGCCTACTGGTCGGGTTTGAACGTCGCGCAGAACGTCTCGAAGAAGTGGTAGTCCTTCTTCCAGCGGCTGTTGAGGTTGTGCCAGTAGATCGCGTAGCCGCGGCCGTTCTCGGTGACGAAGCCGCGGTTGCGGACCCGGGTCAGGCCCGTGTTGGTGCGCCAGGTGAAGTCCCAGTCGGCGGCGGCCTTCTGGTAGTCGACCTTCTTGATGCCGATGAGCTTGTAGCCGCCGAACCCGTAGCGGGCCGTCTTCTCCTGCTTCTTCCAGTCCTTGTACGGGTCGGAGCCCGGGTTGGAGGCCCGGTCGACCGACACGAAGGCGTTGGACGCGGCGCCGGGGCCGCGGAAGAAGACCTGGTTGCCCTCGCGCTTGAACTCCTCCCAGCCCTTGGGCAGCGCCATGGTGAAGTCGAGCTTCTTGTCCTTGTAGAGCTTCCAGCCGTCCGGCAGGGCGGAGGCGGGGTCCTCCTCCTTCTCCGCGGTCTCGGACGGGGTGGGGGCGGTGCTCGACGGCTCGGACGACGGCCGCGCCGGCGATCCGGTGCCGCCGGGCGTGGCGGCGGTGCTCGCGGCGGCCGTCTGCTGCTCCTCCGGCGTGTCGCCGGCGGTGGAACGCAGGCCGAGATAGCCGCCTACGGCCGCGATCAGCACGACGGCGACGACGGCGACGACCACGGGCACGGCCTGCCGTTTGCCGTCGCCGCTCAGCCGCGTCGGGTCGCCGGTCACCGGGTCGGCGGTCGCGGGCCCGAACCGGTCGGCGGCCTCGGCGAACAGCGACTCGCTCTCCGGGCGGCGCTCCTCGACCTCGCGCGGGGAGCGGCCGGCGCCGCCCGCCTGGGGGAAGCCGCCGTCGCGGTCCTCGTGGCGGGCGCGGGAGCCGCCCTGGGGACGGTTCGCGCCGGGCTCGGGGAAGCGCGCCCCGGTCTCGGCGAAGGGCGCGGGACGGGACGGCCGCGCGGGCGGGACGGGCTGCACGGGCCGGACAGGCTGCGCGGGCTGGACGGGCGCCAGGTTCGGGTCCGTCGGCATGTCGTCCTCGATCGCGGGCTGGACCCGCGTCGCCGGCTGCACCCGCGTGGGCGGGTCGGCGCGGGGGACCGCCCGGGGCTCGCCGCCGCCGGACTGGCTGATCCGCCGCAGCATCCGCGCGGTCTCCTCGTACGTGAGCCGCTGCACCGGCTCCTTGGCCAGCAGGCCCGCGATCACCGGCGCCAGCGGCCCCGCGTGCGGGGCGGGGTCGGGCTCGTCGGTGAGCACCGCGTGCATGGTGGCCAGGGCCATCCCGCGCTCGTGCGGGGAGCGTCCCTCCACGGCGGTGTAGAGCGTCGCGCCGAGCGCCCACAGGTCGGACTCGCGCCGCGCGGGCAGGCCCTTGAGCCGCTCCGGCGCGATGAACGCCGGGGTGCCCGCCAGGCCCGTCACGGTCAGCTGCGTCTCGGTCTCCAGCGTGGCGATGCCGAAGTCGGTCAGCACCACCCGGCCGTCGTCGGCCAGCAGCACGTTCTCGGGCTTGACGTCGCGGTGGAGCACGCCGGACTCGTGCGCGCGGTGCAGGGCGTCGAGCACCGCCAGGCCGATCTCCGCCACGCGGGCGGGGGGCAGCGGCCCGTCCTGCTTGATCACCGTGCCGAGCGAGCGCGACTGGACGAGCTGCATGACGATCCAGGGCCGGCCGTCCTCCTCGATCACGTCGTGGACGACGATCACGTTCGGATGCTCGAACCTGGCGGCGGCCCGTGCCTCGCGCATCGTCCGCCGGTTCAGCAGTTGCACCTCGTCACCCAGGGCGGCGGCGTACCTGACTTCCTTGACAGCGACGGTGCGGTCAAGGAGCTCGTCATGGGCGCGCCACACGATGCCCATGCCGCCCTTGCCGATGGGCTCCTGCAGGTGGTACCGGCCGGCGATGCGGCGTCCGTCCTGCTTGCGATCCGACATCAACGGCCTCAAACCCTCCCTCTCGGCCAAGAAATACTCCCATAGGCACGGATCAACGGCGACTCGCCGGAAGGCCAGTCCACCATTCGGGAACGATGTCCCGGCAGGTGGATGACGGGTGTAAGGTTCAGACATGACTTGTCGCTACGCGTTTACCGAGCCGGCTCCGGGAGGGCCGGTCGTCAGCTAGCGACCACCTGGAGTCGGCACAAGGCAGAGACGCCGCGTCTCTGCCTTTTTGGTTTTTCCGCCGGTTCCAGGAGAGCCGGCCGATTGGGGAGCCGAGATGTCATCGACCTTGGAACGGCACGTGGTCACGCTGGGCGGGCTGCGGGTGGGCGAGGGCCCCGCCGTGGTGATCAGCGACCGGGTGAGCCTGCGTGAGCGCGGCGGGCGCGGCGCGGACGCCGCCGAACGGCTGCGCGACGGGGTGACGCTGGCCGAGCCCGCCGGCGCCGCCGACCTGCCCGCGATCGCGGCGCGGGCCGGAGGCGTGGTGATCGGGTCGGCGTGGACGCGCGACATCCCGCTGATCCGGGCGGTGGCCGCGCTGGGGCTGCCGGTCGTGGTGGAGCGCCGCCCGTCGGCGACGCTGGAGGAGTGGCTGGGGGTGGCCGCTTACGTGGCCGCCGAGGGCAATGACCAGGTCATCCTGTGCGAGAGCGCCGACCTGGGGCTAATGCGTGCCGCCCGGGAGGCGTCCGGCCTGCCGGTGTTCGCCGACTTGTCCGGAAATATCAGCACGAGCCCCGACCCTGCTCCGGGCGGCGGCGCGCAGGGCGTGCGGCTCGGCGCGGAGCTGAGCGCGGCGGCCGTGGCGGCGGGGGCCGACGGGCTCGTCGTCGACGGCTCCGCCGAGGAGCGCGCCCTGGCCGAGGAGGCCGTGACGCTCGTCGGCGCGCTGCTGCGCCCCGAGGCGCCCGGCACGCTCGCCGACTGCCGCCAGGCCATCGACCGGGTCGACGCCGCGCTGGCCACCCTCCTGGAGCGCCGCGCCGAGCTGGCGGGAATTGTGCAGCGCCTCAAGCCGGTCGGCGGTTTCGCCGGCCGCGACCCGGCCCGCGAGCGCGCCCTGGTGACCCGGATGGCGCAGCGCGCCCCGGAGCTCGGCGAGGCCCGCCTGGCCCCCGTCATGAACGCCGTCATCGAGGCCGGACTCCACCTCGCCGAAGAGCGCGCCCGCCGGTGACCCGTCCCGGGCGGGGTCAGGGGGTGGCGAGGCGGAAGTTGTTCATCGGGCGGCCGGGCCCGGCGGCGATGCGCTCGTTGACCAGCTCGGCGAAGCGGCGGTAGCCGTCGGCGGTAGGATGGAAGCTGCGCGCGTTGACGGTCAGCTCGCCGAGGTCCACGACCAGCCCGTTCAGGTACGGGCGCGGCTGCCCCACCTCGTGCCCGTCGAAGGCGTCGTAGGCGTCCACGTACTCGACGCTCCCCGGCGCGCCGAACGCGGTGATCAGCTGCTCGAACTCCCGCGCCACCGCCCCCACGGCGTCGTTGAGCAGGCGGGTGACGCCGTTGAGCCAGCGCTGGTCGGCGGCGGAGAGGTTGGTGACGGTCTTCGACGGCGCGGCGGGGAACGGCCTCGGGTAGCCGAGCACGATCACCCGCGCCTCGGGCGCCCGCGCCCGGATCCCGGCCAGCACCTGGCGCAGCCGGGGCCGCAGCTCGTCGATGCGCTGCCGCACCCGGGCGTCCTGGTCGACGCAGGCCGACGACCACGGCAGCTTGGCGATGCACTCGGTGAGCACGGGGGCGAACCCCGCGTCGTTGCCGCCGATGCTCAGCGTCACCAGGCTCGTCCCGGCGCTGACGCGGCTGACCTGGGGCGCGTGGCCGTGCTGGCCGCGCAGGAGCTGGCCGGTGGTGGCGCCGCTGCACGCCCAGAAGCCCGCCTCGCCGCCGAACGCGTGCGCGCCCGCGACCTGCGGCGCGTAGGAGCCATCGGAGCGGTGGCAGCGCGCCGCGCCGTCACCGGCGGGCGCCCCCGCGCCGTCGTAGACGCCCTCGCCGGAGGAGTAGGAGTCGCCGAGCGCCACGTAGCCGCCGCTCAGCGCCACCTCCACGGGCGTCAGCCGGGTCAGCTCCGGCAGCCGCCCGCGCGGCTCGGCCGGGGCGCAGCCGACGTCGAGGACGGCGCAGCCGAGCATGGTGTGCAGCCCGAGCGGCACCACCGACAGCGCCAGCGCCGCCCCCGCCACCACGGCCACACCGATCCGGGCGGCCAGGGCGAGCCTGACCTTCCCCGCCGGCCCGGCGATCCAGGCTGACCCGCGTATCGCTGTCTTCAGCCCCGCCCACCGCTCCGTGCGCGTCCTCGCCCCGTCCAGCGCTGCCTCCCCCCGGTGACGGCCATTCCGCCACCGAGCCTAGAACACCGGATGATCAGGCGCGGGCGCTCGCCCCGGCTCCCTGCGCCCGCGCCGAGAGGTCCTGCCAGTCGGCCCAGGTCTTGAGCCGGTCGGCGTAGGCGCGCTCGATCATCGGCTGGAAGCCCAGCCCGAACAGCACCCGCAGCGGCGGGTTGTCCAGGTCGACGAGCGTGAGCAGCGCCTGGGCCGCGGCGGCCGGGTCACCGGCGGGCTGGCTCCCGGCGGCGGCGCCGAGCCGCTGCCGCAGCTCGTCGTAGGCCGGGTCCATCCTGGCCATGTGACCGTTGGCCAGCGGGTCCGGGTTCTTGCCGTCGCGGGTGGCGAAGCCGCCGGGCTCGACGACGGTCACCTTGACGCCGAACCCGGCGACCTCGCCGGCCAGGGCCTCGTTGAGCCCTTCGAGCGCCCACTTGGAGGCGTGGTAGGCGCCGCCGAGCGGCATGGCGATGAGCCCGGCCGCCGACGAGAGCTGGACGATGTGCCCGGAACGCTGCTCGCGCAGATACGGCAGCGCGGCCTGGACCACCCACACGGCGCCGAACAGGTTCGTCTCCATCTGGTCGCGCAGCTCCCGCTCGGTCAGCTCCTCGACCGCGCCGACCTGGGCGTACCCGGCGTTGTTCACGATGACGTCCAGGCGGCCGAACCGCTCCTGGGCGCGCCTGACGCTCTCGAAGGCGGCGGCCCTGTCGGTCACGTCCAGGGCGAGGGGGAGCACCGCGTCACCGTGGGCGTCCACCAGCGCCTCCAGGCTCCTGGGGTCACGGGCGGCCGCGGCCACCCGGTCGCCGCGCGACAGCGCCGCCTCGGCGAACTCACGGCCCAGGCCGCGGGACGTGCCGGTGATGAACCAGACCTTGCTCATGGCGTTCTCCCGTTCATGCTCAGTCGTCAGGGGTGTGTGCCGTGCGGCACGCTGACGCCCATGAGTCGCCGGCCCCCTGGCGGCTGTGACAGCCGCGATGGTGTGACGTGTGTCACCGGTCACGGCTGTCACGCCGGGGCCCCGGCCGGCGCCTTGTGCATGAGACACAGCGGGACGGACAGGAGCCGGAGATGGACGAGCACAGCGACCCGACGACGGACCAGGCGACCGCTGCGTTCCTCACCCATCGCAACCTGCTGTTCACGGTCGCGTACGAGATGCTCGGCTCGGCGGCCGACGCCGAGGACGTCCTTCAGGAGGCCTGGCTGCGCTGGACGAGGATCGACCTGGAGCAGGTGCGCGACGAGCGCGCCTACCTGGTGCGGATCACGACCAGGCGGGCGCTCGACCGGCTGCGCACGCTGAAGCGGCGCAAGGAGGCGTACGTCGGCCCGTGGCTGCCCGAGCCGCTGCTCACCACGCCCGACGTGGCCGAGGACGTGGAGCTCGCCGAGAGCCTGTCGATGGCGCTCATGCTCGTCCTGGAGACCCTGTCGCCGACCGAGCGGGCCGTGTTCGTGCTGCGCGAGGTGTTCGACGTCGCGTACGACGAGATCGCGGAGGCCGTCGGCAAGACCCCCGCCACCGTCCGTCAGATCGCGCACCGGGCCCGCAGGCACGTCGAGGCCCGCCGCCCCCGCGAGACGGTCTCGCCGGACGAGACCCGCGCGGTGATGGAGTCGTTCCTGCGCGCCCTGGAGACCGGCGACACGCAGGGCCTGCTCGACGTGCTCGCCCCCGACGTCGTCCTGCTGAGCGACGGCGGCGGCGTCCGCCAGGCCGCGCCGAGGCCGATCAGCGGAGCCGGCAAGGTGGCCCGTTACATCGTCGGCGGCATCGGCAAGGCACAGGTCACGCTCACCGGCGAGCTCACGGTGATCAACGGCGCCCCCGGCCTGGTCGTGCGCGTGGACGGCGAGACGGACGGCGTCATCGCCCTCCAGGTCGAGGGGGCCCGCATCACCGGCCTGTACTACGTCCGCAACCCGCACAAGCTGACCCGCATCGAGTCGGAGGTCCGGCTCACCCTCCGCTGAACCCCGCTCAGTCGGCCACGGCCGGATCGGCGGGCGCGGCGGCGCGCCCCCGCCGCCTGAGCGCCGCCCAGCCCGCCGCGATCGCCGCCGCCACCACCGGCAGCAGGAAGAACGCCACCCGCTGGTCCTCGTCGGCGAACGGCATCAGCACGACGACCAGCGCCAGGAACGCCAGCGTCAGCCAGTTGGTGTACGGGCTGCCGGGCATCGGGAACGCCGAGCGGTGCCCGGTGGCGCGAAGCCGGAGCTGGCAGTAGACCAGCGTGCCCCAGGTGGTGATCACGCCGAGGGAGGCGGCGGCGGTGGCGATGTTGAACGCCCGCGCGGGCAGGAAGTAGAACAGCGCCACGCCTCCCAGGAACATCGCGGCGGTGAACACCACGCCGCCGACCGGCACGTGCCGCGAGCTGAGCGCCGCGGCGAATCCGGGCGCCTCCCGCTTGCGGGCCATCGAGCGCAGGATGCGGCCCGTCGCGTACAGGCCGGAGTTGCACGACGACAGCGCCGCGGTGATCACCACGAGGTTCATCGCGTCGGCCGCCCACGGCACCCCCAGCCCGGCGAAGACGGTCACGAACGGCGAGGTGCCCGCCTCGTACGCGGTCCACGGCAGCACCATCGCCAGCAGCAGCACCGAGCCCACGTAGAAGATCGCGATGCGCCACACGACGCCGTTGACGGCCTTCGGGATGACCTCGCGCGGCCTGGCGGTCTCGCCCGCGGCGATCCCGACGAGCTCGATGGAGGCGTACGCGAACACCACCGACTGCAGGCTCATCAGCACCATTGGGAACCCGGCCGGCAGGAAACCGCCGTGCGCCACCAGGTTGCCAGGCCCGGCCTGCCCGACGGCGAACACCACCAGCACCAGCCCGACCACCAGGAACGTGACGATGGCCAGCACCTTCAGCAGCGCGAACCAGAACTCCAGCTCGCCGAAGAGCCGGACCGACAGCAGGTTGACGACGAGCACGAACGCCAGCGCCAGCAGCGCGGTCGCCCACTGGGGGAACGCCGGCGCCCAGTAGTGCACGTACGCGGCGATCGCGGTCAGCTCGGCGATGCCGGTGAACGCCCAGTTCAGCCAGTACATCCAGCCGCTGGCGAAGGCGGCCCACGGCCCGACGAACTCGCCCGCGTACTCGACGAACGACCCGGAGGCGGGCCGGTAGAGCACGAGCTCGCCCAGCGCCCGCATGACGAAGAACGCGGCGACGCCGGCGGCGGCGTACGACAGCACGAGCGCGGGGCCCGAGGCGGCCAGCCGGCCGCCCGCGCCGAGGAACAGCCCCACGCCGATCGCCCCGCCGATCGCGATCATCTGCACCTGGCGGTTGCCCAGCGCGGGCCTGTATCCCTCGTCCGTCTCGGCAGGCACTGGGTGTCTCCTTCGTCACGGTCCGTGACGGCGACGATATCGGCGCGGCGGCTCCGGGCGGGGTGCGGCACGCCGCGCCCGGAGTGTCGGCGGGGACCACTAGAGTCGGAGCGCACAACCACATTCAGACCGGGGAGGCGCCGCTCCATGTCGTCCAGCGACTCGTTCGTCCATCTGCATGTGCACACCGAATACTCCATGCTCGACGGTGCCGCGCGCCTCAAGCAGATGTTCAAACAGGTCGGCGACCTGGGCATGCCGGCGATCGCGATCACCGACCACGGCAACATGCACGGCGCCTACGACTTCTTCAAGCAGGCGACCGGCGCCGGCATCAAGCCGATCATCGGCATCGAGGCCTACGTGGCGCCCGAGCTGCGCCACAACAAGAAGCCGGTGCTGTGGGGCGAGCCGCACCAGAAGAAGGACGACGTCTCCGCGGGCGGCTACTACACCCACATGACGATCTGGGCGCGCAACAAGACGGGCCTGCACAACCTGATGCGGCTGTCCTCGCGCGCCTACACCGAGGGATTCGTCCGCAAGTGGGCGCGGATGGACGCCGAGATCCTCGCCGAGCACTCCGAGGGCCTGATGGCGACCACCGGGTGCCCGTCGGGCGAGGTGCAGACGCGCCTGCGGCTCGGCCAGTACGACGAGGCGGTCAAGGCCGCCGCCAAATACCAGGAGATCTTCGGCAAGGACAACTTCTACCTGGAGATCATGGACCACGGCCTCGACATCGAGCGCCGCGTCCGCGACGGGCTGACCCGCATCAGCAAGGAGCTGGGCATCCCGCCGCTGGTCACCAACGACTCGCACTACACCTACGAGTCCGACGCCGCCTCGCACGACGCCCTGCTGTGCATCCAGACGGGCAAGCAGCTCTCCGACCCCGACCGGTTCCGCTTCGACGGCAGCGGCTACTACATCAAGACCGCCGACGAGATGCGCGCCGTCGACTCCTCCGACCTGTGGGCCGAGGGCTGCCGCAACACGCTGCTCGTGGCCGAGAAGGTCGACCCGTCCGGGTTCTTCGAGTTCAAGAACCTGATGCCCACCTACCCGATCCCCGACGGCATGACGGAGAGCGAGTTCTTCCGCAAGACCGTCTGGGAGGGCATGGACCGGCGCTGGCCGGAGGGCTACGACGACGAGCACCGCAGGCAGGCCGAGTACGAGATCGGCATCATCGAGCAGATGGGCTTCCCGAGCTACTTCCTCGTGGTCGCCGACTTCATCATGTGGGCCAAGGAGAACGGCATCCCGGTCGGCCCCGGCCGAGGCTCGGCCGCCGGGTCGCTGGTGGCGTACGCGATGGGCATCACCGACCTCGACCCGCTGCCGCACGGCCTGATCTTCGAGCGGTTCCTCAACCCCGAGCGCGTCTCCATGCCCGACGTCGACATCGACTTCGACGAGCGCAGGCGCGGCGACGTCATCCGCTACGTGACGGAGAAGTGGGGCGCCGACAAGGTCGCCATGATCGCCACGTTCGGCACCATCAAGGCGAAGGCCGCCATCAAGGACGCCGGCCGCGTCCTGGGCTACCCCTACGCGCTCGGCGACAAGGTGTCCAAGGCGTTCCCGCCCGCCGTCATGGGCAAGGACATCCCGCTGGCGGGCATCTTCGACAAGGACCACCCGCGCTACAACGAGGCGGGCGAGCTGCGCAGGCTCTACGAGGAGGACGTCGACGTCAAGGCGACGATGGACCTCGGCAAGGGCCTGGAGGGGCTGATCCGGCAGACCGGCGTGCACGCCGCCGGCGTGATCATGTCGGCCGAGGTGCTGACCGACCACATCCCGATCATGCGCCGCGACTCCGACGGCGCGATCATCACGCAGTTCGACTACCCGACCTGCGAGACGCTCGGCCTGCTCAAGATGGACTTCCTGGGCCTGCGCAACCTCACCATCATGGACGACTGCCTCAAGATGATCGAGGCGACCACGGGTGAGAAGGTCGACCTGCTCGGGCTGCCGCTCGACGACCGCAAGAGCTACGAGCTGCTGTCCAAGGGCGACACGCTGGGCGTGTTCCAGCTCGACGGCGGCGGCATGCGCTCGCTGCTGCGGCTCATGCGCCCCGACAACTTCGAGGACATCTCCGCCGCCCTCGCGCTCTACCGGCCCGGCCCGATGGGCGCCAACTCGCACACCAACTACGCCCTGCGCAAGAACGGCCAGCAGGAGATCACGCCGATCCACCCGGCGCTCGAGGAGCCGCTGCGCGACATCCTCGACACCACCTACGGCCTGATCATCTACCAGGAGCAGGTCATGGCCATCGCCCAGCGGGTGGCCGGCTACTCGCTCGGCAGCGCCGACCTGCTGCGCCGCGCGATGGGCAAGAAGAAGAAGTCGGAGCTGGACAAGCAGTACGCCTCCTTCGAAAAGGGCATGAAGGACAACGGCTTCCCCGACGCCGCCATCAAGGCGCTCTGGGACATCCTGCTGCCGTTCTCCGACTACGCCTTCAACAAGGCGCACACCGCCGCCTACGGCCTCATCGCTTACTGGACGGCCTACCTCAAGGCCAACCACCCGGCCGCCTACATGGCCGCGCTGCTCTCGTCGGTCAAGGACGACAAGGACAAGTCGGCCCTCTACCTCAACGAGTGCCGCCGCATGGGCATCAAGGTGTTCCCACCGGACGTCAACGACTCCGACTTCGACTTCACCCCGCGCGGCACCGACATCCGGTTCGGCCTGTCGGCCGTGCGCAACGTGGGCGGCAACGTCGTCGACGGCATCCTCACCGCCCGCAAGGAGAAGGGCCGCTTCGCCGACTTCAAGGAGTTCCTGCGCAAGGTCCCGGCGATCGTCTGCAACAAGCGCGTCATCGAGTCGCTGATCAAGGCGGGCGCCTTCGACTCCCTCGGCCACGTCCGCAAGGGCCTGGTCATGGTGCACGAACAGGCCGTCGACGCGATCATCGACATCAAGAAGAACGAGGCCATCGGCCAGGACTCCCTGTTCGGCGCCATCGACGGCGGCGAGGACCAGACCTTCGACGTGCAGATCCCCGTCGGCGAATGGGACAAGAACACGCTGCTGCAGTTCGAGCGGGAGATGCTCGGCCTGTACGTGTCGGACCACCCGCTGTTCGGCGTCGAGCACATCCTCGCCTCGGGCGCCGACTGCTCCATCGCCGCCGTCCAGGACGAGAGCCGCGCCGACGGCCAGGTCGTCACCCTCGGCGGCATCCTCAGCGGCGTCCAGCGCAAGGTCACCAAGAAGGGCGACACCTGGGTGCTCACCCAGCTGGAGGACCTCGAAGGCGCCATCGAGGTGATGATCTTCCCGTCGGCCTACCAGCTGTGCTCGACCATCCTCGCCGAGGACGCGATCGTCTTCGTCAAGGGGCGCATCGACAAGCGGGAGGACGTCGCCAAGATCATCGCCATGGAGGTGACGGCCCCCGACCTGACCCAGGAGGCGGGCGGGCCGCTGCTGGTGAGCCTGCCGCTGACCCGCTGCACGCCGCCGGTGGTGAGCCGGCTGAAGGAGATCCTCACCACGCATCCGGGCACCTCCGAGGTCCACCTGCAGGTGCACAACGGCCCCAAGACCACCGTCATGCGGGTCGACGACCGGCTCCGCGTGGCGCCCTCCCCGGCCCTCATGGGCGACCTGAAGGAACTCCTGGGCCCCGCCTGCCTGGGCGCCTGACCTCCGGGACCGCTTCCCTGCGGACGGCCACCTCGGGCCGCTTCCCCAGGGGGTCGGTCCGAGGGAGTTGTCCGGGCAGAGAGCCGCACGTCAGGCAGCACCGTCCGCCAGGAAAGAGGAAGTCCCGTGACCAGCGAGATCACCGCCGAGAGGGTCGCCGAGATCGCCGCCCGCTACCGGCGCAGGGCCGACGCGTTCGAGCGCAAGGTCGTCGCCGTACGGCCCGGGCAGTGGGACGGGCCGACCCCGTGCGCCAAGTGGACGGTCCTGGACGTGCTGCGGCACATCATCGACATGCACGCGGTGATGCTGCGGCCGTTCGACCGCGGCCTCAGCCCGGCCCCGCCGGCCGCCGAGGACCCGGTGGCCGCCTACCGCGCCGCCCGCGCCGACGTGGAGGCGATCCTGGCCGATCCCGCGCTCGCCGGCCGCCTCTGCGACACGCCCGCGGGCAGGCTCACCGCGGCCGAGCACATCGACCAGGTGGTCAGCGCCGACCTGCCGCTGCACGGCTGGGACCTCGCGGTCGCCACCTCCCGGGACGCCACGATCGACCCCGAGGACGTCGAACAGGGCTGGGCCGCCATGCGGGCGCTGCCTGCCGACCTCGTGGCGAAGTTCCGCGAGCCGGGCGCCTTCGGTCCCGGTGTCGAGGTGTTCGGCCCCGAAGTGCCGGTGGGCGACGACGCCTCCACCCAGGACCGCCTCCTCGCCTTCATCGGCCGCGACCCCCACTGGCACCCCTGACCGGGCACCCCGGACGGAGTGGGGGCTTCCGGGCAGCGGCTCGGGCGGGCCGTCCTGAGCAGGGGCCTCCGCCGGTGGTTCTGGGCGTGTGCCGCTGGGCGGGTAGTTCTAGCTGGTCAGGGGTGGCGGGTGGTGGCGGTCAGGTAGATGCGCCGGGCGGCGATCTCGTCCTCGTACGCCTCCCGTACCGTGATCTCGCCGATCGTGAACCCGGCGGCCCGGGCCGCCGTCTCCAGCTCGCCAGGCGTGAACTCGGCCCAGTAGACGCGCAGCCCGGTGCCGAGGGGGTCGTCGATGACGCCGTCGCCGTCGCCCTGCTTGGCCACGACGAGGAGCTCGCCGCCGGGCCGCAGGGCTCGCGCCCATGCCGCGAGGGTGCCGGGCAGCTCGCGTTTCGGCTGGTCGTGCAGCGAGTAGTACGAGACCAGCCCGTCGAGCCCGCCGGTCACGTCGCGCTGGTCCATCACCGCGAACCGGCACCCGGGCTGCTCGCGCGCGGCCAGTTCGACGCAGCGCGGCGACAGGTCGACGCCCAGCACGTCCAGGCCGTGCCCGGCGAGCAGCGCGGTGACGTGCCCGCAGGGCCCGCAGCCGGCGTCGCAGACCCGCCCGCCCGGGCCGACACGCCCGGCGAACGCCGCCAGGACCTCGCGGTCGTGGGGCTTGCCGGCCAGTTCGTGGCGGAACAGCTCAAGGTAGCGGTCGGCGCGGGCGTCCCATAGGTGGGCGACGGAGGCGGCGCTGCCCGGCGGGGGAGAGAGCGTTTCGGACATTCCGGCATCCTAGGAGATGGCAACCCTTGCCGTCGCCGCCCCCGAGGGGGTGCGGGAGGATCGCAGGATGAGCGAGCTGCACTACCTGACCGCGACCGAGATGGCCCGCCTCGTCAGGACCCGCCAGGTGAGCGCCGTCGAGCTGCTCCAGGCGCACCTGGACCGCATCGAGCAGGCGAACCCGCAGGTCAACGCGATCGTCACGCTGGCCGCCGAGCAGGCGCTCGACGCGGCCAAGGCGGCCGACGCGGCGGAGCCCGCGGGCCCGCTGCACGGGGTGCCGGTCGCGCACAAGGACCTGGCCGACACGGCCGGGATCCGCACCACGTACGGCTCGACGCTGTACGCGGGTCACGTGCCGGACCAGGACGCGCTCGTCGTCCGGCGGTTGAAGGAGGCGGGCGCCGTCTCGCTCGGCAAGACGAACACGCCCGAGTTCGGCACCGGCTCCCACACGGTCAACGAGGTCTTCGGGGTGACCCGCAACCCGTACGACCTGAGCCGGTCGGCCGGGGGGAGCAGCGGGGGCGCGGCGGCGGCGCTCGCCTGCGGGATGACGCCGCTGGCGGACGGCTCCGACATGGGCGGGTCGCTGCGCAACCCGGCGTCGTTCTGCAACGTGGTGGGGCTGCGGCCGACGCCGGGCCGGGTGCCGAGCCCGTCCGAGATCGCCGCCTGGTACACGCTGTCGGTGCCGGGGCCGATGGCCAGGACGGTCGACGACCTCACCCTGATGATGTCGGTCATTTCGGGATTCGACCGGCGGTCACCGTACGCGATCAGGGAGCCCTTCACCCCCGACCCCGAAGAGGGGGTCGCCGGGCTGCGGGTGGCGTGGAGCCCGGACCTCGGCGGGCTGCCCGTCGACGCCGCGACGGCGGCGGTCACCGCGACCGCGCCCGCCGTGCTCGAACGCCTCGGCGCGCGGGTGGAGCAGGTGGAGCTCGACCTGAGCGACGCCGACGACGCCTTCCGCACCTACCGGGCCTGGTTCTACGCGCTCGCCTACGGCGACCTCGACGGGCTGGGCGCCAACACCGCGTGGAACGTCGAGCAGGGCCGCACGGTGACCGGCGCCGACCTGGCCCGCGCCGAGCGCGCCCGCAGCCGCCTCTACCAGCGGATGGCCGCCTTCTTCGACGACCACGACGTGCTGATCGCGCCCGTCAGCCAGGTGCCGCCGTTCCCGGTCGAGGACCCGTACGTGCGCGAGATCAACGGGATCGAGCTGCCCGACTACCTGACCTGGATGCGGTCGGCGTACTGGGTGAGCGTGCTGCACGCGCCGGCCGCGTCCGTGCCCGCCGGGTTCACGCCGGAGGGGCTGCCGGTCGGGGTGCAGATCGTGGGGGCGCCGTTCGAGGACGCCAGGGTGCTGCGGGTGGCCCGGGCGTTCGAGCAGGCCACCGGCCACGGCCTGCGCCGCCCGCCGCTCTGAGGAGCAGGCGGTCAGCGGTCCGGCGGCGGCAGGGGCGGCGCCAGCCCGTACGGCCGCCGCAGCGGCGAGTCGCGGTAGCCGTGCATGCCCTCCAGCAGCCCGAACAGCCCCACCGCCAGCAGCGGCCAGAACACCAGCACGCCCTTGGCCGTCAGGTGCAGCGGCCCCGGCGTCAGCTGCGCGCCCGGCGCCGCCGCGGCCTCCACCGTGACCACGCCGATCGTGAACGCCGACCCCACCCAGAGCGTCACGTACGCGCCCAGGACCCCGCCCGCGCAGAGCCCGAGCAGCGCCGCGAGCTGGCGGCGGCTCAGGAACCAGGCGAGGGCCCCGCACGCGAGCCCGAGCGCGCCGGTCACGGTGGCGAACCAGCCGTCGGCGGCGATCAGCGCCTGCGTGGACGGGTCGGCGAGCACGGTCGCCTCCTGGGTGACCAGGTACGGCGGCCGGGGTGACAGGGCCGACCACACCAGCCCGGCGGGCACCCCCAGTGCGGCGAGGGAGAGGACAGTGACCGCGAAAACGCGTACTTCCCTCGCCACGCCACTCCCCTTCGCGTTCTGAGTCTCTGCCAGACCGATGGTATCTCCCGGTTAGGCTCACTTCGTGATTGAAGAGAAGGTCTGGCTCATCGAACCCTCCGGCCCGCTCCGGGGCGACGTCGTCGTGCGCGGCTCCAAGAACGGCGTGTCCAAGCACATGGTCGCCGCCATGCTGGGCAGCGGCGAGAGCAGCATCCACAACGCCCCCGAGGTGGGCGAGGTCGGCATCACCGCCGACATGCTGCGCGCCCTGGGCATCAGCGTGGAGATCGGCCGGACGGAGATCCGCATCGAGCGCGGCCCGGAGATCAGGCCCCGGGTGCCCGACGCGTTCACCGGACTGAACCGCATCCCGATCCTCATGCTCGGCCCGCTGCTGCACCTGGCGGGCGAGGCGTTCGTGCCGCTGGTGGGCGGCGACCCGATCGGGCGGCGGCCGGTCAACTTCCACGTGGAGGCGCTGCGCGCGATGGGCGCCGAGGTGGAGGTCGGCGACACCGGCATCTACGCCAAGGCCAAGCGGCTCAACGGCACCCGGCTGGAACTGCCGTACCCGAGCGTCGGCGCGACCGAGACGATCCTCATGTCGGCGGTGCTGGCCGAGGGCAAGACCGTGGTGAAGAACGCCGCGATGGAGCCCGAGGTCGTGGAGCTGGCGCTGTTCCTGCAGCGGATGGGCGCCCGCATCGAGCTGTCGCCGGACCGGCGCATCGTCATCGAGGGCGTCGAACGGCTGCGCGGCGCCTCCACCTGGCTGGCCGGCGACCGCATCGAGGCGTTCTCGTACCTGGCCGCCGGGCTCGTGACGGGCGGCGAGGTGCGCGTGCACGGCTGCCCGCAGGACCGGCTGGTCACCGCGATCACCACGCTGGCCCGGATGGGCGCCCAGTTCGACATCAACGACGAGTACGTGTGCGCGACCGCCCCGCCCGAGGGGCTGCGCGCGGCGGCGGTGCAGACCGACACCCACCCCGGCTTCATGACCGACTGGCAGACGCCGCTCATGGTGCTGTTCACGCAGAGCCAGGGCATGTCGGTGCTGCACGAGACGGTCTTCGAGAACAGGCTCGTGTACGTGCCCGCGCTGCAGAGCATGGGCTGCGAGATCGAGGTGTTCGACCAGTGCCTGGGCGGTCCCGCCTGCCGCTACCACGACACCAACGCCCGCCACTCGGCCGTGGTGCGCGGCGTGTCGCAGCTCAAGGGCGCCGACGTGGTGCTGCCCGACATCCGGGCCGGCTTCTCCGCGGTGCTGGCGGCGGCCGTGGCCGACGGGCAGTCGACGCTGCGCGGCGTGCACCACATCGAGCGCGGCTACCACCGCCCGTTCGAGCAGTTCGAGTCGCTTGGTCTGAACATCCGCAGAGGAGAGTAAAGAGTTAAGAGCGGGTCGTTTGCCGGTGATCGGGTGGTAGCAGATCATCTGCGTGACTGTGCTCAAATCCATCACCAGGCTCGGGGCGGCGGGGGCGCTCAGCGGGGTGCTGGTCGCGGCACTGGCCGCGCCCGTCGTGAGCGGAGCCGGGATCGGCGCCAAGAGCGTCGCCGACACCTTCAACGACCTGCCGCCCGCACCCCGGGAGGAGCCGCTGTCGCAGGTCACCCGGCTGGTCGACCGCACCGGCCGGACGTTCGCCCAGTTCTACGAGGCCAACCGCACCGTCGTCCCGCTGGACAAGGTGTCGGCGGTGATGCGCCGCGCCATCGTCGCCATCGAGGACGCCCGCTTCTACGAGCACGGCGGCCTCGACGTCATCGGCACGCTCCGGGCGCTGATCACCAACACCCAGGCGGGCGGCATCAAGCAGGGCGGCTCCTCGCTCACCCAGCAGCTCGTCAAGAACATCCTCGTCGAGAGCGCCCGCACCGAGGCGGAACGCGACAGGGCCCGCGCCCCCAACCTCGCCCGCAAGATCACCGAGCTGCGGCTGGCGCTCGCCCTGGAACGCAAGTACCGCAAGGACGAGATCCTGGAGAAGTACCTCAACATCGCCTACTTCGGCGCGGGCGCCCACGGCGTCGAGGCCGCGGCCAGGCGGTTCTTCTCCACCACGGCCGCCGAGCTGACGCTCACCCAGGCGGCCACCCTCGCCGGCGCCGTCCGCGCCCCGTACTCCACCGACCCGTCCATCGGCCAGGAGCACCGCGCCCGCCTGAAGATGCGCCGCGACCTCGTCCTCGACCGGATGGCCGGGCTCAAGCTCATCACCCAGGCGCAGGCGGCCGAGGCCAAGGCCAGCCCGCTGAACATCCGCCTGCGCCCCGAGCCCGGCGGCTGCGCGCAGAGCGACCACCCCTACTACTGCCTGTACGTGCACCGCGAGCTGATGACGAACGAGGTGTTCGGCGCCACGGCGGACGTGCGCCGGGCGCGGCTCGCCCGAGGCGGCCTCGTCGTCAGGACCAGCCTCGACCCGCGCGCGCAACGGGCCGCCGACCAGGCCATCCGCCAGCGGGTCTCCGCCGAGGACACCGAGGTGGCCGCCGAGGCCATGATCGAGCCCGGCACCGGCTGGATCAAGGCGATGGCCGCCAGCAAGCGGTTCGGCCGCAATCCCGGCAACAAGAAGAACGGGCCGAGGACCACGTTCAACCTCGTCGCCGACGTGCGGCACGGCGGCGGCCAGGGACTCCAGGCGGGCTCCACGTTCAAGGTGTTCACCCTCGCCACGGCGCTCCAGCAGGGCTGGCGCTTCGACGACGGCTTCGACACCCCCGGCGTGATGACCCCGGCACAGGGCTACCGCGACTGCTCGGGACGGCCCGTCAACGACCCCGGCACCGAGATCCACAACGCCAGCGGCGAGGGCAAGGGCGGCCCGCACAGCATCTCCACCGGCACCTGGAAGTCCGTCAACATCTTCTACATGATGCTGGAGCGCAAGGTCGGGCTCTGCAACGTGGTCAAGACCGCCAAGGCGCTCGGCGTGACCCGCGCCGACGGGACGCCGCTGCGCGAGGTGCCGACCTTCACGCTCGGCGTCAACGAGATGGACCCGCTCACCGTGGCCGCGTCGTTCGCCGCCTTCGCCGCCCGGGGGCGCTACTGCGAGCCGCTCGCCATCACCGAGATCGTCGACCGCGACGGGCGGCGCACCCACGTCTCGCCCGCCTGCGAGCAGGTGATCGACCGGCAGGTGGCCGACGCCGTCAACTGGGTGCTCACCGGCGTGTTCGACAAGGGCACGATGAAGGGCCAGGACCTGGACCGGCCCGCCGCCGGCAAGACCGGCACCAACAACGGCTACACCTCCGCCTGGTTCGCCGGCTACACGCCCCATCTGGCGGCGGCGGTGAGCGTCGGCGACATCCGCGGCTCCTACAAGCACCCGCTCACCGACGTGCGCATCGGCGACCAGTACTACGGCTCCGTCCAGGGCGCCTCGCTGCCGGGGCCCATCTGGGTGGACTCCATGCGCGCCGCCCTGCGCCACACCGAGGCCAAGGGGTTCCCGGGGCCCGACATGAGCCGCTTCGGCGGCGGCAACACGCCGGGCCTGGAGGAGGGCGAGGAGGAGGCCGGCGAGGAGAACGGCCGCCGTGGCCGGCACCGCGCGTACGCCAAGCGCCACCGCAAGCTTCTCCGCTGGCTCTTCGGTCACGGCGCCCGCCCCCACGAGCCCCGCGCCCACGAGTCGCGCCCTCACGAGTCGCGCCCGTACGAGGGCCCGCTCCGTGAGGGCCGCCCGCCGGAGGCCCGCCGCCGCCACGGTGACGACCACCGCCGCGACACCGCCCCCCGCCACCGCCGCGACCGCCACTGACCTGCCCGTCCGGAGGTCAGGGCCGCGCCCGGTGGAGGTCAGGCGCGGACGGGGCGGCCGGGCCGGGCGTCCGGGAGGAGGGCGCCGTCCTGGACGACCGGGACGCCGCCCACCAGCACGTGCCGGAACCCCGTGGAGGGGAGCGCCGTGGCCGCGTAGGTGGCCCGGTCGGTGACCGTGTCCGGGTCGAAGACCGTGAGGTCGGCGTCGGCCCCCGGCTGGACCCGCCCCTTGCGCGCCAGCCCGGCGACCTGGGCGGGCACGAGCGTGCACCGCCGCACGGCCTCGGCGAGCCCGAGCATCCCCTGCTCGCGCACGAGCCGCAGGGTGCGCCCGTACGTGCCGGCGGTGCGCGGGTGGGTGACGGCGTCCGGCGGCAGCGGCCATTCCAGCCGCCGCGCCGGGTCGCCGCCCTCGCGCCACAGCAGCGGCACGGCGTCGGTGGCGACCGCCGCGTCCTCGAAGTCGAGCGCCCGCCGGATGTAGGCGAACTCGGCGGGCGAGTCCTCGTCCAACAGGTGCACGAACGCCGCCGACCCGGGCTCCTCCTGCCGGACGCGGCGGAGCTCGGCGGCGTCGGCCATGCGCCGCCCGGTGGACAGCAGCCCGATGGAGTGCGGGGTGAGCCCGCGCCGGTGCAGCAGCTCGGGCGCGAGGAAGGCGGCGCCGACGCCGGTCATGCCGGCGCCGTACGGGTACGCCTCGGTGGTGACCCGCGCCCCTTCGGCGCGCACGCGTTCGACCAGGGCGAGGACGCGGTCGACGTGCCGGATGGAGGTGCTGTTGACGTGGCAGTAGTGCATGTGCGCGCCGGTCTCGACGGCGGCGCGGACGATCTCCTCGGCGCCGTCGACGGGCGTGCCGGCGTCCATCTCGACGAGCTCGCGGGCATGGGTGTACGTGGGCCGTCCGGCGCGGGCGGCGAGCGCGGCGACGGTCAGATACTCGTCCGGCCCGGTGCGGGGCGCGTAGCCGACGAGGACGCCGATGCCGAGGGCGCCGTCGGCGAGGTCGGCCTCAAGGAGGCCGACGATCCGCGCGACCTGCTCAGGGGTCGCGGGCCGCTGCCAGGCGTCGACGGCGATGTTGGCGAACAGCGTCTCCAGCCTGCCGGTGGGCTCGACGCCGGCGAGCACGGCCATCCGGGCGGCCGCCCACGAGGTGGCGAAGCCGTAGTTGAGCGGCCGTCCCTCCTCGGCGGCGGCGCGGTAGGCGGCCGACACGGGCAGGCTGCCGGCCTCCAGCTCCAGCACGGTGGTGACGCCGTCGAGCGCCTGGAGCCGGTGCCCGGCGAGGTCGGCGCTGTGGCTGTGCAGGTCGACGAAGCCGGGGCAGACGGTCAGCCCGGTGGCGTCGACGCGGGTGACGCCGTGCAGCGGTTCGGCCGACACCTCCCGGATCGTGCCGCCGCTGACGCCGACGTCGCGGATCCCGTCGAGCCCGGTCTCGGGGTCGATCACCCGCCCCCGGGAGATCACCAGGTCGTACGTGGTCACGAGGCCCTCCCGAGGGTGAAGCGGTCGGCGCGCTGCGGCACGATGAGCGCGATCAGCGCGCCGAGCACGGTGGTGCCGATGAGCAGCCCGAACGCGGCGCTGTAGGAGTACTGGTCGACGAGCCAGCCCATGAGCACCGGCGCGATCACGCCGGCGAGCTGCCCGCCGACGTTGACGACGCCCATGCCGGAGCCGATCACCTCGGGCGGCAGGGCGCGGACCGGCATGCCGAGGATGCCCATGGTGGACAGCCCGGCCACGGCCATCGCCAGCGTCTGGAAGAGCGTGAACCCGGCGGCGGTCTCGGCGTTGATCATGACGAGCAGCAGCACGGCGGTGCACAGCAGCAGCGGGATCACGTACAGCCTGGCCCGGTCGTGGAAGTAGCGGTCGAACAGCCAGCCGCCGAGCAGCGTCGTCGCGGTCATGACGAGCTGGGGGAGCGCGGCGAGGAAGCCGGTGTTGAGCAGGGAGATGCCGCGGGCCTCCATGAGGTAGCTGGGCACCCAGGTGATCATGCCGTAGCCGAGCATGTTCGTGGCGCAGAACAGCGCGGCGAACTTCCACACGGCGGCCGAGCGCAGCACGGCCGCGAGCGGGATGGCGGGCCGGGCGGCGGGGCCGGTGTCCTGGGCGGCGCCGGTGAGGTGGGCGGGCAGCGCGCGGGGGAGCAGCGACCACAGCAGCACGCCGATCGCGACGCCGGCCACGGCCGCCACGAGGAACGTGTCACGCCAGCCGAACACCAGCAGCAGCGGCGCGGCGATCAGCGGGGCGAGCCCGCCGCCGAGCACGTTGGAGGCGAGCATCGCGCCGGCGGCGGTGGCCCGCCGCTCGGGCGTGGTGCGTTCGGCGATGGCCTTGAACGACGCGCCGGGGAACAGTCCCTGGCCGACGCCGAACAGCGCCCGGATCACCAGCAGCGCGGCCAGCCCCCACGCGAGCCCGGTCAGCGCGGTGAACGCCGACCACAGCAGCAGGGAGGCGACGAGCAGCCGGCGCGCCCCGAACCGGTCGGCGAGCATGCCGCCGGGGATCTGGCACAGCAGGTAGACCAGCGAGAAGACGGTGATCAGCCAGCCCTGCTCGGTCTTGGTGAGCGCGAACTCCGCGCCGATGAACGGCAGCGCGACCGCCATCATGACGCGGTCGACGTAGTCGATCACCCACACGCCGGCGAGCAGCGCGATGGTCAGCGTGGCGGTCTTGCGGATCTTGGCGGGCGTCCAGGTGGTCGCCGGGGTGTTTTCGGCCAGTCCCATACGGTCTCCGGTGTTGCGGCGTTTCTGCATTGTTCATACGGAAACGCCGCGACCGCTTGGTGCGTCCGGACGAAAGTCGGCCCAGGTGTTGTGCGCTGCGACGAGGTCAGCCCGTCTTTCCGATGGGCGCGGTCACCGCCCGGGTCAGCGCGATCAGGTTGGCGGGGGCGGTCTCGATCTGCAGCCCGCGCTTGCCCGCCGAGAAGTAGATCGTGTCGAACTCCAGCGCCGAGGAGTCGACCACGGTGGGCAGGAGCTTGCGCTGCCCGAGCGGGCTGATGCCGCCGACGACGTAGCCGGTGACGCGCTCGACCTTGGCGGCGTCGGCCATCGCGGCCCGCTTGCTGCCGGTGGCGGCGGCCAGCGCCTTGAGGTCGAGCTTGCCGGCCACGGGCACCACGGCCACGGCCAGGCCGCTCTCGACCTCGGCGACCAGCGTCTTGAAGATCCGCTCGTGGGGGACGCCGAGCGCGTCGGCCGCCTCCTCGCCGTAGGCCTGCGCCGAGGCGTCGTGCTCGTAGGGGTGGAGGGTGAACTCCGCCTTGGCCTTGTCGAGCGCCACGGTGGCCGGCGTGCCGCCGCCCTTGCTCTTCTTGCTCACGGAGACCCAGTGTAGCGAATCTACATTGTAAAGGCGCGGCCCGGGGTGTACCCGAGCGCCCGCCGGAACGCGTCGATGAACGCGCTGGCCGACGCCCAGCCGCACCGGTGCGCCACGGTTGTGACGCTCACCCCGTCGGCGAGCAGCAGCAGCGCGTGGTGCAGCCGGAGCTGGGTGCGCCACTGCGGGAACGTCATGCCCAGCTCGGCCCGGAACAGCCGGGCCAGCGTCCGGTCGCTGGTGCCTGCGTGGGCGGCGAGCCTGGCCAGCGTCCGGTTGTCGGCCGGGTCGGCGTGCAGCGCCGCGCACACGGCCGCCAGCCGCGCGTCACGCGGGGTCGGCAGGTGGAACGGCTGCTCGGGCGCCCGCCGGAGCTGATCGACCAGCACGGCCAGCAATCTCGCCCGCTCCCCTCCTGCCGTGAAGCCTCCTGCCGTGAAGCCTTTGTCCGCGGGGCCTTCGTCCGCGGTGTCCCCGGTCGCGGCGGCGTCGTCGTCCGGCAGGTCGGTGTAGGCGATGATCAGCTCGCGCAGCAGCGGCCCGACCGCGAGCACGGCGGGGCGCGTCAGGCCGGGCGGGTTGCCGGTGAGCCCGATCAGCCGCAGGTCCGTGCTGCCGTGAGCGCGGTGCTCGTGGACGGTCCCGGCCGGGATCCAGATCGCCCGGTTGGCCGGGGCGACCCAGGTGCCGGCGTCGGTGGTGACCGACAGGACGCCGTGGCGCGCGTACACGATCTGGTGGGTGTCGTGCCGGTGGGCGTCGATGCCCGCGCCGGCCGCGAGCGGGCGGATGCCGGTGGGCGCACGCGACAGATGGCGGATTTTCATGACTGATTGGCATTTTATCGGAAGCGGGCCACGACCGCCCGGCGGCACGATCGGGGGCGTGCGGGTGAACAGGGTCGCGGTGCTGGCCGCCGGGCATGCGGGCGTGGACGTGTATCAGGGCGCGGTTCCGGCGATGGTGCCGTTCCTGGTGGCCGAGCGGGGTTACGGGTACGTGGCCGCGTCGGGGGTGGTGCTGGCGGCGACGCTGCTGTCGTCGATCGTGCAGCCGGTGTTCGGGGCGCTGACGGACCGGTGGCGGATGCCGTGGCTGATCCCGGTCAGCATGACGACGGCAGGGCTCGGCGTGGCGTTGAGCGGGGTGTCGGAGTCGTACCCGCTGACGTGGCTGGCGGTGGCGCTGTCGGGGCTGGGGGTGGCGGCCTACCATCCGGAGTCGGCGCGGCTGGCGCGGATCGCCAGCGAGGGCAGCGACGTGCGGATGAGCTGGTTCTCGCTGGGCGGCACGCTGGGGTTCGCCTCGGCGCCGATCCTGGTGACGCCGCTGCTGGCGGCGGGCGGGCTGGCGGCGTCGCCGTTCCTGGTGGTGCCGGGCGTGGCCGGGGCGGTGCTGACGCTGGTGGTGATGCGCTCGCTGGCGGGGCCGGGGGAGCGGGGGCGCGCGGCCGGGCCGGCGCGGGGGCGTGACGACTGGCCGTCGTTCGCCCGGCTGACGCTGGTGATCGTGTTCCGGTCGGTGGTGTACGTGGGGCTGAGCGCGTTCGTGGCCCTGTACCTGGGGGGCGGGGCGGCGGGCGCGGTGGCGCTGTTCGTGCTGTTCGCGGGCGGCGCGGTGGGCACGGTGCTGGGCGGCAGGCTGGCGGCGCGGATGGGGCGGGTGCGGGCGATGCGGCTCGCGTACGCGCTGAGCGTCCCGGCGGTGGCGGGCGTGGTGCTGGCGCCCGGACCGGCCGCGTACGTGTTCGTGGCGGCGGCGTCGATCACCCTGTACGCGCCCTTCTCTCTGCACGTGACGCTGGGCCAGGACTTCCTGCCGCGCCGCGTGGGCACGGCGAGCGGGGTGACGCTGGGGCTGGCGGTGAGCGTCGGCGGGCTGGCGAGCCCGCTGGTGGGGGCGGTGGCGGAGGCGACGTCGCTGCGGCTGGCGCTGGGCTGCCTGATCGCGTTCCCGGTGCTGGCGTGGCTGCTGTCGCTCACGCTGGCCGAGCCGGTCCGGGCCGACGCCCCTGCCGGCGCCCCTGCCGCCGGTCAGCGCTGACCGGTCAGCCTGTCGCGGACGCGCCCGGGCTCTCGCCGCCGGGCGCGCGGACCTCACGGGGCTCGCGGTCGGGGCGCAGACCGCGCCAGGACGGGTGGCGCAGCCGGTTGTCGCCGGTCATCTCGGCGTACTGCACCTCGCCGACCAGGACGGGGCTGACCCAGTGCGCGTCGCGGGCGTGCTCGCGCGGGACGGGCTCGTCGAAGGGCGGGTCGGGCCGTTCCAGCGGGGCGAGCCTGCGGTGCAGGTCGCGGAGCATGGCCTGGGTGAAGCCGGTGCCGACGTGCCCGACGAACAGCAGTCTGCCGCCGTCGTCGTAGGAGCCGAGCAGCAGCGACCCGATTGTCCCGGCCCGGCGGCCGGCGCTCGGCTTCCAGCCGCCGACGACGACCTCGACGGCGCTGACGTTCTTGACCTTGGTCCACTCGGCGGTGCGCCGGCCGGGCCGGTAGGGGGAGGTGAGCCGTTTGCACACGACGCCTTCGAGGCCGAGGCGGCGGGAGGAGGCGAAGGCGTCCTCGGCGTGGTCGTGGAACCAGACCGGGACCTGCCAGCGGAAGCCGGGCGTGAGCGTGCTCTCCAGCAGGTCGCGCCGGGCGGTGTAGGGGAGGGCGATGGCGGGGTCGTCGCCGAGGTGCAGGATGTCGAAGGCCAGGAACGTGACGGGGACGGTGCGGGCGAGCTCGGCGACGCTCAGCGGGTTGCGCTGGTGCATGCGCGGCTGCAGGGCGCCGAAGCTGGGCCTGCCCGCCTCGTCGAAGGCGACGATCTCGCCGTCGACCACGGCGGGCCGGCCGCCGGTGGCCCCGGCCATGAGCTGGAGCTCGGGGTAGGCGGCGGTGATGTCCTTGGCGTTGCGCGACATGAGGCGGACGGCGCCGCCGTCGACGTAGGCGAGGGCGCGGACGCCGTCCCACTTCATCTCGACGGCCCAGTCGTCCTCGTCGGTGGTGGGCAGGGAACCGAGCTGGGCGAGCATCGGCGCGTAGGTGGGCAGCGGCGCCATGCACCCAGGCATACCCCGGCGCGCGCGCCGCCAGTGATCGCCGGGGGTTTACAGATGGTCAAGCCACGGGGTCGGGCTTCTCCTCGACGAGCTGGGCCAGGTCGACGCCGTGCCGGCCGAGCTCGTCGACGGACGAGCAGTAGCCCTGGAGGTAGGCGCGCCCGCCGACCTGGTGAGAGACCCGGAGCACCGGCCGGTCGCCGAGCACGATGGCCTCGACGACGACGCCGTCGGGCCCACGCCAGATTCCCATGCGGGCAAGCGTACGGGAGGGAACATAAAGGACAAGTAATGTCAAAGTACGTTTCAAGTGTCCCGGGCCAGGGAAAAACCCTGGCCAAACCGTGGACGTGTTTGCCCGCGACCCCGCCGGGCAGCACCCGGCCCAAGCTTCACCCCAGCCGTGGATCCACCGCCCACGGCGCCCCGCACTGGCGCTCGGCCCGGGCCAGGGCGGAAACGGTCGTGAGGTCGCGTGCCCCCGTCGCGACCTCACGACCGGGCCACCCGCGTCACCCCTGTGCCACCCCCGTGCCGCCACTGTCCCGTCCCCGTCGCGCCACGCGACTGTCCGTAGTGTGGACAGATCCGGATCCGGGGATCGGACTCCGTAGACTGTCAGGGTGATTTCCCGTATCGACATGCGCGGTTCCCTGCCGGCGAACCTGCGCGACGTGCTGCCCCGCGCCGAGCTCGACGTCGAGGCCGCCCTGGAGAAGGTGCGGCCCATCTGCGAGGACGTGCGCCATCGCGGGGCGGCAGCCGTACGGGAGCTGACCGCCAGGTTCGACGGAGTCGAGATCGCCACCACCCGCGTCCCCGCCGAGGCCATCGCCCGCGCGCTGGACGAGCTGGACCCCGCGGTCCGGGCGGCGCTGGAGGAGTCGATCAGGCGGGCCAGGCTCGTCCACCGCGACCAGCGGCGCAGCGACGTCACCACCGAGGTCGTGCCCGGCGGCACCGTCACCGAGCGGTGGGTGCCCGTCGACCGGGTCGGCCTCTACGTCCCCGGCGGACGCGCCGTCTACCCGTCGAGCGTGGTCATGAACGTCGTGCCCGCGCAGGAGGCCGGGGTGGCCTCGCTGGCCGTCACCAGCCCCGCCCAGAAGGAGCACGACGGCCTGCCGCACCCGACGATCCTGGCCGCGTGCGCGCTGCTCGGCGTCGACGAGGTCTACTCGGCGGGCGGCGCCCAGGCCGTGGCCATGTTCGCCTACGGCACCGAGGAGTGCGAGCCCGCCACCATGGTCACCGGGCCCGGCAACATCTGGGTCGCCGCGGCCAAGCGGCTGCTCAAGGGCCGCATCGGCATCGACTCCGAGGCCGGCCCCACCGAGATCGCGATCCTGGCCGACGAGACGGCCGACCCCGTCCACGTGGCGGCCGACCTGATCAGCCAGGCCGAGCACGACGTGATCGCCGCCGCCGTCCTGGTCACCACCAGCCCCGAGCTCGCCGACGCGGTCGAGAAGGAGCTGCCCGGCCAGGTGGCGGCCACCCGCCACTCCGAGCGCATCACCGAGGCGCTGGCCGGCCGCCAGTCGGGCATCGTGCTCGTCGACAGCCTCGACGACGGGCTCAAGGTCGTCGACGCCTACGCCGCCGAGCACCTGGAGATCCACACCGCCGACGCCGCCGCGGTGGCCGCCCGGGTGCGCAACGCCGGCGCGATCTTCGTCGGCCCCTGGTCGCCGGTCTCGCTCGGCGACTACCTCGCCGGGTCCAACCACGTGCTGCCCACCGGCGGCTGCGCCTGCCACTCCAGCGGCCTGTCGGTGCAGTCGTTCCTGCGCGGCATCCACGTCGTCGACTACACCCGCGAGGCGCTGGCCGGCGCGGCCGCGCACGTGTCGGTGCTGGCCGACGCCGAGGACCTGCCCGCGCACGGCGCCGCCGTGCGCGCCCGCTTCGACGGGCAGGTGCCGTCGTGAACCTCTCCGACCTGCCCATCCGCGACGACCTGCGCGGCAAGTCGCCCTACGGCGCGCCGCAGATCGACGTCCCGGTCCGGCTCAACACCAACGAGAACCCCTACCCGCCCTCTCCCGAGCTGGTCGCCGACCTGGCCGAGGAGGTCGGGCGGGTGGCGGGCGGCCTCAACCGCTACCCCGACCGCGACGCCGTCGAGCTGCGCGCCGGGCTGGCCGCCTACCTGGGCCACGGCCTGACCACCGAGCAGGTGTGGGCGGCCAACGGCTCCAACGAGATCATCCAGCAGATCCTCCAGGCGTTCGGCGGCCACGGCCGCACCGCGCTCGGCTTCGAGCCGTCCTACTCGATGCACCCGATCATCACGACCGGCACCAACACCGAGTGGATCAGGGCGGCGCGCGAGGACGACTTCTCGCTCGACCCTGGCAAGGCCGTCGCGGCGATCGGCGAGCACCGGCCCGACGTCGTCTTCCTGGCCTCGCCCAACAACCCGACCGGCACCGCGCAGCCGCTGGCGGTGATCGAGGCGATCCTGGAGGCCGCCCCCGGCATGGTGGTGGTCGACGAGGCCTACGCCGAGTTCGCCCGCGAGGGCACGCCGTCGGCGCTCACCCTGCTGCCGCGTCACCCCCGGCTGATCGTCACCCGGACGATGTCCAAGGCGTTCGCCATGGCGGGCACCCGGCTCGGCTACCTGGCCGCCCACCCGGCCGTGGTGGAGGCGCTGCTGCTGGTGCGGCTGCCGTACCATCTGTCGGCGCTCACGCAGACGGCGGCGCGGGTGGCGCTGCGGCACCGGGCCGAGCTGCTCGGCACCGTCGACGCGCTGCGCCGCGAGCGTGACGACACGGTGGCGTGGCTGCGGTCCAAGGGGCTGGCGGTCGCCGACTCCGACGCCAACTTCGTGCTGTTCGGGCGCTTCCCCGACCGGCGCGCGGTGTGGGAGGGGCTGCTGGCCCGGGGCGTGCTCATCCGTGAGGTGGGCCCGCCACAATGGCTTCGGGTGTCGATCGGCACCGGCGAGGAGATGGCGGCCTTCCGCGCCGCCCTGGAGGGAGTCCTGTGAGTCGCGTAGGCCGCGTCGAGCGTACGACGAAGGAGACGTCGGTCCTGGTCGAGGTGGGTCTCGACGGCACCGGCACGGTGGACGTGTCGACCGGGGTCGGCTTCTACGACCACATGCTGGCCCAGCTGGGCAAGCACGGGCTGTTCGACCTGACGGTCAAGACCGAGGGCGACCTGCACATCGACTCCCACCACACGATCGAGGACACCGCGCTGGCCCTGGGGGCGGCGTTCCGCGAGGCGCTGGGCGACAAGTCGGGCATCAGGCGGTTCGGCAATGCGTCGTGCCCGCTCGACGAGTCGCTCGCCGAGGTCACCGTCGACCTGTCCGGCCGCCCCTACCTGGTGCACTCCGAGCCCGAGGGCATGGCGCCGATGATCGGGCCCGACTACGACACGACCATGACCCGCCACATCCTGGAGTCGTTCGTCGCCCAGGCGGCGATCTGCCTGCACGTGCGCGTCCCCTACGGGCGCAACGCGCACCACATCGTCGAGGCCCAGTTCAAGGCGCTGGCCAGGGCCCTGCGGGCCGCCTCCGAGCGCGACCCGCGCGCCACCGGCGTGCCCAGCACCAAGGGCGTGCTGTGACCGGCAACGTGATCGCCGTCGTCATGGTGTTCCTCGGCATGTTCCTGGTCGGCGGCGTGGTCTCGCTGTACAAGCAGGGGCTCAAGATCGGCGCCGCGATCTGCGGCGTCGGCGCCGCCATGGCGATCACCGCGGGGGTGATGTGGTGGTGAGCCGCGTCGTCGTGCTCGACTACGGGTCGGGCAACCTGCGCTCGGCCGAGCGTGCGCTGGCCAGGGTCGGCGCCGACGTCACGGTCACCGCCGACTTCGACGCCGCGCTGGAGGCCGACGGCCTCGTCGTGCCCGGCGTCGGCGCGTTCGCCGCCTGCATGGCCGGGCTCAAGGGCGTGCGCGGCGAGCAGATCATCGGCAGGCGGCTGGCCGGCGGCCGGCCCGTGCTCGGCATCTGCGTCGGCATGCAGATCCTGTTCGCCCGCGGCGTCGAGCACGGCGTGGAGACCGAGGGCTGCGGCGAGTGGCCCGGCGCGGTCGAGCGCCTGGAGGCGCCGGTGCTGCCCCACATGGGCTGGAACACCGTCAAGGCCCCCCAGGGCAGCGTGCTGTTCGCCGGCCTCGACGCCGCCACCCGCTTCTACTTCGTGCACTCCTACGGCGTGCGCGAGTGGGAGCTGCGACCCGGCGACGGGTTCGCCGAGCCGGTGGTGACCTGGGCCGAGCACGGCGTGCCGTTCGTCGCCGCCGTCGAGAACGGCCCGCTCATGGCCACCCAGTTCCACCCGGAGAAGTCCGGCGACGCCGGGGCCGCGCTGCTGGCCAACTGGCTCGGCACCCTTGAGTAAGGAGCGGGCGCGCCGCCGCGCCGAGCGTGAGGCCGAACGGGCCCGGGCCATGCGGATCAACGAGGAGCGCCAGGCCCGCCGGGCGCGCCGCCGCGCCCGCCTGACCCGGCTCGTCCCACGCCCGGTGCGGGTGGCCCGCCAGGGCGGCCTGCTCGCCCGCCGCCACCGCGCGCAGAACGCGGTCGTCGCGCTCGCTTTCCTGCTCGTCCAGGCGCTCGCCTGGCTGCTGTGGGGCTCGCCGTTGCTGAGCTTCGGCGTCCTCGTCTTCTCACTGCTGCTCTTTCCCGTGCTCGTGACCCTCGCTTTCGACCGGAGGACCTGATGTCGCTCGTTTTGCTCCCCGCCGTGGACGTGGCCGACGGCCAGGCCGTACGCCTCGTCCAGGGTGAGGCCGGCACCGAGACCGGCTACGGCGAGCCGCTGGCCGCCGCGCTGGCCTGGCAGGAGGCGGGCGCCGAGTGGATCCATCTGGTCGACCTCGACGCCGCGTTCGGCCGGGGCTCCAACCGTGAGCTGATCACCGACCTGATCGGCCGGCTGGACGTGAACGTGGAGCTGTCCGGCGGCATCCGCGACGACGCCTCGCTCGCCGCGGCGCTGGCGACCGGCTGCCGCCGCGTCAACATCGGCACGGCCGCGCTGGAGAACCCCGAGTGGTGCCGCCGGATCATCGCCGAGCACGGCGACAAGATCGCGGTCGGCCTGGACGTGCGCGGCACCACGCTCGCCGCCCGGGGCTGGACCGAGGACGCCGGCGACCTGTGGGAGGTGCTGGAGCGGCTGGAGGCCGACGGCTGCCAGCGCTACGTGGTCACCGACGTCACCAAGGACGGCACCCTGCGCGGCCCCAACCTCGACCTGCTGCGGGAGGTGTGCTCGCGCACCGACAAACCCGTCGTGGCCAGCGGCGGAGTCTCGTCTCTCGACGATCTGGTGGCACTGTCTTCTCTCGTTCCCGTCGGCGTGGAAGGTGCCATCGTGGGCAGGGCCCTGTACGCCCGGGCGTTCACGCTGGAAAGCGCGCTGGCCGCGGTGGGCGAGTAGTGACGCCGGGAGGGGGCGTGATGGGCACCATGAGCATGGAAAGCACCGGCATGCGGGTGTTCTCCGGAGGCGTCTGGGAGGAGAAGTACGGTTACGCGCGCGCGGTGGTCGTGGGCAACCGGGTCATCGTCTCGGGCTGCACCTCCACCGTCGACGGCGAGGTCCGTCACGTCGGCGACGCCTACCGGCAGAGCCGCACCGCGATCCAGATCGCGCTGGAGGCCGTGGAGATGGGCGGGCTGTCCCGCCAGGACGTCGTCATGGTCCGCTACTACGTGGTCGAGCACCGTCACTTCGACCTGGCCGGCCAGGCCATCGCCGAGTCGTTCGGCGACGTGCGGCCCGCCTGCACCGGGGTGCGGGTGGCCGGGCTGGTGGACCCGCGGATGCTTGTCGAGATCGAGATAGAGGCACACCGAGCATGACCGTAGCCGTGAGGGTGATCCCCTGCCTGGACGTCGACGCCGGCAGGGTCGTCAAGGGCGTCAACTTCGCCAACCTGCGTGACGCGGGCGACCCGGTCGAGCTGGCCAGGCGCTATGACGAGGAGGGTGCCGACGAGCTCACCTTCCTCGACATCACCGCCTCGTCGGGCGAGCGCGAGACCATGCTCGACGTGGTGCGCCGCACCGCCGAGCAGGTGTTCATCCCGCTGACCGTCGGCGGCGGGGTGCGTTCGGTCGACGACGTCAACCGGCTGCTGCGGGCCGGGGCCGACAAGGTGTCGCTCAACACCGCCGCGATCGCCAGGCCGGAGCTGCTGACCGAGGCGTCGCGGCGCTTCGGCGCGCAGTGCGTGGTGCTGTCGGTCGACGCGCGGCGGGCGCCGGGCACGGCGAGCGGCTTCGAGGTGACCACCCACGGTGGCCGGCGCGGCACCGGCATCGACGCGGTGGAGTGGGCCGCCCGGGGCGAGGAGCTGGGCGTGGGCGAGATCCTGCTCAACTCCATGGACGGCGACGGCACGCTCGACGGCTACGACCTGGAGATGCTGCGCGCGGTGCGGGCCGCCGTGCGGGTGCCGGTGATCGCCAGCGGTGGCGCGGGGCGGCTGGAGGACTTCCCGCCGGCCGTCGCCGCGGGCGCCGACGCGGTGCTGGCGGCCAGCGTCTTCCACTTCGGCACGCTGAAGATCGGCGAGGTGAAGGAGACGCTGCGGACGGCGGGCCACCCGGTCCGCTAGAAGGCCCGCATGTGCTGGAACAGCTCGTAGGAGGCGTCGCGGGCGGCGAACGCCGCCGCCTCGGACCGTTTGACGGCCAGGTAGGCGGAGGCGCGCAGCGGCCCGAGCGCCTCCATGAGCACCGGGTCGGCCTCCAGCGCGTCGAGGGCCTCGGTCAGCGACGACGGCAGCCGCGGGTAGCGGCCGGGCCGGGTGTCGGGGTCGACGTCCACGGCCTCGCCCGGGTCGAGCCTGCGGCGGACGCCGTCGAGCCCGGCGTGGATGACCGCGCCGAGGGCCAGGTAGGGGTTGGCCGAGGAGTCGGAGGGCTTCAGCTCCAGGTTGGGCTCGCCGCTCTCGCCGAGCGGGGAGCAGATCCGTACGGCGGCCTCGCGGTTGTCGGGGCCGTGCACGGCGTAGGCGCCGGCCCACATGCGCGGCGCCAGGCGGCGGAAGCTGTTGACGCTGCCGCAGGTGAGCGCGGTCAGCGCGGGCAGGTGGGCGAGCAGCCCGCCGACGAACCAGTCACGCACAGCTCCCTCGCCGCCACTGTCACCGTCGAAGAGGTTACGGGATTCGCGCCACAGGGACAGGTGCAGGTGCGCGCCGTTGCCCGCCTGGTCGGCCAGCGGCTTGGGGGCCAGCGACGCCCACATGGACATGCGCAGCGCCACGCCGCGCACGGTCTCGCGGTAGAGGACGTGGTTGTCGGCGGCCCGCAGCGCGGGCGCGTGCCGCACGGTCAGCTCCTGCTGGCCGGGGCCGAGCTCCGGATGGTAGTGCTCGACCCGCAGCCCCTGCGTCTCCAGGGCGCGGACCAGCTTGATCGTGTAGTCGTGGGCGGTGTCGAAGCCGTGACCGGCGTAGCACAGCGAGTCGTCGAGCGGCACCAGCCGGTCGGGCCCGCCGGACGGGTCGGGCAGCCGCCGCCCCAGCGTGAACTCCGGCTCGAACGCGGCCAGCAGCGTGTAGCCCTCGCCGGCGAGCAGCGCGATCGCGTCCTTGAGGAAGGTGCGCGGGCAGGCCGCCCAGGGCGAGCCGTCGGGAAGGCGCAGATCCGACAGCATGGCCGCGGCCCCCGGCGCGTGGGGGAGCGGGACGTACGTCGACGGGTCGGGGACGATGCGGACCTCGCCCACCGGACCCAGGTGCTCGACCTCCTGCAACTGGTCGAGCATGTTCATCGCCATCATGGCCACCGTGTGCCCGATGCCCGTGTTGAGCCGTTCCGCGAGGCGCGACCGCGAGGCGGCCTTGCCCCGGATGACGCCGCCGTGGTCGGCGTACAGGAACCGGATCAGCTCGACGCCCTCGAGCTCGGTGCGCTCGAGGATCCGCCTGACCGCGGGGTCAGGCTGGACGGGCTTGGCAACGGCTGGGCGATCTCTCATCCTGTCTGCGTAACACGACTTGGCAGCGCGGGGAAGCCAATTGACGCAGACAGGACCGCGCTTCAGGTCAAAACACTGCTGAAGAAGACAGCCAGTTGATTGGCTCCTTGGACGATCCCATCGAACACACCGTTGACCGCGGCGGCGGCTTCGGCCGGCCGGGTGAACAGGTAGAAGATCACGAACGCGACGGCCACGTACGTGATCACCTTCTTGACCTGCATGGGGGGCCTCCTGCAGTCCATTCCCAGCCGTATATACCCGGATCTGGGCGGTCACTAGGCATCTTCTGTGAAGATGTTCATGATCCTAACCGGGGGGCTTGTTTCCTGTGTCATCGTACGGCCTGCGGGCGTGGCGGGGGCGCCATACGGGCCGGTGGTTCGGTGATGTGACGGGAGCGACAGACCCTGGATGGATAGCGACACTCTCCAATGGCTAGACTTTCCGCAATCCGCGAGAAGGGAGCCGCGAGCGTGCGCATGGCCGGTCTGAGCGCCGCCACCGGGGTGCCGGTGCCGACGATCAAGTACTACCTGAGGGAGGGGCTGCTGCCGCCCGGCCGGCCGCTGGCCCGCAACCAGGCCGAGTACGGGCCCGCGCACGTGCGGCGGCTGAAGCTGGTGCGGGCGCTGGCCGACTACGGCGGGCTGAGCATCGCCGCGATCGCCGGGCTGGTGCGCCACCTCGACGACCCGGGCGTGAGCGCGGGCGAGCTGCTGGCCGAGGCGCAACCCGCCGTGGCCGCGCCCGAGGAGCCGGGCCCCGCCCCGGGCTCCGGCGCCGCGGCGGAGCGGGCACGGGACCAGGTGGCCGCCCTGCTGGCCAGGAGGGGCTGGGAGGGCTTGGCGGATCATCCGTCGGCGGCCACGCTCACCGGCGTCCTGGCGAGCCTCCTGGAGCTGGGGCTCGACGACGTGCTCGAGGGGCTGGACGACTACGCCGAAGCGGCCGAGGCGGCGGCCTCGGCCGACGTGCGCATCCTGGGGGACGTGACCGACCGGGAGCGGGCGGTCGAGGTCGTGGCGCTCGGCACCCTGCTCGGCGACACGCTCATCGCCGCCCTGCGCAGGCTCGCCCAGGCCCGCCTGGCGGAGGACACGTACCAGAGCTAGACGTAGCTAGACGTACGGGGGACTAGACGCCCAGGCGGGCGCTGCGCAGCCGCTCGACGGCGCCAGGGTCGCCGGTCAGGTCGACCCTGGCGTGCGCCTGGCGGCCGAAGCAGAACAGCAGCAGCTCGCCCGCGTCGCCCGTCACCTCGACCTTGGGGCCCTCGCCCGCGCCGCCGAGCAGCACCGAGCGCGCCCCGCCGGAGCCGCGCCGGTGCAGCACCACGCCCACGGGGGCGCGGCGCAGCATCAGCTTGGCCATGGCCGACAGCCGCTTCCAGATGTGGTCGTCGAAGTCCGCGGGCAGCTCGCGCGGCTCCCAGGAGGGCTGGGCGCGGCGCACGTCCTCGTGGTGGACGAAGTACTCCAGCGTGTTGACGGCCGAGTCGAGGAAGGGCGCCAGCCCGTAGACGCCGCCGGGCCTGCGGACGAGGGCGACCAGCTCGGGGAAGGGGTGGCGGTCCTTCAGCGACTGCTGCACCGAGGCCGTGCGGCCCGACAGCGCCCGGATCGCGATGCCGGGCAGCGCGTCGAGCCTGCGCTCGCGCAACACCAGGTGGGCGGCCAGGTCGTAGGAGTCCCATCCCGCGCAGAGCGTCGGGGCGCCGGGGCCGAGCCGGTCGAACAGATCGCAGAGCGCCGCGCGTTCGTCACGAGCATGAGTCACATGCCAACCTTACGCCAGGGGAATAACGGGATGATCAGACGTGATACTGACTTACGTAGTTATAGCGGGCAGTGAAGGGAAGCTTCAGGAGTGGCGAACAAGGTCACCTCGGCCGTCATGCGTCAAGGGCTGCGTGTCCTTGGGGTGGCCATTCGTACGGAGAAGGCGATGTTCGCCGCCGCGGTCGTGGCGAGCGCGCTCTACGGCGGCATGACCGTCGCCTCGGCATGGGCACTCGGGTGGGCCACCGAGCACGTCGTGATGCCCGCGTTCACCGCCGGCGAGACCGCGGCGGGCGCGATGTGGACCGGCGTGCTGCTCATCCTCGGCACCGCCCTGCTCAAGTCCATCGGCGTGGCCGGGCGGCGCATCCTGGCCGGTGTCATCCAGTACCGGATGCAGGCCCGCTCCCGCCGCGACGTCACCAAGCAGTATCTGCGGCTGCCGCTCGCCTGGCACCACCGCCACCCCACCGGCCAGCTGCTGTCCAACGCCAGCGCCGACGCCGAGGCCGCCTGGGCGCCGCTCGCGCCGCTGCCGATGGCCGTCGGCGTCGTCGTCATGCTGCTCACCGCGGCCGTCGGCATGCTGCTCACCGACCTCATGCTCGCCCTGGTCGGCTTCCTCATCTTCCCGGCCATCGCCGTGCTCAACCTCGTCTACCAGCGCAGGCTCAGCCCGCTCGCCACCCGGGCCCAGCAGTTGCGCGCCGAGGTCAGCGAGATCGCGCACGAGAGCTTCGACGGCGCCCTCGTCGTCAAGACGCTCGGCCGCGAGGACCTGGAGACCGACCGCTTCCGCCGCCGCGCCCACGAGCTGCGCGACGCCAACATCGCCGTCGGCAAGGTGCGCGGCCTGTTCGACCCGCTGCTGGAGGCGCTGCCCACGCTCGGCGTGCTCGCCGTCCTGGCCGTCGGCGCGCTGCGGCTGTCCACCGGCTCCATCGAGGCCGGGCAACTCGTCCAGGTCGCCTACCTGTTCACGCTGCTGTCGTTCCCGATCCGGGCGCTCGGCTGGGTGCTGGCCGAGCTGCCGCGCAGCGTCGTCGGCTGGACCCGCGTCCAGGCCGTGCTCGACGCCGAGGGCTCGATGGACTACGGCCAGGCCGCCGCCGACCGCGACGAGCCCGCCGCCCTGGCCGTCTCCGGCGTCTCCTACTCCTACGGCGACGCCGAGGTGCTGCACGACGTCACCTTCGACGTGCCCGCCGGGCGCACCGTCGCGCTCGTCGGCCCCACAGGCTCCGGCAAGTCCACGCTCGTCCAGCTGCTCGTCCGCCTCGTCGACCCCGACTCGGGCCGCGTCGCGCTCGACGGCGTCGACCTGCGCGACCTCGCGTACGGCAAGCTCGCCGAGTCGGTCGCGCTGGTGCCGCAGCAGACGTTCCTGTTCGACGACTCCGTACGCGGCAACATCGCGCTCGACCTGCCCCTCGACGACGACGAGGTGTGGGGCGCGCTGCGCGTCGCCCAGGCCGACGGCTTCGTCACCCGCCTCGGCGACGGGCTCGACACCCGCGTCGGCGAGCGCGGCGCCTCCCTGTCCGGCGGCCAGCGCCAGCGCCTCGCGCTGGCCCGCGCCGTCGTCCGACGCCCCCGCCTGCTCATCCTCGACGACGCCACCTCCAGCGTGGACCCGCAGGTCGAGGCCAAGATCCTGTACGGGCTCCGGGACCGGGCACAGGCCTCGACCGTCGTGGTCGTCGCCTACCGGATGGCCACCATCGCCCTCGCCGACGAGGTCGTCTTCCTGGAGCACGGCCGCGTCGCCGACCGCGGGACCCACGACGAACTGATCAAGCGGTGCGAGGGCTACCGCAACCTGGTGACGGCCTACGAGCGCGAGGAGGCCGAACGGGCCGCCCTCGACCTCGACGGCAGCACTCAACTCGGCACCGACGCCGAAGAGGAAGGGGTCAGCGCGTGACCGCCGAGACCGCCGAGAACGTGCGCCAGGGCATCGGCGCGAACGCCGACAGCTCGGCCTGGGCGACCATCCGCCGGGGGCTCTCGCTCACCCCCGAGTTCCGCCAGGGGCTGGCGGTCACGCTCGCCCTCGCCGTCGTCGCCACCATCGGCAAGATCATCGTGCCGATCGCCGTCCAGCAGACGATCGACACCGGGCTCAAGGACGGCGTCCCCGACCTGCCCTACATCTACCGGACCGTCGCCCTGTGCGCCGCCGCCGTGCTGCTGACCGCGCTGGCCGCGTACATCATGAACGTGCGCCTCTACAAGGCCACCGAGGCGTCGCTGGCGACGCTGCGGGTGCGCGGCTTCCGCCACGTCCACGACCTGTCGGTGCTCACCCAGAACACCGAGCGGCGCGGCGCGCTCGTCTCCCGCGTCACCAACGACATCGACCAGATCAGCACGTTCATGCAGTGGGGCGGGCTGATGATCATCGTCGCGCTCGGCCAGCTCCTGGTCGCCAGCGTGCTCATGCTCGTCTACTCCTGGCAGCTCACCCTGCTCGTGTGGCTGTGCTTTGTCCCGCTGATGATCGCGCTGCCGCGCTTCCAGCGCTGGCTGTCGCGCGCGTACACCACCGTCCGCGAGCGCACCGGCGACATGCTCGCCGCCGTCAGCGAGTCCGTCGTCGGCGCGGCCGTCATCCGGGCGTACGCCACCGAGCGGCGCACCGCCGAGCGCATCGACAAGGCCGTGAACGCCAACCGCGCCGCCCAGGTCAAGGCGCAGACCATCGTCGGGTTCGTCTTCCCGCTGACCGAGATCGTCGCCGCCCTGGCCATCGCCGGCATCGTGCTCCTCGGCGTCCGGCTCGGCCTGTCCGGCGACATCACGCAGGGGCGGCTGATCGCGTTCCTGTTCCTCATCACGCTGTTCGTCTCACCCATGCAGACCGCCACCGAGGTGCTCAACGAGGCGCAGAACGCCGTCGCCGGCTGGCGGCGCATCCTCGGCGTCATCGACACCCCCGCCGACGTCGCCGACCCCGGCGAGAACGGCGTCGAGCTGCCGCGCGGCCCCATATCCGTCGCCTTCGAGGACGTCCACTTCGCCTACCCCGGCGGCCCGCCCGTGCTGCGCGAGCTGTCGGTGGAGATCCCGCCGCGCTCGCGCGTCGCCGTCGTCGGCGAGACCGGCTCCGGCAAGACCACGTTCGCCAAGCTCCTCACCCGGCTCATGGACCCCGTCGGCGGGCGCGTCACCGTCGACGGTCACGACCTGCGCGACATCCGCTTCTCCTCGCTGCGCGAGCGGATCGTGATGGTCCCGCAGGACGGGTTCCTGTTCGACGGCACGCTGGAGGACAACATCCGGTACGGCAAGCCGGACGCCACCCGTGAGGAGATCCTGCTCGCGCTGACGGAGCTGGGCCTGGCCGACTGGCTCGACGGCCTGCCCGCCGGCCTCGACACGCCCGTCGGGCAGCGCGGCGAGTCGCTGTCGGCGGGGGAGCGGCAGCTCGTCGCGCTGGCCCGCGCCTACCTGGCCGACCCCGACCTGCTGCTGCTCGACGAGGCCACCTCCGCCGTCGACCCCGCCACCGAGGTGCGGCTGGCCCGCGCCCTCGAAGGCGTCACGCGCGGGCGCACCGCCGTGTCGATCGCGCACCGCCTGTCGACGGCCGAGAACGCCGACGAGGTGTTCGTGTTCGACGGCGGCCGGCTCGTCCAGCGCGGCCCGCACGCCGAGCTCGTGACCGAACCCGGCGTCTACGCCGACCTGCACGCCTCCTGGGTGTCGGCCGCCCGCTCGTGACCCGCGGGCTCACCCCCGCGTGACGCTGAAGGTCACTGTCGTGCCGACCGGCCCCGACACGATCGTCACGTGCTCGCACAGCAGCCGCACCAGCCACAGCCCCCTGCCGCCCGCCTCGAACCCCGACGGCGGCGGCAGGGCGCTGCTCCAGCCGCCCATGCCCGGCCCCTCGTCGGCCACCTCGCACCACAGCCGCCCGTGCTGCCACCACACGCGCACCGTCCCGCCGCCCCCGCCGTGCAGCACCGCGTTCGTGATCACCTCGTTGACCGCCACCACGAAGTCCTCCAGGCGGCGCCCGCCCAGCCCCTCACCCGCCACCCGCTCGGCCAGCGTGCGGCGCAGCGCTGTGATGCGCCCCCGGGCGAACGAGGCGCACAGCACCTGTCTACACATCGCCGACCCGGCGGACGGTGACGACCTCGTCCCCCTTGATGAGCTGCAGCAGCCTGGCCAGCCGCGCCCCGCACACCACCACCGTCCGCCCCGGCGGCCTGCGCACCGCCATCGCCACCAGAAGCCGCGCCGAGCCCGCGTCGGCGAACGCCAGCCCCGCCGCGTCGATCACCACCTCACCCGGCTCCTCCCGCAACGGCTCCAGCACCGACGCGAACGCCTGCCGGTTCGTCAGATCGACGTCGCCCCACAGCCGCAGCGCCGCCGCCCCGCCCGGCGCCGCATAACGCAGCGCCGCCTGCCCCGGCGTGATCGGATGGGCCGAAGCCGCCCGCTCCACCGCCTCCCGCGTGAACACCCGCCGGTCGTACTGGCACACCAGAGCCATCCGATGCCGCCCGAACAGCGCGTTGGCCGCCGACTCCAGCGCCACCTGCCCCGGCGGGTCGCAGGCCCCCCACGACGCGTCCACCAGCGCGTAGAGCCCCCGGCAGCCCTGCTTGCCCGCCAGCTCCACCGCCGCCGCCAGCCCGCCCAGCGCCTTGCCCGGATCGAGCCGCCCGTCGGTGAAGTGCGTGCCCGCCCCGTCCAGGATCTCGATCCGCCCCGACGACTCCGCCGCCGCGAACCCCGGCACCAGCGGCCCCAGCCACTCCCGCGTCAGCCCCGGCGAGTCGGCATGCGTGATCAGCAGCACCTTCGCCCGGCGGCGCAGCCCGTTGAGCGTGAACAGCCGGGCCGCCGCCCGCCGCTCGCCCTCACCGCGCAACGGCAGGCACACATGATCGCCCAGCTCGGGATCGAGAACGGAGCCCGGTGACACGATGGCGCACCCCCTACCGTAGGTCGCCCTGAAACTACTCTCCGGAGCATCATCACGTACCGCGTTCTGTGTAAAACACACGGTGACGGCGCGCGGTAAGGTGTACCTTCATCGCGGGCCGCCTTACGGCGGGGCGTGAGGAGCATGGCGTTGGACATTCTGCAGATGACCCGTCGGCGGCACGGCGAGATGGTGGTCGTCAGCCTCGCCGGAGAGGTCGACGCCGACAACGTGACCGAGGTGCGCGAATGCCTCGACCAGGCCGTCCGGACCCACGGGCCGCGCCTCGTCGTCGACCTCAGCAAGCTCACCTTCATCGACACCACCGGGCTCGGCGTCCTCGTGCGCCAGCTCGCCAGCCTGCGCGACCGCGACGGCACCATGGCGCTCGTCGCCCCCGACGGCCAGGTGCTGCGCCGGCTGCGCCGCACCAACCTGGCGCCGCTGTTCCCCATCTACGACACGCTGTCGCAGGCCCTCGCCTGACCGCCGCCGGGACCGCGGCGGACGCCTGGTTGAATGAGGGCATGTCCCTTGACCCCACCATCGCCGCGCGGCTCAAGCGCAACGGCGACGGGCTGGTGCCCGCGATCGTCCAGCAGTACGACACCGGCGAGGTGCTCATGCTCGCCTGGATGGACGACGAGGCGCTGCACCGCACCCTGACCACCGGCAGGGCCACCTACTGGTCCCGCAGCCGCGCCGCCTACTGGGTCAAGGGCGACACCTCCGGCCACGTCCAGCACGTCAAGTCTGCCGCCCTCGACTGCGACGGCGACACCGTGCTGCTCCAGGTCGACCAGGTCGGCGCCGCCTGCCACACGGGCGACCGCACCTGCTTCGACGCCGCCCCCCTGCCCGTCGCCGAGCCCCAGGCGACCTGATGGCCACCCCCGACCACCCCACCCCGGACCGCCCCTCCGCCCCCACGAGCTCGCCGTCCCCTGAGGGACCGGGCGTGCCGGCGGGGTCCCCTGCGGCGGGTGACGCCGTACGGGCCGCGTCCCCTGTGACGGGTGGCGCCGTCCGGGAGCGGTGGGTGTGGCTCGCCGTGGCGGCGGGCGGGTGCCTGCTGGTGCTGCTGGCCGCCAGCCGCCCGTGGGCCGCAGGGGTGCGGGAGGCCGGGGCGGCGGCGGAGCTCGTGGCGCCGACCGGCCGGGACCTGGGGCCGGCGTTGACGCCGCTCGCGCTGGCCGGGCTGGCCGGCGTGGTGGCCGTGCTGGCCACGAAGGGGGCGGGCCGCCGCCTGATGGGCGCGCTGCTCGCGCTGTGCGGGCTGGCCGCCGGCGCCGCGACGTGGGCGGCCACGGGCGCCGACGGGGTGGTGGACTGGCTGCGGGAGCGCAACGTGCTCGCCGGGACGGCCGGGCTGACGTGGGACGACGTGGTGGTGTGGCCGGTGCTGTGCGGGCTCGGCGCCGCGCTGGTGCTCGCCGGCGGGCTGGCCGTCGTGGTGCGTGGCGGCCGGTGGGCCGGGATGTCCGCCCGCTACGAGCGCGACCCGGGCCGCGCGCCCCGTGCTGCCGACGGCGACAGAGCTCTGTGGGATGCGCTCGACCGTGGAGACGATCCGACCGAATCGCGCTAGGTTTGCGTTCGTTTGATGGTCGGATTCGTCGCCGCGGGGCGACCACACGAGGAGTCGGACGGATGAGCTACGGGGACCAGGGCAGCGGCTACGGAGCTCAGCCGCCCGGCGGTGGTTACGGTCAGCAGCCCCCCACCGGGGGCGGATACGGCCAGCAGCCGCCCAGCGGAGGCGGTTATGGCCAGCAGCCGCCCAGCGGAGGCGGTTACGGTCAGCAGCCGCCCAGCGGGGGCTACGGTCAGCAGCCCTACAGCGGCGGATACGGTCAGCAGCCGCCCAGCGGCGGCCCGTACAGCTATGGTCAGCAGCCCCCGAGCGGCGCGTACGGCTACGGCCAGCAGCCGCCGCCCGGCCCGGGCTACCCGCCGCCGTACGCGCCGCGGCCGACGAACGGGATGGCGGTCACGTCGCTGGTGCTCGGCATCGTGGGCCTGCTCTTCTGCGGCCTGACGAGCATCCCGGGCGCCATCGTCGGCCACATCGCGATGGCGCGCATCAAGCGCACCGGGGAGCAGGGTCAGGGCATGGCGGTGGCCGGCCTGATCACCTCCTACATCACGATCGTGCTGTGGCTGATCCTGTGGATCTTCTTCGGCGGGATGTGGCTGGCGTTCCTCGGGATCGCCTCGTCCGCCTCCTACGCCAGTTGACGACCGCCTGACCTGGAATAACTTGCGGTAACGCCACGAATGCAGGCAGATTACAAGTTGTCCGCAAGGTGAACGTTGTTGCATGTCGCCGATGGTTTGTCGCTAGGCTGCCGCGCGCAAGTCGCCGCGAACATGACGACATGAGGAGTTCTAAGGATGAGTTACGGAAATCAGGGCGAAGGCGGTTACGGCGCCCAGCCCCCGGGCGGCGGCTACGGTCAGCAGCCGCCGAGCGGTGGCGGCTATGGCCAGCAGCCCCCCAGCGGTGGCGGCTATGGCCAGCAGCCGCCGAGCGGCGGCGGTTACGGTCAGCAGCCCCCGAGCGGGGGTGGCTATGGCCAGCAGCCGCCCAGCGGCGGCTACGGCGGTTACGGCCAGCAGCCCCCGAGCGGTGGCGGCTACGGCGCGGGCGGCTACGGCGCGCCGCAGACGCCGCCGGACAACCACCTGGTGGCGGCCATCCTGACCACCATCTTCTGCTGCCTCCCGCTCGGCATCGTCTCGATCGTCAAGTCGTCGCAGGTCAACCAGAAGTGGGCGGCCGGCGACTACCAGGGTGCGGTGGAGGCCTCCGAGGAGGCCAAGACGTGGTGGAAGCGCGCGCTGATCTTCGGCCTCATCGCCGAGGTGCTCATCGTGGTGGCGTACGTCCTGTTCTTCGTCGTCCTCGTTGCCAGCACCAGCAGCAGCTACTACGGATGACCATGCCTGACGCGAACATCGAGCGGCGCGGCACCGACCGGCTCAGGTCGGTGCTCGCGCCGCTCGGCGTGGCGGCCGCGGCGGGAGCCGTGTTCGGCGTAGTGGGCCTGATCGACCCCAACGAACCGGGGCACTATCCGACCTGCCCGTTCCTGTGGGCGACCGGCCTGTACTGCCCGGGATGCGGGACGCTGCGGACGATCCACGCGCTGGCGCACCTCGACCCGGTGGCGGCGGCGGGGCTCAACCCGCTCGCGCTGGCCATGGTGCCGTTCCTGCTGTTCTGGTGGGGGCGGTGGCTGGTGCGCTCCTGGCAGGGCAGGCCGAGACGCACCACGCTGGCGCATCCCGCCTGGCTGTGGGCGTTCCTGGCGGTCGTGCTGGTCTACTGGGTGGTCCGCAACCTTCCGTTCGGGGCGTTCCTGGCCCCGTAAGGCGAGCCCTGTGACGATGTGGGCCCGCCGGGCCGATACCATCGCAAGACAAGGCAGGGAGCGGACGCGAAGCGAACTCCCGGCCTCCACCCCCACTGCCGACCGGAGGGACCCCAAGCGCGTGAGTGAGCGGACCGAAGGACCGAGTGTCCTCGACGACATCCTCGACGGGGTGCGCGCCGACCTCGCCACACGTCAGCAGGCCGTGCCGCTTGACGAGCTCAAGCAGCGGGCCGAGCGGGCCCCCGCGTCGCGTGACGCGCTCGCCGCGCTCGGCGGCGACCGCGTCTCGGTGATCGCCGAGGTGAAGCGCTCCAGCCCGTCCAAGGGCGCGCTCGCCGCCATCGCCGACCCGGCCGCGCTCGCGGCCGACTACGAGGCCGGCGGCGCGCACGTGATCAGCGTGCTCACCGAGCGGCGCAAGTTCGGCGGCAGCCTGGACGACCTGGCCGCCGTGCGGGCCCGCGTCGACATCCCCATCCTGCGCAAGGACTTCATCCTCACCTCCTACCAGCTGTGGGAGGCGCGGGCGCACGGCGCCGACCTGGCTCTGCTGATGGTCGTCTGCCTGGAGCAGCCCGCGCTGGTGTCGCTGATCGAGCGCGCCGAGTCCATCGGGCTCACGCCGCTCGTCGAGGTGCACACCGAGGAGGAGCTCGACCGCGCGGTCGCGGCCGGCGCCCGCGTCATCGGGGTCAACGCCCGCAATCTGAAGACACTCGAGGTCGACCGGGATGTCTTCGCGAAGCTGGCGCCGAAGATCCCCGATAATGTGATCAAGATCGCTGAGTCGGGAGTGCGGGGTCCGCACGACCTGCTCGCCTACGCCAGGTCGGGTGCCGACGCCGTGCTGGTGGGGGAGAGCCTGGTCACCGGCAAGGATCCGCGCAGGGCCGTGGAGGCGCTGGTGACCGCCGGCGCCCACCCCGCGACCCGCCCCGACCACGGAGCAGAGGGATAGCAGTGGCAAACGAAGGCTCCATCCTCACGGCCGCCGACCTGGCGGGCAACGGCGTCCACGGCGACGACCCGGACGTGCACGGCAAGTTCGGCATCTTCGGCGGGCGCTACGTGCCCGAGGCGCTCATCCCGGCGCTCGACGAGGTCGCCGCCGTCTACGCCAAGGCCAAGAACGACGCGCAGTTCCTGAGCGAGTTCGACCACCTGCTGCGCACGTACGCGGGACGGCCGACCACGCTGACCGACGTGCCGCGCTTCAGCGAGCAGGCCGGCGGGGCGCGCATCGTGCTCAAGCGTGAGGACCTCACCCACACCGGCGCGCACAAGATCAACAACGTGCTGGGCCAGGCGCTGCTGACCAAGCGGCTGGGCAAGAAGCGGGTGATCGCCGAGACCGGCGCCGGTCAGCACGGCGTCGCCACCGCCACCGCCGCCGCGCTGCTCGGCCTGGAGTGCGTCATCTACATGGGCGCCGTCGACTGCGAGCGCCAGGCGCTCAACGTCGCGCGGATGAAGCTGCTCGGCGCCAAGGTCGTGCCGGTGACCAACGGCTCCCAGACGCTGAAGGACGCCATCAACGAGGCGTTCCGCGACTGGGTGACCAACGTCGACACCACCCACTACCTGTTCGGCACCGTCGCCGGGCCGCACCCGTTCCCGGAGATCGTCCGCGACTTCGCCCGCATCATCGGCGTCGAGGCCCGCCGCCAGATGCTGGAGCTGACCGGCGCGCTGCCCACGGCGGTCTGCGCGGCCGTCGGCGGCGGCAGCAACGCCATCGGCATCTTCCACGCCTTCATCGGCGACCAGGACGTCCAGCTCCACGGCTACGAGGCGGCCGGCCACGGGCTGGAGAGCGGCGAGCACGCGCTCACCCTCACCGCCGGCTCGGTCGGCGTGCTGCACGGCTCGCGCACGTACGTGCTGCAGGACGACGAGGGCCAGACCATCGAGTCCCACTCGATCTCGGCGGGCCTCGACTACCCGGGCGTCGGTCCCGAGCACGCCTGGCTCAAGGACAGCGGCCGCGCCACCTACCACGGCGTCACCGACGACCAGGCGATGACCGCCTTCTCGCTGCTGGCCCGCACCGAGGGCATCATCCCGGCCATCGAGTCCTCCCACGCGCTTGCCGGCGCGCTGGAGCTCGGCCGCGAGCTCGGCCCGGAGGCGACCATCCTGGTCAACCTCTCCGGCCGCGGCGACAAGGACATGGGCACGGCCATGAAGTACTTCAACCTCTGACGACCCGCAGCGGGGCGGGGCTCGACGACCTGAGAACGGGACCATCAATGACGACTCTCCAGACGGTGTTCGCCAAGGCGAAGGCGGACAACCGGGCCGCGCTCATCGGCTACCTGCCGGCGGGCTTCCCGACCAAGGACGGCGCCGTCGCCGCCGCCGCGGCCCTGGTCGAGGCCGGGTGCGACGTCATCGAGATCGGCCTGCCCTACTCCGACCCGCTCATGGACGGGCCCACCATCCAGGACGCCGTGCACCGTTCGCTGCTCAACGGCACCCGCATCGCCGACGTCCTGCGCACCGTCGAGGGCGTGGCGGCCACCGGCGCGGCCACGCTCGTCATGACCTACTGGAACCCGATCGACCGCTACGGCGCCGACCGCTTCGCCCGCGACCTCGCCTCGGCGGGCGGCACCGGCACGATCACCCCCGACCTCACGCCGGAGGAGTCGGAGCCGTGGCGCACCGCCTCCGCCGAGGCGGGGATCGACACGGTGTTCCTGGTGGCGCCCAGCTCCACCGAGGAGCGCATCAAGGCCGTCGCCGCCTGCTGCACCGGCTTCGTCTACGCGGCCTCGCTGATGGGCGTCACGGGCGCCCGGGAGACGGTCAACGTGGCGGCCGAGGACCTGGTCAAGCGCACTCGCGAGCACACCGACCTGCCGGTCTGCGTCGGTCTCGGCGTCGGCACCGGCGCCCAGGCGGCGCAGGTCGCCGGTTACGCCGACGGCGTCATCGTGGGCTCGGCGTTCATCCGCCGCATCCTCGACGCCCCCGACGAGGCCGCCGGTCTCGCCTCGATCGGCGAGCTGGCCCGGTCGATGGCCGAGGGCGTTCGCTCCCGCGTCTGACCACCGGGGCGCCCGCCTGGCGGTTCGCCGCCTTCGCCGGGCCCGCCTGCCAGGACCTCGGGTGCGTCGACGCCGCCCGGCCGGTCCCGCCGCTCACCACCGCCGAGCCGGCTGCCCGCGCGATCGGCCGCATGGCCCGTGCGTGCCGGCCCGCGACGCCTGCCTGCCCGTCTCCGTCTCCGTCGCCGAGCACGCCAGACGCCTCGGCATGCCGCGCGCCGACCTGCGCCGGGCTGACCTGCGCCGGGCTGACCTGCGCCGGGCCGTCCTGCGGCCGGTCGGGTGCAGCCCTGAGGACCATCTGCTGTCGATCCGGCTCAACGGGCCAAGGGCCTGCTCGCCGGGGCACCGACCTGCCGGTGGCCGCCGTCGCCCGCCGGGTCGGCTACGACGACGCCGCCTGTTTCGCGCGGCTGTTCACCCGGCGCGCGGGGCAGCCGCAGAGCGAGTTCCGCGCCCAGCGGAATCGGGGTTTCGCCGCAGGTGAACCGCGGGACGGCGGCACTTAGCCGACCCTTATCCCGAGCGTGATCGGATAGGTCCCGGTACTGTGCGCCTTCCGCACGGAGAAAGAGGAGATGGCTCGTGAACGCGTCACAGGCGTCACACACCGCGAGATCGGCGATACCCTGGGTGACGACCGTCGCCCGGCTGGTCCTGGGCGGAGTGCTGATCGCGGCCGGAGGGCTCAAGATCGGCAACCCGGCCGACTCGGTGGTGGCGGTCAGAGCGTACGAGTTGCTGCCCGAGCCGCTGGTCACGACCGTGGGCTACGCCCTGCCGATCGTGGAGGTCGTCGTCGGGGTGCTGCTGATCGTGGGCCTCATGACCAGGGTGGCGGCCGTCGTGGCCGCGCTGCTCATGCTCGCGTTCGTGTTCGGCATCGCCTGGGCGTGGGCCAACGGGCTGCGGATCGACTGCGGCTGCTTCGGCGGCGGCGGCCAGCTCGGCGCCGGGCAGGAACCGACCTACCTGCTCGACATTGTGCGCGACTTCGGCCTCGTGCTGCTGGGCGCCTGGGTCGTGCGTTTCCCGCCGGGCCGCTTCGCGCTGGACCGGCCGCTGGGGCTGGCGGGTGCCGAGCACCCCTTGGACGATGAGGAGAACAGTGATGGGCAAGGCTGAGCGGTCGAAGACGGCGCGGGAGAAGATCAGGGAGCAGCAGGCCGCCGAGCGTGCCCGTGAGCAGCGCAAGAAGGTCGTCACGTACGTCACGGCCGGCGCCGTGGCCATCGCCGCCATCGGCGCCGGGATGTGGTACACGATGAGCAGGTCCCAGTCGGAGCAGGCCGGGGCCGATCTCGCGCCGGTCACCATCCAGGCCGACGGCAGCGTGATCATGGCCAAGGACGGCGTGACCAAGCCGGTCGTCGACATCTACGAGGACTTCCAGTGCCCGGCGTGCAAGGAGCTGGAGCGGGTCAGCGGCCAGACGTTCAAGAACCTGGCCGCCGAGGGCCTGGCCAAGGTCGTCTACCACCCGATCACGATCTTCGGCCAGGAGCCCACCAAGGGCAACTCGGTGCGCGCCGGGGCCGCGGCCCGCTGCGTCCCCGACGGCAAGCAGTGGGTGGCCTTCCACGACCTGCTGTTCGAGAACCAGCCGAGCGAGACCGTCGAGGGCTTCAAGACCGACCAGCTCATCGAATGGGGCAAGGAGGCAGGCGTCACCGACCCCGGCTTCGAGACCTGCGTCACGTCGCAGAAGCACGCCCAGGCGCAGCTCGACTACAGCGACAAGATCAACAAGCGGGAGAACCTCGAAGGCACCCCGACGGTCAAGGTCGACGGCCAGATGATCGACAACAGTGTGGTCTTCACCCCCAAGGATCTGCGCGATACGGTCACCGAGGCCGCCAAGTAGCCTGACGTCCGCTACCCTCACCTGACATGCCCCTAGCCTCGATTCCCAGCCCCGCCGAGGGGGTCTGGTATCTCGGAATCATCCCGATCCGGGCCTATGCCCTGTGCATCGTGCTCGGCGTGATCGTCGCCGTCTGGCTCAGCGAGCGCCGCTGGCGCGACCGCGGGGGCCAGAAGGGCACGATCATCGACATCGCCGTCCCGGCGGTGATCTTCGGTCTGATCGGCGGCCGCCTCTACCACGTCATCACCGACTGGCAGACGTACTTCGGCGAGCGCGCGATCAAGGAGCCCTACCAGGCGCTGTTCATCTGGGAGGGCGGTCTCGGCATCTGGGGCGCGATCGCGCTCGGCGGCGTCGGCGTGTGGATCGCCTGCCGCCGGCGCGGTCTGTCGCTGAGCGCGGTGGCCGACACGGTCGCCCCCGGCATCGCGTTCGCCCAGGCCATCGGCCGCTGGGGCAACTGGTTCAACCAGGAGCTGTACGGCTCGCCGACCACGCTGCCGTGGGGCCTGGAGATCGACCAGGCACACGGCGGCGAGCCCGGCGTCCTCTACCATCCGACGTTCCTGTACGAGTCGCTGTGGAACCTGGTGCTCGGCTTCGTGCTGCTCTACGCGGGCAAGCGGTTCACGCTGCGCCACGGGCGGCTGTTCGCCCTCTACGTGGCGGGTTACACGCTCGGGCGGTTCTGGATCGAGGGGCTGCGCATCGACCCGGTGGGCGGGGTCGACCACGCCGTCGAGCTGTTCGGGCTGCGGATCAACCAGTACACCGCGCTCGCGCTGTTCATCGGCGCGCTCGTCTACTTCTGGGCGACCCGTAACAAGACGGGTGACGAGGTCGTCGTCTCCCCGGAGGCCGACGCGACGGCCGACGCGGACGCCGTACCGGCTTCGGGCGACGGCGGGGACGACCCGGCCGACCCTGCCCACGAGGCCGACCAGGCCGACGACACCCCCGGCGACACTTCCGACGACGGGAAGTCCGACGGGTCCGACGCGGCCCCACGCGACGTCGCGGAGGAGAAGAACGCGCGATGAACGACCGCGCGGAGATCCACCACCAGCATCGCGACGTCAACGGCGGCTGGCTCAGGCCGTCGGTGTTCGGCGCGATGGACGGCCTGGTGTCCAACTTCGCGCTCATCGCCGGCGTCGCGGGCGGCACCGCCAACACCAAGGTCATCGGCCTGGCGGGCGTCGCCGGGCTGGCCGCGGGCGCGTTCTCCATGGCGGGCGGCGAGTACGTCTCCGTCGCCAGCCAGAAGGAGCTCGCCCAGGCCGAGATCCAGGTCGAGGCCCGCGAGCTGGCCCGCCACCCGGAGGACGAGCTGGCCGAGCTCGCCCAGTCCTTCACCGACCAGGGCGTCGAGCCCGCCCTGGCCACCGAGGTCGCCAGGCAGCTCTCCCGCGACCCCCGCCGGGCGCTGGAGGTCCACACCCGCAACGAGCTGGGCGTCGAGCCCGGCAAGCTGCCCTCACCCGTCCTGGCCGCCGTCTCGTCGTTCGTCTCGTTCAGCGTGGGCGCGGCGCTGCCGCTGCTGCCGTACGTGTTCGGCGCGGTCGAGCTGTGGGTGCCGGCCGTCGTGTCGTGCGTGGCGCTGTTCACCGCGGGCGCCGTCGTGTCCGCCGTGACCGCGCGGAGCTGGTGGTACTCGGGGCTGCGCCAGCTCGTCGTCGGCGTGGTCGCGGCCGGGCTGACGTTCGGGCTCGGCAACCTGATCGGGGCGTCGGGGCTGTGACCGAGACCAGGGCCCGCAAGAGGCGCCGCGCCGCCCCTGCCCCCCGCCCGCCCAAGACGCCCCGCGCCGGCCGCGCTCCCCGGCCCGACTTCGAGCTCTCGCTGCTGACCCGCTGGGGGCTCCGGCCCGAACAGCAGCGGACGCTGGCCGTCATCGCGACCGTGGCCGCCGCCCTCGTGGCCGTCGCCGCGCTGGTCGCCGTCATCGCCTCCCTCGGCTCCTACACGCCCCCGGCGCGCACCGGCGGCTCCGTCCCCGAACGCGACACGGCGCTGCCGCAGGTGTTCCACGGCTGGGCCTCGCCCAAGCTGTTCCAGCCGGTCGCCGACCGGGCCAAGGACCCCAAGCCGCTCACCGCCAAGGAGGTCTTCGGCCAGAAGACGCTCCCCGGAGGCAAGAAGCTCTCGCTCAAACTCGTCGCCAGCCAGGTCGACGCCGACTGCTCGGCCGCGCTGTGGGGCGCCGACCTGCTCGCCCGCGTGGCCGACGCCGGCTGCACCCAGGCCGCCCGCGGCCTCTACACCACCGCCGACGGCCGCTACGTCGGCCAGTACACGCTGCTCAACCTGCGTGACGGCGAGGCGGCCGGCGAGCTCGTCGAGGCGCTGAAGACGCTCTACCGAGGCGGCTGGACCATCCCGCTGGAGAGCCCCCAGGCCGCCTACCCGGCCGGCGGCTACACCGAGGCGGGCGGCTACGCCCTCGGCCACTACGTCGGCCTCGTCTGGCTCGGCCGCGCCGACGGCGCCGAGCCCACGCCCAAGGATGACTACGTCTCGCTCGCCCTCACCCTGAGAGGCGCCGAGAAGGCCCTCTACCGGCGCGTGGTCGCCATCACCGGCCCCGGCGGGTGACAGGCGGCGACCGGGTCCCGTCGTCATGGGGATGGCGACGGGACGCGGTTGTGTGGTGGCATGGGGCGTACGGGGGCGATGGTGTGGTTTGAGAGAACGGGGGTTGGCGTGAGGTGGGGGATCTGATGCCGGGGCGGGTCGTGATCGCGCTGGTGGTGGCCGGGGTCGCGGTGCTCGGGGCGGGGGCCTGGCTGTGGCTCGGGCGCGACGCGCCCCGGCCCGCCGCCTTCCACGGGACGCCGACGTCGGCCATGTACGCGCCGGTCGACTCCCGGGCCGACGACGCCGCGCCGCTCACCACGGGCGAGCTGTTCCGCGCCGGGGCGCTCGGCCAGCTGGCCCGGGGCGAGGTGGAGGAGCTGGCCGACTGCGACGACGCGCTGTGGGGTGCCGCCGCGTCCGGATGCACGCAGGCGCTGCGGGCCACCTACACGGGCGGGGCTGTCGCCGGGCAGTTCGTCATCTTCAACCTGCCGGACGGGCGCGCGGCCGACGCCCTGGTCACGGCCCTGCGCCGCGACGGGTTCGTCCGGCAGGCGGTGCCCTTCGACCCCGCGCGCAGCCGCGCCGAGGTGCGCGCCCTGGGCCATTACGTGACCGTCAGCTGGGTCGGAGCCCGGGGCACGGCCGACGCCGACCTGGTGCCGCCGCTCATCGCCCTCGACTCCCTCGGCCAGGCCATCCAGTCCCGCGTCCTCGCCGCCACTTAGTCCCTCCGGCCCGTGTGGCCCTTACGGCCTCTGCGTCCATAGGAGGCGCGCACCCGTGCGCGCGCTCTCGGCAGGCGCGCCGTGGGGAGGCACCTGCCACGCAAGTAGCCGGGGCCCGCTCGGCGGTGCGGGTTCCGCCGGGTGCCACCGCCTCCGGCTGGTACGCGCGGGGGAGGGGCGGGCCCCCGTAGCGGCCCGTGGTCCTGCAGGAGCCACTGGGGCCTCCAGGCGCCCGTACCGGGGCCAGTCTGTAGCTTGCGCCGGCGTCACGGTCCCTGCGGTGGCTCGACCAGGTGGGGTCGGCGTCCCTTGGCGGTTCGCGCTGCCTGTGGCGGGTCCCGTCAGAGGGGGGTGTGGAGGAGGGTGAGGGTGGTGGCGATGTGGGTGGGGAGGGTGGTGAGGCGGTGGAGGGGGGCCTCGACGGGGGAGAGGGCGTCGGACCAGGGGGCGGTCTGGCGGATGAGGGTGCGGGCCTCGTTCTTGGTGAGGGCGCCGTCCTGGGCGCGGGCGGCGGCGATGAGGCCCTCGCGCCAGGAGTTGGCGAGCTTGGCGTGCCCGTTGTCCAGGATGCGCCGCAGGAGCAGCCCCTCGGGGTCGTCGGGGAGGGGGCGGCGGGTGGCGTGCAGGACGGTGCCGGAGGTGGTGAAGTCGTAGACCGGCGCGAGGGCGGCGGGGACGGCGGGCGGGGCGGTGAGGTGGACCTCGACGTGGGCGGCGCGGGTGGCGAGGAGGAGGCGGGGGAGTGCCGCCTCCAGCCCGGCCGGGACGGCGATCGCGACGCGCTCGACGGTGGCGGCGTACGGCTTGGCGAGCCAGGTGGAGAGCTTGACCCGGGTGTGGGGCAGGGAGGCCGGCCAGTCGCCGACGAGGAGGTCGGCGGGGCCCTCGGGCTGGGTGGGGGCGTCGGCGGCGGGGGCGGACTCGACGGACTGGGGGCCCTGGGTGTAGATGGCGGTGGCGGCGCGGTCGAGGCGGGCCGCGGCGGCGGGCCGGGTGCGGGTGGTGGGCCGCAGGATGTACAGGTCGGCGGCGGACCCGATGGCCTCGGCGCCGAAATAGCGGTTGAAGTCGGGATAGATGGCCTCGTAGGCGAGGTTGAGGGCCGACAGCGCGTTCTGCACCTTGAGGGCCAGCGCCGGGGTCCGCTCGCTGGCTCCGTACGCGAGCAGGACGCGCCCGTCGTCCTTGACGCCCTCGACGGCGCGGGCGACGAACAGGCCGATGCCCTCCGGCGTGTAGGGCGGGTCGGTGATGGCCAGGTCGTGGTCGCGGGCGGAGGTGGGCAGGGTGAGGCGCAGGTCGGCCCAGCGGGTGCGGACGCCGAGGTCCTGCTCGTCGATGTAGGCCAGGATGCGGTCGTCGACGTCGGCGACCGTGACGTCCGTCTCGGGGTGCACGAGCTTGACGGCGAGCGAGGTCAGGTCGTGGTCGCCGACGCAGAGCAGGCGGGCGCCCGGCAGCCAGAAGCGGGCCCCGAGCAGGAGGGCCCGGCGCAGGATCGTGTCGGGCGTGGCGGCGACGTGGTCGAGCGTGTGGCGGGCGCGCGGCGCGCCGGCGACCAGCTCGCGCAGCCGGTCCAGCACGGCCTCGTAGTGCGGCACCAGGTGGCCGACCGGGTCCTCGGGCGGCGGCGCGACGGCCAGCAGGTCCTGGAAGGCGGGCCGGTGCGTCTCGGCCACGCGGAAGCGGTCGCCGGAGCGCTCCAGGTCCAGGACGCCGAGCAGCGACTCGATCGTCCGCCGTGAGGTCGCGGTGTGCCTGACCAGCGTGGCGAGGGTCCACCACCGGCCGTCGCAGAGCGACGCCAGCGCGTGCCTGAGCCGCCTGCCGTCGACGCCCGCCTCGGCCAGCAGCCGTTCCACCCCGTCGCGTTCCATGCGGGCAACCCTATCGAGGGGCTGCCCCGTGTCCGGCGACACCAACCCGGCGGCACTAATCCGGCGGCGCCGTGTCCGGAATGCGGGGGAGCGGGAAGCCCCTGCTGTTCCGGGGTTTGGGACATCTCCGCTCGCATGCCGGGATGTTATGAATGTTCGCACTGTGGATGCGGTGGGCACCATTCGGGCAGCGTGCGGTAACCTCTATCCACGATATGCAGCAGGGCCAACGTCGTCCCCGCCTGTGGAGCAGTCCAAGACAGACGAAGACGACGGGAGGGATTCAATGCCTGCTGCCCACCTCGGGTTCCCCGAGCCCCAGGGCCTCTACCACCCCGCCAACGAGCACGATGCCTGCGGCGTCGCCATGGTGGCCGACGTGCACGGCCGCCGGGAGCACGGGATCGTGGTCAAGGCGCTGACGGCGCTGTGCAATCTCGATCACCGGGGGGCCAAGGGTAGCGAGCCGGACACCGGCGACGGAGCCGGCATCCTGACGCAGATCCCCGATGAGCTCTACCGCGCGGTCGTGCCGTTCGCGCTGCCGGAGGCGGGCCGCTACGCCACGGGCGTGGCCTTCCTGCCGATCGACCCCGAGGCGCGCCGGATCGCCACCGGCATGATCGAGGAGATCGCCGCCGAGGAGGGCCTGACCGTGCTCGGCTGGCGCGACGTGCCGGTCGACCGCGACCTGCCCGGCCCGAGCGCCAGGGCGGTCATGCCGCACTTCGGCCAGCTGTTCGTGGCCGCGCCCGGCGGCGAGGCCGGGATCGACCTGGACCGGCTGGCGTTCTGCCTGCGCAAGCGGGCCGAGCACGAGGTCGACGTCTACTTCCCCTCGCTGTCGGCCCGTACGGTGGTCTACAAGGGGATGCTCACGCCCGACCAGGTCGAGCCGTTCTTCCCCGACCTGTCGGACGAGCGTTACGCCACCGCGATCGCGCTGGTGCACTCGCGCTTCTCGACCAACACGTTCCCGAGCTGGCCGCTGGCCCACCCCTACCGCTACATCGCGCACAACGGCGAGATCAACACGGTACGGGGCAACCGCAACTGGATGCGGGCCCGCGAGGCCATGCTGGAGTCGGGGCTCATCCCCGGCGACCTGCAGCGGCTCTTCCCGATCTGCGACCCGGACGCCAGCGACACCGCCTCCTTCGACGAGGTGCTGGAGCTGCTGCACATCGGCGGGCGCAGCCTGCCGCACGCGGTGCTCATGATGATCCCGGAGGCGTGGGAGAACCACACGGAGATGGACCCGGCGCGCCGGGCCTTCTACGAGTTCCACTCCTCGATGATGGAGGCGTGGGACGGCCCGGCGTCGATCACGTTCACCGACGGCACGCTGGCCGGCGCCGTGCTCGACCGCAACGGCCTGCGCCCCGGCCGGTTCTGGGTGACCGCCGACGGCCTGGTCGTGCTCGCCTCCGAGGCGGGCGTGCTGGACTTCGCGCCGGAGGACGTGGTCCGCAAGGGCCGCCTGCAGCCCGGCCGTATGTTCCTCATCGACACCGCCCGCGGCAAGATCATCGAGGACGACGAGATCAAGGCCGAGCTGGCCGCCGCGCTGCCGTACGCCGACTGGCTGCACGCCGGGCTGGTCCGCTTCGAGGAGCTGCCCGCGCGGCAGCGGGAGATCCCCACCCATGAGGCGCTGGTCAGGAGGCAGCAGACCTTCGGCTACACCGAGGAGGAGCTGCGGATCATCCTGTCGCCGATGGCCCGCACCGGCGCCGAGCCGATCGGCTCGATGGGCACCGACACGCCCGTGGCGGTGCTGAGCGAGAAGCCCAGGCTGCTGTTCGACTACTTCACGCAGCTGTTCGCGCAGGTCACGAACCCGCCGCTGGACGCCATCCGGGAGGAGCTGGTCACCAGCCTGGCCAGCGTGCTCGGCCCCGAGGGCAACCTGCTCGACCCGGGCCCGGCCTCCTGCCGGCAGCTCGTGCTGCCCTACCCGGTGATCGACAACGACGAGCTCGCCAAGATCATCCACATCAACGACGAGCACGACCTGCCCGGGTTCCACCCGCATGTGGTCTCCGGCCTCTACCAGGTGGCGGGCGGCGGCCAGGCGCTGCTGTCGCGGCTGGAGGAGATCAAGGCCGAGGTGTCGCAGGCCATCGCCGACGGCGCCCGGATCATCGTGCTGTCCGACCGGGGCTCCTCCGACAGCCTGGCGCCGATCCCGTCGCTGCTGCTGACCGGGGCCGTGCACCACCACCTGATCCAGGAGAAGACCCGTACCAAGATCGGCCTGGTCATCGAGACCGGCGAGGCCCGCGAGTGCCACCACATGGCGCTGCTCATCGGCTACGGCGCCGGCGCGGTCAACCCGTATCTCGCGATCGAGACCGTCGAGGACCTGGTCGAGACCGGGGTGCTGGAGCTCGACAAGCGCAAGGCCGTGCGCAACCTGATCAAGGCGTACGGCAAGGGCGTCATCAAGGTCATGTCCAAGATGGGCGTGTCCACCGTGGCCTCCTACACCGGCGCGCAGATCTTCGAGGCGCTCGGGCTCAGCCGGCAGGTCATCGACTCCTGCTTCACCGGCACCACCTCGCGCCTGGGCGGCGTCGGCTTCGACGTGCTGGCCCGCGAGACGGCCGAGCGGCACCGGCACGCGTACCCGAGGGCCGCCAATGCGCACCGCAGGCTGCAGGTCGGCGGCGAGTACCAGTGGCGGCGCGAGGGCGAGCCGCACCTGTTCAACCCCGAGACCGTCTTCAAGCTGCAGCACGCCACCCGCACCCGGCGCTACGAGATCTTCAAGGAGTACACCGAGATGGTGGACTCCCAGGCCGAGCGGCTGATGACGCTGCGCGGCCTGTTCAAGCTGCGCAAGGGCAACCCGATCCCGATCGACGAGGTCGAGCCGGTCTCGGAGATCGTCAAGCGGTTCTCCACGGGCGCGATGTCGTACGGCTCGATCTCGGTCGAGGCGCACGAGACGCTCGCGATCGCGATGAACCGGCTGGGCGGCAAGTCCAACACCGGCGAGGGCGGCGAGGACCCCGGGCGCCTGTACGACGCCACGCGCCGGTCGGCGATCAAGCAGGTGGCCTCCGGCAGGTTCGGCGTCACCAGCGAGTACCTGGTCAACGCGGCCGACCTGCAGATCAAGATGGCGCAGGGCGCCAAGCCCGGCGAGGGCGGCCAGCTCCCCGGCCACAAGGTCTACCCGTGGATCGCCAAGACCCGCCACTCCACGCCCGGCGTCGGCCTCATCTCGCCGCCGCCGCACCACGACATCTACTCGATCGAGGACCTCGCCCAGCTCATCCACGACCTGAAGAACTCCAACCCGGCCGCCCGCGTGCACGTCAAGCTCGTGGCCGAGGTCGGGGTCGGCACGGTCGCGGCGGGCGTGTCCAAGGCGCACGCCGACGTGGTGCTCATCTCCGGCCACGACGGCGGCACCGGCGCCTCCCCGCTGACGAGCCTCAAGCACGCCGGCGCGCCGTGGGAGCTCGGCCTGGCCGAGACCCAGCAGACGCTGCTGCTGAACAACCTGCGCGACCGCATCGTCGTGCAGGTCGACGGCCAGCTCAAGACCGGCCGCGACGTGGTCATCGCCGCGCTGCTGGGGGCCGAGGAGTACGGGTTCGCCACCGCGCCGCTGGTCGTGTCCGGCTGCGTGATGATGCGCGTGTGCCACCTCGACACCTGCCCGGTCGGCGTCGCCACGCAGAACCCGGAGCTGCGCAAGCGCTTCGCCGGCAAGCCGGAGTTCGTGGTCAACTTCTTCGAGTTCATCGCCGAGGAGATCCGCGAGTACCTGGCCGAGCTGGGCTTCCGCTCGCTGGACGAGGCCATCGGGCACGTCGAGATGCTCGACGTGAGCGCGGCCGAGCACCACTGGAAGGCCGGCGGCCTGGACCTGTCGCCGATCCTGCACCGCCCGGAGCTGCCCGAGGGCACCCCGCTGCGGCGCACGGTCGAGCAGGACCACGGCCTGCGGCACGCGCTGGACAACACGCTCATCCAGCTCGCCGAGGGCGCGCTCAACGACGGCACCCCGGTCACGCTGGAGCTGCCGATCCGCAACGTGAACCGGACCGTCGGCACCATGCTCGGCTACCAGGTCACCAAGCGCTACGGCGGCGCCGGGCTGCCCGACAACACGATCGACATCTCCTTCACCGGGTCGGCGGGCAACTCGTTCGGCGCGTTCGTGCCGCGCGGCATCACGCTGCGGCTGACCGGAGACGCCAACGACTATCTCGGCAAGGGCCTGTCGGGCGGGCGGATCACGCTCCGGCCGCACGAGTCGGCCCCGCTGGACGGCCACATCATCGCCGGCAACGTCGCCCTGTACGGGGCCACGTCCGGCGAGGTGTTCATCCGAGGCGTCGTCGGCGAGCGGTTCTGCGTCCGTAACTCGGGCGCGACCGCGGTCGTCGAGGGCGTCGGCGACCACGGCTGCGAGTACATGACGGGCGGCCGGGCGGTCGTCCTCGGCCCCACCGGGCGCAACTTCGCGGCGGGCATGTCGGGCGGCGTCGCCTACCTGCTCGACCTGCGGCCGGAGCGCGTCAACCGGGAGATGGTGGCCGTCGAGGCGCTCACCGCCGAGGACGCCGACTTCCTCAAGGAGACGGTGGAGCAGCACTTCGCCGAGACCGGCTCCCCGGTGGCCAAGCAGCTGCTGGCCGACTGGGACGCCGCGCTCGGCAGGTTCGGCAAGATCATGCCGACCGACTACAAGCGGGTCATGCAGGCCGCCGAGGCCGCCCGCATCGAAGGCAGGGACATCGACGAGGCCGTCATGGCGGCCGCGGTCCAGGGTTAAGGAGGCGTACCGCATGGCCGACCCCAAGGGTTTCCTCACGCACGACCGCGAGCTGCCGGTGCGCCGCCCCGTGGACGTCCGCATCGGCGACTGGCAGGAGGTCTACCAGGACTTCCCGCAGGAGAAGCTGACCAAGCAGGCGTCGCGCTGCATGGACTGCGGCATCCCGTTCTGCCACAACGGCTGCCCGCTGGGCAACCTCATCCCGGAGTGGAACGACCTCGTCCACCGCACCGACTGGCGGGAGGCGATCGAGCGGCTGCACGCCACGAACAACTTCCCGGAGTTCACCGGCAGGCTCTGCCCGGCTCCGTGCGAGGCGGCGTGCGTGCTCGGCATCAACTCCGACCCGGTGACGATCAAGCGGGTCGAGGTCGAGATCATCGACCGGGCGTTCGACGAGGGCTGGGTCGTCCCGCAGCCCCCGTCGACGCGCACCGGCAAGAGGGTCGCGGTCGTCGGCTCCGGCCCGGCCGGGCTGGCCGCCGCCCAGCAGCTCACCCGCGCCGGCCACGACGTGGTGGTGTACGAGCGGGCCGACCGCATCGGCGGGCTGCTGCGCTACGGCATCCCCGAGTTCAAGATGGAGAAGCGGCACATCGACCGGCGCCTGGCCCAGATGCGGGCCGAGGGCACCGAGTTCCGCACCGGTGTGGACGTGGGCGTCGACATCACGGCCGCGGAGCTGCGCGAGCAGTACGACGCGGTGGTGCTGTCGGGCGGCGCCACGGCCTGGCGCGACCTGCCGGTGGCCGGGCGCGACCTCAAGGGCGTCTACCAGGCGATGGAGTACCTGCCGCTGTCCAACAAGGTTCAGGAGGGCGACTACGCGGTCTCTCCCGTCTCGGCCGAGGGCAAGCACGTCGTGGTGATCGGCGGCGGCGACACCGGCGCCGACTGCATCGGCACGGCGATCCGGCAGGGCGCGGCCTCCGTCACCCAGCTGGAGATCATGCCGAGGCCGCCGGCCTCGCGGCCCGGCAGCCAGCCGTGGCCGACGTTCCCCCTGCTGTTCAAGGTGGAGAGCGCGCACGAGGAGCTGGCCGACGCCGGTGGCGAGCGCGTGTACGCGGTCTCCACCACCGAGTTCACCGGCGACGCCGACGGCAACGTGCGCGGGCTGCGCCTGGTCGAGGTCGAGGGCCCGCAGAACGGCTTCAAGCCGATCCCGGGCACCGAGCGGGAGATCCCCGCCGAGCTGGTCACGCTGTCGATGGGCTTCCTCGGCCCGGAGAAGGGCGCGCTGCTCCAGGACCTGGCCGAGCTGGCCGGCGACGGCTTCTACGACGCCCGCGGCAACGTCGCGCGGGACAGGACGTACATGTCCAAGGTCGACGGCGTGTTCGTGGCCGGTGACATGGGGCGCGGGCAGTCGCTGATCGTGTGGGCGATCGCCGAGGGGCGTGCCGCCGCCAGCGGTGTCGACCGCTACCTCACCGGTGAGACGGCGCTGCCGTACCCGATCCTGCCGACGGCCCGCCCGCTGGTGTAGCTAGTTCCGCGAACGCCCGTCCCCATCGGGGGCGGGCGTTCGGCGTCGAGTTGCATCACCCGGTCAGTGTCGGGAAGATGCAGTTTCTGGGGGAGTGCGGGGGATGGAGGAAATATGCGAAGAATCGCCTCCGGCTTCGCGGCCCTGGCCACGGTGACGGCGCTGGCCGGCTGCTCACCCACGGGCGCCGCCGCGGGACCCGCCACCGACTACCTCGTCTTCTACGCCGAGGGCGGGCAGGCCGGCGCGCTCGACCGCATCGGCGCCGCCGGCGGCACCGCCGTCCTCACCGAACCCAAGCTCGGGTACGTGCTCGCCCGCGCCTCCGGAGCGCGGTTCGCCGAAAGCGTCGGCGCGGACCCGGCCGTCGTCGGCGTCTCCGCCGACCGCCGCATCGGCCACGCCCCGTCGGCCGCCGCCGTGAAAGGCCCTGCCAAGAAGGCATTCCCCGACGCCTCCGCCTTCACCGGCGACGGCGAGAGCGCCGGCGACCCGCTCTCCCCCCGCCAGTGGGACATGATGATGATCGGCGCCGACCGCGCCCGCGCCAAGGCCCCCGGCAGCGACAAGGTCCTCGTCGGCGTCATCGACACCGGCATCGACGGCAGCCACCCCGACATCGCCGCCAACTTCAACCGCGAGCTCAGCCGCAACTTCGTCACCGACAAGCCCGAGGACGAGAACGGCGAGACGCTCGACGGCCCCTGCGAGGCCGACGGCTGCAAGGACCCCGTCGACCGCGACGACGACGGCCACGGCACCCACGTCGCCAGCACCATCGCCTCCCCGGCCAACGGCATCGGCGTCATCGGCGTCGCCCCGCGCGTGCAGCTCGTCAACATCCGCGCCGGCCAGGACTCCGGCTTCTTCTTCCTCAAGCCCAGCCTCGACGCCCTCACCTACGCCGGCGACATCGGCGTCGACGTCGTCAACATGAGCTACTACGTCGACCCGTGGCTGTTCAACTGCCGCGACAACCCCTCCGACAGCGAGAAGGAACGCCTCGAACAGCGCGCCATCATCACCGGCATGCAGCGCGCCCTCGACTACGCCCGCGGCAAGGGCGTCACGCTGATCTCCGCGCTCGGCAACGGCTCCACCGACCTCGGCCGGCCCAAGACCGACAAGGTCAGCCCCGGCTACCCGCGCGGCGGCGAACGCGTCCGCGAGGTCGACAACTCCTGCCTCAACGTGCCCGCCGAGTCCGAAGGCGTCATCTCCGTCGCCGCCGTCGGCCCCTCGGGCCGCAAGGCCATCTACAGCGACTACGGCGTCGAGCAGGCCGACGTGGCCGCCCCCGGCGGCGACACGCTCGACGGCAAGGACGCCTCGCCCACCCGCTCCATCCTCGCCGCCGCGCCCGAGGCGATGCTGCGCGCCAAGGGCCGCATCGACAGGAACGGCAAGCCCCGCGGCACCGACGTCGTCCGCGACTGCACCCGGCGCCCCTGCTCCTACTACCAGTATCTCGACGGCACCTCCATGGCCGCGCCGCACGCCACCGGCGTCGCCGCCATCCTCATCAGCCGCTTCGGCAAGCCCGGCCCCGGCGGCCTCACGCTGGCGCCCGGCACCGTCGAGCGCTACCTGTACGAGACCGCCACGGACAAGCCCTGCCCGACGCCGCGCGCGTACGTCTACAAGGTGTACGGCGAGAGCACCACCCACGTGTGCGAGGGCGACACCGCGCACAACGGGTTCTTCGGCAGGGGCATCGTCAACGCGTGGGAGGCGGCGACCTTCGAGCCATGATCTACCGCCTCGTCGCGGAACTGGCGATGGTGGCGCACTTCGCCTTCCTCGTCTACATGGTGGTGGGCGGGTTCCTGGCCTGGCGCTGGAGGCGTACCATCTGGGTGCACCTCGCCGTCGCCGGCTGGGGGCTGCTGTCGGTCGTCACCGGCGTCGAATGCCCGCTCACCCTGGTCGAGGACTGGGGGCGGCGCAACGCCGGGCTCGCCGGGCTGCCCGCGAGCGGCTTCATCGACCACTACATCGAGGGCGTCATCTATCCGGAGGAATACACGAACTTGGCACGCCTGCTGGTCGCCGTTGCCGTCCTGTTCTCCTATGTCGGGTACGTTCTCCGTCGTCAGTGACTGCCAAGTGGTCTGTACCAATTAAGGTAGGACTCGTGACTCGTCGCGCGAAAATCGTCTGCACCCTAGGCCCCGCCACATCCTCTCCCGAACGCCTGCGCGAGCTCATCGCCGCCGGCATGGACGTGGCACGGTTCAACCTCAGCCATGGCAATCATGACATGCACAGAGAGGTCTACGACCGGGTCAGGGAGGTGGCGGCCGAACTCGGCCGCGGCGTAGGCCTGCTCGCCGACCTGCAAGGCCCCAAGATCCGCGTCGGCAGGTTCGAGGAAGGCCCGGTCCGCCTCGGCTTCGGCGACGTCTTCACCATCACCGCCGAGGACGTGCCCGGCGACCGCGACCAGGTGTCGACCACCTACAAGGGGCTGCCGGGCGACGTGCGCCCCGGCGACACCATCCTCGTCGACGACGGCCGCCTCGTCCTGGAGGCCACCCGCGTCGACGGCGAGCGGGTCATCACCCGCGTCGTCATCGGCGGCATGATCTCCGACAACAAGGGCCTCAACCTCCCCGGCATCAACGTCAGCGCCCCCGCGCTCACCGACAAGGACGAGGCCGACCTGCGCTGGGCGCTGCGCACCGGCTTCGACATGATCGCCCTGTCGTTCGTCCGCCGTCCCTCCGACGCCGACGTGGTGCGCAACATCATGGAGCAGGAGGCCGTCCGCCTCCCGCTGCTCGCCAAGATCGAGAAGCCGCAGGCCGTCGAGCGCCTCCCCGAGATCGTCGAGGCCTTCGACGGCATCATGGTCGCCCGCGGCGACCTCGGCGTCGAGCTGCCCCTGGAGCAGGTGCCGATCGTCCAGCGCCGCATCATCGAGCTGTGCCGCGAGAAGGCCCGCCCGGTCATCGTCGCCACCCAGATGCTCGACTCGATGATGAACGCGCCGCGCCCCACCCGCGCCGAGGCCTCCGACGTCGCCTACGCCGTCATGGACGGCGCCGACGCCGTCATGCTCTCCGGCGAGACCTCCGTGGGCAACTACCCGATCGAGGCGGTCTCCACCATGGACCGCATCGCCTGCGCCGCCGAGAAGTCCTCGCTGCACGCCACCCACACCCTGGAGCGCATGCCCGAGACCACCGGCGGGGCCATCGCCCGCGCCGCGGCCGAGGTCGGCGCCATCGTCGGCGCCAAGGCGCTGGTCGCCTTCACCATGTCGGGCGAGACCGCGCGCCGCCTGGCCCGCTACCGCTCCCCGATCCCGCTGCTCGCCTTCACCTCCGCCGCCCACGTGCGCGGCCAGCTCTCGCTCACCTGGGGCGTCGAGACCTTCCAGGTGCCGTTCGTGCACCACACCGACGACATGGTCCGCCAGGTCGAGGCGTCGCTGCTGTCGCTCGGCCGGCTGGAGAAGGGCGACAAGGTCGTCATCGTCGCCGGCTCGCCTCCCGGCACCCCCGGCTCCACCAACGCCCTGCGCGTCCACACCATCGGCTCCGCGGTGTCCCACACCCACTGACCGCCCGGGCCGATACGAGAAGGCGGAAAGAGCCACCGGCCCTTTCCGCCTTCATCCGTCTCGTCCCTGCTCGCCCGTGCCCGGTCGCCGGGGCTAGTTCGCGTGCAGGGCCGCGTTCAGCTCCACGCCGCCGCCCTTGCGCGGCAGCGCCTCCACCGCGCCCGACTGCGAGTTGCGGCGCAGCAGCACCCCGTCGGAGCCCGACAGCTCCATCGCCTTCACCACGCGCCCGTCAGGCAGCGTCACCCGCGTGCCCGCCGTCACGTAAAGACCGGCCTCCACCACGCAGTCGTCACCCAGCGAGATGCCCAGGCCCGCGTTGGCGCCCACCAGGCAGCGCTCGCCGACCGAGATCACCTGCTTGCCGCCGCCCGACAGCGTGCCCATGATCGACGCGCCGCCGCCCACGTCGGAGTCCGCGCCCACGACCACCCCGGCCGAGATCCGGCCCTCCACCATGGCCGTGCCCAGCGTGCCCGCGTTGAAGTTCACGAACCCCTCGTGCATCACCGTCGTGCCGCTCGCCAGGTGCGCGCCCAGCCGCACCCGGTCGGCGTCGGCGATCCGCACCCCCGAAGGAACCACGTAGTCGACCATCCTCGGGAACTTGTCCACCCCGTAGACCGTCACCACGCCCCGCGCCCGCAGCCGCAGCCGCGTCCGCTCGAACCCCTCCACGGCGCACGGCCCGAAGTTCGTCCACACCACGTTGGCGAGCTTGCCGAACACCCCCTCCAGGCTCAGCCCGTGCGGCCGCACCAGCCGGTGCGACAGCAGATGCAGCCGCAGATAGGCGTCATGCGCGTCGGCGGGCGGCTCGGACAGCTTGGCGATGCCGGTGCGCACCGCCACCACCTCGACCCCGCGCGCCTCGTCCGGGCCGACCAGCGCGGCCAGCTCGCCCGCCTCGCCGGCGGGCAGCCGCTCGGTGCCGGTGACGGGCGGCTCGCCCAGCTCGGGAGCGGGGAACCAGGTGTCGAGTACGGTGCCGTCGGAGGCGACGGTGGCCAGCCCGACGCCGTACGCGCCGGTCACGGTGGGATCGATAGCAGTCACGTGCCACAAAATACCGCGATCCGCGGCCCGGCCCCGCCCCAGCGCGCCGGGCCGCGACCGCTCAGAGGGCGCCCAGATCCGCCGACAGCCAGTGCTCGGGGCGCATCCGGAACGTCACCAGCGCGTTCAGGTCCGAGCCCTCCACATAGCCCGCCACGGCCTCCGCCGGCAGATAGCGGGCCGCGATCCGGGTCAGCTGCGCCAGCGTCGTCGGCCCCTGCGCCACGACCGGCCCCTCCACCGACACGTACCGATAGGTGGGGCTCGTCCGCTGCACCAACAACGTGAACCGGCCCGCCTTCGCGATCAGCCGAGCCTTGACCGAATCGGCCCCCGTCAGGAACTCCACCGCCCCGCCCGGCTCGTAGTCGTACCAGACCGGCACGTTCAGCGGAGCCCGCCCCGGCCCGGCGTCGACGGCCACACCCGCGATGTGCGACTCGGCCAGGAACTTCTCCCGCTCCTGCGCGCTCAACCCCACCAGACCCACCTCCACGGTCACACTCAAGATCAACCTTGGTATTCCCCGCCGTCCCCGGTCAAACGTCCCATAACCGACGTCGCTCCCGCAGTCTTTACCGATCCTTGACCCTGGGCTCAGTGCTTGGGCCCCACATGCAGATCGAGCAGCGCGACCGCCTCCCGCCGGGCCACCGACAGCTCGTTGCGCTTGTTGTGGCGCCACGCCACCCCCAGCACGTCGAGCGCCCGGCCGCAGAGAGCCAGGATGTCGCGCGACTCGTTCCTGAACAGGTAGCGCGGATAGGCGTAGCAGCGCTCCCCGTGGCGCACCCGGTTGACGCCCCGGTAGCCGTCGGAGTGCATCAGCCCCCGCACGAACAGCCCGGCATGCGCGTCGACGATCTCCTGCTGCCAGCCCTCGAGCGTGATCGGACGCTGGTGCTTCAGTCCGGGCCCGTGCTGGGGGAACAGATGCGGCCAGTGCTTGGAGTAGGAGTTGACCTCGGCGCAGCCCTGCTTCGGCACGATCCGCACCTTGTTGGTGGGGCGGACGGCGCGCAGGGCGGCCACGCACTCGCGCCGGAGGCCGGGCCAGGCGTCGGCGCAGAAGATGCGCATCGACCAGACGGCCTTGGCCGGGTCGCCGGCCGGGCTGATGCAGCCGTCACCCAGGTAGAGGCCCAGCAAGTAGGCGTAGCTGCCGGCGGGGGAGGGCGAGTGGGGCGTCTCGGCGCAGCGAGGGCAGGTGCCGGTGGTCGAGAGGCCCGCGGCCGGCCGGTCGCGCCAGGCGCGGATCGTCGACCGGTTGGCTCCCGTCCGGCGGCTGACCTCGCTGACGCTGAGGCCGGAGGCGAGCATGGCCAGCGCTCGCCGACGCACGGTGAGATCGTACATGCGGAGAGTGTGGCAGCGGGGTGCGACAGAAAGCCGCAGGCAGGTGCCCCGAGTGGGATTCGAACCCACACTGAATGGATTTTGAGGCCATCGACTCTGCCGGTTGGTCTATCGGGGCGGCATATGTCCGGTTCAGTTCCCGCAGGGTATCGCCGCAGGAGAGCACCGGCGTGGATCTAATCTACCGGACATCGGTACTCTTCTGCTCGTGAGTACGCAGCGGCGAGTGGTGATCGCGGAAGACGAGGCGCTGATCCGCCTCGATCTCAAGGAGATGCTCCAGGAGGACGGCTACGTCGTCGTGGGGGAGGCCGGTGACGGGGAGCAGGCGATCCAGCTGGCCACGGACCTGCGCCCGGACCTGGTGATCCTGGACGTCAAGATGCCGGTGCTCGACGGCATCTCGGCGGCCGAGCGGATCGTGGCGGAGCGGATCGCGCCCTGCCTGATCCTCACCGCGTTCTCGCAGCGTGACCTGGTCGAGCGAGCCAGAGACGCGGGGGCGATGGCCTATCTGGTCAAGCCGTTCACCAAGGCGGACCTGGTGCCGGCGATCGAGATGGCGGTGAGCCGGCACGAGGAGATGGTGGCGCTGACCGCCGAGGTGTCGAGCCTGTCGGAGCGGCTGGAGACGCGCAAGCTGGTCGAGCGGGCCAAGGGGCAGCTGATGGCCCAGCACGGGTGGACCGAGCCGCAGGCGTTCCGGTGGATCCAGAAGGCGTCGATGGATCGCCGGTTGAGCATGCGTGAGGTTGCCCAGATCGTTATAGACGACGCGGCCGAGCGTTCGCAGTAGGGCGCATATCAGGATATTTCGCGGCATGGGTTGTGATGCGGTCACGGATGGGCATCCAACCGGCCTCGGCGGCTATCGCGTGAGGTGTCCCTGCACTTCTGATGGGCGGACGGAAGCTCCCCTCATCACGAACGGAGACGCTTGCGATGATCCGCATTCTTCGCGCGCCCGCCGCCGTCACCGCGGCGTGCCTGGCGCTGGCGGCCTGCGGCGGCGGCACGACCCCCGGACCGGGCGCCGGATCGACCGGCGGGCCGGGCGCCGGGGCGCAGTCCCAGGCCCCGAGCCGTCAGGGTGACGGGACGCTGACGATCGGCACGGTGCTGCCGCAGACGGGCACGCTGGCGTACCTGGGCCCGCCGGAGTTCGCCGGGGTCGACCTGGCGGTCAAGGAGATCAACGAGGCCGGCGGCGTGCTGGGCAGGCCGGTGGAGAAGATCCACACCGACTCGGGCGACACGACGACGAACATCGCCGCGCAGTCGGCGGACAAGCTGCTGGGGCAGAAGGTGGACGCGATCATCGGGGCGGCGTCGTCGTCGGTGTCGGAGTCGATCGTCGACAAGATCACCCGCGCCGGGGTCATCCAGTTCTCGCCGGCGAACACCTCCGACAAGTTCACCACGATCAAGGACGACGGCCTGTACTTCCGCACGGCCCCGCCGGACAAGCTGCAGGGGCGGGTGCTGGCCGATCTGGTGGTGTCGGACGGGCACGCGACGGTGGGCATCCTGGCGATGCAGGACTCGTACGGCTCCGGCCTGGCCGACCAGTTCACCAGGACGGCCGAGGAGGCGGGCGGCCAGGTGGTGGAGCGGGTGGACTACGACCCGAAGGCGGCGGACTTCGCGGCGGACGTGGCGAAGATCAAGGCCAAGAGCCCGCAGGCGATCGTGCTGATCGGTTTCCAGGAGACGGCGAAGGTGGTGCAGGAGCTGGTCAAGCAGGGGCTGACGGCGGACCGGCACCAGTGGTACATGGTCGACGGCAACATGTCGAACACGAACTTCCTGCGGGCGCCCCGGGGGACGCTGGAGGGGGTCAAGGGCACGATCCCGGGGGCGTCCGCCCCGGAGGCGTTCCAGAAGCGGCTGCTGGCGGTGGACCCGGACCTGACGGAGTTCACGTACGCGGCGGAGTCGTACGACGCGGCCAACCTGATCGCGCTGGCGGCGCTTGCGGCGGGCGACGACGCGGGGCGGCCGGCGGCGGCGAAGCTGGTCGAGGTGAGCAGGGGCGGCGAGAAGTGCCAGGACTTCGCGAGCTGCGCGGCGCTGCTGAAGGCGGGCAAGGACGTCGATTACGACGGGGTGAGCGGTCCGGTGGATTTCACGGACGAGGGTGATCCGTCGGTGGCGACCATCGGGGTGTATCAGTACGGGCCGGACAACAAGTTCGACGCGGGCAAGGCGACCGAATACCGCAAGGGAAACATCGCCGGCTGATCGGCACGGACCTGATGTCCGAAACGTCCGTGCTCGGGGCGGGCGTTTCGGACATCACGAATTAGCATAAAGTTCGCACAACAACCCCCCTTTTCCGTCGTTCACCGTCATGCTGAAGTCGGAAAACGCAGCGGCGGGAGAGTTCCTCCGCTGGGACAAGGGGAGTTTCTTGATGATCCGCATTGCTCCGGCCGGACGCATGCTGGCTCTCGCGGCCGCCGCGAGCCTGGCCCTGACGGCCTGTGGGGGCGGCGACACCACCGCGCAGGAGAGCCCGTCCGCCGCGGCCTCCGACGCGGCCTCGTCCGCGGCGCCCGCGGCCAAGGGGGACGGCACGCTGACCCTGGGCACGCTGCTGCCGCAGACGGGGTCGCTGGCGTTCCTCGGCCCGCCCGAGTTCGCCGGCGTCGACCAGGCGGTCAAGGAGATCAACGAGGCCGGCGGCGTGCTTGGCAAGCCGGTGAACAAGATCCACACCGACTCGGGTGACACGACGACGAACATCGCCGCGCAGTCGGTCGACAAGCTGATCTCGCAGAAGGCCGACGCGATCATCGGCGCCGCGTCCTCGTCGGTGTCGGAGTCGGTCGTCGACAAGATCACCGGCGCCGGTCTGGTGCAGTTCTCGCCGGCCAACACCTCCGACAAGTTCACCACGATCGAGGACGACGGCCTCTACTTCCGCACCGCCCCGCCGGACAAGCTCCAGGGCCGCGTGCTGGGCGACCTGATCGTGGCCGACGGCAACGACAGCATCGGCATCATGGCGATGCAGGACTCCTACGGCTCGGGCCTGGCCGACCAGGTGACGGCGACGGCCGAGGCGGCCGGCGCGCAGGTGGTCGAGCGGGTCGACTACGACCCGAAGGCCGCCGACTTCTCCGCCGACGTGGCCAAGGTCAAGGCCAAGAGCCCGAAGGCGATCGTGCTGATCGGCTTCGAGGAGGGCGCCAAGGTCATCCAGGAGCTGGTCAAGCAGGGCCTGTCGACGGACAAGGTCAAGTGGTACCTGGTCGACGGCAACATGTCGAACACCAACTACCTGGACATGCCCAAGGGCACGCTGGACGGCGTGAAGGGCACGATCCCGGGCGCCGAGGCGCCGACGGCCTTCCGCGAGAAGCTCATGAAGACCGACCCCGACCTGGACGACTTCACCTACGCGGCGGAGTCTTATGACGCGGCCATCCTGATCGCGCTGGCCGCCGAGGCGGCCAAGGACGACAGCGGCAAGTCGATCGCGGGCAAGCTGGCCGAGGTCAGCAAGGGCGGCGAGAAGTGCAAGGACTTCAAGACCTGCGCCGACCTGCTCAAGGCCGGCAAGGACATCGACTACGACGGCGTCAGCGGCCCGATCGAGTTCGACGACGCCGGTGACCCGGCGGTCGCCACGATCGGCGTCTACCAGTACGGCAAGGACAACAAGTACGCCGCCAAGGCGCTGGAGTACCGTACCGGCAACATCGCCGGCTAGCCGCCGCCCAGGTCGCAGACGTCGGCCGCGTAGCGGATGAGGCGTTTCTGCACCTGCTCGGGCGGCGTGAGGATGACGACGCGTTCCTCGCCCCCGTCGACGCTGGCGCGGGCGGGGAACATGAACGCCTTCTTGGCCTCGGCGAACGCGTGCGCGTCGCAACGGGCCGGGGTGATCTCGAACGGCACCTCGGCCCGCTGCGCGGAGGCGTCCAGCGTGGCCCGCAGGCGCTCCCCGCCGGTGACGAGGTAGTGCGTGGTGCCGCCGACGGAGTGCACGGTGACGGCGCCGGGGCCGCGGCGGGTGAGCGTGAGCGTGGTGCGCATGGCGTCGCCGTGCTGCTTCCACTCGGGGCCGAAGGCGAGGTCGGCGGCCTGCCTGATGAGGTGTTCCGAGCACTCGTCGCGCACGAGCCGGGCGAGCACCGGGTCGGGGTGGGGCACCGGGAAGACGACGCGGCGCAGCTTCTGCTCGGAGCCGGTGCGCACGTGGGCCACGACGGTGGCGGGCCGCACCTCGGGCAGCCCCTGAGCGGGGCAGACGGCCTTCCCATAAGGAATGGGGAGATCAGTCCTTGCCGTCCGTTTGATGGTGGAATCAGTCTTTTGTACGGGAACCGTGGTCAATGACGGTGTCACGAGTTGAAGATCCGCGAAATACACCGGGGTGTCGCTCGTATTCCGTACGGCTACCTGTAACCGGTGCGCGGCCTCGTCCGAACGCCATTGTCCCAGCGTGACCGACACGCCCGCGGGCGGCTCGGCGGACGGCGCGGGGGGCGGAGGCGAGCTGCACCCGGCGGCGAGGACGCACAGCATGCCGATGGTCCAAATGCGCTTCACGTCCTTCACATTAGGCACACCCCGGGCCCAGTCGTAAGTTGAGGACTGATTACGACTCCGCATCCAAGTGCCGACAGTTCATCTGCGCATCTGGCCCCGATGTCCAGGCATTTTGTACGTTTCCGTCATTCGATCGGGAACGCTCGGCGGTGCTGACGGATCCCGGCCTGGAAATGAAGGAGATTACTTCATGATCCGCATTGCTCCCGTGGGACGGGTGCTGGCTGTCGCGGCTGCCACCAGCCTCGCCCTGACAGCTTGCGGTGGCGGCAGCAACACCGCCACGCCTGAATCCCCCTCGGCCGCCCCATCCTCCGCGGCCCCCGCGGCGAAGGGCGACGGCACGCTGACCCTGGGCACGCTGCTGCCGCAGACCGGATCGCTCGCCTTCCTCGGCCCGCCCGAGTTCGCCGGCGTCGACCTGGCGGTCAAGGAGATCAACGAGGCCGGTGGCGTCCTGGGCAAGCCGGTGAACAAGATCCACACCGACTCCGGCGACACCACCACGAACATCGCCTCGCAGTCGGTCGACAAGCTCCTGACGCAGAACGCCGACGCCATCATCGGCGCCGCGTCCTCGTCGGTGTCGGAGTCGGTCATCGACAAGATCACGGGCGCCGGTGTGGTCCACTTCTCCCCGGCCAACACCTCCGACAAGTTCACCACGATCGAGGACAAGGGCCTGTACTTCCGCACCGCGCCGCCGGACCAGCTCCAGGGCCGCGTGCTGGGTGACCTGATCATCTCCGACGGCAACGCCTCCATCGCCATCATGGCGATGCAGGACTCCTACGGCACCGGCCTGGCCGACCAGGTGGCCAAGACGGTCCAGGACGGCGGCGGCCAGGTCGTCGAGCGGGTCGACTACGACCCGAAGGCGGCCGACTTCTCCGCCGACGTGGCCAAGATCAAGGCCAAGAGCCCGCAGGCCGTCGTGCTGATCGGCTTCGAGGAGACCGCCAAGGTCATCGGCGAGCTGATCAAGCAGGGCATGCCGGCCGACAAGGTCAAGTGGTACATGGTCGACGGCAACATGTCGAACACCAACTACATCAAGATGCCCAAGGGCACGCTCAAGGGCGTCAAGGGCACCTACCCCGGCGCCGCCTCGCCCGACGAGTTCCGGCAGAGCCTGATGGCGGTCGACCCCAAGCTCGAGGACTTCACCTACGCCCCCGAGTCCTACGACGCCGCCAACCTGATCGCGCTGGCCGCCGAGGTCGCCAAGAGCGACGTGGGCGCCGACATCGCGGCCAAGCTGGCCGAGGTCAGCAAGGGCGGCGAGAAGTGCACCAACTTCAAGACCTGCTCGGAGCTGCTGAAGGCGGGCAAGGACTTCGACTACGACGGCGTGAGCGGTCCGGTCGAGTTCAACGACGCCGGTGACCCGGCCGTCGCCACCATCGGCATCTACCAGTACGGCGACGACAACAAGTACCCCGTGAAGGCGCTGGAGTACCGCACGGGCAACATCGAGGGCTGATCCCCGCCCCAAGTGTGAAGGGCCCGGTCTTCCCCCCTGAGACCGGGCCCTTCGGCATGCTCAGCGGCAGCCCGCCTCGATCTGCCCGGCCGCCGCGCGATAGCGCTTGAGCAGCGCCACCTGCCGCTCGCGCGGCGTGCGCGACTTCGACAGGTCCGCGGTCGTGGACTCGACCGTACGCACCGCCGTGCCGAGGGAGTCCGGCAGGCGGGGGCCGAACTGGCGGGTGATGCCGTGCACCTCGGCCAGCCGGCCGATGACGGCGTCCTGGAAGTCCTGCTCGTCCTCGTGGCCCGCGGGTTCGAGCAGCAGGCCCGCGTAGCCGATGGCGGAGACCACGCGCGCGCACGGGTCGTCGTCGGGGTCGCCGCCGGTGCTGTAGGTGCCGGTGGAGGGTGAGGGACCGCAGGCGGCGGTCAGGAGGACGAGGAGCGCCGAGGCCGCGAGACGTTTCACACCGCCCATTGAAGACCGCCGGCCGCCAACGGAGAAGGGGCCCCCGCAGGAGCCCCTTCCCGTGCCTGATCGTCCGTGCCTCACGCCTTGGCGAGCGTGCCCAGGTAGAGCTCGATGACCTTGGGGTCGCGGGCGAGCTGGCGCCCGGTGCCGGTGTAGGCGTTGCGGCCCTGGTCGAGCACGTAGCCGCGGTGGCAGATCTGCAGGCAGCGCCGGGCGTTCTGCTCCACCATGATCACGGTCACGCCGGCCTTGTTGATCTGCTGGGCCTGGATGAACACCAGGTCCTGCAGCTTGGGTGACAGACCGGCCGACGGCTCGTCGAGCAGCAGCACCGACGGCTCGGTCATGAGCGCCCTGGCCATCGCCACCATCTGCCGCTCGCCGCCCGACAGGGAGCCGGCCCGCTGCTTGCGCCGCTCCTTGAGCGCCGGGAACAGCTCGGCGACGAACTCGAAGCGCTCCTTGAACTTGCCGGGCACCTGGAAGGCGCCCATCTCGAGGTTCTCCTCGATGGTGAGGCTGGGGAAGACGTTGTTGGTCTGCGGGACGTACCCGACGCCCCGCGCGACCAGCTCGTGCGCCTTCATGTTCGTGATGTTCTCACCCTTGAGCGTGACGCTGCCGCTGCGGATGTTGACCAGCCCGAACATGGCCTTGAGCAGGGTCGACTTGCCGGCGCCGTTGGGGCCGATGATGCCGATCAGCTCGCCGTCGCCCACGTAGAGGTCGGAGCCGTTGAGGATGTTGACGCCCGGCAGGTAGCCGGCGATCAGCTCGTCGCAGCGCAGGACGGCGTTCTCGGCGCCGGCCACGTGCGCGCTGCGGTCGGTGACCGCCGACGTGGACTCGGGGACGGCGTTCACTTCTTCGTCTCCTCTTCGAACTCGGCCTCGAGCGCCTGCTCGGCCTCGTGGAGCTGTTCGGCGAGCTCGCTCTCGTCGAGCGGGGCGTCGTGGTGGGCGCCCAGGTAGGCGTCGATGACCCGCTCGTCCGACATGATCGTGTCGGGCGGGCCCTCGGCGATGACGGCGCCCTGGGCCATGACGACGACCCAGTCGCTGATGTCGCGGACCATGTCCATGTCGTGCTCGACGAACAGCACGGTCATGCCCTGCTCGCGCAGGTCCTTGACGTGCCCGAGCAGCGACTGGGTGAGGGCCGGGTTGACGCCCGCCATCGGCTCGTCGAGCATGACCAGCTCCGGCTGGACCATGAGCGCGCGGGCCATCTCCAGCAGCTTGCGCTGGCCGCCGGACAGCGACCCGGCGAAGTCGTCGCGCTTGGCGTCGAGCTTGAAGCGGACCAGCAGCTCCTCGGCCCGCTCGGTGATCTCGTCCTCCTGGCCGCGCCAGATCGCCGGCACGAGCGCCCGCCAGAAGTTCTCGCCGCGCTGCTTCTGCGCGCCCAGGCGCATGTTCTCCAGCACGGTGAGCTTCGACAGCGCCTTGGTGAGCTGGAACGTGCGCACCATGCCGGCGCGGGCCACCTTGTGGGCGGGCACGCCGTTCATGTTGCGGCCGTTGAACGTCCACTGGCCGGAGTCGGCGGTGTCGAAGCCGGTCAGCTGGTTGAAGAACGTGGTCTTGCCGGCGCCGTTGGGGCCGATCAGCGCGGTGATGGAGCCGCGCTGCACCTCGACGTGCTTGACGTCGACGGCGGTCAGGCCGCCGAAGCGGCGCACCACGTTGTCCACGACGAGGATCGGGTCCGGCTTGGCCACCCCGGGGTCGTGGGCGAGGTCCTTGAAGGCGGCCAGGGCGGCGGCCTTGCGGTCGGTGGTGGTTTCAGCGTGCATCGATTGCTATCTCCCTCTTGTCACCGAAGATGCCCTGTGGCCGGAAGACGAGCAAGAGGATGAGTCCCAGCCCGACGAGGAGGAAGCGGAACGGGCCCACCTGGGTGGAGTCCAGGAAGGTGATCGCGCCCGACTCGACCGCACCGCTGAGCACGCCGTTGACCAGCACCAGCAGCACCCAGAAGATCGCCGAGCCGACGACCGGGCCGAACACGCGGGCCGCGCCGCCGAGGATGACGATCGTGTAGGCGAAGAAGGTGGTCTCGGTGCCGAAGATGTCCGGCTGCACCGAGGCGTAGGCCAGGCCGTAGATGAAGCCGCCGAGGCAGCCGATGACGCCGCCCAGGATGAGCGACTGCATCTTGTACGAGAAGACGTTCTTGCCGAGGCTGCGCACGGCGTCCTCGTCCTCGCGGATCGCCTTGAGCACGCGGCCCCACGGGCTCTTCATGAGCAGGAAGACGATGGCGCAGGAGAGGGCGACGAGGATCCAGCCGACGACGAGCACCCACAGCGTCCGCTCGCCGAACAGCAGCCAGCCGAACCCGTACTCCCCCTCGGGGAAGGGGTTGAGCGCGTAGAAGCCGTCGGAGAAGCCGCGCCGGCCGTCGGAGCCGCCGAAGACGTCCTTGAACGCCACCGAGCGGAACACCAATCGGACGATCTCGGCCGCCGCGATGGTGACGATGGCCAGGTAGTCGGCGCGCAGCCGCAGCGTGGGGATGCCCAGCACGAGCGCCAGCAGGACGGCCGACAGCAGGCCGACCCCGATGCCGATCCAGAACGGCAGGCCGAGCACGGTGACGGTGACCGCCAGGCCGTAGCCGGCGACCGCGAGGAACGCCGACTGCCCGAAGTTGAGCAGGCCGGTGTAGCCGAAGTGGATGTTGATGCCGATCGCGGCGAGCGCGTACCAGACCGTCTCGACGCCGATGGCGGCCTTGACGGTGGTGGAGATGATCGTGATCCAGTCCATGGTTCCCCCCGTCAGCCGATCCGCTCGCGGCGGCCGAGGATGCCCTGCGGCCGGAAGAGGAGCACGATGATGAGCACGGCCAGCGCGCCGACGCTCTTGAGCTCCGGCGGCACCCACAGCGTGGAGACCTGGATGAACAGGCCGACGATGATGGAGCCGACCAGCGCGCCGAACGCCGTGCCGAGCCCGCCGAGCGTGACGCCGGCGAAGATGAGCAGCAGGATGTCCTGGCCCATGGTGAACTTCAGGTTCTGCGACAGGCCGAGCATGATGCCGGCCAGCGCGGCGATGGCGCCGCCCATGGTCCAGATGATGCGGATGACCCGGTCGACGTTGATGCCGGAGGAGGCGGCGAGCGCCGGGTTGTCGGCCACGGCACGGGCGGCCTTGCCGGTGCGGGTGCGCAGCAGGGCGACGCCGACGACGACCAGGACGATCAGCTCGATGCCCATGGCGACGAAGTTCTTCGGCGCCGCCGAGATCGGGCCGACCTGGATGCCGGGCTGGGCGTTGTACTGGGCGAACGCCTCGCTCTGGCCGCCGAACAGGATGAGGAAGAGGTAGCGCAGGAAGATCGCCACACCGATCGAGACGATCATCATGGCGATGATGCCGGTGCCGCGGCGGCGCAGCTGGCCCCAGAAGAACCTGTCCTGCGCGTAGCCGAGCCCGCCCGCGAGGATGACCGCGATGATCGCGGCGGGGATGAGGTGCAGGCCGATGCCGGTGTTGAAGGCGTAGGCGAGCAGTGCGCCGAGCGTGACCAGCTCACCGTGGGCGAAGTTGGTCAGGCCGGTGGTGCCGTAGATGAGCGACAGGCCGAGCGCCGCCAGGGCGATGATCAGCCCCAGGTTGAGACCCTCGAAGGTGAGCTGCGCGGCCCGTTCCCAGAAGGCGCTGCCCCCGCTGCCGGGCTGCGCGGGCTCCTCGCCCGCGGCGGTCTTGGGCTGCAGGGCGAACAGCACGCTCGCCGGGTTGCCCTCGTAGACGGTCGGCGTGCGGACGTTCTTTCCGCCGACGATCTGCAGGTCCGCGGGGAGGGTGCTGACATCCAGCGTGACCTTGAACTTGCCGGGCTTGTCGACCGGCACCTCCCATGTGCCCTTGGCGTCACTGGTGACCTCCTGAACGGGTTGTCCGCTCTCGGTGGTCACGACGATCTTCACGCCGTTCACTGGCTGGCCTTGGTGTTGGAGTGTTCCCCTCAGGCTCTGTTCCGGATCCGCCGCATGGGCAGGAACGGCGAGCAGGAGAATGAGTCCACCCAGGAAGGCCGTGAACGCGATCACGGCTCTGCGCAATGGTGCTCCCTCAGATAGGTCAAGGCGGGGTTGTGCCCCTCCATCTCGACACGCGGGCATCGCAGGCACGACTGGGATGCTGTGGCGGGAGCTTATTCCGGGTACGCCCGGTTCAGTATGGTTCGTCACCAATTAGTGACATGCGTGTGTCACTTGTGTGAGCAAACAACGCGGCAGGTCAGGGGCTAAATGAGCGGACACGCCTGGCGCGGTGACTAACGAATCCCTAACGATACAAGCGGAATTCATAAAACGAGCCCGGGGGAGACCTTTGGTGCCGTATGAGGCTTCCCCGGCCTCACCCGTTGTCTACTCGGCCTCCCCGCGGGCTCCGCTGGGGACAACCGTAGCGATCCCCGGGCCCTGTGCGCAAAGGGGCTGGTGCGATCAGGCGTCGCGCAGCATGCAGGTGAGGCGGGAGGTGCACACCCGCCGCCCCTGCTCGTCGGAGATCTCGATGTCGTACGTGGCCAGCGTGCGGCCGCCGTGCAGCCGGGTCGCCACCCCTGTCACGTGCCCGGAGGTCGCCGGACGGTGGTGGGTGGCGTTGATCTCGATCCCCACCGCGATCCTGCCGGGGCCGGCGAAGAGGGCGGCCCCCGTCGAGCCGAGCGTCTCGGCCAGCACCACCGAGGCGCCGCCGTGCAGCAGGCCGTACGGCTGCGTGTTGCCCGCCACCGGCATCCGCGCCACCACGCGCTCGGCGTTCGCCTCCAGGAACTCGATGCCCATCCGGTCGGCCAGCGTGCCCTCGTGCACGGCGGTGAAGGAGGCCGGGTCGATCTGCGTCAAGGGGACGCCTCCAGTCTTTCGAGCTCGGGTTTTCTGTCGCAGTTGGAGACTAGGCTGCCTGTGTGCCGAAGAGTGAAGTGACCCCCAGCCGACCCTGCCTGCTGCTGCTTGACGGGCATTCCCTGGCTTATCGCGCGTTCTACGCGCTGAAAGACGCCAACCTGATGACCACCGACGGTCAGCACACCGAGGCGGTCTACGGGTTCACCTCGATGCTGACCAACATCCTGCGTGACGAGCAGCCCACGCACGTGGCGGTGGCCTTCGACCGATCGGAGCCGACGTTCCGGCACGAGGAATACTCCGATTACAAGGCCAACCGCAGCGAGACGCCCGAAGACTTCCGCGGCCAGATGCAGCTCATCTACGAGCTGCTCGACACGCTGCGCATCCCGCGCCTGTCCAAGGCCGGCTTCGAGGCCGACGACCTGATCGCCACGCTGGCCACCCGCGCCGGCGCCGAGGGCATGAGCGTGCTCATCGTCACCGGCGACCGCGACGCGCTGCAGCTCGTCAACGACGACGTCACCGTGCTCATGACCCGCCGCGGCATCAGCGACATGACGCGCTTCACGCCGGAGGCCGTCCAGGAGAAGTACGGCCTCACCCCGGTGCAGTATCCCGACTTCGCGGCGCTGCGCGGCGACCCGTCCGACAACCTGCTCAGCATCCCCGGCGTCGGCGAGAAGACCGCGGCCAAGTGGGTGCGCGAGTTCGGCTCGCTGACCGAGCTCGTCGACCGGGTCGACGAGGTCAAGGGCAAGGTCGGCGACAAGCTGCGCGAGCACGTCGCCCAGGTGCTGATGAACCGGCGGCTCACCGAGCTGCTGCGCGACGTCCCCCTGGAGGCCGAGCTGTCCGACCTCAAGCAGGGCGCCTGGGAGCGCGAAGAGGTCAACAAGCTGTTCGACACCCTGCAGATCCGCGGCGAGCTGCGCGAGCGCGTCTTCAAGACCCTCGGCACCGGCGAGCAGGAGCCCGACCAGGGCTTCGAGGTCGAGACCGTGATCCTCGGCCCCGACCGGGTGGCCGGCTGGCTGTCGGCGCTGCCCGAGGGCCGCGCCGGCGTGGCGTTCAAGGGCGTCTACGGCAGCGGCACCGGCCGCGTCGACGCCATCGCCATCGCCTCCCCCGACGGCACCGCCGCGCACATCGACCCGGTCAAGCTGACCGAGGCCGACGAGGCCGCGCTGCGCGCCTACCTGGCCGACCCCGGCAGGCCCAAGGCCGTCCACGACGCCAAGGGCCCGATCCTGGCGCTGTGGGCGCAGGGCATGGAGCTGCGCGGCCTGTCGTGCGACACCGCGCTGGCGGCCTACCTGGCGATGCCGGGGCAGCGCACGTTCGCGCTCGAGGACCTCGCCCGCCGCTACCTCAACCGCGACCTGCGCGCCGAGGAGGAGTCCGACGGCCAGGCCGCCCTGTTCGGCGACGACGAGGACGCCCCCGCCAAGGACCTGGCCCTGCGCGCCCACGCGGTGCGCGAGCTGGCCGACGCCCTGGAGGGCTTCCTCGCCGGGCGCGGCGGCACCCAGCTCCTCAGCGACGTCGAGCTGCCGCTGCTGACCGTGCTGGCCGAGATGGAGCGCGCCGGCATCGCCGTCGACAGCGAATACTTCGCCGGCCTGGAGGCCGAGTTCGGCGCCGCCGTCAAGCACGCGGTCGAGGAGGCCCACCGCTCCGTCGGCGAGCAGTTCAACCTCGGCTCGCCCAAGCAGCTGCAGGAGGTGCTGTTCGTCAAGCTCGGCCTGCCCAAGACCAAGAAGATCAAGACCGGCTACAGCACCGACGCCGACCAGCTCGCCTGGCTCGTCACCCAGACCGAGCACGAGCTGCCGACGATCATGCTGCGCCACCGCGACCAGACCAAGCTGCGCACCACGGTCGAGGGCCTGATCAAGGAGATCGGCGACGACGGCCGCATCCACACCACCTTCAACCAGATCATCGCCGCCACCGGCCGCCTGTCGTCGGAGAAGCCCAACCTGCAGAACATCCCCATCCGCACCGCCGAAGGCCGCCGCATCCGGCAGGGCTTCGTCGTGGGCGAGGGCTACGAGACGCTGCTCACCGCCGACTACAGCCAGATCGAGCTGCGCATCATGGCCCACCTGTCGGGCGACGAGTCGCTGATCGCCGCGTTCGAGTCGGGCCACGACTTCCACCAGGCCACCGCCGCCCGCGTCTTCGACCTGCCGCCCGAGCAGATCGACGGCGAGCTGCGGGCCCGCATCAAGGCGATGAACTACGGCCTCGCCTACGGATTGTCCGACTTCGGGCTGGCGGGCCAGCTCAACATCCCGGTCGCCGAGGCGCGGGCCCTGAAGGAGGAATACTTCGAGGAGTTCGGCGGCGTGCGTGACTTCCTGCACGACATCGTCCGCCAGGCGCGCACCAACGGCTACACCGAGACCATGATGGGCCGCCGCCGCTACCTGCCCGACCTCACCAGCGACAACCGCCAGCGCCGCGAGATGGCCGAGCGGATGGCGCTCAACGCCCCCATCCAGGGGTCGGCGGCCGACATCATCAAGGTCGCCATGCTGCACGTCCGCCAGGCGCTGGCCGAGGAGGGGCTGGGCTCGCGCATGCTCCTCCAGGTGCACGACGAGCTCGTCTTCGAGGTGGCCCCGGGCGAGCTGGAGATGCTGCGGCAGCTCGTGAGCGACCAGATGAACGCCGCCTACCAGCTCCGGGTCCCCCTGGAGGTCTCCGTCGGCATCGGCCGCACCTGGGAAGACGCCGGCCACTAACCCGCACCCAGCGGGAGGGCCCGCCCGGCGCGGGCCCTCCGCCCGGGGCGCGCCTTCCGCCCGGTGCAGGCCCCGTCCGGGGCAGGACCCGTCCTGGGTGGGCGGCCGCCTGCGGGGCCCGGCCCCGGCACGGCGTGGGCGCTCTGGGTGGCCGCCTGGCGCGGCCCCCGGGTGGCGCGCGCCCCTTCCAGGCCCTCTCCCCGGCTGATCTGGCCCTCGGCCGGCGTGCGGCCTCCAGGCGGGGCAGGCTCCTCCTGTCGTGCCGCCTCCCCGTACGGCGGGCCCCTCGGGGGCGGTCGGGGCCTCGGCGCGGTGGGGGCCCCTCTGGGGCGCGCTTGCGGGGGTGGTTGCCTTCGCGTGAGGGCGTCGGGGCAGGTGGTGCCGGGGTCCTGGGTGGGTTGCGGTAGGGGTGGGTTTCGTCCTGGTTCGGCGGGGCATGGCACTTTTTTCGTGATCCTTTGGATTACGCTGAGGGAAGCTTTCCCCGAGTGGCACAGGAGTTTTGTGCAGTCCCTTACGCGGATCATCGGCGTGACGAACGTCCTGGTCGTGGTCACGGCGATCGTCGGGCTCTGGCTGGTGCCCGGCGACCGGCCGGTGGCGGCCCCGCCCGCGCGGGCTCAGGAACGGTCCATGGCGGCGCCGACGGGCCCGGCGGTCGGCGAGGTGGCCGAGCCGCCGGGCGTCGTGGCGACCCCCGAGTTCGCCAAGCAGGTCAAGGCCAACGAGCTGGGCAAGGTCCCGGTGCTGATGTACCACCGGCTGGTCGGCAAGCGGCGCTCGTCGATCGACCGCACGCCGGCCCAGTTCAGGCAGGAGCTGGAGAAGCTCGCCAGGAAGGGGTACGTGCCGATCAGCGCGGCGGAGTTCGCGGCGGGCGACATCCGGGTGCCGGCCGGGAAGTTCCCGGTCGTGCTCACGTTCGACGACGGCCATCCCAGCCATTTCGCGCTGGACGCCGCCGGGAAGCCCGCCCGGGACACGGCGGTGGGCATCCTGCTGGACGTGGCCGCGCGCCATCCGGGTTTCCGGCCGGTGGCCACGTTCTGGGTCAACCAGACGCCGTTCGGGCTGCGGAGCGAGCGGGAGCAGGAGGCGGCGGTGCGCTGGCTGACGGGCAACGGGTTCGAGGTGGCCAACCACACCTGGTCCCATCCGGACCTGCGCTCGCTCGGCACGAAGAAGGTGCGCAAGCAGATCGCCAGGCTCGACCGGATGCTGGGCCGGCTGGGCGTGGACAAGGTGACGACGCTGGCGCTGCCGTACGGGTCGATGCCGCGTTCGAAGAAGGCGGCCCGGCAGGGGGCGTGGGAGGGCACGCGTTACGACTACGACGGGGTGTTCCTGGCCGGGGCCGAGCCGTCCGTTTCGCCGTACGCGAAAAAATTCGACAGGGGTGCGATCCAGCGGATCCAGAGCAACGGCAAGAAGGGCGAATGCCGCAAGTGGTGCTCGCAGTACTGGCTGGAATGGCTGGACAAGCACCCGGGCGAGCGTTATGTGTCCGACGGCGACCCGGAGCGCGTCTCCATCCCTCGTCGGCTTCGGGGTAATATCGAGGCAAAGCACAGGCCTCGGGTCAACGCTTACTAGCCGCGGTGGATGTGCCGGTTGGATTGACCCCGTGGCGATGGTCTCATATGCTGATCGCTGCGCTGTGGGCTCGCGCGCGCCTCAGACGGAGCGGGCTCGCGCTCGGTCACGTCGATGTCGTAACTCCTCGGCTTGATGCGGAAGAGGGCCTGCCGCGCATCGCCACATCGACATCTGTCCGCGTTCGGAGCAATTCCACACATGACGTCCAGCACTGAGGCCACCTCGAGCACCCCGCAGGTAGCGGTCAACGACATCGGGTCCGAGGAAGCCTTCCTCGCCGCGATCGACGAGACCATCAAGTACTTCAACGACGGCGACATCGTCGAGGGCACCGTCGTCAAGGTCGATCGAGACGAGGTTCTTCTCGACATCGGCTACAAGACCGAGGGTGTCATCCCCTCGCGCGAGCTTTCGATCAAGCACGATGTCGACCCTGCTGACGTCGTGGAGGTCGGCGAGCACGTCGAGGCCCTGGTTCTCCAGAAGGAGGACAAGGAGGGCCGCCTGATCCTGTCCAAGAAGCGTGCTCAGTACGAGCGCGCCTGGGGCACGATCGAGAAGATCAAGGACGAGGACGGCATCGTCACCGGCACCGTCATCGAGGTCGTCAAGGGTGGTCTCATCCTCGACATCGGCCTCCGTGGCTTCCTCCCGGCGTCCCTGGTCGAGATGCGCCGTGTCCGCGACCTGCAGCCGTACGTCGGCCGCGAGCTCGAAGCCAAGATCATCGAGCTCGACAAGAACCGCAACAACGTGGTTCTGTCGCGCCGCGCCTGGCTTGAGCAGACGCAGTCGGAAGTTCGCCAGACCTTCCTCAACACCCTCCAGAAGGGCCAGGTCCGCAAGGGCGTCGTGTCCTCGATCGTCAACTTCGGTGCCTTCGTGGACCTGGGTGGCGTCGACGGTCTGGTCCACGTGTCGGAGCTGTCCTGGAAGCACATCGACCACCCCTCCGAGGTTGTCGAGGTCGGCCAGGAGGTCACGGTCGAGGTCCTCGACGTCGACATGGAGCGCGAGCGCGTCTCCCTGTCGCTCAAGGCCACCCAGGAAGACCCGTGGCAGCAGTTCGCCCGCACCCACCAGATCGGCCAGGTCGTGCCGGGCCGCGTCACCAAGCTGGTGCCGTTCGGCGCGTTCGTCCGGGTCGAGGAGGGCATCGAGGGCCTGGTCCACATCTCCGAGCTGGCCGAGCGCCACGTGGAGATCCCGGAGCAGGTCGTCCAGGTCGGCGACGAGATCTTCGTGAAGATCATCGACATCGACCTCGACCGTCGCCGGATCAGCCTGTCCCTCAAGCAGGCCAACGAGGGCGTGGGCACCGAGGTCGAGTTCGACCCGACGCTCTACGGCATGGCGGCGACCTACGACGACCAGGGCAACTACATCTACCCCGAGGGCTTCGACCCGGAGACCGGGGAGTGGCTCGAGGGCTTCGACAAGCAGCGTGAGGAGTGGGAGCGGCAGTACGCCGAGGCCCAGCAGCGCTACGAGGCCCACCGCAAGCAGATCGAAGAGGCCCGCAAGGCCGAGGCCGAGGCCGGCGAAGCCGCTCCTTCGTCCTACAGCGGTGAGTCGCAGCCCCAGTCGAGCAGCTCCTCGTCCGCTCCGGCGGCCGGCGCTCTCGCCTCCGACGAGGCTCTCGCGGCTCTGCGCGAGAAGCTCGCGGGCGGCCAGAGCTGAGCTAGCTGATCGCTGAACGAAGGCCCCGTACGGATCTCCGTACGGGGCCTTTCGTCATTCCCGGAACCGGACCGCCCGCGCCGGAAAACGGGCCTCCCGAAATGCCCCTATGCGGAAGCATCCTTTCCGCATGGGGCGACATCGTGGGCCCCATGAACGACATCACGCCCTTCCGCGTTGACATCCCCCAAGCCGACCTTGACGACCTGCGTGACCGCCTGCGCCGCACCCGCTGGGCGCGGCAGCTTCCCGGTGGCGGATGGCGGCGCGGTGTCCCGGTGGACTACCTGCGGGAGCTGGCCGCGTACTGGGCCGACGGGTTCGACTGGCGGGCGCAGGAAGCCAGGCTGAACGCGTTCCCGCAGTTCACCACCGAGATCGACGGGCAGCGGGTGCACTTCCTGCACGTGCGCTCGCCCGAGCCCGGCGCGCTGCCGCTGATCCTCACGCACAGCTGGCCCAGCTCGGTCGCCGAGTTCCTGGAGCTGGCCGGGCCGCTCGCCGACCCGCGCGCGCACGGCCTCGACCCGGCGGTGGCCTTCCACGTGGTGGCGCCCTCGCTGCCCGGCTTCGGCTTCTCGCCGTTCCCCGAGCCCGCCGACGAGCGGCCCTGGTCCGTCGCCCGGGTGGCCCGCGTCTGGGCCGAGCTCATGGCCCGGCTCGGCTACGAGCGCTACGGCGCGCACGGCAACGACGCCGGCGCCCTGGTCACGCCGCAGCTCGCCGCGCTCGACAGCGAGCACGTGGCCGGCGCGCACATCACCGCCGGCCTCGGCATCCCCACCGGCGACCCGGCCGAGCTCGCCGGCGCGACCGAGGAGGAACGCGCCGAGCTGGAGGCGGCGACCGCCTGGATGGGCCAGGGCAGCGGCTACGGCCCCTACCTGGCGGCCCGCCCGCAGACGCTCGCGCACGGCTTCGCCGACTCGCCCGTGGCCCAGCTCGCCTACCTGGTCGAGCGGTACAAGGAGTTCGACGGCTGGCCGGAGGAGACCCCCGCCGAGCCGATCCCGCGCGACCTGCTGCTCACCAACGCCTCCCTCTACTGGCTGACCGGCACCGGCGGCTCGTCGTCGTGGACCTACTACGAGGGCGCCGCAGGCCTGCCCGTCGACCAGACGGCCGTGCCCACCGGCGTGTCGCACGGCGGCCCGGCCGCCTTCGCGCGGATCGCCGGGCGCAAGAACACGCTCACCCACTGGGGCGGACGCCACAGCCCCAGCCACATGGTCGCCATGGCCGTCCCCGGCGACGTGGTGGCCGACCTCCGCGCCTTCTTCGGGAGCCTGCCGCTGAAGTAGGGTGCTCGGATGGACATCCAGCGGGCGGCGGGCGCGGACGCGGGCGAGATCCTCACCCTCCAGCGGGCCGCGTACGTGAGCGAGGCCCAGCTCTACGGCGACCCGTACATCCCGCCGCTGGTGGAGTCCGTCGAGCAGGTCCGCAAGGCCATCGAGGCGGGGGTCGTGCTCAAGGCCGTCGAGTCCGGCCGCGTCGTCGGGTCGGTGCGCGGCACCCTGGCCGGGGCCACGTGCCTGGTCGGGCGGCTCGTGGTCGCCCCCGACCGGCAGGGCAGGGGCCTGGGCACCGCGCTGCTGGCCGCGCTGCACGAGCGGGTGCCGGAGGCCGAGGCGTTCGACCTGTTCACCGGCCACCTGTCGGAGTCCAACCTGAGGCTCTACCGCCGCCTGGGCTACCGCGAGACGCACCGCGAGCGGATGGACGACCACCTGACGCTGGTCCACCTGCGGCGCGGGTAGGCTGCGGGCGTGCTGAAGATCGGACTCACCGGCGGCATCGGGTCGGGCAAGAGCGAGGTGGCCAGGCGGCTGGCCGCCAGGGGCGCCGTGGTCATCGACGCCGACCGGATCGCCCGCGAGGTCGTCGAGCCGGGCACGCCCGGCCTGGCCCGGGTGGTGGCGGAGTTCGGCGACGGCGTGCTGCGGGCCGACGGCTCGCTCGACCGGGAGAAGCTCGGCGGCATCGTCTTCGCCGACCCCGACCGGCTCGCCGCGCTCAACGCCATCGTCCACCCGCTGGTGGGGGAGCGGGTCGCCCGGCTGCAGGGCGAGGCCGACGACGACGCCATCGTCGTCTACGACGTGCCGCTCCTGGCGGAGAACAAGCTCGCCCCCATGTACGACGTCGTCATCGTGGTCGACGCGGCCGACGACGTCCGGGTCGCCCGGCTGGCCGAGCACCGCGGCATGGCCGAGCACGACGCCAGGGCCCGCATCGCCGCCCAGGCCACCCGTGACGAGCGCCTGGCCGTGGCCGACGTGGTGATCCCCAACGAGGCGGGCCTGGACGAGCTGGAGGCGCGCGTCGCCGAGGTGTGGGACGACCTCGTCAGGCGCGCCGCCCGCGCCTGACCGGCCCGCGCTGCCACGGCGCCGCCGTCAGAAGGGCGCGTCGAGCGGCACCTGGCGGACTCCGGGCAGGTGCGCGTCCAGCTCGCCGAGCTCGAAGCGCGCCATGCCGAGCACGTGCCAGAACTGCCCGGCCGTGTCCCCGTGCACCTTGTAGCGTCCGTCCGGAGCCAGCGCCGCCCACCCCTCGGGCAGCCCCAGCAGCGTCGTACGGCGCTCAGCGCCCTCCCAGAGGATGACCACGCCGTCGTCGCCCGCACTGGCCAGCAGGTCGGAGACAGGGCTGTAGGCGACCGACCAGACGCGCCTGGAGTGTCCCGGCAGCGTGTGCAGCAGTCGCCCGGTGGCGGCGTCCCACACGCGCACGGCGCGGTCGTCGCCGCCGGTCGCCAGCCGCTCGCCCGAGGCGTCGAAGCTGACGCTCCACAGCCGTCCCGCGCTCGCCCGCATCGTGTGGCGCAGCGCCGGCTGCCACGGCTGGCCCGGACGCAGCTCCCACAGCATGGCCAGCCCGTCGTTGCCGCCGCTCGCCAGCCGGCGGCCGGAGGGCGAGAACGCCACCGAGTAGACGCGGTCGGTGTGCCCTTCGAGGGTCGCCACCCGGCCGCCCGACTCCACGTGCCACAGCCGGACCAGCCGGTCGTCGCAGCCCGTGGCCACGTAGCGGCCGTCGGGGCTGAAGGCGATCGAGCGGACCCGGCCGCGGTGGTCGCCGAGGTTGGTGACCATGCGGCCGGTCGAGCGCCACCAGATCCGCACGCTGTCGTCGTCGTTGGCCGTGGCCAGCATGTTGCCGTCGGGGCTGAACGCCTCGGCCCACACGTGGTCGGTCTCGACGTTGAGCTCGCGCTCGTAGTCGCCGGTGGTGGCGTTCCAGAAGTGCACGCCGCCGTCGTTGCTGGAGGCGGCCAGGACCGGCCCGGCCGGTGAGAACAGCGCCGACACCAGCCGGTCGGCGCGGCCGGGCACCTCCCGCAGCAGCCGCCCGGCGCGCGGCTCCCACACGCGCACGACGCCGTCGTTGCCGCTGGTGGCAAGCATCGAGCCGTCGGCGCTGAAGCGCACCGAGGTGATCCGCCTGCCGTGGCCGCGCAGCACCCGCTGGCACAGCCCCGACACCGGGTCCCACAGCCGTACGGTGCCGTCGTTGCTGCTGGTGGCGAGCTGCTCGCCGTCGGGCCGCCAGGCGAACGGCCACACCGAGCTGCGGTGCCCGGTCAGCTCCACCCGGTGCGGCGAGCCGACCGGCTGCAGCCGCACCACGCCGCCCGCGTCGCCGGTGGCCAGCGTGTGGCCGTCGGGCGAGAACGCCACCTGGTAGACGGCGGCGGCGTGGGTGGTGTGCAGGCCGCGGAACTCTCCCTCCGGGTCCCACAGCCGCACGTCGCCGGAGGTGTCGCCGGTGGCCAGCAGCGACCCGTCGGGGGAGAACGTCACGCAGTAGAGGCTGCCGCGGTGGCCGGTGAGCGCCGCCCGCGACGTCCACGTACGCGTCTCCCACACCCGCAGCGTGCCCGCCTCGTCGCCGGTGGCCAGCAGCGTGCCGTCGGGGCTGTGCACGGCCCGGAACACCGAGCCGCGGTGGCCGTCGAGGGTGCCGGTCAGCTCGCCGCCGGCCAGGCTCCACACCCGCACCACGCCCGCCGAGTCGCCGGTCACCAGCGTCGAGCCGCCGAACGAGGCCGTGTAGACGGGCGCCTGGTGCCCGGCCAGCTCGTGCACCAGGTCGCCGGTGGCGGTCTCCCAGACCCGCACCACGCCGTCGCCGCCGCCCGCCGCGACCAGCTCGCCCGACGGGCTCAGCCTCAGCGGCCACACGCCGTCGGCGTGCCCGGTGAGCTGCCGCAGCGGCTCGCCGGTGGCCGAGTCCCACAGCCGTACGGTGCCGTCGCTCGCGCCGGTGGCCAGCAGCTCGCCGGCGAACGCGACCGCGTAGACGCGGCCGCCGTGGCCGTGCAGCGTGCGCACCGGCAGCCCGCCCGCGCACAGCAGCACGTCGCCGTCCTCGTTGCCGATGGCGATCGTGGAGCCGTCGGGGCTGTAGGCGATCGGCTCGGGCAGCCGGCTGGTCTGGAAGTGATAGCCGTACGGGACGCCGATCGCGGCCGGGGCGAGCTGGATCTCCACCGGCTGGCCGGGGGCCACGGCCGCGCCCGGCAGGTGGGGCAGCGTGCCCGTCACGTTGATGAGCGCGGCCCGGTGCCAGCGGGCGCCCTCGACCGAGGCGTCGCTCAGGTCGGAGCGGGCCAGCCGGGCCCCCGACAGGTCGGCGCCGCGCAGGTCGGCCCCCGCCAGCACGGCCCCGTCGAGCCGGGCCCCGGTCAGCTTCGCGTCACGCAGGACGGCCCTGGTCAGGTTGGTGCCCGCGAGCGTGGCCCCGCTCAGGTCGGCGCCCGTCAGGTCGACCTCCTGAAGGTCGCGCGCCGACAGGTCCTCGCCCTTGAGGTTGGCGCCGCGCAGGTCGGCCTTGGCCGGGGTGCGCAGCCTGGCCGCGATCTTGACGGCGTTCGCGCGGGCCACGTCGTCGGCGGGCGGGTCGGCCACCCAGGCGCGCAGTGTGGGCACGTCGGCCAGGTCGCACAGGAACTCGATGCTCAGCGCCGACAGCGGCCCGCGCGACAGCGCGGCGGGGGAGTCGAGGGTGGCCGCGACGTGCCGGGCGATCAGCCACTCCATCACCGAGGTGTGGATGAACCCGAACATGCCCTCCTCGGTGCGCACCAGCAGGCTGCCCGACCCCACGGCGTGCGCGGTGTGGGCGACCGTGAGCTGGCCGCTGGCCAGGTCGGCCAGCGTCTCGGCGATCTCCGTCAGCTCGTCCAGGCCCAGCAGCGACTCGCCGGAGTCCCACAGCCGCAGCGCCAGCGCCGTCACCGCCCGCAGCAGCTCGTCCCTGGTCAGCGAGGCGGGCGAGCCGGGCACCTTGGCCCGGCGCTCCTCGAAGGCCAGCCACGACTGCAGGATCTCCTCGTACAGCAGCGCCGGGCTGATCGTGTGGCGGGCGCCGGCCACCATGCGCAGCCGGTCGGTGTCGAGGTCGGCGATGAAGCTCAGCATCCGCGGGTTCTGCGCCAGCGCCAGCAGGTCCTTGATGCCCTCCATGAGCGACATGCGGGCGCCGGCCTCGTCGCCGTCGTCGAACCGGTTGGCCAGGTAGGAGCGGATCTGGTCGTGGGTGAAGTCCTCGACGCCGAGCACCCGCCGCTGCGGCAGCACGCCCACCATCTCGCCCAGCGACGTCAGCACCTGGCTGTGCGACTTGAAGTGCTGGGTGCGGCTGGCGACCACGATCTTGGCCTTGTCCTCGGCGGCGGCCAGCAGCGTCGCCAGGTGGTCGGCGGCCCTGTCGTAGGTGAGCCGGGTGACCAGCTCGTCGAACCCGTCGAACAGCAGCACGATCCGGCCCTGGCGCAGCAGGTAGCGGAACGCCTTGAGGTCGATGAACTCCTCGCCGTGGTTGGCCAGGTGGGCGGCCACCAGCCCGTCGACGGAGTGGGCCTTGTCCAGGGCACGCAGCTCGATGAAGATCGGCGTCAGGTGCGGCAGCTCGACCGGGATGCGCCGGGCCAGCTCGCGCAGCGCGAACGTCTTGCCGTGGCCGAAGTCGCCGAGCAGCAGCAGGAAGCGGCCGTGGTCGGCCGACAGCAGCCGCATCAGCTCGTCGGTCAGGCCGTCCTTGACGTGCTGGCCGGGCCGGTCGAGCTCGCGGTAGCGCTGCGGCACGTACAGCTCGGGCGGGTAGCGGTGGTCGGCGGCGAGCCTGGCGGTCTGCTCGCCGACGTAGCCCGACAGGTCGAGCAGCCCCTGGAACTCGGTGAAGCTGCGCAGCCGCACGCCGCGCCGCATGAGGTCCTCGCGCAGCGCGCGGGCCGGGGGCGGCCCCTGGTAGACGAGCTCGGCGGCCAGCTCCGCCGCGTGCGCGCGCCGGACGAAGTCGGCCGCGTCGGCGGGCGTGAGCTCGCCCACGTGCGCGCCGATCATGAGCTGGCGGACGAACCCGTCCTCCGGGTGGGTGACCACCAGGTGGCCGGGCAGGCGGCGGATGCGGGCCCGCTCGTGGCGGGCCTCGCACACCTCGGTGATGCGGTCGAGCAGCAGGTCGACGGGGCTCGGCTCGCGCTCGCCCGAGCTCGCGGCCTGCGCGGGAGGCGGCGTGCCGGGGGCCTCGCCGGTGAAGGTGGCGCGGGCGGCCCGCCAGGTGCGCCGGGAACGTTCCGGCGCGCCGCCGTCGGGCAGCCACACGCGCGTCGCGGCGGGGGTGAGCTCGACGACGTGGTGGCGGCCGGCGCGCGGCGCGGCGATCGCCGCCTCACCCGCCTGGCCGGGGCCGTGGAACAGCAGGTTGAGCCGGTGGGCCAGCAGCCGGTCGAAGGCGGGCGCGTCGTGCAGCGCGGCCGGCGGATGGCCCATCACGCCCAGCCGCAGCCACGCCCGCTCCTCGTAGGGCCGCAGCCGCTCGGCGAACCAGGCGGCCTGCGCCTCGCCGATCAGCGGGTAGGCGTCGCGCTCCAGGTGGCTCATCGCCATCGTGGAGTTGAGCCCGGCCACGACCACCTGGAGGTCGGGCACCTCGAACAGCGTCCACGGCTGGCCGCCGTCGAACACCCGGTCGTCCAGCCCCTGGTAGACCTCGCCGAACAGGCCCGCGAAGTGCCGCCACTTGGGCCAGTAGGGGGGCTGCGGGGTGACGTCGTCGGCCTCGCACGTCAGGAAGTAGGCGCTCGCGGCGGCCTTGGTGACGTCGCGCGGGCCCGGCACGATCACCAGCCGGTGCGGCTCCAGCCCGATGAGCAGCCGTAAGTCGGTGACGAACTGGGTCGCCTGGCCGAACTGGCCGAGGCTGCCCGACTCGGTCAGGTCGCCGCTGACCACCATCAGGTCGGGCCGCGGCATGCCCCGGTCGTACATGGCGGTCAGGTCGGCCCAGATCCGCGCCTGGAGGTCCTCGGGCGTGAACGGCTCGCCCGGCTCGGGCAGCGCCCGGCCGAAGCGCGGTCCGGCGATGTGCAGCACGGCGAGCGACTCGCGCCGCTCCCGGGGCCCGGTGGCGGGCGGGAACTTCGGCGCGGAGACCGGCGTGCGCCGGGCGCGGGCCGGGTCGGCGGGCGGCGGCAGCGTCGGCACCGCGGCGGGCGGCGCCCCGGCGGTCGGGAACGCGGGCGCGGCCTGCGGCTTGGCCCGGCCGGCCAGCGCCTCGCCGACCCGGCCCAGCAGCGCGGCCCTGGCCTGCCCCGGGTCGGTGACGCCCAGCAGGTCGACCCAGGTGATCGTGGACAGCAGCCCTTCGAGCTGCACGTCCTCCAGCCGGATCGTGACGAGCTTGTTGGAGGGGTTGTCCGGGTCGGCGCGCAGCGCGGCCTGCCACTCCAGGCGGCCGTAGCGCGAGCTCAGGTAGTTGCGCGACAGCACCGCCACGACGAGCTGCGCCTCGCTGACGCCGCGGTCCATGAAGTCGATGAAGTTGGTGCCGGGCACGAAGTCCCACGCCTGGATCATCGTGCGATATCCGGCCGCCTCGAGCTCCCAGGCGATCCAGGTCGCCCAGGCCGTGTCGGCGGGGGAATAGCTGACGAAGATCTGGGTCGGCCTGCCGTCACGTGCCATCTCCCCAGTATCGCCCGGAGGATCGGAGTTTCCCAGCACGTGTGCGATCATCGTCGGGTGTTGCGGCGTCTTGGCGTGCTCGACTGGATCCGGGTCGGGTTGCTCGCGCTCGGCCTGCTCTTCGTGGCGACCGGGCTGCTGCCGCTGGCCGAGGCCACGGCGAGCCTGACCGAGATCGGGCCGCTGCTGGTGTTCCTGGTGGGCGTCATCGTGCTGGCCGAGCTCACCAAGGAGGCTCAGGTCTTCGACGCGATCGCGGCAAGAATGGCGGTTCTCGGGCGCGGCAACTATTTCGCCCTTTTCTTGCTTTGTACGGTCTTTGCGTCATTTATTACGATATTTCTCAATCTTGATACGACTGCGGTGTTGCTCACGCCGGTGATGCTGGCCCTGGCCCCCAAGGCCCGCATCGCGGCGCTGCCGCTGGCCATGACCACGATCTGGTTCGCCAACACCGCCAGCCTGCTGTTCCCGGTCTCCAACCTGACGAACCTGCTGGCCATGCACCGCATCGAGCTGAGCCCGCTGGAGTTCGCCTCCTTCATGTGGGCGCCGCAGACGGTCGCGATCGCGGTCACGATGGCATTCCTGTGGGCGTACTTCTGGCGGCGCGGGCGGCGGCGCGACCTGCGCTACACGCCGCCCCTGCTGGAGCCGATCGCCGACCGGGCGCTGTTCACCGCCGCGTCGGCGGCCTGCGTGCTGTTCATCGTCGCGCTGCTGGCCAGGGTCGAGGTGTGGGCCGCGGCGACGGCGGCGGGGCTCGTCGTCGTGGTGGCGTTCGCGGTGCGCGACCGCAAGCGGCTGACCTGGCGGCTCGTGCCCTGGCAACTGCTGATCTTCGTCACCGGGCTGTTCCTGGTCGTGCCCACGCTCAGTCGCTACGGCCTGGACGACCTCATGCACTGGATGCTCGGCGACGAGCGCGACCCGTACCGGACGGCGGCCGTCGGCGCGGGCCTGGCCAACGTGGTCAACAACCTGCCCGCCTACAAGGCGCTCGAAGGCGTCATCCCGGCGGGCGACCGGGGGCAGTTGTTCGCGCTGCTCGTCGGCACCAACGTGGGCACCGTCGTCACCCCGTGGGCGTCGCTGGCCACGCTGCTGTGGTTCGAGTCGTGCCGCCGCCACGACGTCCGGGTGCCCATGCGCCGCTTCCTGCTGACCGGCGCCGGGCTGGCCGTCACCGGGGTGCTGGCGACCACGTGGGCGCTGGTGGCCTTCGGCTGAGGGACCGGGGGCGGGGGAAGTCGGGGACAATGGTCGCCATGGCCAAATCACCTCTGATCAGATGTTTCGGTCTTGCCCTGGTGGCGGCGGCAGCGTTGACCGGCTGCGGCACGTCCGGCTCCGCCGCCTCGGTGCCCACCCCCTCCAGCTCGGCGTCCACGCCCTCCCAGAGCCCGGCGAGCTCCGAAACCCCGCAGAAGGTGGTGCGCAAGGTCAAGCTGGAGGTGCTCGGCAAGGGCGAGGCCGTCCAGCCGATCGCCTACAACGCAGACGAGAGCGGCACCGAGACCACGGCCACCCTGCCCTGGTCGAGGACGGCCGACATCGAGCTGACCGGCGCCGAGCAGGAGGTCGGCCGGCTGGTCTCCATCGTGGCCGGCTCCGTGCGTGACAAGAACGGCCAGTTCAGGCCCGCGCCCTGCCGCATCACCGTCGACGGCGAGCGGGTCGTCACCGCCAAGGGCCTGTGCAAGTATCTCCTCAAGTAGTGCGGCGGCGCACCGTCGCGACGCGGCGAGCGCGGCGCCTGACGCGGCGCTCGTCCTCCTCGGCCGGCCTGTCCGGCCTCTCCTCCGACGGCCGCGGCCCGACCACGGCCGCGAACCACGGATGCGCCCACTCCCTGCGCTCGTCGCCGCTCATGCCGCCGCCCGTGGACCGGGATAGGCGCCCGCCACGGCCTCCAGCGCCCAGCGCATGCGGGTGACGAAGGCGTCCGGGTGGTCGCCCGCCTCCTGCGCCACGTAGGCGGCGCATCCGGCGTGGCCGCCGCACGCGCACAGCCTCCGGTCGATCGCCGCCCGGATCTCCCTCGCGGACACGGCGCCGGACGCGGTGTCGGACGGCTGCACGGCGGAGGCGAAGAGCACCTGCGCGAGCTCCGTCACGCTCAGCCGGGTCAGCATGGTCGCCATGGGGTTCTCCTCTCCACCGGTGCCGCCGGAACGCGCACCTGTTAGTGAGACGTCGAAAGGCGCGGAAAGTTATCGACATTCCGCGCCGGACCTTCAAGATTTTTACGAATTCAAGATCGTCACGCCAGGAGCGACAGCAGCCCCGGCATGGCCTTCGGGTGGGCCGCCACGAAGCTGCGGTCGGCCGTGCCCTCGATGCTCTCGTCGAACGGCCCGCCGTCGAGCGCCCGGATCTCGGCGCCCGCCTCCCGTGCGATCAGCACGCCCGCCGGCAGGTCGATCAGCTCAGCGCGGTAGCCGATGATCGCGTCGATGTCGCCGCGCGCCAGCATCGCCCACGTCAGCAGCGGGGCCCACAACTGCAGCACCCGCCTGGCAGCCAGCTCCAGCCTCGTGCGCAGCGCTCGCGCCGCAGCGTCGTGCCTGGTCACAGCATACCCCTGGGTCCAAGCCAGCAGCGGCCCATGTGGTGCGGACCGGTGCGGAAGGGACATCCGGGCGCCCGAGGAGTCCAGCGTGCCGCCGTCGCGCACCGCCGACCACGTACGGGACGTCACCGGGTCGTGCACCACCCCGAGCACCGGTCGCCCGCCGTGGCACAGCGCCAGCCCGACCACGTACGCGGGCAGCCCGATCGCCACGTTGTTGGTCCCGTCGAGCGGGTCCACCAGCCACGTCCACTCACTGCCCGAGACGCCCAGCAGCCCCGACTCCTCGGCGATGACCGCGTGCGACGGGTAGGCGGTGAGGATCCGCTCCAGCAGCAGCTTCTCCGACGCCAGGTCCAGATCGGTCACCACGTCGCCGGAGCCGCCCTTGGCCCGCACCCCCACCGCGCCCGCGGCGCCGTCCACCAGCAGCCGCCCGGCGGCCTCGGCCGCCTCGACGGCCAGCGTTCGCGCGCGGTCCAGGTCCATCGGCACCCCTCAGCTCAGGCGGGCGGTGATCAGGCGTACGGCGAGCGCCGTCTCCCGGGCGTCGAGCGGCTGCCTCGACACGTGGTGGTCGCCCGCCCCGAGCGGGCCGAGCGACAGGTCGCGGCTGCCCGGGCGGCCCCGCCCGAGCGCGACCGTGGCGGCCTCGCCGCCCTCCGGCACGACGCTGCTGTGGAAGCGGCCGGCCGGCAGCGTGTAGGTGTCGCCCGGCCCGAACGACTCCACCAGGCCGGTGCGGTGCCGGACCGTGCGTGGGGTGGGTGAGATGCGGTCGCCGTCTGCGGCGCTGACCACCTCGAACACCCGGTGCGTCGCGTTCGGGCCCGCGTCGTCGAGCACCGCGTGCACGTTGCGCACCTGGCCGTAGAGCACGTGGCTGACCAGGTCCCAGCTGTGGCAGTGGATCTGCGAGGTGGTGCTGGTCGCCGGCGCGAGCGAATCGGACCACAGATGGATGCATACCCCCTCGCCGCCGTCCCGCTCCAGCGGGAGGCAGACGAATCCCAGGGGGTGCCGCACGGCCCGGACCTCGCCGGAGACCGCCTCCAGCGCCCACGCCCTGGCCCGGCCCTGAACGACCTGCTCGTAGACGCCCGCGTAGCTCATGACCCGTGCCCGCGCGCCGGCTCGCCGTACGGGTCGACGGCGCGCAGCGCCTTGCGCGCGATGTCGACCACGTCGCGCCCGTCGTAGGACTTGGGGAGCGGCATCCCGATGCGCTCGAACAGGTCCTGCACCTCCTCGATCGTGGGCTCGTCGCTGAGCGGCACCCGCTTGTACATCTCCAGCGGCACCCGGCGCGCCTGCTCGAAGCTCAGGCGCAGCTCGGTGTCGCCGTTCTCGTAGTAGAAGGTGTCGGCCAGCGCCGTCATCGCCATGTTCGGGTCCTCGACGGTCATGATGAGGCGGCTGCTGGACAGGTCCCAGCGGAACGTCGTCATCGTGGCCGACAGGCCCACGCCGATGTCGAGCAGCCCGTAGCGCTGCCGGTGCCAGAACGCGGCCAGGATCGTCGCGTACGACTCCTTCCTGGCCCGGTCGGTGGTCCACGTCTCGCCGGTGCCGTCGGGCAGGTCCGACAGCGAGCGGCGGTAGTGGGCGTACGTCTCGCACACCTCGGCGTCGGTCGGGTCGATGATCTCGATCCGTACGGTGAGGTGGCGCTTGTCGCGGCGGGCGGCGGCCACGCACACGGGCAGCGTGACGGCGCGCAGGTAGGTGCCGGTGCCGCCCTTGAAGCTCCACCGGGAGGTGTCGCGGCGGGCGTCGGCGTGCGCCTGGGCGATCTCCTGGGAGCTGCCGAGCACCCGGACGAGCTGGAGGGCGTCGAGCGCCTTGCGGGTGCCCTGCACCAGGTTCTCGATCTGCTCCAGCCGCTCCAGCCGGACGGGGAGCTGGGCGAGCGCGCCGGAGGTGATGGTCTCCTCGACGGGGGCCTGCCGCGCCCGGTCGCGCAGCAGCGCGGTCGCCACCAGGGCCAGGATCACCAGCGTCGCGGCGCTGACGAGCTGCGCCTGGACGCTGGGCGGGACGATGTCGTCGGGCATGATGCCCAGCACGCCGACCACGATGGCCAGCGCCAAGGCGATCGCCACGTCCGCGTTCTGGGCCGCCCAAGGGGCGATCCGCCGCAACGCCCCCACGAACCGTGCCATCGCTCGCCCCGCATCCCGACGATCAGTCAGTCCCGGGGTCATGGTAACGAGCGCGTCAGGTCCCTGCCAGGCGCGGAAGGCGTACCTCTCCATGAAGGACGGGAGGGCGGCGCGGACGCCGCCCTCCCGTCGCCGGGCCGGCTAGAACCAGCCGCGCCGGCGCGCCATCTGCTCCAGCCCGTGCTGGAGCGCCTGGTCGACGGCCTCCGGGGCGTCGCCGTAGCGGACGGTGAAGCGGTTGTAGGAGTCGTGACCGGAGGTCAGGAAGCCGCCGCGCTGGTCGGCCTCCAGGATGACCTCCATCTGCCTCGGCCCGGCGATGAACGTCAGCTCCAGCTCGTTGAAGTGACGCCGCCACTGGCCGCCCGCGTAGTACTCGATCTCCTGGAAGAACGGCATCGTCGAGCCGTGCAGCGTGCCCCGCTCCAGGTCGGCCTTCTTGAACTGGAAGCCGAGCCGGTCCAGGGCGCGGATGACGTGCTCCTGCGCCGGCAGCGGGGTGACGAACAGCGGGTCGAGGTCGCCCTTGTCCAGGGCTCCGGCCAGCGCGAGCTCGGTGCGCACGCCCAGCCGCATGCCGGGCAGCGCGTGGCCGCCGATCGCGCTGATCGGCGTCTCCCACGGCACCGGGATCTCGAACGGCTGCCCGTGCTCGGCCCTGGCGGCGAGCTGGAACGGCCCGGCGACCGCCTGGCGCAGGAAGCTGTAGGTCGTCTTGTACTCGTTGTCGCCCGACTCGACCTCGACCACGGCGGTCAGGTCCAGGTAGATGCCCTCCACCTTGTAGTCGGAGCCGCCGCCGCGGAAGTTGACCACCCCGCGCAGCGGCTCGCCGGGGCGCACGGTGGCGTTGGTCAGCACCGTGTCTACTTCGACGCCCGCGCCGAACGCGGCCATCAGCTTGCGGAACACCATGAGTCCTCCTTAGGGGGTCGGCGCCTGGTCCTTGCCGTTGGCCGAGAAGCGGGGGAGAAGCTGGGCCAGCAGCAGGGTGGACAGCGCGGAGTCGCCGCCGCCCTGCTGGGTGCGGACCACCAGCGGCTGCGGGGCGTTCTCCGCCAGTTTGGCGCCCACGTCGAGGCGCTTGCGGGCCAGCTCGTACTGCAGCACGGCCCGGTTGTCGCGGTAGGACTCGGCCAGCCGGCGCAGCGCCTTGGCCTCGTTCTCGGCGGCGGTCAGCTCGGCCCGGCCGCGCGCCTCGATCTCCCAGCGCACCCGCTGCGCCTCGGTCTCCTGCTCCTCCAGCATGCGCGCCACGTCCTTGCGCGCCTTGTTGTGGGCGGCCTTGACCTCGACCACGCGGGCGTCGCGGGTCTTCTTGGACCGCTCGATCTCCATCAGCAGCGTGTCGATGCGGCGCTTGCGGGTCAGCTCCCATTCGCGCTCGTAGGCCGACAGCTCCTTGGCGACCTTCTCGCGGGTGGACAGGTGCTGCTGGTACTGGTCGGGCAGCTGCACGTCGGGGATGTTGGCGCCGGTGACGCGCACCCCGTAGCGGCCGAGCTGGCGGTTGAGCGCGTCCTGCATGTCGCCGACGTCGGAGCCGCGCAGGTCGTAGGCCCGCTCGGTGTTGACCCTGCGGCTGCGCTGCCGGATGGCGTCCTGGACGGCGCTGGACAGCACCAGGTCGAAGTTGCCGGCGCCGATCGTGCGGACGAACGCCACCGGGTCGACGATGCGGAACTTCAGGAAGAACTCGATCGACTTCAGCGGCACGTTCTCGGCGGTCGGGCAGGCCACGATCGGCGCCGAGTACGGGATCTCGGTGGAGGTGTCGACGACCGCGTCGACCCGGTCCCACGGCAGCCACAGGTAGTGGCGGCCAGGGGGCAGCGTGCCGGTGATGGCGCCCCAGTGGCTGCGCACCCCGGTGGTGCCCTCCTCGATCTCGATGATGGCCCGGCGCCACACCGTCAGCAGCGCCACGAGCAGGAAGAACAGCGCGGCCAGCGCGGCCATGACGGTCCAGTCGGTCAGCACCGCCATCCCGGCGAAGTAGACCGCGATGAACACCAGCGCCATCCAGGAGAAGCCGCGCCGGTCCTTGGGGATCACGACGGGGACGAGCTGGCCCTGCTCGCCGCCGCGCAGCAGCTGGCGGATCTCCGACCAGGACGCCAGCGACTCCTTGATCTTCGAGAACTCGCGGCTCATCGGACCTCACCCTCGATGCTCTGGGGGACGGCGCCTTCGGGGGCGGCCTGATGGCGGCCCTCGGGGGAGCCCAGGACGGCGAGGTCCGGGTCGGGCGCCTCGGTGACCTCGTCCTCGACCTTCTTGAGCAGGGCGCCGATCTCGGCCTCGCGGCCGGAGACGCGCCTGCCGATCTCGGCCAGGCGGGAGCGGATGGCGGCCATGTCCTCGGGCGTGAACAGCACCGCGGCCTTGCTGCCGACGAGCTGCTGGGCCAGCTCCAGGAAGTCGATGTCGCTGTTCTCGCCGACGTGCACGACCTGGGGCAGCCGGCCGGAGACCGTCTCCAGCTTGTCCAGCAGGTCCTGCTGGAAGCGGTAGTCGAGGATCTCGGGGGCCTCGGCCGCGCTGAGCGCCCGGATGTCGAGCGCCTGCGCCTCCAGCAGCGCCGAGTTGGCCTTGGCGGACGACTCGGCCTCGACCAGGCGCTGCCTGGCCTGCGCGGTCGCCTGGTGGGTGGCCCGCTCCAGCGCGGTGTCCATGCGGGCCTGGTAGCCGGCGATCTCGGCCTGGATGGCGCTCAGCGTCTCCTGCAGCCCGGCCAGCTCCTTGATCAGGTCGCCCTCGTTCTGCTCCTTGCGGAGCTGGAGCTCGTACTCGTAGGTGTACGCCTCCTTGGCCACGCGGACCATCTCGGGGGCGGCCAGGTCCATGCGGTATTCCTGGCTGGACGGCTCGGCGTGCGTGATGTTCACGTCGGTCAGGCGCACGGCGGGCAGGAACTGCTGGTTGAGGTTGTCGAGCATGCCGACCGTGCTCTCGCCCACCAGGTCGTAGATGTCCTCGGCGCGCTGGGCGTAGATCAGCGACCGGGTGACCTCGCTGATGGCGTTCTGCAGCTTGGACTGGAAGCCGCTCACCGAGCCGAGCACGAAGATGAACTCGGCCGGGTTCTCGATCCTGAACTGCAGGAACAGGTCGACGCTGGCCTTGACGCCCTGCTGGGTGGGCGCCTCGCTGATGGGCGCGTTGAAGGGGTATTCGCGGGTGGTGTTGACGATGTAGCTGACCCGCTTCCAGGGGTTGAGCAGCGTCACGCGGCCCGGGTCGGCGATGTGCACGAGCTTGCCGAACTTGGTGATCAGGGCCTTGCAGCCCTCGGGCACCATGACCACGCTGCGCCGCCACCACAGGAACACGGCCGCCAGCACCAGCACGACCCAGTAGTGGGGGCCGAAGAACAGCTCGGTGTTGGGGATGACGTTGCCGAGGGCGCCGATCAGGCCGAGCACGATGAGGATGCCCAGCGGCACGATCACCTTGGCGGTGTTGCCCTTGGGGATCACCACCGGGGAGATGACGTGCATGCCGTTCTCGGCGAAGCTGCGGTTGACGATCTCGCCGGCCTCGTTGAGCGACGCGGTGCGCGCCTCGATCTGCGTGCCGATCGACACGCCGCCGTCACGGGCGGCGGCGAAGTCGTGCGGGTTGAGGGCGAAGCCCTGACCCTGCCCGCCGAGCTGGCCCGCCTGCTGGGCGACCTGCCCGACCGCCTGGCTCATGGCCTGGCGTACGTTTCCTCCTTGGGCGACCGCTTGGGCTACGCCCTGGCCTGCCTGGATCAAGGCCTCTCTGGGTCGTGACATCGCACCTTCCTCTTCCGCTACAGGCGGATTCGACCGTATCGGGTGCGACTTAAAGATCGCTTGCAATCGAATGTCATAGGAGTATTGCGATCAATAGTATGTGTGCTATCAATGTAGTACACCTACTATATGGAGGGGGTCATGGGCGCTGCTACGACACTGGATGGAGACATCACTGTGATGAAAGCCGCCTCCGCCATCGAGGTCCGCGACCTGCGCATGAGCTACGGGACCCACGAGGTGCTGCGCGGCGTCGACTTCCGGGTGGCCCCCGGCGAGGTGGTCACGCTGCTCGGCCCCAACGGCGCGGGCAAGACCACCACGATCGAGATCCTCGAAGGCTTCCGCGCCCCGTCGGGCGGCCACGTGCGGGTGCTCGGCACCGAGCCCGTCAAGGGCGACGAACGCTGGCGGGCCCGCCTCGGCGTCGTCCTGCAGTCCTGGCGCGACCACGGCCGCTGGACCGTCCACGGCCTCCTCGACCACCTGGGCCGCTACTACGCGCCCTACTCCGCCCCCGGCCGGCGGCGCCCGACGCCCACCGCCGAGCTCATCGAGGCCGTCGGCCTGACCGGGCACGCCGGGCAGCGCGTCAGCCGGCTGTCCGGCGGCCAGCGCCGCCGCCTCGACGTGGCCATCGGCATCGTCGGCCGCCCCGAGGTGCTCTTCCTCGACGAGCCGACCGCCGGCTTCGACCCGCAGGCCCGCCGCGACTTCCACGACCTGGTGCACCGGCTGTCCGACCTGGACGACACCACCATCCTGCTCACCACGCACGACCTGGACGAGGCCGAGAAGCTCGCCGACCGCATCCTCATCCTGGCCGGCGGCCGGATCGTCGCCGACGGCAGCGCCGACAAGCTGTCACGCGAGGCCTCCCGCGACGCCCAGGTCCGCTGGAGCCGCGACGGCGAGCACTTCGTGCACGCCACCGAGGACGCCACCGGCTTCGTACGCGGCCTGTTCCAGCAGTACGGCGACCAGATCGGCGACCTGGAGGTCCGGCGCGCCACGCTGGAGGACACCTACATGGCCATCCTCAAGAAGGAGGAAGGATGAACCCCACCGCGCACGCCGCCCGGCTCGGCCTGGCCAGAGGGTGGATCGAGTTCCGGCACGCCCTCGCCAACCCCCAGGACATCGGCTTCACGCTCGTCACCACGGCCGCGTTCGTCACCGTGCTCTACTTCCAGCGCGGCGCGACCGTGCCCGGCACCGACCTGTCGCTCGCCGCCGCCACGATGCCCGGCATCCTCGGCCTCGGCATGGCCTTCAACGGGCTCATGGGCGCCGTCGGCTCCCTGTCCGTCGAACGCGAGGACGGCACGCTGCTGCGGGCCAAGGCGCTGCCGCAGGGCATGCTCGGCTACCTGGTCGGCCGCGTCGTGTCGGTCTCGCTCTCCGCGCTCGGCAGCCTCCTGCTCGTGTCCGTCGCCGGGCTGATCCTGCTGCCCGAGCTCGCCGCCGCCGGAGCGGGCGGCTGGCTCACCGTGCTCTGGGTGGCGGTGCTCGGGCTGACCGCCATGCTGCCGTGGGGCGCCGTCATCGGCTCGCTGAGCGCCAACCCGCAGACCGCCGCCGGGCTGTCGATGCTCTGCTTCGGCGCGCTCACCGCCATCTCCGGCATCTTCTACCCGATCACCGCGCTCGCCGGCTGGCTGCAGGGCCTGGCCCAGGCGTTCCCGATCTACTGGCTGGGGCTCGGCATGCGCTCGGCCCTGCTGCCCGGCGCGGCGGCCGCCGCCGAGCTGGGCGGCTCCTGGCGCACCCTGCCCACGATCGGCGTGCTGCTGGCCTGGACCGTGGCCGGGCTCCTGCTCGCGCCGCCGATCCTGCGCCGGATGGCCCGCCGCGAGTCGGGCTCCCTCATGCAGTCGCGGCGCGATCGGGCACTGCAGCGCATCGGCTGAGAAGATGGGCGACGATGAGCGAGACCGTCTACAACCGCATCGCCCTGCTCCGCGCCGAGCGGGGCGTCAGCCGCAGGCAGCTGGCCGACGCCCTGGGGGTCCACTACCAGACCGTCGGCTACCTGGAGCGGGGCGAATACAGCCCCAGCCTCTACCTGGCGCTGCGGATAGCCGAATACTTCGAGGTGCCGGTGGAGGTCGTCTTCTCCACCGCGCCCTTCCCCCGCATCGGGGAGCGGACGGCCTGACCGATTCTGTCGGTCGGGCCGCCTAAAGTGGGCAGCATGCGACCGGTCACAGATTTGCAGCGGAAGGTGGCGCCGTTCGAGGTCGTCACCGAGATGACTCCCTCGGGCGACCAGCCGACGGCCATCGCCGAGCTGGAGCGCCGCGTCAAGGCCGGCGCCAAGGACAGCGTGCTGCTCGGCGCCACCGGCACCGGCAAGACCGCCACCATCGCGTGGCTCATCGAGCGGCTGCAGCGGCCCGCGCTCGTCATGCAGCCCAACAAGACCCTCGCCGCCCAGTTCGCCAACGAGCTGCGCGAGATGCTGCCCAACAACGCGGTCGAATACTTCGTCTCCTACTACGACTACTACCAGCCCGAGGCGTACGTCCCGCAGAGCGACACCTACATCGAGAAGGACTCCTCGATCAACGACGAGGTCGAGCGGCTGCGCCACTCGGCCACCAACTCGCTGCTCACCCGCCGCGACACCATCGTCGTCGCCTCCGTCTCCTGCATCTACGGCCTGGGCACCCCGCAGGAGTACGTCGACCGCATGGCCCGGCTGCGCGTCGGCATGGACGTCGACCGCGACCAGCTCCTGCGCCGCCTCGTCGACATGCAGTACACCCGCAACGACCTGGCCTTCACCCGGGGCACGTTCCGGGTGCGCGGCGACACGATCGAGATCATCCCCAAGTACGAAGAGCTCGCCGTGCGCATCGAGATGTTCGGCGACGAGATCGAGAAGCTGTCCACGATGCACCCGCTGACCGGCGAGGTCATCACCGAGGACGAAGAGCTCTACATCTTCCCCGCCTCCCACTACGTCGCCGGCGAGGAGCGCATGGCCGCCGCCGTCGCCGGGATCGAGGCCGAGCTGACCGACCGGCTGGCCGAGCTGGAGCGCCAGGGCAAGCTGCTGGAGGCCCAGCGGCTGCGCATGCGCACCACCTACGACATCGAGATGATGCGCCAGATCGGCACCTGCTCCGGCATCGAGAACTACTCCCGCCACATGGACGGCCGCCCCGCCGGCAGCGCCCCCAACACGCTGCTCGACTACTTCCCCGAGGACTTCGTCCTGGTGCTCGACGAGTCCCACCAGACCGTGCCGCAGATCGGCGCCATGTACGAAGGCGACGCCTCCCGCAAGCGCACGCTCGTCGACCACGGCTTCCGGCTGCCGTCCGCGATGGACAACCGGCCGCTGAAGTGGGAGGAGTTCCTGGAGCGGATCGGCCAGACCGTCTACCTGTCGGCCACGCCCGGCCCGTACGAGCTCGGCCGCGTCAAGGGCGACGTCGTCGAGCAGGTCATCCGGCCCACCGGCCTGGTCGACCCGGAGGTCGTCGTCAAGCCCACCAAGGGCCAGATCGACGACCTGGTGCACGAGATCCGCGAGCGAGCCGACCGCGACGAGCGCGTCCTGGTCACCACGCTGACCAAGAAGATGGCCGAGGACCTCACCGACTACCTGCTGGAGCTCGGCATCCGGGTCCGCTACCTGCACAGCGAGGTCGACACGCTGCGCCGCATCGAGCTGCTGCGCGAGCTGCGCGTCGGCGAGTACGACGTGCTCGTCGGCATCAACCTGCTGCGCGAGGGCCTCGACCTGCCCGAGGTGTCGCTGGTGGCCATCCTCGACGCCGACAAGGAGGGCTTCCTGCGCTCCGAGACGTCGCTCATCCAGACCATCGGCCGCGCCGCCCGAAACGTCTCCGGCCAGGTCCACATGTACGCCGACAAGGTCACGCCGTCCATGGAGCGGGCCATCGACGAGACCAACCGGCGCCGGGCCAAGCAGGTCGCCTACAACGAGGCCAACGGCATCGACCCGCAGCCGCTGCGCAAGAAGATCGCCGACATCCTCGACTCGCTGCAGCGCGAGGACGCCGACACCCAGCAGCTCATGGGCGGCGGGCGCAGCCAGTCCCGGGGCAAGGCCCCCGTCCCCGGGTTCGCCGCCGCCAAGGCCGGCCAGCACGCCAAGGCCATCGCCGGCGAGATGCCGAGGGCGCAGATGGAGTCGCTGATCGAGTCGCTCACCGAGCAGATGCACCAGGCGGCGGCCGACCTCCAGTTCGAGGTCGCCGCCCGGCTCCGCGACGAGATCAAGGAGCTCAAGCGCGAGCTTCGCGACATGCGCGAGGCCGGCATCAGTTAACCCTCTGGAGGACGACGTGTCGCTCGACCTGTTCGCAGGCGTCCCCGTCACCGACTACGCCGCCGCGCTGCCGTGGTACGAGCGGCTGTTCGGCGGGCCGCCGTCGTTCCTGCCCAACGAGATCGAGGCGGTGTGGGAGGTGGCCCCCGGCCGCCACGTCTACATCGTGCAGGCGCCCGAGCGGGCGGGCAACGCGCTGGTGCTGGCGTTCGTCGACGACCTGGACGCCCGGGTCGCCGGCCTGGCCGCCCGCGGCCTGGAGCCCGCCCGCCGCGAGACGTACGAGGGCGGCGTCACCAAGGTCACCTACCGCGACCCGGAAGGCAACGAGCTCAGCTTCGGCGGCGCCCTGGAGCCCCGGGCATGAGGGAGGGCCCGCGCCGCGTGGTGGCGTGGGCCCTTGACGGACGGGTGGGCGGGGTCAGCTGGTGGAGCTGTTCTTGGTGACGTCGCCGGTGGCCGCGTCGACCGTCACCTCGTGCTTGGTGCCGTTGGGGGTGACGACGTCCGACTCCCAGACGGTCTTGCCGTTGCTGCTGTCCAGGTTCAGCTCGGTGATGCGCCCCTGCGGGACCGAGGCGGCGATCTTGTCGGCGGCCTGGGCGTAGGTGAGCTTGGCGGCCTTGACCCGCTCCAGGTGCTTCTGCTTGTCCTCGGCGTCCGACTCCTCGGCGGTGGGGCCGTTCACCACCTGGCCGCTGGCGCCGTCGACGTCCATCTGCTGCTCGGCGCCGGTGTTGTCGACGACCTGGACCTCCCAGAGCTTGCCGCCCTCCTCGCTCTCGATGGAGATGAGCGTGGAGTTCGGGACCGCGGCGAGTGCGGCCTCGGCGGCCTTCTTGAGATCGGCGACGCCTGCCGTGGTGGCGCCCGGCGAGGGGCTGCCGTCGGTGGGGGAGGGCGTCGCGTCCGTGCCCGTGGGCGAGGCCTCGGGGTCCGTCGGCGAGTCCTCCGGGTCCACGGGCGGGCTCCCCGGGTCGACGGGCATGTCCTCCGTGCCGGTCGGCGCGGGGGCCGGCGACCCGGCCGCCTGAGCGGTCCCGGTCTCGCCCGGCGCGGCCGGGCCGCAGCCCGCGCCGGTCAGCAGTGCGGCGCTCGCCAGCGTGGCGCCGATGATCTTGTTGCGCTTGGTCTCCCCGTTCATGCGGGGACGACTGCCCGGAATGTGCTGGTATATCACCCGGTCAAGGACTGTTGTACGGTTCCCGGCCCGCGCATGACGCTCGCTCAGCCGAGCGGGCTGGCGTGACGCGGCTCGTACAGGCCGATCGTGGCGCCGCTGGGCAGCGTCAGCGTCGTCGCCAGGCCGTACCCCTCGTCGGTGACGGGACCGGCGGCCACGCCCCGCGCGGCGAGACCGGCGACGGTCCCGGCGACGTCGTCGCACATCAGGTGCAGCGTCACCACCGGATCGGCGTCGGTCGGATGGACGCCCAGCTCGGCCGGCGGCGTCCTGAAGATGAGCCACCCGGCCCCGGACGCCGCGTCCTCCACGTACGGCCATTCGAGCACGTCACGCAGGAACGCCCGGTCCGCCTCCGGATCCCGGCTGTGGAACAGCAGATGCAGTCCGCGAATCACCCTCACAGTCTCGCGCCCGGCGCCCCGCACGGGAAGAACCCACGCCCCAGCGGGCTCAGCGTCTGACTTTGTCCAGATCGAGGTCGATGTCCACCGGGAAGCCGATGTCGGTGCGCAGGCGGCCGCGGTGGATGCCGGTGGGGACGTACGCCTTGACGGCGGGCTCCAGCTCGAACGTGTAGACGACGGGCCGTTCGTCCTCCAGCTCGACACGCCAGAAGTACGTGATCCCCGCGCTCGAATACTTGCTGGGCTTGGTCGTTCGATCCCTGTCGCGGGACTCCTCCGACACCACCTCGACGATGAGGTGGACGTCCTCAGGCTTGAAGCTGGTCAGGCCGACCCGCTGGGCCGCGGTGTCCTTCACCAGGAGGATGTCCGGCTCGGGACGCTGCCGCAGCCCCAGGGTGACGGTCATCTCGCGGACGACGACCAGATGCTCGGGAGGCGTGAGCTCCCGTTCGAACAACCTGAGCGCGAGCATGTGGAACAACGTCTGGGGGGACATCATGATGAGGGATCCATCGATCAGCTCGACGTGCCTGGGCGCGTCGGGAGGGAGACGGTCGAGCATGTCGGCGGTCCAGCCGCCGGGAGGGCCGGGATAGAACCATTCCGGCAAGGCCGTGCTCATCGATGCGCCTCCTGAACGGTGACCCTCTGATGCAATTATGCCACGATCCGTAGTCGTCAGGAGGGGTCGCGGCGTTCCTGCATGGTCTTGCGGTAGAGGTCGTCGATCTCGTCGAGGGGGTCGGGGGCGGGGCGGCGGGACTCGATCTCCAGGTTGGTGCGCGTGTCGAGGTCGTCGATGCCCGTGGCCGAGTGGTGGACCTGGTCGCTGAGCAGGTCGGCGCGGATGCGGGCGCACATGGCCGTCAGCCTTGCCTGGTGCTGGCGCAGCCGGTCGAGCGTGGCGTGGTCGACGTACGGGGAGAGGCGGCGCTGCTGGGCGTACATGCCGAGCTGGCCGTCGTGCACGTCGGCCTGGGCGGTCAGGTCGGCCAGCAGGCGGGGCAGGTCGCCGAGGCCCCAGCCCTGGGCCTGCGCCTGCTCGACGGCCTGGCGGGTGAGCGACACCTCGCGGCGCAGGTCGAGGCGGAGGCGCTCGACCTCGGCGGCGTCGCCGGTGCCCATCGCGTTGACGTGCGTGGTCAGCCGGGTCGTGGCCTGCTTGGCCTTGGTGGCGGCCTTCCTGCCGAGCTTGACCAGGAGGTAGACGCCGACCCCGGCCAGCAGCAGGAGGAACGCCAGGATCACCAGCACGATGAGGACGATTTCGCTGATCGTGGCCACCTCCTGTTGAGTTCTCGCCTTGAGAATAGCCGTGCCGAGGGCACGCACCAACGCACGGACCAACGCGCGGGCGGCCGCTCCGGGTTCCCGCCGCCGTTGATCACCTCAGGCCGAGCTCGTCCGGATACGGGGAGAGGAACGTCTGGTCCCGTACGTAGCCGGCGGCCTCGCCCCGGGCGAGGTGGCGCAGCAGGGCCAGCGGCACGCCGAGCGCCACTCTGCCCTCCTGGTAGGAGGCGATGGCCTCGGCCAGGCCGACGCGGTCGGCCGGGTCGAGGTCGTCGCCGAGCATGCCCAGGCAGTGCTGCAGGACGTTGACGTTGCGCCCGGCCGACGTCCTGGCCGCCATCGCGGTGCGGAAGGCGGCGCCGTACGCGGCGGCGAGCTCCGCACGCGGCCTGGTGCCCGCCTCGGCCACCAGGCGGCCGGTCTCGCGGTAGCCCGTGGGCGAGTGGGCGAGCAGCTGCATCTTGTGCCGCGACTGGAAGGCCACCAGGTCGCGAGGCTGCCAGTCGCCCCGCAGCAGCTCGCGCAGACGGGCGTGCGCGAAGATCCGCTCGGTGAACGCCTCGCGCAGGACGGCGTCGTCGAGCCCGGCCTCGTCCTCGATCACCGCGTCGGCGGCTGGGCGGCGGGCGCTGGACCCGGTGAGGACGTACCCGTCGGCGGCCGGGCCGATCCCGCTCCCGGAGCGGATCGGCAGCCAGTCGACGTACGGTCCCAGGTCGTGGAGGAAGCGGGCGCGGCCGTCGCCGCCGTTGCGCCGTACGGGCTCGCCGAGCAGGCGGCTCGGCACCGCCACCCGTGGCCGGCCCCACGCGCGCTCCCCGGACATGCCCCACGGCTGCCCGCGATCCGCGCCCCCACGCATGACGGGCGGTGCCGGGGGAACAGGCGTGGCATGCCGTTGTGCCTGGTCACAGGGGCGACCGGCTATATCGGCGGGCGGCTGGCCCCCGAGCTGCTGGCCGCCGGTCATGACGTGCGGTGCATGGTGCGTTCGGCCGGGCGGCTGCGCGACCTGCCGTGGGCGGCGCGTACGGAGGTGGTCGAGGCCGACGCCACGGACGCCGGGCGGACGCGGCGGGCGCTGGACGGGGTGGAGGTCGCGTACTACCTGATCCACACGATGGGGGCGAGCGGCCGGTTCGCCGAGCGGGACCGCCTGGCGGCGCGGACGTTCGCGGCGGCGGCGGCCGAGGCGGGGGTGCGGCGGATCGTCTACCTGGGCGGTCCGAGCGCCGGCGAGGCGCTCTCGCCGCATCTGCGGTCGCGGGCCGAGGTGGGGGAGATCTTCCTGGGGGGAGTGGTGCCGGCGGTGGTCCTGCGCGCCGCGATGATCATCGGGTCGGGGTCGGCGTCGTTCGAGATGCTGCGCTACCTGACCGAGCGGCTGCCGGTGATGACGACACCGCGCTGGGTGCGGAGCCGCACCCAGCCGATCGCGGTACGGGACGTGCTGCGGTATCTGGTCGCGTGGGCGGAGGTGCCGGGGACGGTCAACCGAGGGTTCGACATAGGCGGGCCCGATGTCCTGACTTATGTCGACATGATGCAGGAGTACGCCGCCGTGGCCGGGCTGCCGCCCCGGCTGATCCTCCCGGTGCCGCTGCTCAGCCCCCGGCTGTCGAGCCTCTGGGTGGGGCTCGTCACGCCGGTCCCGGCGAGCATCGCCCGCCCGCTGGTGGAGTCGCTGCGCAACGAGGCCGTGTGCGGCGAGCACGACATCGCCCGCCACGTGCCCGACCCCGAGGGCGGGCTGGTCGGCTTCCGCCGGGCGGTGTCGCTGGCGCTGATGAAGATCAGGGAGGCCGACGTCGCCACGCGCTGGTCCTCGGCGTCCACGCCCGGCGCGCCCAGCGACCCGCTGCCCACCGACCCCGACTGGGCGGGAGGCAGCCTCTTCGTCGACGACCGCAGCCTGGCCGTGCCGTCGAGCCCGGAGGCGCTGTGGCAGGTGATCGAGGGCATCGGCGGCCGCAACGGCTGGTACTCGCTGCCGGTCGCCTGGAAGCTCAGGGGGCTGGCCGACCGGCTCGTCGGCGGCGTCGGGCTGCGGCGCGGCCGGCGCGATCCGGCGCGGCTGCGGGTGGGCGACACGATCGACTTCTGGCGGGTGGAGGAGGTGCTTCCCGGCCGGCTGCTGCGGCTGCGGGCCGAGATGCGGCTGCCCGGCCTGGCCTGGCTGGAGCTCGGCGTCACCCGCTCCGGCGGCCGGACGGTCTACACCCAGCGGGCGATCTTCCACCCGCACGGGCTGCTCGGCCACCTCTACTGGTGGGCGATCTCGCCCTTCCACGGCCTGATCTTCGGCCGGATGCCGGTCAACGTGGCCGCCGCGGCCCGGCGACGGGAGCGATCCCGGTCCTGAGGCCCGTACCGCTGTGGTGACGGGCCGGGGAGCCCGGCGGCGCGGGTGCGCCGCCGGGCCCGTGTGCGGGCGCGGGCGGGGGCCACGACGAGTCCGCACGTCATCGGACGGTACGGGACGGGCGGCCGCGGGCGGATCAGCCCGGAGGGGGATGACGGGTCAGCCCGGGGGATGATCCGGCAGGACGCTAGCCGGGCTGCCGCCTGCGCCCGGCCCGGTAGCGGCGCACCTTGCCGATCGTCCACCAGGCCGCCAGCGCGAACAGCGCCAGCAGGACGATCACCAGCAGCGGCAGGAAGATCGCGACCAGGCTCATGCCGAGCGCGCCCGTGTCCTCGGCCACGCTCGCCACCGGCGCCCCGGCCCCGGCGGTGCCGGCGTTGACCACGGGCCTGGCCGCCGTCTTGAGCGCGTGCACGGCCAGCGCGACCACGATGCCGAGCAGCCAGGACGCCCACGGGTTCTCGGTCATCCAGGTGGAGCGGTCGAGCTCGGCGGCGGCGCTGGTGGCGCTGAAGACGACGCCGCCGGACGCGGGTCGTACGACGGTCTGGATCAGGTCGTTGACCGTGTCGACGGCGGGCACCTTGTCCAGCACCATCTCCGCCGCCAGCAGCACGGCGATGATCGCCAGTACGCCCCAGTGGGACAGCCACGCGTAGCCGTCGGGCAGCCGCACCCGGTCGGTCAGGTTGGCCAGCACGCCCACGACGAGCAGCGGGATGTAGGCGTTGAGCCCGGCGGCGGTGGACAGGCCGAGCCCGGTCAGTGCGGCGAGCATGCCCCTAGTCTGCCCGGGCGGCCTCGTCCATGAGGCGCCCGAGCCCACCGGCCCCACCGGCGGTGAACTCGGCCACGGCGCGCTCGTACTTCTCCATGCCCCACGACCAGAAGTCGAAGTCGATCGTGTCGTTGGCGCCGTCCTGGATGGAGGCCCACAGGGTCCAGCCGTACTTGGCCATCAGGCCGAGCAGCCGGGCGCGGGCGATCTTGTGGCGCAGGCGGCGGCCGTAGTAGGCGGTGACGAGCTCGTCGAGCTGGTCGAGCGACAGGTCCGACTCGCTCCACACGTTGCCCAGCTCGAAGCAGGCGTCGTTGTTGCCGGCGTACTCGTAGTCGATGAGCCACAGCCGCCGGCCGTCGTCGATGATGTTGCCCGGCAACAGGTCGTTGTTACACGGAACGGTGCCTTCTGCCCTTATTTCCAGACATTTACGGAGTTGCTCAACAACGGGCATGAACTCCAGGTACCGGTCCGGCAGCCGGAACCCCCGCTCCCGCACGATCGCCAGATAGCGCCGCTGCACGTCGAACATGTCGAAGTCGCGCACGAACCGGGGCCCCGCGTGCAGCCGCCGGCACGCCTCGGCCACCCGCGGCAGGTTGGCCGAGTCGCGCACGTCGTCCTGTGTGAACGTGCGCCCCGGGATGAACCCCACCACCAGCACCCCCTCGCCCGGCAGGTAGGCGTGCACCGGCGCGCCCACGCCCGCCCGCGCGGCGGCGATCGAGGAGGCGTGCTCGGCGTTGCGGTCGATGGCCAGCAGCGACCCGTCGCTGGCCCACACCCGCACCACGTACGCCCCGCCGGGGGTGGTGACCTTGTAGTTGTGGTTGGTCAGGCCGCCGGGCAGCTCCTCCACGGAGCGCGGCACGCCTGCCAGCAGGGGGATGCGGTCGAGGATCTCGAGCACGGCCATGGTCGATGCTAGCTCCGCCCCGCTAAACGGTCTAGACCTTTTACGGCCCGCCGGTTAGCCTCGCGGGCATGAGCGACTCGGCGCGCATCGTGATCATCGGGGGCGGCGTCGGCGGCGCCTCCGTCGCCTACCACCTCACCAAGCTCGGCGAGCGGGACGTCGTCCTGCTGGAGCGCGACGAGCTCACCAGCGGCTCGACCTTCCACTCGGCGGGCCTGGTCGGCCAGCTCCGCGCCGATCCGACGCTCACCCGGATGAACCAGTACTCCGTCGAGCTCTACCGCACCCTCGACGCCGGGTGGACGGAGTGCGGCGGCATCAAGCTCGCCTCGACCCCGGAGCGGATGGCCGAGATCCGCCGCCAGATCGGCTGGGCCCGCACGTTCGGCCTGCCGCTGGAGGAGATCTCCGTCGCCGAGGCGGCCGAGCTGTTCCCGCTGATGAGCACCGAGGGCGTCGTCGGCGCCGCCTACCTGCCGACCGACGGCCAGATCGACCCGTCACGGCTGTGCTACGCGCTGGCGGCCGGGGCCAGGGAGGGCGGCGCGCGGATCCGTACCAAGGTCCGGGTCCTCGGCCTGGACGTCGAGCGCGGCCGGGTCACGCGGGTGCGCACCGACCAGGGCGACATCGACTGCGAGGTGGTCGTCAACTGCGGCGGCATGTTCGCCGCCGAGATCGGCCGGATGGCCGGGGTGCGGGTCCCGATCGTGCCGATGTCGCACCAGTACGTGGTCACCGACGGCTTCCACGAGCACGCTGGGCTGCCCACGCTGCGCGACCCCGACCTGCTCGTCTACTACCGGCAGGAGGTCGGCGGGCTCGTCATGGGCGGCTACGAGCGCACGTGCGCGCCGTGGACGGCGGGGGAGTCGTCCTACGACGCGATCCCGGCCGGCTTCAACGGGCGGCTGCTGGCGGAGGACTGGCCGAGGTTCGAGGAGATCTCGGAGAACTCCCGCGTCCGCGTGCCTGCGATGGCCGACGTCGGCATCCGCAAGCTCATCAACGGCCCGGAGGCGTTCACCCCGGACAACGAGTTCTGCCTGGGCGAGACCGAGGTCGGCGGCTTCTACGTGGCCGCGGGGTTCTGCGCCCACGGCATCGCCGGCGCGGGCGGCATCGGCAGGGTGATGGCCGAGTGGATCGTCGACGGCGAGCCCGGCATGGACGTCTGGCACATGGACGTCCGCCGCTTCGGCGCCCACTACCGCTCCCCGTCCTACACGCTGGCCCGCGCGGTGGAGAACTACGAGACCTACTACGACATCCGCTACCCCGGCGACGAGCGCGCGGCGGGCCGCCCGCTGCGCACCTCGCCCGCCTACGGCTGGCACGCCGCCCACGGCGCGGTCTTCGGCGAGAAGGCCGGCTGGGAGCGGGTCAACTACTACACGTCCAACGAGCCCGCGGGCGACGGCGTCCGGCCGCACGGCTGGGCGGGCCGCAACTGGTCGCCCGCCGTCGCCGCCGAGCACCACGCCACCCGCACCACGGCCGGGCTGTTCGACGAGAGCTCGTTCGCCAAGATCGAGGTCACCGGCCCCGGCGCCGCGTCGCTGCTCGAATGGGTGTGCGCCAACCGCGTCGCCCGCCAGGTGGGCGACGTCACCTACACCCAGGCGCTCAACCGGCGCGGCGGCATCGAGTGCGACTTCACCGTCACCCGGCGCGGCGAGCGGGAGTTCCTCGTCGTCACCGGCACCGCGTTCGGCTCCCACGACCTCGGCTGGCTGCGCAAGCAGGCCCGGCTGCGCGGCGCCGACGTCCGGATCGCCGACGTGACCGGCAGCCGCGCCTGCTTCGCGCTGTGGGGGCCGCGCGCCCGCGACATCCTCGCCACGCTCACGCCCGATCCGCTGGACTTCCCGTTCATGACCGCGCGCGAGCTGACCGTGGGCGACGTGCCGGTGCTGGCGCTGCGGGTGACGTTCGTCGGCGAGTTCGGCTGGGAGCTCTACTGCTCCACCGAGTACGGGCTCGGGCTGTGGCGGACGCTGTGGCGGGCGGGCGAGCCGTACGGGCTGGTGGCGGGCGGCTACCGGGCCATCGACAGCCTGCGCCTGGAGAAGGGCTACCGGGTGTGGGGCGCCGACATCGGGCCCGAGACCACGCCGTACGAGGCCGGGCTGGGCTTCTGCGTCAAGCTCGACAAGGAGTTCCTCGGCCGCGACGCGCTCGACCCCGACCCGCCGCGCCGGCTGCGCCGCCTGGCGCTCGCCGACCCGCGCGCCGTGGCGCTCGGCAACGAGCCGGTCCGCCTCGACGGCCGCGTCGTGGCCCGGGTGACCTCCGGCGGCTACGGCCACACCGCCGGGCAGTCGATCGCCTACGCCTACCTGGAGAAGGACGCGGACGACGCCTCCGGGTTGGAGGTCGAGGTGGAGGGCGCCTGGGTGCCCGCGACCGTCGTCACGTGACGCCGCTGCGCACCGAGATCCGCACCCGGTCGGGCCTGAACAGGTCACGGGCGTGCTCGACCGGGGCGCCGTCGGCCGCGTAGGCGGTCCGCTCGACGCGCATCAGCGGCGCCCCCGGCTCGATGCCCAGCTCGGCCGCCTCGGCGGACCCGGCGATGACCGGGTCCAGGTGCTCCAGCGCGGTGCGGGGCGCCAGTCCGTACCCGTCGGCCAGCAGCGCGTACAGCGACCCGGTCAGGTCCTGGGCGAGGAAGCCGGGCAGGGCGGGGAAGAAGGAGCGTTCGAGCGCCAGAGGCGAGCGCCCGGCCGAGCGCACCCGCGCCACCTCGTGCACCGGCGAGCCGGGCTCGACGCGCAGCGCGGCGGCCACGGCGGCGGGAGCGGGCACGGTGGCGGCCGTCAGGATGCGCGCCTCGGCCCGCAGGTGCGCGCGCCGCACCTGCTCGGTGAACCCGGCCAGGCCGGTCAGGTCGCGTTCGATGCGCGGCTCGGCGACGAACGCGCCGCCGGTCCGGCCCGGCACCCTGACCAGCACCCCGTCGCGCTCCAGCGTGGCCAGCGCCTGGCGCAGCGTCATCCGGCTCACGCCGAGCCGGCCCGCCAGCTCGCGCTCGCCGGGCAGCCTGTCGCCCGGCGCCATGTCGCCGCCGGCGATCGAGTCGAGCAGCCAGCGCTCGATCTGCACGTGCGCGGGAACTCCGGTGCCGCGTTCCAACTCGGGAGGATTCCCGACCATTCGGGCATCGTAGCCGGTCACCGGGACAGCCCGGCCAACCGCTCCACCGCCTCCGCGAACTCGTACACCATCGCGTAGACCACCTCGCGGGCCGGCCGCACTCGGTCGAGCCGGCCGACGAAGGAGGCGGCCGGCTCCGATCCCGCCGTGCTCCACGGTGCCGACCAGGGCCGCCACCGGCACGCCCGCCTCCCGCGCCCGCGCCACGCCGCCCGGCGCGGCCGGGCCGATCCAGCCGGGCACGAGCACGTCCACCGCGTACGGCCGGCCGCGCACCTGCCGGTCGATCCAGGCCGGCTCGGCGTCGAGCCGCTCGGGGGTGTACGCGATCGCGCCCAGCACGCCGAACCCGCCCGCGTTGGTGACCGCGGCCACCACGTCACGGCAGTGGCTGAAGGCGAACAGCGGGAACCCGATGCCCAGAAGCCGGGTGATGGCGGTCCGCATGCACCGACGCCAACCGCCAGAAGGATGTTCGGTTCAGGGTCAGTCGACCGCCAGCGCCACCGCTGGATCGTGCCAACCGTGCTCCGGGTCGTAACGCCGCACCAGCCGCGCCGGCACCCCCGCCACCACGCTGTGGTCGGGGAACTCGCCGCGCACCACCGCACCGCCCGCCACCACGCACTGGCGGCCCAGCCGGGTGCCCGGCAGGATGATCGCCCCCGCGCCCAGCCACGAGCCCGAGCCGATCGACACCGGGCTGTTGCGCGGCCACTGCCTGCCGATCGGCACGTCCGGGTCGTCGTAGACGTGGTTCTGGTCGGTGACGTACACGTACGGGCCGGTGAAGACGTCGTCGCCGATGTCGATCGACTGGTGGGCCACGATGTGCGTGCCCCGCCCGATCGAGCAGGACCCGCCGATCCGCAGGATCGAGCCGGGGCCCAGATCCACGCCCGGCCACATGCCGCACGAGATCGACACCCGCTCGCCGATCAGCGTGTGGGCGCCGATCTCGATCCAGCGCTCCCCGAAGATCGCGCCCGGCGGGAAGGCGATCTTCGCGCCGTCGCCCAGACGGCGGAACCCGTGACCCGCGGGCGTCTCGGGAGTGATGGCACCCGCGTCGCGGATCGCGGCGTAGGCCCGGTGGATCAGCGTGCCGAACGCCCGCCGTACAAGTGACATAGGGACCAAAGTTACCGCTAGGTCATCCTGTTCGGGCATGTCGGGGGCGTTGTTTGATATCCTGAGAGCCCGTGGACACATCGGCCACACCTCGAGCCACGGGAGCCTCCTTGCGCAGCGCATCGCAAACCAAGCATCTGTTCGTCACCGGCGGTGTCGCCTCCAGTCTCGGCAAGGGCCTCACCGCCTCCAGCCTGGGCCGTCTGCTCAAGGGCCGCGGGCTCCGGGTCACCATGCAGAAGCTCGACCCGTACCTCAACGTCGACCCCGGCACCATGAACCCGTTCCAGCACGGCGAGGTCTTCGTCACCGACGACGGCGCCGAGACCGACCTCGACGTCGGCCACTACGAGCGCTTCCTCGACACCGACCTGCACGGCTCGGCCAACGTCACCACCGGCCAGGTCTACTCCAACGTCATCGCCAAGGAGCGGCGCGGCGAATACCTCGGCGACACCGTCCAGGTCATCCCGCACATCACCAACGAGATCAAGGACCGCATCCGGGGCATGGCCGGCCCCGACGTCGACGTGGTCATCACCGAGGTGGGCGGCACCGTCGGCGACATCGAGTCGCTGCCGTTCCTCGAGGCCGTCCGCCAGATCCGCCACGAGGTCGGCCGCGACAACGTGTTCTTCCTGCACGTGTCGCTGCTGCCCTACATCGGCCCGTCCGGTGAGCTCAAGACCAAGCCGACCCAACACAGCGTCGCCGCGCTGCGCAGCATCGGCATCCAGCCCGACGCGATCGTGCTGCGCTCCGACCGGCCCGTGCAGACCGCCATCAAGCGCAAGATCAGCCTCATGTGCGACGTCGACGAGGACGCCGTCGTCAGCGCCGTCGACGCCGCCTCCATCTACGACATCCCCAAGGTGCTGCACTCCGAAGGCCTCGACGCGTACGTGGTGCGCCGTCTCGGCCTGCCCTTCCGCGACGTCGACTGGAAGGAGTGGGAGCAGCTCCTGCGCCGCGTGCACCGCCCGGCCAAGGAGGTCACGATCGCGCTCGTCGGCAAGTACATCGACCTGCCCGACGCCTACCTGTCGGTCACCGAGGCGCTGCGCGCCGGCGGCTTCGCCTGCGACGCCCGCGTCAACATCCGCTGGGTCAAGAGCGACGACTGCGAGACCCCCGAGGGCGCCGAGCGTGAGCTCGACGGCGCCGACGGCGTGCTGATCCCCGGCGGGTTCGGCGTGCGCGGCATCGAAGGCAAGATCGGCGCCATCCGCCACGCCCGCGAGAACAAGGTCCCGCTGCTCGGCATCTGCCTCGGCATGCAGGGCATGGTCATCGAGGCCGCCCGCAACATGGCAGGCATCACCGACGCCAACTCCGCCGAGTTCGACCCCGACACCAAGCACCCGGTCATCTCCACCATGGCCGACCAGGAGGACGTCGTCGCCGGCGAGCGCGACATGGGCGGCACCATGCGCCTGGGCAGCTACACCGCCAAGCTCGGCGAGGGCACGCTGGCCCGCCAGCTCTACGGCGGCCGGGCCAAGGCCGACGAGCGCCACCGCCACAGGTACGAGGTCAACAACGCCTACCGCGACAAGCTGGAGAGCGTCGGCCTGGTCTTCTCCGGCCTGTCGCCCGACGGCCGCCTGGTCGAGTACACCGAGCTGCCCGCCGACACGCACCCGTTCTTCATCGGCACCCAGGCCCACCCCGAGTTCCGCTCCCGGCCCACCCGTGCCAACCCGATGTTCAAGGGCCTCGTCAACGCGGCGCTCGCCTACGCCGACAGCCGCGTGAGCGCGAAGGCGGCCAAGTGAGGATCCAGGACACGCCCGAGCGCTGGGACGTTCTCGAAACCAGGAAGCGCTTCTCGGGACACGTCATCGAGGTCGTCACCGACACCGTCCGGATGCCCGGCGACGACCACGCCGACCGCGACTACGTCGTCCACCCGGGCTCCGTCGCGGTCCTCGCCCTGGACGAGCAGAACCGCGTCCTGCTCCTGCGCCAGTACCGCCACCCGACCCGCCACCTGCTCTGGGAGCTGCCCGCCGGGATCCGCGACGTGCCCGGCGAACCCCTGGTCGAAGGGGCCGCCCGCGAGCTCGCCGAGGAGGCCGGCTACCGGGCCGCCACCTGGCACACGCTCGTCGACCTCTACTCCTCGCCCGGCATGTCCGACGAGCGCATCCGCGTCTTCCTCGCCCGCGACCTCACCAAGATCCCGGACGAGGAGAACGGGTTCGTGCACCGCCACGAGGAGATCGGCATGCCGGTCGAATGGGTGCCCCTCGCCGACGCCGTCGAGAAGGCCCTGATGGGAATGATCCACAATTCCCCGGCCGTGGCCGGTATCCTCGCCGCATACACGGCTTCGGTTGAGGGGTTCGGCCTGTTGCGCCCCGCCGACGCGCCCGAGGCCTGACGACCGGAAGGACCATCGTGGAGGCGGTGCTCTCCAGCTACCTCGCCCATTTGGCGGTGGAGCGGGGCCTGGCTGCCAACACGCTCGCCTCCTACCGTCGCGACCTGCGCCGCTACCTGGAACACCTGCGCGCCCGCGGCCTCCTCCGCCTCGACGAGGTGGGGGAGGCCGACGTGCGCGCCTTCCTCGCCGCCCTGCGCGAGGGCGACGGCGACCACCCGGCGCTCGTGGCCAGCTCGGCCGCGCGCGCCGTCTCCGCCGTGCGCGGCCTGCACCGCTTCGCCCTGCGCGAAGGCGTCACCGCCCACGACCCCGCCGACCAGGTACGGCCGCCGCGCCAGCTCCGCCGCCTGCCCAAGGCCATCGCCGTCGACGAGGTCGAACGCCTCATCGCCGCCTCAGGCCCCGACGGCGCCCCCCTCACCCTGCGCAACCGCGCCCTGCTCGAAGTCCTGTACGGCACCGGCGCCCGCATCTCCGAAGCCGTCGGCCTGGCCGTCGACGACCTGGAGGACGACCAGGTACGGCTGCGCGGCAAGGGCGGCCGCACCCGCATCGTCCCCCTCGGCCGCTACGCCCGCGCCGCCCTCGACGCCTACGTCGTGCGCGCCAGGCCCGGCCTGCTCGCCCACGGCCGCGGCACCCCCGCCGTGTTCCTCAACGCCAGAGGCGGCCGGCTGACCCGCCAGGGCGCCTGGGAGGTGCTCCAGGCCGCCGCCGTGCGCGCCGGCCTCGCCGGGATCTCGCCCCACGTGCTGCGCCACTCCTTCGCCACCCACCTGCTCGACGGCGGCGCCGACGTCCGGGTCGTCCAGGAGCTGCTCGGCCACGCCTCCGTCACCACCACCCAGGTCTACACACTCGTCACCGTCGACAAACTTCGCGAGGTCTACGCGGCGGCGCATCCACGGGCCCGCCAGTGATCTATAGTCTTTTGGGTCGTGCGGCACATCGGCGTGCCGCCTTGCCGCGTTAAGTGGTGACGCCATAGTGTCCGTCCGGACGGTCCGGTTCGGGATCGTCAGGGAGGTTCGAGCTGGTGACTGTGAAGACCAACGGTTCGGCCCCGGGGACCCCCGACAACCCCTGGGGAGACACGAAGACCAACGCGCCCTCCACGGGCGTCAACCTGGGCCCGACCCAGCGCCCCCGGCCGGTGTTCCCCGAGCCCGCGCCGCGCGACGTCCACGGCCCGGCCCGCGTGGTCGCCATGGTCAACCAGAAGGGCGGGGTCGGCAAGACCACCACCACCATCAACCTCGGCGCCGCCCTCGTCGAATACGGCCTCAAGGTGCTGCTCGTCGACTTCGACCCGCAGGGCGCCCTGTCCGTCGGCCTCGGCATCAACCCGCTCCAGCTCGACCTCACGGTCTACAACCTGCTGATGGAGCGCAACGTCACCGCCGAGGACGTGCTGCTGGAGACCGGCGTCGAGGGCCTCGACCTGCTGCCCAGCAACATCGACCTGTCCGCGGCCGAGGTCCAGCTCGTCACCGAGGTCGCCCGCGAGCAGGTGCTCGGCCGTGTCATCAAGCCGCTGCTGCCGCACTACGACGTCTGCCTCATCGACTGCCAGCCGTCGCTCGGCCTGCTCACCATCAACGCGCTCACCTGCGCCCAGGGCGTCATGGTGCCGCTGGAGTGCGAGTTCTTCGCGCTGCGCGGCGTCGCCCTGCTCATGGACACCATCACCAAGGTCCAGGAGCGGCTCAACGAGGACCTCGAGATCGAGGGCCTGCTCGCCACCATGTACGACGCCCGTACTCTCCACGGCCGTGAGGTGCTCGCCCGCGTCGTCGAGGCGTTCGGCGACAAGGTGTTCCACACCGTGATCAACCGTACGGTGCGCTTCCCCGACGCCACCGTCGCCGGCGAGCCCATCACCACCTTCGACCCCTCGTCCCTGGGCGCCAACGCCTACCGTGAGCTGGCGCGCGAGGTGCTCTCGCGCTGGCCCGCGGCTGCGACAATGGCCAGGTGACCGAGCAGCAGCAGGGATTCCAGGTCCACCTGGACGTCTTCGAAGGCCCCTTCGATCTGCTCCTCGGCCTGATCGCCAAGCACAAGCTCGACATCACCGAGGTCTCGCTGTCCCAGGTGACCGACGAGTTCATCGCCTACATCCGGTCCCGCGGCCCCGAATGGGACCTCGACCAGACCAGCCACTTCCTGCTCGTCGCCGCCACGCTGCTCGACCTGAAAGCCGCCCGGCTGCTGCCCTCCGGCGAGGTCGAGGACGAGGAGGACCTCGCCCTGCTGGAGGCCCGCGACCTGCTGTTCGCCCGCCTCCTGCAGTACAAGGCGTACAAGGAGGTGGCCAAGGTCTTCGCCGGGCGCATGGCCGACGAGGCGCTCCGCTTCCCCCGCACCGTCCCCCTGGAGCCCCAGTTCGCCAACCTGCTGCCCGAGCTCATCCTCGGCATCGGGCCCGAACAGCTCGCCCGCATCGCCGCCAAGGCTTTCACCCCGAAGCTGCCGCCCACCGTCAGCGTCGGCCACATCTACCAACCACTCGCCAGCGTCCGCGAACAAGCCGCTATCCTGGTCGAGCGGCTGCGCCGCATGCGCAGAGCCACCTTCAGGGCCCTGGTCGCCGACTGCGAGGGCACCTTCGAGGTCATCGCCCGCTTCCTCGCCGTCCTGGAGCTCTTCCGGGAGTCGGCGGTCACCTTCGACCAGCTCGAACCGCTCGGCGACCTGCACGTCACCTGGACGGGCGCCGACGACGGCGACGTCTCGGTGGGGGACGACTACGAGGAGAGCGCGGAGAAAGCAGCAGATGACTGACCACCCCCAGGCCCCCCGCGGCGCCGACCGCATCCCCGCCTGGATGACCCTCCCCGGCGCCCTGACCGACCCCCAACCGGAGCCTCCAGACGCCGGCACGGCGAGCAACGAGACGGCGGAGCCCGGCGCGGCGGTCTCCCCGGACGAGGTGGCCGACCTTCTTCCGGAGGCGGACGGCGTGCCGCCCCTTCCCGGCGCCGGTGCGGCGGGCAGCGGGACGGCGGAGCCCGGCGCGACGCGTACGGTGGGGGAGGCGGCTCAGGGGTCCGGGGAAGGGCCTGGGCTCAAGGCGGCGCTGGAGGCCATCCTGCTCGTCGTCGACGAGCCGGTGGCCGAGGTGACGCTGGCGCAGGTGCTGGAGAGGCCCACGCACGAGGTGGCGGCGGCGCTGCGGGAACTGGCCGAGGAATACACTGCCGCCGGGCGGGGTTTCGATCTGAGAGAGGTCGCGGGCGGCTGGCGTTACTACACGCGCGCCGACTGCGCCGGGCTGGTCGAGCGGTTCGTACGCGACGGCCAGCAAACGCGGCTGACCCAGGCCGCGCTGGAGACTCTCGCGGTCGTGGCCTACCGGCAACCGGTGAGCCGCGCCCGTGTCGCCGCCGTACGCGGCGTCAACAGCGACGGCGTCATGCGGACGCTCGTCGCGAGAGGGCTGGTCGAAGAGGCCGGCACCGACCCGGAGAGCCAAGCGGTGCTCTACCGGACAAGCTCATACTTCCTTGAACGTCTGGGACTGCGGGACATCAGCGAGCTCCCCGAGCTCGCGCCCTTCCTCCCCGACGACGTGGAAAACCTCGAGGAGACGACAAAGTGATCAACAGGCGAAGCACCCCGTCCGGTGAGGGACGCGGTCGAGGACGCGCGGGCGGCTCCGGCCGCGGCGGGCGTCCCGCCTTCCGCTCGGACGACAGCCGCGGCGGACGCCGCGACGACTTCCGTGGCGGTTCCCATCGAGATGGTGAACGCGGCGGCCCCCGCCGCGACGACACCCGCGGCGACGCGCGCCGCGACGACTTCCGCGCCTCCCGCCGAGGCGAGCGCGGCGGCTTCCGCGACGACCGGGGCGGCCGTGACGACCGCGCCGGTTCGCGCGGCGGCGGCGGCTTCCAGGACCGCTCCGGTTCGCGGAGCGGCGGCGGCTATCAGGACCGCGCGGGTTCGCGCGGTGGCGGGTTCCAGGACCGCGCGGGTTCGCGCGGTGGTGGGTTCCGGGACGGTTCCCGTGGCGGGGACTCCCGGGGCCGTGACGACCGGGCCGGCTACCAGGGGGACCGGCGCGCCGGGGCCCCGAGCGGGCGCGGTGACCGTGACAGGTTCCGCGACGGTGAGGGTTTCCGCGGCGACCGGCGCGGGTCCCGCGACGAGCGTGGCGGGTCCCGTGACGAGCGCGGCGGGTTCCGTGATGATCGGGGCGGGTTCCGTTCCGAGGGGCGGGACGAGAGCGCCCGTGACGGGCTGCGCGCCGACCGCGGCGGCTCCCGCGCCCGCTACGGCCGCCCCGCCGCCCGAGACGCCCGCGAGCGTACGGGCTTCGGCGGCGGCGACCGGAACGAAGGCCGCGACCGCTTCGAGAGCCGTGACCGCTCTGAGGGCCGCGACAGGTTCGAGAGCCGCGACCGTGCCGAGGGCCGTGACCGGTTCGAGGGCCGCGACCGCTACCAGGGCGGCGACCGGTATGCCGGGCGTGACCGGTACGAAGGGCGTGAGGGCGCCGGGCGGGGCTCCGGGGAGACCCGTGGGCCGCGCGAGGAGCGCGGCGGGTTCCGGGCCGATCGGAGCGGGCGCAGGGACGACGCGGCGCGCGGCGGATCGCGGGGCCGGTTCGGCCGGCGGGACGACTCCGGGCGCGGCGGGCGTACCTCCGGGCGTGACGGCGTGCAGACCATCGGCGGCGCGCGCCGCGACGGCGGGAGGCGCGACGGCGGGTTCGGCGGCCCAGGCGGTCCCGGCGGCTCAGGCGGCTCAGGCGGCGGCCGGGGCGAGGGCGGGCCGGCGCGCGACCGGTTCAAGACGGCGCGGCAGCCCATGCGCGACCGTGACTTCTTCCCCGACGGCTACACCGACGAGCGCGACACCACCGAGGTGCCGGACGGCGTGCGGCTGCAGAAGGTGCTCGCCCAGGCGGGCGTGGCCAGCCGCAGGGCCTGCGAGGAGATGATCGGCGACGGCCGGGTCACCGTGAACGGCCAGGTGGTGCGCAGGTTCGGGGCCAAGGTGGACCCGGCCACACAGGTGATCCACGTCGACGGCAAGCGCATCCCGACGGCCCCCGACCTGGTCTACTACGCGCTGAACAAGCCGATCGGCGTCGTGTCGACGATGGACGACCCGCAGGGCCGGCCGTGCCTGGCCGACTTCGTGGAGGAGCTGGCGCCGAGGCTGTTCCACGTGGGCAGGCTCGACACCGAGACCGAGGGCCTGCTGCTGCTCACGAACGACGGCGAGCTGGCCAACCGGCTGACGCATCCCAGCTACGGGGTGCAGAAGAAGTACTGGGCGAAGGTGCCCGGGCCGATCCCGCGTGACCTGGGCCGCAGGCTCAAGCAGGGGATCGAGCTGGAGGACGGCCTGGCCAGGGCCGACAGTTTCGCGATCGTGCAGGAGCACGGCCAGCAGGCGCTGGTCGAGGTGGTGCTGCACGAGGGCCGCAAGCACGTGGTGCGCCGCATGCTGGAGGAGGCGGGGCACCGAGTGATCGATCTGGCGCGGATCGAGTTCGGGCCGGTCAAGCTGGGGCGTACGAAGCCGGGCACCGTCAGGGCGCTGTCCCTGAAGGAGGTCGGCGAGCTTTACGCGGCCGTGAAGCTGTAATCTGGCCGCGACGCAGGAGCCCGTGCGACCCTCCGCACGGGCTCTCCCGCTTATCGAAGGGGCGAAGCGCATGGTGCGGGCGATCCGCGGGGCGATCCAGGTGGATGCCAACGACCGTGGCTCGATCATCGAGGCCACGACCGAGTTGGTCACCCAGATCATGGAGCGTAACGAGCTCACCACGGATGACGTGATCAGCGTGCTGTTCACGGCGACGCCCGACCTGACCGCGGAGTTCCCCGCGCTGGCGGCGCGCAAGCTGGGCTTCCACGAGGTGCCGCTGATCTGCACCACGGAGATCGACGTGCCGGGCGCGCTGCCGCGGGTGGTGCGGCTGATGGCGCACGTCGAGACCGACCGGCCGCGTTCGGCCGTCCAGCACGTCTACCTGCGGGGCGCGGTCGCGCTCCGGCAGGACATCGCTCAATAGGATCCCGGGACGACGACATGGCCACCGAACTGCGCACCGTGCTGGTTGTGGGCACCGGTCTCATCGGCACCTCGCTGGCGCTGGCGCTGCGGCGCAAGGACGTGCGGGTGCTGCTCGCCGACCGCGATCCGGGCGCCGTGCGGCTGGCCCGGGAGCTGGGCGCGGGCGAGGAGTGGCAGCCCGGGGGCCAGGATGACGGGCCGGCGGCGGATCTCGCGGTGATCGCGGTGCCGCCGGGCCAGGTGGCGGCCGAGCTGCTGGAGCTGCAGAAGCGCGGCGTGGCCCGCTTCTACACCGACGTGGCCAGCGTCAAGGCGGAGCCGATCGAGCAGGCGGCGCGGCTGGGCTGCGACCTGGCGGCCTACGTGGCCTCGCACCCGCTGGCCGGGCGCGAGCGGTCGGGGCCGGGGGCGGCGCGCGCCGACCTGTTCCTGGGCCGCCCGTGGGCCTACTGTCCCACCGGCGAGGCGTCGGGCGAGGCGGTCGCGGCGGTGCTGCGGCTGATCGAGCTGTGCGGCGCCAACCCGGTCGAGGTGGACGCCGCCGACCATGACCGGGCGGTGGCGGTCGTCTCGCACGCGCCGCACGTGGCCGCCTCGGCGGTGGCCGCCCGGCTGGCCGACGCCTCCGACGTGGCGCTCGGGCTGGCGGGGCAGGGCGTGCGTGACGTGACACGGATCGCGGGCGGCGATCCCGGGCTGTGGCTGGGCATCCTGTCGGGCAACGCGGCCCCGGTGGCCGAGGTGCTGGAGGCGGTCTCGCGTGACCTGGCCGACGCCGCGTCGGCGCTGCGCGCGCTGGCCGAGGGTGACGGCACGGCGGGCGGCGAGGTGACCCAGCTGCTCAAGCGCGGCGTGGCCGGTCACGGCCGCATCCCGGGCAAGCACGGCGGCCCGGCGCCGGCGTACGTGGTGGTCCAGGTCGTCATCGGCGACCGTCCGGGCCAGCTGGCCCGGCTCTTCCAGGTGTGCGACGAGGTCGGCGTCAACGTCGAGGACGTCCGCCTGGAGCACGCGCCCGGCCTGCCGCTGGGTGTGGCCGAGCTGTCGGTGCAGCCCGACTCGGCGGCCCGGCTGAGCCAGGCGCTGGTCGAGCGCGGCTGGCAGGTGCCCTAGATCGCCGAAGGGCCCCGGTGGACGTCCACCGGGACCCTCCGAAGCGCCGACGGGTCAGCGCTGGGTGACCGCCTGGCTCACGGCGTTGGGGCCGTCGTACTGGCGGTCGGGCATGGCTTCCAGCGCCTTCAGCGTGGCCTGGTCGGCCCCCTGGCGGCGGGCGGCGGCGATCAGGTCGGCCTTGGTGGCCGGGTAGTCGACGCCCTTGAGGTGCTTCTGGAGCTGGATCGGATTCGATGCAGTAGTCATGACTCTGTGTTACCCGACTGTCACGATTTGTAACCATTGTCCAGAAGGCGGCGGGCGCGTTCCACTTCGGGCGGCAGTTCCCGGCGCTGCGCCAGGGCCCGCCGCAGCCGGGGGAGCGCCGTACGCAGGCCGTGCCAGCCGCGCGGGCCGCGGCGTACGGCGTCGAGCGAGAGCAGCGCCACGACGCGCCAGGGGCGGCGCAGGACGGCGGTGAGGACGGCGTTGCGCACGGCCAGCGACTGGCGGCCGGCCGGGTCGCGGGGCGGCGCGGGGTGGTGGTGGGCCACCACGTCGTCGGCGTAGGCCAGCCCCCAGCCGCGCGCGGCCAGGTCCACCGCCAGGCGCTCCTCCTCGCCGAAGAAGAAGACGACGTCGTCGAACCCGCCCGCCTCCAGGAACGCCTCCCTGCGCACCACCGCCCCGCAGGCCAGGAAGCCCAGCACGCTCGGCCCCGGCAGGTCGGCGTCGACGCCGAGCGGGGAGTCGCGCATCAGCTCGCTGACCGGGTCGAGCCGTTCCTCGGGGCCCACCAGCACCCGCGCGCCGAGCAGGGCCAGCCGCGGATGGGCGTCGAACAGGTCGGCGGCCCGTTCCAGCGCGCCTCCGGCCCACCAGGAGTCGTCGTCGGCGAAGGCCACGTACGGCGTCTCGGCCAGCTTGACGCCGATGTTCCTGGCGGGCGCGCCGAGGTTGCGGCCGGCCTCGACCACGCGCACGTGCGGGAAGTGGCGCCGGACGAAGCCGGGAGTGCCGTCGGTGGAGCCGTTGTCGACGAGGATCACCGGCCCCGGATGGCGGGGGAGCGAGCGTTGCAGCGCGCGCAGCCGGTTCATCGTGGCCACGACGACCGTCACCCGGCTGGAGTTGTCCGTCACACGGCCTCACCTTTCCGGTGAGGACCGGCTTACTCGCGTTGACGCCGGGCGGCGGGTGCGATAGAAAGGCGGTAACAGTGTTACCACGCAGAAACGGTGTTACCAGTGACCGTGTACCAGCAGGCCCAGCGCGAAGGCCAGGACGTCGTCCGGGCCGCCATCCTCGACACCGCGACCCACCTCCTGGTGACCGAGGGCCCCGCCGCGCTGACCGTGCGCCGGATCTCCGGCGAGGCGGGCTGCTCCACGAAAGTGATCTACACGCTCTTCGGCGGCAAGGACGGCCTGGCCGAGGCGCTCTGGCTGGAGGGATTCGCCCGGTTCGAGCAGCGGCTGCTCTCGGTTCCCGGCGACGGCCCTCTGGAGCGCCTGCAGGCCGGGATCACCGCCTACCGGGCGTACGCGCTGGACCAGCCCGACTACTACCGGGCCATGTTCATGGGCGCGCTGTCCCGGTTCGAGCCCGGCGCCGACGCGGCACACGCGGCGCGCCGGACCTTCGACCTGCTCGTGACCTGGGTCCAGCAGTGCCTCGACACCGGCCTGCTGCGCGGCCCCGCCGCCGTGGAGATCTCCGACGTGCTCTGGATGGCCATGCACGGCGCCGTGAGCCTGGAGATCTCCGGTTACTTCGAGCCGGAGGAGGCCGAGGCGCGCTACCGGCTCCTCTGCGCCTCGGTGCTCCACCCCTTCCTGACCCACGACGAGAGGACCACCTGATGGACACCCCGTACCGGGGCGGATTCACGCCCGCGACCGAGGAGATCACCGCCTACGACCTGCCGGTCACCGGCCGGATCCCGGCCGAGCTCAACGGCCGCTACCTGCGCAACGGGCCCAACCCGCTCGGCCTCGACGACCCCGGCGCCTCCCACCTGTTCCTCGGCGCGGGCATGGTGCACGGCGTGCGGCTGCGCGACGGCCGCGCCGAGTGGTACCGCAACCGGTGGGTCCGCAGCGTCGACGTCGCCGGGCGGCTCGGCGAACAGCCCAGGTCCGCGCTGTCGCACGCCGGCCTGGACTTCTCGCCCAACACCCACGTGATCGGCGTGGCCGGGCGCACGTACGCGACGATGGAGGCCGGCACGCTGCCGTACGAGCTGGACTACGAGCTCGAGACGCTCGGCCCGGTCGACTTCGACGGCGGCCTGCCCGGCGGTTACGCCGCCCACACCCACCTCGACCCGGTCACCGGCGAGCTGCACGCGGTGGCGTACTCCGTCAACTGGGACCACAACCAGCACATCGTGCTCGACGCCAAGGGCACGGTGATCCACACGCGCGACATCCAGCTCGCCGACAAGCCGATGATGCACGACTTCGCGCTCACCGCGCGCTACGTCGTCCTGTACGACCTGCCGGTGACGTTCAGCATGGCCCACGCCGAGCAGGGCGCGCCGATGCCGTACGCGTGGAACGACGACCACCCCTCCCGCGTCGGCCTGATGTCGCGCGCGACCGGCGAGATCCGCTGGGTGGAGATCGAGCCGTGCTGGGTCTTCCACACCCTCAACGCCTACGACGACGGCGACCAGGTCGTCGTCGACGTGGTCAGCTACCCCAAGCGGTTCGTCGACGCCCGCCTCGACCGCGGCGGCGAGCCGACGCTCGACCGGTGGCGGATCGACCCGGCGTCCGGCCGGGTGAGCCGGACCCGGCTGGACGAGCGGGCCCAGGAGTTCCCCCGCATGGACGAGCGGCGCACCGGCCTGCCCTACCGCTACGGCTACACCGCCGCCACCCACGACCTGACGGACGTCCTCTACCCCGGCGACGCCGAGATGGAGGACCTGCCCGACGAGGCGTTCGACAACACGCTCGTCAAGCACGACCTCAGGAGCGGCACCCAGGAGCGGCGGCAGTTCGGCCGCGGCGCGTACGTGGGCGAGCCGGTGTTCGTCGCCGCCGGCGAGGCCGAGGACGACGGGTACGTGCTCTCCTACGTCAACAACCCCGACCGGGGCGCCGCCGACCTGGTGATCCTCCCGGCGCAGGACTTCACCGGCGAACCCGTCGCCGTCGTCCACCTGCCCGCCCGGGTGCCGCTCGGCTTCCATGGGAGCTGGGTCGCCGACTGACGGGAGGCGGTAGCCTCTTCAGGTTGGGTAAAGAAGCTGAAGAGGGAGAGTCGTGACCGGTCTGGTCGTCGCCATGGACGGCCCTTCGGGGTCGGGCAAGTCGAGCGCGTCGCGCGGAGTCGCCCGCGCGCTGGGTCTGCGCTACCTGGACACCGGCGCCCAATACCGGGCCATGACCTGGTGGATGCTCAAGCAGGGCGTCGACCTCACCGACCCGGAGGCCGTCGCGGCGCGCTGCGGCGAGGCCGAGATCGTCTCCGGCACCGACCCCGACGCCCCGTCCATCCACGTCGGCGGCACGGACGTGTCCGGGCCGATCCGCGAGGACGAGGTGACCGGCGCGGTGTCCGCCGTGGCGGCGGTCCCCGAGGTGCGCGCCCGGCTGGTCGCGCTCCAGCGGGAGATCATCGGCGCCGGGGGCATCGTGGTCGAGGGCCGCGACATCGGCACCGTCGTCGCCCCCACCGCCCCCGTCAAGATCTTCCTGACGGCCAGCGCCGAGGCCCGCGCCCTGCGGCGCTCCGCGGAGCTGGCCGGCACCACGGCCGAGGCGCAGGTCGCGGCCATGGCCAGGCGTGACACCCTGGACTCGACACGCAAGACCGATCCACTCTCGATGGCGGCTGGCGCCGTCGAGCTCGACACCACCGCGCTGAACCTCGAGGAGGTCATCGCGGAGGTGCTGAGACTGGTCAAGGAGCGCACCTGAGGGTGCGGGACTCATAAAGGACGAACACTGTGTCAACGGGGGATTGGGTCGAGGCAGACCTCGACGATCTCGAAGTATCCGACGAGCAGGCCGACAGTGGCCCGCTCCCGGTCGTGGCCATCGTCGGCCGCCCCAACGTGGGTAAGTCGACGCTGGTCAACCGGGTCATCGGCCGCCGTGAGGCGGTCGTCGAAGACGTGCCGGGCGTGACCCGTGACCGCGTCACCTACGAGGCCAACTGGCGTGGCCGCCGCTTCACCGTCGTCGACACCGGCGGCTGGGACCCCGACGCCACCGGCATGAACCTGCGCATCGCCGAGCAGGCGCAGGTCGCCGTCGAGCTGGCCGACGTCATCGTGTTCGTGGTCGACGCGAGCGTGGGCGCCACCGACGCCGACGAGATCGTCGGCTCGGTGCTGCGGCAGTCCGGCAAACCGGTCATCCTGGCCGCCAACAAGGTCGACAACCAGCAGCTCGAGCTGGAGGCCGCGGCCCTGTGGTCGCTCGGCCTGGGCGAGCCCTACCCGGTCTCCGCCCTGCACGGCCGCTCCAGCGGTGACCTGCTCGACGTCGTGCTCGACGCGCTCCCCGAGACGCCCGCCGTCACGTTCGGCGAGCAGCGCGGCCCCTACCGGGTGGCGCTGCTCGGCAAGCCCAACGTCGGCAAGTCCTCGCTGCTCAACAAGCTCGCGGGCGAGGAGCGGGTGCTCGTCGACCCGATGGCCGGCACCACCCGCGACCCGGTCGACGAGCTGATCGAGCTCGGCGGGCGCACCTGGCGCTTCGTCGACACCGCCGGCATCCGGCGGCGCGACCGCGAGCTGCAGGGCGCCGACTTCTACGCCGCCATGCGCACCAGGGCGGCGCTGGAGCGCTCGGAGGTGGCGATCGTGCTCATCGACGCCAGCGAGCCGCTCACCGAGCAGGACCTGCGCATCATCACCCTGGTCATCGAGTCCGGCCGCGCCATGGTCGTCGCCTTCAACAAGTGGGACCTGGTCGACGAGGACCGCCGCTACTACCTGGAGAAGGAGATCGACCGCCAGCTCGTCCGCACCCCGTGGGCGCTGCGCGTCAACATCTCCGCCAAGACCGGCCGCCACATGGACCGGCTCGTCCCGGCCCTGGAGAAGGCGCTCGACTCCTGGTCCACCCGGGTGCCCACGTCCAGGCTGAACGCGTTCCTCACCGAGCTGATCCAGCAGACGCCGCCCCCCGTGCGCGGCGGCAAGCAGCCGAAGATCCTGTTCGCCACCCAGGCGTCCATCGAGCCGCCCAAGTTCGTGCTGTTCACCTCGGGCTGGCTGGAGGACACCTACCGCCGCTTCATCGAGCGGCGCATCCGCGAGGAGTTCGGCTTCGCCGGATCGCCCATCGAGGTCACGATGAAGATCCGCGAGAAGCGCCAGAAGAAGGACCGCTGATACGATGCGGGACAACGCGTAGACGGAGACGAGTAACCGGGGCCCGCGCGGGCCGAGAGAGCCGCCGGTCGCTGTGAAGGCGGCCCCGCGCCCCCCGGTGAAGACACTCCCGAGTGCGAGGAGGAAATGCCTCGCCGGCCTGACCCCCGTCATCGGGTCCTGGAGGCCGCCCCTCGCGGGCGGTGAAAGTGCGGTGGCACCGGGAGCTCCCTTCTCCCCCGCACTCCCAAGGGGTCACGCATATCCGCAAGGAGTTGTGATGATCTCTCGTGTCCTGTCCGCCGAGCTCGCCGAGTTCGCCGGACGACGAGTGACGATCGCCGGCTGGGTCCATCGCCGCCGGCAACTGAAATCCGTGTCCTTCCTCATCGTCAGGGACCGCGCCGGGCTCGCCCAGGCGGTCTTCCACGACACCGCCCTGCCCGGCGAGGAGAGCGTCGTCGAGGTCACCGGGACCGTGACGGCCAGCGAGCAGGCGCCAGGCGGCGTCGAACTCACCGAGGCCCAGGTGCGCGTGCTGACCGAGCCGGTCCAGGCGCCGCCGTTCGACCTCTACCGGCCGTCGATCCCCGCCGCGCTGCCGACGGTGCTCGACCACGCCCCCGCCGCGCTGCGACACCCGGCGCTGCGCGCGCCCCTGGAGATCTCCGCCGCGTCCGTCGCCGGGTTCCGCGGCACGCTCGACCGGCTCGGCTTCACCGAGATCCACACGCCCAAGATCGTCGCCTCGGCCACCGAGTCCGGCGCGAACGTCTTCGGCATCGGCTACTTCGGCCGGCCCGCCTACCTCGCCCAGTCGCCCCAGTTCTACAAGCAGGCGATGGTCGGCGTGTTCGAGCGGGTCTACGAGGTGGGGCCCGTGTTCCGCGCCGAACCGCACGACACCGTCCGCCACCTCGCCCAGTACACCAGCCTGGACGCCGAGCTCGGCTTCGTGCGCGACCACCGCGACGTGATGGCGGTCCTGCGCGAAGCCCTGGCGGGCATGCTCGACTCCGTACGGGACCGCGCCCCCGCCGCCGTCGCCACGCTCGGCGCCCGGCTGCCCGACGTGCCGCAGGAGATCCCCGCCATCCACTTCACCGAGGCGCAGCGCATGACCGGCGAGGACGAACCCGACCTGTCACCCGCCCAGGAACGGTGGCTGTCGGAATGGGCGCTCGCCGAGCACGGGTCCGAATTCCTGTACGTGACCGGCTACCCGATGGCCAAACGGCCCTTCTACACCCATCCCGACCCTGACCGGCCCGGCTACTCCAACGGCTTCGACCTGCTCTTCAGAGGGCTGGAGCTGGTGACCGGAGGACAGCGGCTGCACCGGCACCAGGACTACCTGGACGCCCTCGCCGCCCGGGGCGAGGACACCGGCCCGTACGAGGGCTACCTCCAGGCGTTCGCGTACGGGATGCCGCCGCACGGCGGGTTCGCGATCGGGCTGGAACGCTGGACCGCCCGGCTCACCGGCGCCGCCAACATCCGGCAGGTCACCGCGTTCCCGCGCGACCTGCACCGCCTCACGCCGTGACTCCGCGATGACTCCGCGGTGACCCGCCCCTGCTGGGGGCGGGTCACCCCTTCCTGGGCATGAGCAGCGCCACCGCCGCGCCCGCCAGGCAGATGAACGCCGTCACCAGGAACATCTCCGTGTACTCGACATGCAGCGCCGCCTCCACCCGCGCCGTGTACGCCTCCAGCCGCTCGGCGTAGACCGCCGCGTCGACGCCGAACGGCAGCGGCGTGTCCAGATGCGCCGTGAGCGACTGGAACCGGTAGAAACCCCACGCGGACACGGCGGCGATGCCGATGAGCATGCCCATCATCCGCGCCACCACGACCGCCGACGAGGCCACCCCGTGCTGGCGCGGCGGCGTCAGCCGCAGCACCGCCGCCGACACCGGCGCGATCACCAGGCCCACCCCCAGCCCCGCCACCACCAGCGTGCCGTCCACCATCGCCCGCGCCTCCGCCAGCTCCAGCGGCCACCGGCTCATCAGCGCATAACCGGCCGCCGCCACCAGCAGCCCGCCCACGGTCACCAGCCGATCGCCCAACCGGCGCGCCAGCAACCCGCCCAGCAGCGCGCCCACCGGCAGCGCGATCAGGAACCGGCCCAGCACCAGCGCCCCGTCCAGCGCGTCCAGCCCCAGCAGCGTCTGCGCCGTGAACTGCACGAACACCATCGTCACCAGGAGCGCCGCGCCCGTCAGGAAGCTCACCGCCAGCGTCGCCAGCAGCGGGCCCTTGCGCACCCGCGACAGGTCCAGCAGGCGCACCGGGGAGCGGATCTCCCACCACACGAACGCCGACCCCGCCACCAGGCCCGCCCCGATCACAGGCAGGCCCCACGGCGGCAGGACGGCATGGGCGGGATCCGGGTTGTACAGACCCACCACGAGCAACGCCAGCGCCAGCGCCAGCAACCCGCCCCCGACCAGATCCACCGCCTCCGCCTGAGAACCCTTGGCCCCGGCCTGCTCCACAGCCTCTTCGACGGAACCCCGCCCCTCCAGGGAACGCGCGCCCTCGGCGGGGGCGTGCGCGTCGGAGGATCGGGTGCTCTCCGCGGCGGCGTGCCCTCCCGATGGGACGGTTTGCGCGGGCTCGGGGAGCCCCTCCGTGGGGGTGAGGGTGGGGGCTTCGGGGGAGGGGGGTAGGGGTTTGG
>NZ_JAHKRO010000090.1 GCF_019396325.1 Nonomuraea ceibae
CCCCACCCGCCGCCGGTCGGCCGCCGTGGCGGCGACGGCCCGCACGGTGTCGGCGGCGCGGCAGAGCCAGGTGGCGACCGTGGCCGGGCCCAGCCAGGCGGGCAGGCGGCGGTCGCGTTCGACGATCGTGTGCCCGGCCACCCGCAGCGTCTCGGCGGCCCCGCGCACCGCGGCCCGGAACTCGCGGTCCACCGGCAGCCCGGCGGGCAGCGGCTGGGGCGCGTACGCCACCCGCAGGTCGAACGGCTCCGGGCTGTCGTGCGGCGGTGGCGGCTCCCACACGCCGTCGTCGCCCGCCCACACCGAGCGCAGCATCGGGCGGCGCGGCTCGGCCCGACGGCCGCTGCGCCACGACTCGGCCAGCGACGGGTCCCCGGCCAGCACCGACAGCGTCAGCGCCAGGTCGGCGGCGTGCACGGCGATCGGGCCGTTCGCCGACAGGCCGCGCCAGTCGTCCGTGGGCCCCGGGACCAGCCCGGCGCCCGGCTTGAGCGCCAGCACGCCGCAGCACGCCCCCGGGATGCGCAGCGAGCCCATGCCGTCGTTGCCGAGCGCGATCGGCGCCATCCCCGCCGCGACCGCCGCCGCGCTCCCCGACGACGACCCGCCCGCCGTGCGCGAGCGGTCCCAGGGATTGCGGACCGTGCCGTACGCGCTGTCGCCGAAGGCCACCAGGGCCAGCTCGGGCAGGTTCGTCAGGCCGATCACCACCGCCCCGGCCGCGCGCAGCCGGGCCACGGCCTCGTGGTCCGCGGCGGCGGGGGAGCCGGCGGTCACCGCCGAGCCCAGGCGGGTCGCCTCGCCCGCCACCTCCACGTTGTCCTTGACCGCCACCGGCACCCCGGCCAGCGGCAGCTCCGACAGGTCGCGCCGCTCCTGGACGGCCCGTGCCTCCGCCACCGCCTGCTCGCGCACCCGCCGGAACGCGCCCACCCGCGGATCCCGCTCCGCGATCACCGCGAGGTGCTCCTCGACGACCGCGGTGGCCGCGACCTCGCCCTGTCGTACGGCCGCCGCGATCTCGATGGCGGATCTGCCTGCCCACAACATGTTCTAGAGTGTGGCGGTTTCTACTCTTCGTTGCGAGACTTCGGCTCCCTGCTCGCCTGTTTGAGAGCGAGCCGCAACGCGTACTCGATCTGCGCGTTGACGCTGCGGAGATCGTCGGCCGCCCACTTGGCTATCGCGTCGTAGACGGCCGGATCCAGGCGCAGCAGGAGCTTCTTGCGCTCAGGCATACAGGCTGCCGGCGTTCACCACCGGCTGCGTCGCCCGGTCGCCGCACAGCACGACCAGGAGGTTGGACACCATCTGCGCCTTGCGCTCCTCGTCGAGGTCGACGACCCCCTCGGCGGCGAGCCGGTCGAGCGCGAGCTGGACCATGCCGACCGCGCCCTCGACGATCCGGGTGCGGGCCGCGACCACCTGGCCGGCCTGCTGGCGGACCAGCATCGCCTGGGCGATCTCGGGCGCGTAGGCGAGGTGGGTGATGCGGGCCTCCAGCACCTCGATCCCGGCCAGCTCGGTGCGGTCGCGCAGCTCGGCGGTGAGCTCGGTGGCCACCTCCGCGCCGTCGCGCAGGCTGGTGCGCTCGGGCAGGTGCGAGTCGTACGGGTGGCTGGTGGCCAGGTGGCGCACGGCGGCCTCGGACTGGATGGCCACGTACTCCTCGTAGTCGTCGACGGCGAACACCGCCTTGGCCGTGTCGACGGCCCGGTAGACGACCACGGCGGCGATCTCGACCGGGTTGCCGTCGGCGTCGTTGACCTTGAGCTTGGTCGTCTCGAAGTTACGCACCCGCAGCGTGACCATGCGCTTGGTGGTGAACGGCAGCACCCACTGGAACCCGGCCTCCGACACCGACCCGACATAGCGCCCGAGGAACTGCACGACCTTGGACTCGTTCGGGTTGACCACCGTGAAGCCGGTGGAGAGCAGCGCCGCCAGCACGAGCCAGCCGATGCCCGGCGCGAGCAGCGACTCCGGGCCGCCCGGCAGCCAGACGGCCGCCACGATGCCGCCGAGCAGCAGCAGAGCGAGCAGCACCACGAAACCGTTGATGCGGAAAGCACGTCGTTCCATCGCGACCCCTTGCTATCGAAGTGATATCACTACGATAGCTCATCTAGTCTCGTGACGTGAACGTGCGATCCCTGGCGACCGGCCAGCGCTCCCTCGGCGACCCGACCATCGGCTATCCGCTCCGCCCGCCGCTCACCCGCGGCTGCCCCCGCACCAGCACCGCCGAGCTGGCCTACCCCGTCGAGGTCGACTACGACTACGCCCGCGTGCCCGGCGACCTGTTCGACCAGCCCGCCCTGCCCGACATCGCCCGCTGGCAGCCGCTGCTCCCGCCGCTGCTCGCGCCCACCCTCGGCGAAGGCGGCACCCCGCTCCTGGAACTCTGCGGCGTCCACGTCAAGGACGAGTCCCGCAACCCCACCTGGTCGCACAAGGACCGCCTCAACCGCGTCGCCGTCAGCGCCGCACTCGCCGAGAACGCGCCCGGCGTCGTCGTCGCCTCCTCCGGCAACCACGGCGCCGCCGCGGCCGCCTACGCCGCCCGCGCCGGACTCCCCGCGATCGTCCTCGCCTCCGCCGACTCGCCGCCCGCCGTCCAGTCCTTCGTCCGCGCGTACGGGGCCACCGTGCACACCGTGCCCGTCGAACAGCGCTGGCCCATGCTGCGCGACATCGTCGACCGGCTCGGCTACCACCCCGTCAGCAACCAGACCGTCACCCACACCGGGCACCCCTACGGCGCCGAGGGCTACAAGACGATCGCCTACGAGCTGCACGCCCAGCTCGGGCGCGCACCGGCCGCCGTGTTCACCCCCACCGGCTACGGCGAGCTGCTGTACGGGGTGTGGAAAGGGTTCGCCGAGCTCGTACGGCTCGGCGTCGTCCCCGCCGCGCCCCGCATGTTCTCCTGCGAACCGGCCGCCGGCGGGCCCAACGCCCGCGCCCTCGCCACCGGCGCGCCCGCCGCCGTGGTCGACATCACCCCCACCGACGCGTACGGGATCGCCTGCACCGTCGGCGGGCACCGGGGCGTCCGCGCCGTCACCGACAGCGGCGGCGGCGCGCTGGCCGTCACCGACGACGAACTCCGCGCCGCCCAGCGCGACCTGGCCCGCCAAGGGCTCTGGCAGGAACTGTCAGGCGCCGCCGGGCTGGCCGGCTACCGCAAGCTGCGCCAGGAGTTCGACGGGCCCGTGGTCTGCGTCGCCACGTCCAGCGGCTTCAAGGACATCGGCGTCGGATCAGCGCTTCAGCCAGACGCGTAGCGGCCCCGCCGGGACGAAGCCGTGCGCCACCGCCGGAGCCGGGTCCGGCTCGTACCCGACCAGCGGCAGGCCCGGGAACAGCGCCGCCGCCATCGCGACCACCCCGGGCCAGGCGGCCTCGCCCCACACGTTCGACACCCCCACCACCGAGGCCCGCCGCGACAGGTTGAGCACCGCCCCGCCCTCCTCGCCGCGCAGGATCGCCACGTCCTCCTCGCCGAGCAGCCCGCCCGGGAACAGCCCCGGCTGCTCGCCGTCGAAACACGCCTCGGCCCAGGCCGCCAGCTCGTCCTTCTCGCGCACCACCGCCCAGCCCCGCACGTCACCCGGGCCAGGGGCCGCCCGATGGATCCAGGTCGCCTCGAACAGCACCCCGAACCCCGCCGCCGCCAGATCCAGCGCCGCGAAACTGTCCTTCACCGACGCCCCAGGCCCCGCGTCGATCCCCGCCAGCACCTCGGCCGCCGTCGCCTCCGGCGACAGCGTGACCGCGTCCGGGTAGAAGATCGGCGTCCGGACCGGGTTCGTCCACACCGTCTCGGAGAACACCCCCGGCAGCCCGTGCGCGCGGCACAGCGCGTCACACCACTCGGCATTGTTCAGGGCGGCGGCCTGGTCGATCATCTGGTCCGTTTCGTCGGGGTCGCCGTGAACGGGTCCTCCGGCCACGGATGCTTGGGATAACGGCCGCGCATCTCGGCCCGCACCGAACGGTAGCCGTCCCGCCAGAACGACGCCAGATCCGCCGTCACCGCCAGCGGACGCCCCGCCGGAGACAGCAGATGCACCAGCAACGGCACCCCCGCGATCCGCGGAGTCTCCACCCAGCCGAACAACTCCTGCAACTTGACCGCCAGCACCGGCTGCTCACCCGAATAGTCCAGCCGCACCAGCGACCCCGACGACACCTCCACCCGCTCCGGCGCCGTCACCTCCAGCCGCTCACTCCACGGCACCAGCCTGCGCAACGCCGACGCCACGTCGATCCGCTCCAGATCCGCCCGCCGCCGCGCCCTCGACAACTCCGGCTCCAGCCACCGATCCGCCAGCTCCACCAGCCGATCCACCGGCGGCCACGGCTCACCCACCGCTCGATGGCAGAACGCCAGCCGGTCCCGCACCGCGCGCGCCGCCTTCGTCCACGTCAGCACCTCTTCCGTACGCAGGCCGTGCAGGAGGGCGTCACGCACGTCGGCATCCGGCAGCGGGGCGCTCGACAGCTCGATCGCGCCCAGCCGCTCGACCACCCGCGCCGACACGTCCCCGCGACGGCTGCCCGGCGGGACCTTCCAGGCGACCTCCTCCTCGACCGTCACCGGATGCGCCTGACGGGCGATCTCCTCGTCGATCGCCACCGCCTGCCGGATCCGCGCCGACGCCGCCCCCGCCTGACGGTCCGCCACGGCGATGGCCAGCCACTGCGCGCTCGCCAGCCTCGACCCCTCCCCGAGCTGCGCCTCCGTGCCGGACGCCATCAAATACCCGCCGCCCCGGCGCCGCGCCACCCGCTCAGGGAACGCCAACGCCACCGCCACCCCCGCCACCGCCTCAACGGAGGAACCGGCTCCTCCGGCACTCGAGCCCGCCGCAGGCCGTCCGGGCGTCCCGGGGTGCGGGGCCGCTTCGGTGGGCGGGGTTCCCCTGGAGGGGGCGGCCGCCTGGCGGCGAGGGGGCGCAACCCCTCCGCCCTTCTCCGGGTGTGGGGGTGCTTCGGTGGGGGTGGAGGGTGGGCGTGAGGCGGTCAGGCGGCGGGTTTCCTGGCGCCAGCGGGCGGTGAAGGGGTCGTTGCCTCGGCGGGCGGAGCGCCAGACTTCGACGAGGTCGTCTGAGGCGTCGCGCGGGAGGGGCTCGGACAGCAGGGCGATCACCTCGGCGGCGCGGGGGCCGAGGTCGAGGAGGGCGCGGGCGAGGCGGGGTTCGACGCCGGCGAGGGCCATGCGGCGGCCGTGGGCCGTCACGCGACCGGCGGGGTCGACGGCGCCGAGGGTGGCGAGGGTGCGGAGGGCGGCGGCGAGGGCGGCGGGCGGCGGCGGATCGAGGAGGGCGAGGCCGGTGCTGCCCCAGCAGGCGACCTGGAGGGCGAAGGCGGTGAGGTCGGCGAGCGCGATCTCGGGCCGTGGGTGGTCGGCGAGGCGTTCGTGCTCGGCGGCGGACCAGCACCGGTAGACGGTCCCGGGGGCTTCCCGGCCGGCGCGTCCGGCGCGCTGGTCGGCGGACGCCTTGGACACCCGGACGGTGGTGAGGGAGCCGAGGCCGCGGGCGTGGTCGGTGCGGGGTTCGCGGGCCAGCCCGGAGTCGACGACGACGCGGACGCCGGGCACGGTGAGGCTCGATTCGGCGACGGAGGTGGCCAGCACGACGCGCCGGGACGTGCCGGGTGACAGGACGGCGTCCTGGACGCGGGCGGGGGCCTGGCCGTGGACCTGGAGCACGTCGACGCCGGGCAGCATGGCGGCCACCCGGCCGATCTCGCCGACGCCGGGCAGGAAGCACAGCACGTCGCCGTCCCGTTCGGCGAGCGCGCGGCGTACGGTCTGGGCGACGTGGGCGAGCAGGGCGGGGTCGACGCGTAGCCCGTGCGGCGGGGATACGGGGCGGGGCGGTGGCGCCCACACGGTCTCGACGGGGTGGGTGGCGCCGGTGGCGCGGACGACGGGGGCGTCGCCGAGCAGGCGGGACCACTGGCCGGCGTCGGCGGTGGCGGAGGTGGCGATGAGGCGCAGCTCGGGCCGGAGGGTGTCGCGTACGTCGAGGAGGAACGCCAGCGCCGTGTCGGCGTCGAGGTGGCGTTCGTGGCATTCGTCCAGCATGACCGCGTCGACGCCGGGCAGTTCGGGGTCGCGTTGGAGGCGTTGCAGCAGGACGCCGGTGGTGACGACCTCGACCTTGGGGTTGGCGCCGGTGTGCCGTTCGCCGCGGATGGTGTAGCTGACGCCCATGCGCCGGGCGGCGGCGCGTACGGCGAGGCGGCGGGGTTCGGCGACGAGCACGCGCAGCCCGGTGGCGGCGAGGGCGAGCGGGACGACGGTGGTCTTGCCGGTGCCGGGCGGTGCGGTCAGGACGGCGCTGCCGTCGCGGTCGAGGGCGGCGAGCAGGTCGGGCAGGACGTCGTGGATGGGCAGGTCAGGCATGCCCGCCCACGGGTGTCGCGAGGAGGACGGAGTCGAGCAGGCCGGGGAAGCGGGCCTCCAGGTCGTCGCGCCGCAGGCTCATGTACTTGAGCCTGCCCTCCTGCTTGGTGAGGACGAGGCCGGCCTCGCGCAGGGTGCGGTAGTGGTGCGAGGCGGTGGACTTGTGCACGCCGAGCGAGTCGCCCGCGACGGTGCAGGTCATCTCGCCATACGTGGCCAGCCGGGCGACGATCTCCAGCCGGATCGGGTCGGACAGCGCGCGCAGAACCTCCGTGAGCTGGATGTCGTCGGTGGCCGGGTGCGGAAGCAGGCGCATACCCGACACGATACCCAATTTTATTGTTTGACAACTATCCAACAATGCTTCAGCGTGTGTGGAGTGAATCGTCCCCTTTACCCGTTGGCCGCCGGCAACTTCGCCGTCGGCACCGGCATGTTCGTCACCGCCGGCCTGCTCGCGCCCATCTCCGGCGACCTGAACGTCTCCACCGCGGCGGCCGGGCAGCTGATGACCGTGTTCGCGCTGGCGTACGCGGTGCTGTCGCCCGTGCTCGCCGCCGTGACCGCGCGGCTGCCCCGCAAGAAGCTGCTGCTGATCGCGCTGGGCGTGTTCGTGCTCGGCAACGCGTTGACGGCGCTCGCGCCGACCTACCCCCTCCTCATGGCGACCCGGGTGCTGGCGGCGGCGGGGGCCGCCATGTTCACGCCGACCGCGTCGGGCGTGGCGAACGCGCTGGCCAGGCCCGAGCACCGGGGGCGGGCGCTGGCGCTGGTGCTGGGCGGGTTGAGCGTGTCGTCGGCGATCGGCGTGCCGCTCGGCACCTGGCTGGGCACGGCGTCCGGGTGGCGGACGACGATCTGGCTGGTGACGGGGCTGGGCGTGCTGGGGTTCGCCGGGGTGGCGGCGCTGGTGCCCGACGTGCGGACGGCCGTCTCGGGCCGGCTGGCCGAGCGGTTCGCGCCGCTGGCCGACCGGCGGGTGCTGGCGGTGCTGACGACGCAGTTGCTGATGTTCGGCGCCGGGTTCACCGCCTACACCTACATCGGGTCGCTGATCGACCTGCCGCTGCCGGCCGTGCTGTGGGCATGGGGCATCGGCGCGATCGTGGGCAGCCACCTCGGCGGCCGGCTCACCGACGCGTACGGGCCGCGCCGCATGGTGCTGATCGGGCTGGCCGCGTCCACGGTGTTCCTGGCGCTCATCCCGGTCGCGAACCTGGCGCTGCCGGTCGGGCTGCTGTGGGCGCTGCTCTGGGGCGCGCTCGGCTGGCTGATCGCCCCGGCGCAGCAGTATCGGATCGTCTCCGTCCTGCCGGGCAACGTGCCGGTCGGGCTCGGCCTGCTCTCCTCGGCCCAGTACGCGGGCCTCGTCGTCGCGGGCGTCGCCGGCGGCCTCGCGCTCGACGGGTGGGGCAGGGCCGGGGTGATCGCGCTGGCCACGGCGATCGGGGCCGTCTCGGTGCTGTTCACGCTGGCCACCTACAGGCCCGCTGCCGAACGTGAAAGCGTGCCGCAGACCGTGGGGTGATGGGGAAGAATGTCCCGGTGTCTGATACCCCCGTCCCTCCGCAGACCGACCCACGCGACGAACCCGCCCCGCTCGGGCTGATGGTGCTCCTCACCGGCGGAAGCGCCGTCGTGATCATCCTCGCGGTGACGTTCCTCTCCGGCTCTGCCGGCCTGCGCCCGCTGCTCCTCGGCCCGATCATGCTGGTCGGGTACGAGGTCCTGGTCCACGAGGTGTGGTGGAAGCGCTGGTGGGGGGCCGTCCCGGGGGCGATCGCCGGGCTGGTGACCTACTTCGAGGGACGCGCCATGCTGGCCGACCTCATCGGCGACGCCTGGGCCCATCCGCTGGCCTTCGTCACCGCCTGGGTGCTGTTCGCCGTCGTCTTCTGCCTGGCCAGCCGCTACCCCCGAACGGACTTCACGGCACAGAAGTCCGCTTCCTGAACGGCGCGGGTGCAGAAACCTCCGCTACCGGAGCTGATTTGTAGCAACGCGGCTGACTTCTGTCATGCCGGGCGCTTTTGGCGCACTTCCCGATCATGCTCGTTCTCGCCCACCTTTCTATGTCGGAACCTCATGAACCTCATGAGACATGGACCGAGAAAGGGGCGAACGGACATGACATCGACAGCACCAGGCCCGGCGCGTGACCGCCGGGCAGCGACGCGGTGATCGAGCCGCCACGACGTCCCCGGCCGCCGCAGGCCGTTCCAGGGGACGCCCCGGCCACGGCGATGAGCACCCGGGTGCAGGCCATGCGCGCCGACTTCGTCGACTTCGCCGCCCGGGAGCACAGCCGGGTGATCCGCTTCCTGATGCGCGGCGGCGCCTCGCTGGCCGACAGCCAGGACGCCGCGCAGGAGGCGTTCACGCAGGCGTGGCGGCTGATCAACAGCGAGCCGGAGGCGTGGGCGCGGGTGCAGGAGCCGCTGGGCTGGATGTTCAAGGTCGCCGGCCGGTGCCTGCGCCGCCCGCCGGGGGAGAGCCGCCGGCGGGTGAGCACGGTCCCGGTCGCCGACGTCCCGGAGACGGCCGCGGGCGCCGACGATCCGGCGGACCTCATCGGCCCCGCCGTGGACGTGCTGGCCGCCCTGCGGGAGCTGCCGCCGGACCAGCGGCTGGCCATCCGGTACCGGATGGACGATCAGCCCAACTCCGCCGTCGCCGCCGCCCTGGGCCTGACCGAGCAGCAGGCCGCGGACCTGGTCAAGAAGGCACGGGTCGTGCTCAGGTACCGGCTCGCGGAGTATCGGACCCGGAAGGGGGCCGCGTCCCATGACCGATCACCGTGATGACGTCCCCCTGACCGACGAGGAGCTCGACGACCTGCTCGAACAGGCCGACGCCGACCTGCTGGCGTACGTGCGCGCGCACACGGATGTCGGTGGCCTGCTCAACTCCATGCTGGAGGTCCGCCCGGCGGTGCAGCCGCCGCCTCCGGCCGCCGCCGAGCTCTTCCACGCGCGGCTGCGGCTGCGCGAGATCGAGAGGTCCCTGACGCGGGCGGACGCGCACGCCCGGGCCCTGGCCGCGTCGTTCCGCGACGCGCGCGCCGACGAGCTGACGCAGGCCGTCGAGCGCGCCCTGGACAGCGCCAGGTCGGGCGATCTCAGCCGGACCCCCGACCTGCTCCGGGCGCTCACGGTGGCGTTGGCCCGCGCGGTGGCGGTCGCGCTCGCCTGCTATCCCCGACGCGGGGGCGGCTCGCCCGGCGCCCTGGTGGCACGGCCGCCGCTGAGCACGCTGATCGTGGCGATCGCGCGTGGCCTGTCGGACGCGGGCGACCTCGCCGCCGACCTGCCCGGCGTGGCCGAGCCCGGGGCCGCCCTGGACGTGTCGGGAGCGGATCTGTCCGGCCTGCGGCTGATGTCGCCGGACCTGCTGCACGGCGTCGTCTGGGACGCGGGGACGGTGTGGCCGTCCGGCCTGGGCGAGGTCGTGGGCAGCATGTCGGAGGCGGTGTGCGAGGGGGTCTACCGGGTCGTCTTCGGCGAGGACGTCATCACCCTTGGGCCGGAATCCAGCCCAGGCTGACCGCGAGGATGACGAAGACGCCGAGCAGGATGCGGTAGATCACGAAGCCGGTGAAGCGGTGGGTGCTGATGTAACGCAGGAACCAGGCCACCGCCGCGTAGCCGACGATGAACGAGATCACCGTGGCCAGGATCGTCGGCCCCCAGTCGGGCGCGTCGCCGTTGCCGATCTCGGCCAGCTCCAGCAGCCCCGACGCCAGGACGGCCGGGATGGCCAGCAGGAAGGAGTATTTGGCCGCGGCCTCCCGCCGGTAGTCGAGCAGGAGGCCGGCCGTGATCGTGCCGCCGGAGCGGGAGACGCCGGGGATGAGGGCCAGCGACTGGGCGAAGCCGTAGACGACCGCGTGGGTCACGTTGAGGTGCTTCTCCAGCGTGAGCTTGTTGCGTGCGGTGCGGTCGGCGAACCACAGGATGATGCCGAAGACGATGAGCGTGGTGCCGACCAGGCGCAGGTCGCGGAAGGCGCCCTCGATCTGGTCCTTCAGCACCAGGCCGAGCACGCCGATCGGGATGGTGCCGACGATGACGTACCAGCCCATGCGGGCGGCGAAGTGGTCGCGCAGCTCGGGCTTGAACAGCGAGCGCGTCCAGGTGGAGATGATCTCCCAGAGCTCTTTCCTGAAGTAGATCAGCACGGCCGCCTCGGTGCCGAGCTGGATCACGGCGGTGAACGCCGCCCCCGGGTCGTCCCAGCCGAGGAACGCCGAGACGACGCGGATGTGCGCGCTGGAGGAGATCGGCAGGAACTCCGTGAGCCCCTGCAGCAGCCCCAGCACCACTGCTTCCATCCAGCCGATCACGTGCGCACCTTCCCCAGGAAACACCGGAGTGAACGAGGTGAGGCTAGCGGAAACGGGGACCGCCGGAGGGCCCCGCGGAACGTCCCGGCGAGGAGGACAGCCCATGTTCACCCGACGGTTCACGAAAATTCATGACGAACGGTGTCGGCCGATTGTGGCCACGGCCGAGGACCTGGTGCAGACGGCTCTCGCCCGCGACGTGACGGAGAAGGACGCGCTGTGGGCGGCGATCCGCGGGCTGTCGGACCGGCAGCGGGCGGTGGTCGTCCTGCACTACTTCGAGGGGCTGACGCTGCCGCAGTGCGCGGCGGTGCTCGGCTGCTCGCTCGGCACCGTCAAGACCCAGCTCGGCCGCGCCCTGACGCGGCTGCGGGTCCATCCGGCCGTGCGGCTCACGAGGGCGGGGCGATGACCTACACCGAGGACGAACTGCGCGACCTGCTCGCGGAGCTGACGGCGTACGTGCCTGGAAGGACGGTGGACGTGACGAGGATCGTACGGCGGGGCAGGCGGATGCTGCTGGTGCGCAGGCGGGAAGGCCCGCCACACGTTCCGCGCGGGGGAGCTGCCGCGTGACTGGACGGACCGGAAGCAGTCCGTCCGGGTGTGGGTGTTCCCCCGACGCCGCTGATCACGGAGGCCGCGCTGGACGGCTGCGCGCTGCCGGAGAAGGACAAGGGCATGTGCGACGGCCGGTACGTCGCCGGGGAGCTGGTCCGCTACGACGTCGCGCTCCAGCTCGCCGGCGAGCTGGGCGCCCGGCCGGGGGCGTGGATGGCCGGCGTCTACGACGTGGACTGAGCCCAGGCCGCGGCGAAGTCGGTGAAATCCCGCGCCGGCCGGCCCAGCGCCTCGCGCACCCCGTCGGCCACGTAGGCGTTGCGCCCGTCGAGCACCTCGGTGAACAGCGTGGTCAGCATGGCGACGACGTCGCCGGGGACCCCGTGCTCGGCGGCGCCGGCCGCGTACTGCTCCATCGTGATCGGGATGTAGGCGATCTCCCTTCCTGTGGCCTTGGACAGCTCGGCCGCCGCGTCGGCGAACGTGAGCAGCCTCGGCCCGGTCAGCTCGTACGTCCTGCCGGTGTGGCCGTCCTCGACGAGCGCGGCCACCGCGACGTCGGCGATGTCGTCGGCGTCGACGAACGGCTCGGCCACTTCGCGCGCCGGCAGCGCGATCGCGCCGTCCAGCACCGACTCCAGCAGGTAGCCCTCGGTGAAGTTCTGCATGAACCAGCCGCAGGTGACGACGGTCCACTCCAGGCCCGACTCGCGCACGACCCGCTCGCACGCCTGCGCCTCGGGCTCGTTGCGGCCCGACAGCAGCACCAGCCGCCGCACGCCGGACCGGACGGCCAGCTCGGTGAAGGCGCGGATGTCGTCCAGCGCGCCCGGCACGATCAGGTCGGGCTGGTAGGCGAGGTAGGCGGCGTCCGCCCCCGCGAGGGCGGGCGCCCAGGTGTCACGGTCGGTCCAGTCGAACGGCGGCGTCCCCGAGCGGGAGCCGACCCGGACGGTGTGGCCGAGAGCGGTCAGCTTGTCTGCGATCCGGCGGCCGGTCTTGCCGGTGCCGCCCGTAACCAAGATTGTCATGGCTCCATTAAGCCCGGCCGTGGTGAGACTATCCATGGTTGAGAAGCGCATTGGCATATGCGATCGTCTAACTCATGGACCATCTGGCAGCGCTGCTCGACGGCCCGCGGGCCCGTGGCGCGTTCCTGCTCCGCTCGATCCTCGACCCGCCGTGGTCGATCCGCATCCAGGACGAGGCCCCGCTGACGCTGGTGGCGATGGTACGGGGCTCGGCCTGGATCGTGCCGTCACGGGGTGAGCTCGTGAGCCTGGCGCCCGGCGACGTGGCGATCGTCCGCGGGCCCGATCCGTACACGGTCGCCGACCGGCCGGAGACCGAGCCGCAGATCGTCATCCACCCCGGCCAGCACTGCACCACCCTGGACGGCGAGTCCCTCTACCAGGCGATGGACCTGGGCGTGCGCACCTGGGGCAACAGCCCCGACGGCGGCACCGTGATGATCACCGGCACCTACCTCATGGAGGGGGAGATCAGCAGGCGGCTGCTGGACGCGCTGCCGCCGCTGCTGGTGCAGCCGGGCGAGCCGCTGATCCCGCTGCTCGGCGCCGAGGTGGTCAGGGACGAGCCCGGCCAGGAGGCGGTGCTCGACCGGCTGCTCGACCTGCTGCTGATCTCGACGCTGCGCTCGTGGTTCGCCGAGCACGAGGCGCCGGGCTGGTATCGGGCGAGCGGTGACCCTATCGTGGGCCGGGCGATGCGCATGCTGCACAACAACCCGGCCCACCCCTGGACGGTCGCCTCGCTGGCCGCCGAGGTGGGCGTCTCGCGTGCCTCGCTGGCCCGGCGGTTCACCGAGCTGGTGGGGGAGCCGCCGATGGCCTTCCTCACCGACTGGCGGCTCGCCCTGGCCGCCGACCTGCTGCGCGAGCCCGACGCGACGGTCGGCTCGGTGGCGCGCAAGGTCGGCTACGGCAGCCCGTTCGCGCTGAGCGCCGCCTTCAAACGGGTGCGCGGCATCAGCCCTCAGGAGCACCGGGCCGGGGCCGCCACGTGAAACCGCTGCTGCTCCTGGACGTCGACGGCGTGCTCAACCCCACCGGGCACGCCACGCCCGACTTCCGGCGCTACCGGTGCACGATCGGCGACATCCTCTACACGGTGCACCTCAACCCCAGGCACGGGCCCCGGCTGATGGAGCTCGCCCTGCGCACCGGCTCCGAGCTGGCCTGGGCGACCACCTGGGAGCGGCACGCCAACGAGTGGATCGCGCCCCGGCTGGGGCTGCCGATGCTGCCGGTGGTCCCGCTGGGGCCCGACCGGGGCAGCCGGCACGGCGAGATGTTCAAGACCCGTTACGTGGCGGACTACGTGGGCAGGCGGCCCTTCGTCTGGTTCGACGACCAGGTCTTCAAGGAGGACGAGGAGTATCTCAGGGCTCATCAGGGTCTGGACGACTTCCTGCTCGTCCACGTGCCTCCAGCACGCGGCCTGACCAGCGAACATCTGGCGCTGGCCCGGGAGTGGCTGACCCTTACAGGGTTTTCTCAGGGGCCCTGACGGGATAGGCGGCGCGCGGTCGTCCGTTGGACCAGTCAGAACGTAACCACACGGAGGACACGATGTACCGCTCACGAGAGCACAGGATCCTGGCCGGCGTCTGCGGCGGTCTCGCCGACAAGATGGGCCTGCCGCCCACCCTCGTCCGCATCATCTGGCTGATCCTCTCGCTCTTCCCCGGGCCGATGTGGGTCGTCTACGCGATCATGTGGATCCTCGTCCCCGAGGAGCCGAAGAAGTACTAGTCCCGCCTATGCTCGAAGCATGGCAAGGCCGCTGACACTCATCCAGGACGAGCTCGTCGACTACGACAAGGCGATGGAGCGCATGGCCGACCTCGTCGGCGAGCGCCAACGGGACGAGCGGCCGGACACGCTCTGGCTGCTCAGCCATCCGTCCGTCTACACCGTCGGCCGCCGCACCCCGGCGGCGCACCTGCCCGACCCGTCGCGCGGCATCCCGGTCGTCGAGACCGGGCGCGGCGGGCAGCTCACCTACCACGGCCCGGGGCAGCTCGTCGGCTACCTCGTCGTCAAGCTGGGGGAGGACGAGGGCATCGTCGACTACGTGCGCGAGGTCGAGCTGCGGCTCGTCGACGCGCTGGGCGCGCTCGGCCTGCCCGCCGAGCGCCGCGACACCCCGCCGGGCTCGGAGCTGCTCACCGGCGTGTGGACGTCGCGGACCGGCCGCAAGATCGTCTCGATCGGCATGCGGCAGAGCCGCGGCGTCACCAGCCACGGCTTCGCCCTCAACGTCGACGGCGACCTCACGCCGTGGGACTGGGCGGTCGCCTGCGGCATGCCGGACGTCGACATGACCTCGCTCAAGCGCGAGCTGGGCGACACCGCGATGGACAAGGTCCGCGCGGCCGTGGCCGCCTCCTTCGAGGCGGCCTGACCACGCACTCAGTACGTCATCTCGTACGTCATTCCGCCGGGACCTCGTCGACGGTGCGGCGAGGCCCGGTGAACCAGTGCCTGGCCGACAGCGCCCACCACAGCGCGATGCCGACCAGCACGACCCCGACGGCGATCGGCGCGTAGTTGACCGACGTCCAGGTGAAGTCCGCGTTGCCCGGCACGCCGGCGGGCGAGAACGGCATGACGAAGTACACGCAGACGATGGCGATCTCGACGCAGGCGATCCAGCACAGCGCCTTGTAGCGGCGCCCGAGCGTCCACGGCCCGGGCTCGAAGCGGTCGCCCATCCGCAGCCGCAGCCAGATCGGGATGAGGAACGCCAGGTAGAGCCCGATGACGGCGATCGACACGACGGCGTAGAAGGCGACGGGCGTGGTGAGCCCGGCGGGCGCGTAGAGGGCGGGCAGGGTGATCAGGGCGGCCACCGCGCAGCCGGCCAGGATGGCGTTGACCGGGGTGCGGTTGCGGTCGACCTTGGACCACAGCCGCCAGCCGGGCACCGCGCCGTCGCGAGAGAAGGCGTACGTCATCCGCGACATCGAGGTCACGCAGCTCATGCCGCAGAAGAACTGGCCGATCGTGGAGATCGCGAAGATCGCGGTGGCCAGCGGTGAGGAGAGCGCGGTGGTGAAGATCGCGCCGACGAAGCCGCCCTGCGCGTTGATCTCGTCCACGTTGGTGGCCGCGAACAGGAACGCCAGCAGCAGGATCCAGCCGCCGATCGCCGAGTAGAAGATCGACTGCCAGAGCCCGCGGGCGGCGGCCTTGGCGGCGCCCTGGGTCTCCTCCGACACGTGCGCGCAGGCGTCGAAGCCGGTGATCGTGTACTGCGTGAGCAGGAAGCCGAGCGGCAGCACGTACAGCCAGAAGGGCAGGCCGCCGTCGCCGTCGCCGAACCCGGAGTTGTTGATCGTCTCGGTGAAGACGAAGCCGACGGACTGGTGCTGGGCGGGGGCGAAGACGAGGATGGCGACGATGACCGCGGCGCCGGCGACGTGCCACCAGACGGAGATGTTCTGCAGCAGCGAGATCAGCCGATGGCTGTAGATGTTGATCAGCGCGTGCAGCACCAGGATGATCACGAACAGCAGGAACGCCTGCGGCAGCGTGCCTTCCCAGGCGCCGCCGGTCAGCCGGGTGAGCGTGATGTTGAGGAACGTGGCGCAGCCGTAGTCGACGGACGCGGTGACGGCGATGAGGCCGATGAGGTTGAGCCAGCCGGTGAACCAGCCGTGGATCGGCTTGCCCAGCTTGGCGGCCCACCAGTAGATGCCGCCCGCCGTCGGGTAGGCGGAGACCAGCTCGGCCATGCAGAAGCCGATGATCAGGATGAACAGGGAGATCAGCGGCCAGCCCCACGAGATGGCGATGGGGCCGCCGTTGTTCCAGGCCTGTCCGAAGGTCGTGAAGCAGCCGGCGAGGATCGAGATGATGGAGAAGGAGATCGCGAAGTTGGAGAAACCGCTCCAGGTCCGGGCCAGCTCCTGTTTGTAGCCGAGCTCGGCGAGTCGCCTGGAATCCTCTTCTGTGGTCACTGAGGTCTCCCTGGGGGGCGCGGAGGACGCTCTTTTGGTCTACGTCTAGACCATTTCCCCCGCGCGAGCAAGGAGTTACAGAAGAGTTTCGATCTCGTCAGCCGAACGCGTCGACCGTGGCCTGGCAGAACGCCTTCAGATCGTCCGGTTTGCGGCTGGTGACCAGCTTGTTCGGGCCGCCGGTGCACACGACGACCTCCCGGTCCTCCCAGGTGGCTCCGGCGTTGCGCAGGTCCGTCTGCAGGCTCGGCCACGAGGTGACCGTACGGCCGCGCACCACGTCGGCCTCGATGAGCGTCCACGGCGCGTGGCAGATGGCGGCCACCGGCTTGCCGGCGTCGAAGAAGCCCCTGGCGAACGCGACGGCCTGCGGCACGGTGCGCAGGAAGTCGGGGTTGGCGACGCCGCCGGGCAGCACGAGGCCGTCGAAGTCGGCGGGCGACACCTCCTCCACCGTGGCGTCCACGGCGAACGTGTCGGCCTTGTCGAGGTGGTTGAAGCCCTGGACCTGGCCCGCGCTGGTGGAGACCAGCTTGGGCGTGCCGCCGGCCTGCTTGACGGCCTTCCACGGCTCGGTGAGCTCCACCTGCTCGACGCCTTCGGGTGCCACGAGGAACGCGATGGTCTTGTCCATGCCTGCCCCCTATCCCGCAGGCCGCGATCTATACGCCCAGGTGTGACCGGCCCACGCCAGGGCCGCGCCGATCGCGTACCAGAGCAGGTCGGGCGGGTTGAAGGTGCTGCCGAGCAGCGGGCGCAGCATCGCAGGGATGCCCGTGAGCTGGGCGAACTCGATCGCCCAGCTCAGCCCTGCCGACACCAGGGCGGCGGCCCAGGGGCGGACGCGGGGCAGGGCCAGCAGCACGAGCAGGTAGATCAGCACCGTGTAGAGCGCGTCGCCGGCGTACTTGGGGACCGGGCCGTCCCACAGCATGCGCACGCCGAGGCCCAGACCTATGGTGACCAGCGCGGCGAGGGCGACGGGCAAACGGGACACCGGGCACACACTAGTAGCATCGGCCCACATGAGTGCGACCATGGTGGTGCGGGATCTGGCGGCCGGACACGGGGAGCGGGTGCTGTTCTCCGGGCTGGATCTCGTGGTGGCCCCCGGCGACGTGATCGGGCTCGTGGGGGCCAACGGCGCGGGCAAGTCCACGCTGCTGCGCATGCTGGCCGGGATCGACCGGCCCGAGCAGGGCACGATCCGGCTCAGCCCGGCCACGGCCACCGTCGGCCACCTGCCGCAGGAGCCCGACCGCAGGCCGGGCGAGACGGTCAGGGAGTTCCTGGCCCGGCGCACCGGCGTGGCCCAGGCGCAGCGCGAGCTCGACGCCGCCACGCAGGGTCTGGTCGAGCAGGCGCCCGGCGCCGACGACGCCTACAGCGTGGCCCTGGAGCGGTGGCTGTCGCTCGGCGGCGCCGACCTGGAGGAGCGCACCGAGACGATCGGGCTGACGGTCGGCCTGGACCAGCTCATGACCTCGCTGTCCGGCGGCCAGGCGGCCCGCGCCGGGCTGGCGTCGCTGCTGCTCAGCCGCTACGACCTGTTCCTGCTCGACGAGCCGACCAACGACCTGGACCTCGACGGCCTCGACCGGCTGGAGGGCTTCGTCAACGGGCTGCGCGCCGGCACCGTGCTGGTCAGCCACGACCGCGAGTTCCTGGCCAGGACCGTCACCAAGGTCTTGGAGCTGGACCTGGCCCAGCAGCAGATCCACCTCTACGGCGGCGGCTACCAGGCGTACCTGGACGAGCGCGAGGTCGCCAGGCGGCACGCCAGGGAGCAGTACGAGGAGTACGCGGAGACCCGCGCCCAGCTGGAGGCCCGCGCCCGCACCCAGCGGGCGTGGATGGAGAAGGGCGTCAAGAACGCCCGCCGCAAGATGCCCGACAACGACAAGATCGGCCGCAACGCCCGCGTCGAGGCCACCGAGAAGCAGGCGGCCAAGGCCCGCCAGACCGACAAGATGATCGAGCGGCTGGACGTCGTCGAGGAGCCGCGCAAGGAGTGGGAGCTGCGGATGGAGATCGCCGCCGCGCCCCGCTCCGGCGCGGTCGTGGCGACGCTGCGCGGCGCGGTGGTCCGGCGCGGCACGTTCACGCTCGGCCCGGTCGACCTGGAGATCGGCTGGGCGGAGCGGGTGGCGATCACCGGGCCCAACGGCTCGGGCAAGACCACGCTGCTGGCCGCCCTGCTCGGCCGGACCGAGCTGGACGAGGGGCACGCCGCGCTCGGCCCCGGCGTCGTCGTCGGCGAGGTCGACCAGGCGCGCGGGCTGTTCGAGGGCGAGGAGGCGCTGCTCGACGCGTTCGCCACGCACGTGCCGGAGCTGATGCCGGCCGACGTGCGGACCCTGCTGGCCAAGTTCGGGCTCAAGGCCGGGCACGTGCTGCGCTCGGCGGCCACGCTGTCACCCGGCGAGCGCACCCGGGCCGCGCTGGCGTTGTTGCAGGCCAGGGGTGTTAACCTGCTCGTGCTCGACGAGCCGACCAACCATCTCGACCTGCCCGCCATCGAGCAGCTGGAGTCGGCGCTGGCGAGCTATCCGGGCACCCTGCTGCTGGTCACGCACGACCGCCGGATGCTCGACGCCGTGCACGTCGATCGCCGGCTGCGGGTGGAGTCGGGCGCGGTCACCGAAGCCCGCTGAAAATTTACACCGCGCAAGGAAACGAAGATGAAACAATTCTCCGCCACTCGTTGACATGCGACGTTCCTATGGTGTGCCGTGCTCTACACAGATAACCCCCCGCCTGAAGGTGAGGCACTCATGAGGAAATGGCTCGCGCGCCTGGCTGTGCTGGGCGTCGCGCTGTTGGTAGCCGGTCAGGGCCAGGCGGCCCTAGCGCAGGACCCTGCGGCGGGGAAGAAGATCGTACGTGTGGGCGCCACCCAGGCCGTCGACTCGATGAACCCCTTCCTCGCGGTCCGCCTGGTCTCCACCTCGATCCACCGCTGGATGTACGGGTTCCTCACGGTGCCCGACTCCAAGACGCTCAAGCCGAGCCCCGACCTGGCCGAGTCGTGGACCACGTCCGAGGACGGCCTCACCTGGACGTTCAAGATCCGCCAGACGAAGTGGTCCGACGGTCAGCCGGTCACCGCCGAGGACGCCGCCTGGACGTTCAACAAGATCATGACCGACGACGCGGCCAAGACCGCCAACGGCCCCGCCGTCGAGAACTTCGAGAGCGTCACGGCCAACGGCCAGGACCTGGTCATCAAGCTCAAGGCCCCGCAGGCCTCGATGCTGGAGAACCCGATCCCGATCATGCCCAAGCATGTGTGGGAGAAGGTCACCGACCTCGGCCAGTTCTCCGGCGACCAGTACCCGGCCGTGGTCAGCGGCCCGTACATCGCCGTCGAGCACAAGAAGGACCAGTACGTCAAGCTCAAGGCCAACCCCAACTACTGGCGGGGCGCCCCCAAGATCGACGAGCTTCAGGTCATCTTCTACGACAACCCCGCGGCCTCGATCGTCGGCCTGAAGAACGGCGAGATCGACCTGATCGGCCGGCTCAACCCGCCGGAGTTCGAGGCGCTCAAGGGCGACCCCAACATCGTCCAGTGGAACCAGCAGGGCCGCCGCGCCAACTACCTGCAGATCAACCACGGCGCCACCACCACCGACGACAAGCCCGTCGGCGACGGCCACCCGGCGCTCAAGGACCAGAAGGTCCGCCAGGCGCTGCACTACGCCATCGACAAGGACAAGCTCGTCGCCGAGGTGCAGAACGGCCTGGCCAAGCCCGCCCACGGCTCGATCGTGCCGCCCATGTACACGGACTTCTTCTGGGAGGCGAGCGGCGACACCAAGGTCACCTACGACCCGGCCAAGGCCAACCAGATCCTCGACGAGGCCGGCTACAAGAAGGGCGCCGACGGCGTCCGCACGATGCCCGACGGTGACCGCAAGCTGGAGTTCCGCTTCAGCATCCACACCGACACCCCGATCGAGGACAAGCTCGCCGAATACCTGACCGGGTTCTTCAAGGAGATCGGCATCACGCTGACCACCAAGAAGCTCGACTCCAGCAAGTTCACCGAGGAGACCGGCGTCACCGGCCTGTTCGACATCGCGATCAGCGGCTGGTCGGTCAACCCCGACCCGGAGGAGGTCCTGGCGACGCACCTGTGCAGCCGCCGGCCGACCCCGTCCGGCGAGGGCGGCGGCACCGAGTCGTTCTACTGCGACGAGACCTTCGAGAAGCTCTACCAGGAGCAGCTCAAGGAGCTCGACCGGCCCAAGCGCGCCGAGCTGATCAAGCAGATGCAGGAGCGCCTCTACACCGACGCCCCGGTCATCGCGATCTACTACACCAACGACCTCGAGGGCTACCGCAAGGACCGCATCAAGAGCGTCACCTCGGTGCCCGAGCAGGACGGCATCCTGTACGGCGCCAGCAGCTTCTGGCCGTTCTACTCGCTGGAGGCCGTCGAGCCGGCCGCCGCCGAGGCCGAGGGCGGCTCCAACACCGGCCTGATCGCCGGCGTGGTCGGGGCCGTGGTGGTCATCGGCCTCGGAGCCTTCTTCCTCACCAGGCGGCGTAAGAGTGCCGCGGACGACCGAGAATGACAGCACCTCTCGAAGCAGTGGAACCCGCCGCCTCCCAGGCGGCGGGCCCCGCTGAGGACCATCGCCCCGCCCGCCACGGCATCCTGCGCTACGCGCTGTCGAAGGCCGGCGGGGCGTTGTTCAGCATCGCCATGGTGATCATCGGAACGTTCTTCCTGTTCCGGCTGCTCCCGGGAGATCCCGTACGGGCCCTGGCCCAGGGACGCAACATGACCCCCGAGCAACTGGACATGGAACGCCGCAGGCTCGGCCTCGACGAGCCGCTGATCAACCAGTTCCTCAACTTCCTGGGCGACACGCTCCGCTTCGACCTCGGCATGTCCTACGAGTACAAGCGCCCGGTGCTCGACCTCATCGGGGACCGGATCGGCGCCACGCTGCTGCTGGCGGGCGTCGGCCTCGCGGTCGCGGTCAGCCTCGGCATCTGGCAGGGCATGCGGGCCGGGTGGCGCCACGGCAGCCGGTTCGACCGGTTCTCCACCGGCACCTCGCTGGTGCTGTGGTCGGTGCCGACGTTCTGGCTCGGGCTGCTCCTGCTGCTGGTGTTCGGCGCCTACCTCAAGATCTTCCCGTCGCGGGGCATCCAGAGCGTCGACGCGCCCGACGGGTTCGGCTACGTGCTCGACGTCGCGCACCACATGGTGCTGCCCGTCATCACCCTCGTCGGCGTGGTCTACGCCCAGTACCTGCTGGTCATGCGCTCGTCCCTGCTCGACGAGGTGGGCCAGGACTACATCACCACCGCCCGGGCCAAGGGCCTGCGCGACGACGACGTGCGGCGGCGGCACGCGGTGCCCAACGCGCTGCTCCCGACGGTCACGCTGGTGTTCATGCGCGTCGGCTTCGTCGTGGGCGGCGCGGTCACGGTGGAGACCATCTTCAGCTGGCCCGGCCTCGGGCAGCTCTTCTACGAGGCGGTCAGGGTGCCTGACTTCACGCTGATGCAGGGCACGTTCATGCTCATCACGGTCGCCGTGATCATCATGAACACGCTGGCCGACGTGATCTACCACATCCTCGACCCGAGGGTGAGGTCGGCATGAGCGTCGCGTCGGCACGCAGGCGGCAGTCGCTGACCCGGTTCTGGAAGGACTTCAGCAGGCAGCGGGCCGGCGTCGTGGGCCTGGTCATCCTGGTCGTCGCCGCGCTGCTGGCCGTGGTCGCGCCGCTGTTCATCGACCAGAGCGTCACCGGCGTCGTCAACGCCCCCGGCAAGCCGATGCAGCCGCCCAGCCTGGAGTTCCCGTTCGGCACCGACGAGTCGGGCCGCTCGATCCTGCTCATGGTGTGGTGGGGCTCGCGCACGTCGCTGCTCATCGGCTTCCTCGCGGCGCTGGTCAGCATGCTGATCGGCACCGTGCTCGGCATCGCCGCCGGGCACTTCCGCGGCTGGGTCAGCGCGGTCATCCTGCGGGTGACCGACTGGTTCCTGGTGCTGCCCTCGCTGGTCACGGCCCTGGTGCTGGCGGCCATCATGGGCGGCAGCACGTTCACGATCATCATGGCGATCGGCGTCACCACCTGGCCGACGACCGCCCGGCTGATCCGCGCCCAGACGCTGGCCGTCGAGGCCCGGCCGTACATCGAGCGCTCCAAGGCGCTCGGCGCCGGCCACTGGCACGTCACCACCCGGCACGTGCTGCCGAACGTGGCGCCGCTGCTGCTGGCCAGCACCACGCTGGAGGTCGCCAGCGCCATCGTCACCGAGTCCACGCTGGCCTTCCTCGGCGTCAGCGCGAACAAGACCTCGTGGGGCACGATGCTGCGCGGCTCCTACGACTGGGGCGCGGCCACCGCGGGCGCCTGGTGGTACATCCTGATCCCCGGCCTGTGCATCGTCGCGGTCGTCATGGCGTTCACGCTGTGCGGCCGGGCGCTGGAGGCCGTGCTCAACCCGCGACTGCGGAAGGCGGGCGCATGACCCTCCTCGAACTGGACGACGTCTCGGTGACGTACCGGATCGCCTCCGGCGAGGTCCCCGCCGTGCGCGGGGTGTCGCTGTCGCTCGACAGCGGCGCCGCGCTCGGGGTCGCCGGCGAGTCGGGGTCCGGCAAGTCGACGCTGGCCATGGCGCTGCTGCGGCTGCTGCCGCGGGACGCGCGCGTCGGCGGCCGGATCCTGCTCGGCGGCGAGGACGTGCTGACCATGAAGTGGGGCCGGCTGCGCGCGGTGCGCTGGGCGGAGGCCTCGATCGTGTTCCAGGGCGCGCAGCACGGGCTCAACCCGGTGCGCCGGATCGGCGAGCAGATCGCCGAGCCGATGCTGGTGCACGGCCTGGCCAAGCCCGACCAGGCGGACAAGCGGGTGGCCGAGCTGCTCGGCCAGGTGGGCATGCCCGCCTGGCGGGCGCAGAGCTACCCGCACGAGCTGTCCGGCGGGCAGCGCCAGCGCGTGATGATCGCGATGGCACTCGCCTGCTCGCCCAAGCTGATCATCGCCGACGAGCCGACGACCGCGCTCGACGTGATGGTCCAGGCCCAGGTGCTGACGCTGATCAAGGACCTGGTCGCCGAGCACGACATCTCCCTCATCATGATCTCGCACGACCTGTCGGTCCTCGCCGACGTGTGCGGGCAGCTCGCGGTCATGTACGCGGGCCGCGTCGTCGAGCACGGCCCGTCGCGCGAGGTGTTCCACGACGCCAAGCACCCCTACAGCAGGGCGCTGGCGGCGGCGTTCCCCACGGTCGGCGACCCGGTCTCCCGGCTGGCGCCCAAGGGGCTCGGCGGCGACCCGCCCGACCCCATGCATCTGCCGTCCGGCTGCGCCTTCCACCCGCGCTGCCCGATCGCGCTGGAGGAGTGCTCGTCGCTCGACGTCGAGCTGTGGCCCGCCGGTGACCGCCGCAGCGCCGCCTGCGTGCACGTACGGGCGAAGGAGGAGGCATCATGACCGAGACCGAAGCGCCGGCGGAGACCGTGAGCACGGCCCGCCGCACCCTGCTCGAAGCCCGTGACCTGCGCGTGGAGTTCGCCTCGCGCGGGCGGCGGGCCCGCGCGGTCGACGGCGTGAACCTCGCGGTCGGCGAGGGCGAGATCGTGGCGCTGGTCGGGGAGTCCGGCTGCGGCAAGACGACGCTCGCCCGCACCCTGCTCGGCTTGGAGAAGCCCACGGCGGGCACCGTCCACTTCGACGGCCGGCCGCTGAAGTACGGCTCGAAGGCGCTGAAGGAATACCGCAGGCAGGTGCAGCTCGTCCTCCAGGACCCGACGGGCTCGCTCAACCCGCGGCACACCGTCTACGAGGCGGTGGCCGAGGGGCCGCGCATCCACGGCCTGCCCGACGAGGCCGACATCGTGAACTCGGCGCTGTCGCGGGCCGGGCTGCGCCCGCCGGAGCGGTTCCTGCTGCGCTACCCGCACGAGCTGTCCGGCGGGCAGCGGCAGCGCGTGGTGATCGCCGGTGCGCTGGCGCTGAACCCGAAGGTGCTGATCGCCGACGAGCCGGTGGCCTCGCTGGACGCCTCGGTGCGCGGCGAGATCCTGGCGCTGATGCTCAAGCTCCGCGACGAGCTGGGATTGTCGGCGCTGGTCGTCACCCACGACCTGGGCCTGGCGTGGAACATCGCCGACCGGGTGGCGGTGATGTACCTGGGCCGGATCGTCGAGTCGGGGCCGGTCGAGCAGGTGCTGACGGCGCCGCGCCACCCCTACACGCAGGCGCTGCTGTCGGTGCTGCCCGAGTCGCCCGAACGGGTGGTGCTGACGGGCGAGCCGCCGGACCCGACCCGCATCCCGGGCGGCTGCCGCTTCCACGCCCGCTGCCAGGTGCTCGCCTCCGGCAAGGCGGCCGAGGCCGGCGTGGACGCCCGGTGCAGGGGTGAACTGCTCGACATCCTGCCTGCTTCGGCCACCGCGCAGGCGGCCTGCTACTACGCGGACGCCACGGGCTGAAAGGCCGCCGCGTTCTCGGCGGCCCACTCGGCGAAGCTCCGGGCGGGCCTGCCGGTGACCTGCTCGACGGTCGGGACCACGGTCTTGCCGACGTCCGGGGTGTTGCCGAGGGCGTCGATGAGGAACGCGATCGTCTCCTCGCCCATGCCGAACGAGCGCCACTGGGCGCGGGCCTCGTCCTCGGTCAGCTCGACGAAGCGGATCTCGGCGCCGAGGGCCTCGCCCAGCAGCCGGACCTTCTCGGCGGTGGTGACGGCGGCGGGGCCGGTCAGCGTCAGGCTCTCGCCGCCGTGCCCGCCCTCGGCCAGCACGGTCGCGGCCACGGCGGCGATGTCGCGCTCGTGCACCATCGCGCTGAGCCGGTCGCCGAACGGCTCGCGCACGACGCCCTCGCTCCTGACGGAGTGCGTCCACCACTTGAGCGTGTTGGACATGAACTCGACCGGGTGCAGCAGCGTCCACTCCATGCCGGTGGCGGCCAGGGCCTGCTCCAGCGCGCCGTCGGCGCGCCCACCGAGCACGGTCACCCGCTTCACCCCGGCCTCGGCCGCCAGCGCGGCGATGCGGTCGCCGTGCTGGAGGGGCGCGTAGTCGTCGCCGGCGAAGTTGATCAGGTGCGCTGCCTCGACGCCGTCGAACGCGGCGGCCAGCGTCTCGGGCCTGGCCAGGTCGCCCTCGACGACCTCGACGCCCTCGGGCAGGCCGGCCTTGGCGGCGTCCCTGGTCAGGGCCCGGACGCTGTGGCCGGCGCGCAGGAGCTCCTCCACGACGAGGCGGCCGACGGTCCCGGTGGCTCCGGTGACGAGGAAAGTCATGGCATGCTCCTTCTAGCGATGCGGAACGGAACGTTCTGATCTCAGAATAGCAGAACAGAACGTTTCATTCCACTAGAAGGCGCTGATCGCCGCAGGAGCCCTCTCGGCCCTGCTCAGCGTGCGGATCACCGCGGTCGCGCCGTGCCGGTGCACGGCCAGCCGCGCCAGCATCTCGACGACCGGCTCCACGACCTGCGGCGGCAGCTCGGGAGTCGGCACCCCGACGCTGGCGGCCAGGTCGTCGGCGTGCACCACGAGCTCGATCAGCCGGGTCAGCAGGAAGTCGTCCAGCAGCAGCGACCAGTTCGGCAGGTCGATCACCCGGTCGGCGGGCTCCGCCGCGAGCGCGGCCCGCTGCCGGTCGAGCAGGTCCTCCGTGGACGCCGCCAGGGCCTCGGCCCCACGGGCGGCGGCCTGCTCGCCGCCGCGCCTGATGTTCACGTTGCTCTCGTGGTCGAGGCCCTCCTGCACCCACGGGGAGCGCGTGTAGTGCTCCAGCAGCCGGATCGGCTCCCCGGCACCCTCGCTCGCCAGCGCGCCGTCGACGCGCACGAGCTGCTGCGCCAGGTGCCCGGCCAGCCCGCCGACGCTGAACTCGGTCAGCGCGCTCGGCTTGTCCCAGGCCGCCGCGACGGCGGGGTCCCGCAGCAGCGCCGCCGCCGAAGCGGCCGCCGTCACGTACGCGTTCCTGATCTCCCCCATGGGTGGCGATATCCCCTCATTGCGGTGTCATTGCGGTGTTTTCGCCCAGGTTATCCCTGGCGGTCCGCGTGATCGCGTCCCGGATGAACCGCCGGGCCAGCTTCGCCCTGCGGAACCGGCTCAGCACCGGCGGCGGCGTCCCGTACCGCCTGGCGCGGATGTCGGCCACCACCACGTCCGGCGCGCCCAGCTCGGCCAGCACGTCGAGCGCCTCCCGCTTGGTGATCAGCCGCCCGTCCCGCAAAGTCACCGTCGCCCGCGCCACCGTCACCATGCCGAGGTCCACCCACACCTCGCGCAGCCAGCGCCGCCGCCCGCCGAGCTTGACCAGCCAGAAGTCACGCAGATCCGCCCGGACGAAGTCGGCCAGCTCGCCGTCGGACACCGGCGGGATCAGCGCGTCCGGCGGCTCCCCGTACAGCTCCAGCGCGCCCGTGAGCAGCTCGCGGCGGGTGACGGCGGTGACCGGCCGCTCGAACAGCTCCGCCATCGCCCACGTCACGTGCCGCTCGCCCGGATCGGCCAGCCGCGCCACCGGCAGGTAGGAGCAGTGCAACTGCCCGGCCAGCGGCAGGTCGAGCCCCTGGTGAAGCGCCTCCAGCCGGCCGCGCTCGGCGTCGGTGAGCGGCCTCTCCACCACGGCGACCAGGTCCAGATCGCTCCGGCCCGGCTGGTAGTCGCCCCTGGCCAGCGACCCGTGCGCCCACAGCGCCACGAGCGGCACGACCGGCCCGACCTCCGCGAGGAAGCGCGTCAGCAGAAGCTCTGTGGAAGTGTGCATGCTGCCACTGTGAACGATCAGCCGCCGCCCATCCATACGGCGGCCGGTAAAACCGGTTGCCGGGTGCCGGGGGCGCCCGAAACGATCGGGTTCATGACCGCTGAACGCCCGCTCGCCCTGGTGACCGGGGTGGGGCGCACCACCGGCATCGGCGCCGGCATCGCCCTGCGCCTGGCCGACGCCGGCTGGGACCTCGCCTTCACCTACTGGCACCCGTACGACGAACGCATGGCCTGGGGCGTCGAGCCGGGCGCGACCGAGGAGATCGACCGGGAGCTGACCGGACGCGGCGCGGCCACCGTGGCGGTCGAGGCCGATCTCGCCGACCCCGAGGCCGCCGCCCGGATCTTCGACGCCGCCGAACGCCTGGGCCCGGTCACCGCGCTGGTGATGTGCCACTGCGAGTCGGTCGACTCCGGCCTGCTCGACACCACCGTCGAGAGCTTCGACCGGCACTTCGCCGTCAACGCCCGCGCCACCTGGCTGCTCGTCCGCGAGTACGGCCGCCGCTTCCGCGGCGCGCACGGCACCGGCCGCATCATCAGCCTGACCAGCGACCACACCGTGCACAACCTGCCCTACGGCGCCAGCAAGGGAGCCCTCGACCGGATCACGCTGGCGGCCACCCACGAGTTCGCCCACCTCGGGATCACCGCCAACGTCGTCAACCCCGGCCCGGTCGACACCGGCTGGATGTCGGACGAGGTGCGTGACGCCTGCCTGGACGCCACGCCGCTCGGCCGCCTGGGCACCCCGCAGGACACCGCCCACCTGGTGGAGTTCCTCTGCTCGCCGCAGGGCGGCTGGATCAACGGCCAGCTCCTGAAGAGCAACGGCGGCATGGCCTGACCGGCACGCCGGGTTCAGGCCGGCGCCGTGGCGGGCCGGACGCCGGCGCGGCGCCGGAGCCCGAAGGCCGCGATCACCACGCCCGCGACCGCCGCCCCCACCGGGACGAGCAGGGCGAGCCGGAGCGAGTCCAGCGCCGCCTCCGGCGTGGCCGCGCCGCCGAGCGCCGCCACGCTCACGGCGGTCACCGCCGACAGTCCGAGCGCGGTGCCGAACTGGAAGGCCGTGTAGAGCAGCCCGCTCGCCAGGCCGTGCTCGTGCTCGGCGACGCCGTCGGTGGCCGCCATGGTCAGCGGCCCGTACGCCAGCGAGAACGCCAGCCCGAGCAGCAGCATGGTCGGCAGCATCGCCGCGTACGTCCAGTCCATGCCGATCGGCAGGAACAGCGCGTAGCCGAGCGCGGTCACCACCAGCCCGCCGAACAGCACGCGGGCGTTGCCGAAGCGGTTGACCAGCCTCGGGGTGAGCGTCGGGGCCAGGACGGTGTCCATGCCGATCACCAGCATGGCCAGCCCCGTCTGCAGGCTGCTCCAGCCGCGCACCTCCTGGAGGTAGAGGGTGGCGACGAACTGGAACCCGGCGAACGACGCCAGGAACAGCAGCGCGCCCAGGTTGGCCCGCACCAGCGGCCCGGAGCGCAGGATGCCCAGCCGCACCAGGGGGTCGGCGGCTCGCCGCTCGATCAGCACGAAGGCCACCAGCAGCAGGAACCCGGCGCCGAACACGCCGAGTGTGCCCGCCAGGCCGTCACCCGGGTGCTCCAGCCGGACCACGCCGTAGACCAGCAGCAGCATGGCACCGGTGATGCTGAACGCGCCGGCCAGGTCGAAGCCGCCCGCGGGCCGCCCGGGCGCCGGCGTCTCCTTGATCAGGATCATGGCGGCGGCCAGGATCACCGCCGCCATGATCACCGGTGCGAAGAACACCCAGCGCCACCCGATCGAGGTCAGCAGCCCGCCGGCGACCAGGCCGAGCGAGAAGCCGCCCGCCGCCGTCCCGGCGTACACGCCGAGCGCCTTGGTGCGCTGCGGGCCCTCCGGGAAGGTGCCGGTGATCAGCGACAGCCCGGCCGGGGCCATGAACGCGGCGGCGACCCCGGTCACGAACCGGGCGACGAGCAGCATCCACCCCTCGGTCGCGAATCCGCCCAGGCCGGAGAAGGCCAGGAAGACGGCCAGCCAGAACAGGAACATCCGGCGCCGGCCCAGCAGGTCGGCCGCCCGGCCGCCCAGCAGCATGAATCCGCCGTAGCCGAGCACGTACGCGCTGACGACACCGCTGAGCGTGCCGGTGGACAGGCCCAGGTCGGCCCGGATCGACGGCAGGGCCACGTTCAGCATGGCCACGTCGATCCCTTCCAGGAAGACGGCTCCCGCCAGGACGAGGAGCACGCCCCAGGCGCGTGCGTCCATGCGGGTGTGCACAGGTGTGGACACGGTTCCATTCCTCTCGACAGCACGGAACCGGTCACGGTTACTCAACAGCATGCCGGTTCCCTCTTGTAACCAGCAGCATCGTCGAGCACCATGAGGTGTCATGGAAGACGGCACTTCACAGTCCCTCGGTTACTGCGGGGACACCGGCGGCGACTACGACGTCCTGCAGTGGGACACCCGCGAGGACTGCGAGGTCAGGCAGATCCTCGACCGCGTGGCCGACAAGTGGTCACTGCTGGTCATCGCGCTGCTCGACCGGCGCAGCCTGCGCTTCAGCGAGTTGCGCCGGATGATCGACGGGGTCAGCCAGCGCATGCTCACGCGCACGCTGCGCCACCTGGAGCGCGACGGGCTGGTCAGCAGGACCGTGCACCCGACCGTGCCGCCGCGCGTCGACTACGAGCTGACCTCGCTGGGCGCGACCCTGCACTCCACCATCCGCGAGCTGGTCACCTGGACCGAGTCGCACCAGAACGAGATCGCCGCAGCCCGCGCCGCCTACGACGCCCGCGTCCTGGCCGAGCAGGAGGCGGCCGAGGCCGACGCCGGCAGGCGGGCCGAGATCGCCCGCAGCGTGCTGACGGGCTCCCGCTGAGCCCGAGGAGTCAGGACGTGCCGAACAGGGCGCTGACCGACTCGCCGCAGTGGATCCGGCGCATGGCCTCGGCCAGCGCCGGGGCGACCGACAGCACCGTGAGCTTGTCGCTGGGCTTGGGCGGCGGGACCGTGTTGGTGCACACGATCTCCTCGACCTCGGGCAGCGCGCTGAGCCGCTCGATCGAGCCGTCGGCGAACAGCCCGTGGGTGCACGCCACGCGCACCGAGCGGACGCCGCGCTCGCGCAGCCGGTCGAGCAGCTCGATGACCGTGCTGCCCTTGGCGATCTCGTCGTCCAGGATGATCACGTCCTTGCCCGCCACGTCGCCGATGACCGAGCTGATCACCACCCGGTCGTCGGCGAAGCGCTGCTTGGCGCCCATCGCCACGCCCGCGCCGATCAGGCGGGCGAAGTGCGCGGCCTCCTTGGCGTTGCCCAGGTCGGGGGAGACCACGACGGTGTCGGACAGGTCGTAGCGCCGGAAGTGCGCGGCCAGCTCGCGCAGCGCGTGGAGGTGGTCGACGGGGACGCTGAAGAAGCCGTGCACCTGCGGGGAGTGCAGCGTCATCGTCAGCACCCGGCCCGCTCCGGCCGTCGCCATCAGGTCGGCCACGAGCCGCGCGCCGATCGAGATGCGCGGCGCGTCCTTCTTGTCGGAGCGCGCGTAGGCGTAGTGCGGCATGACCACGGTCGTCCTGGCCGCCGAGGCGCCCCGGGCGGCGTCGAGCATGAGCAGCAGCTCGACCAGATGCTCCTGGGTGGGCGGCACGAGCGGCTGGATCAGGAACACGTCACGCTCGCGGCAGTTGGCCTGGAGCTGGACCTCGATGACGTCGTTGGCGAAGCGGTCGACCTTGACCGGGTGGAGTGGGGTGCCGAGCTGGGCGCAGATCTCCTCAGCCAGCTCCGGGTGTGCACTTCCGCTGAAAACCGTGATGTCTCGCACGATTCCCACACCCTACAGTCAGGCCGGCAGGCCGGGCGTGAGCGAGCCGAGGTCGTCGACGACGCGCCAGGCCAGGGCCAGCGCGTCGGGCGCGGGCGGGTAGCGCGGGTGCGGGACGGCGATCACGCGCATGCCGGCGGCGTCGGCGGAGCGCAGGCCGTTGCTGGAGTCCTCGACGGCCACGCAGTCCGCCGGGTCGACGCCGAGCCTGCGGGCCGCCTCCAGGTAGCCGTCGGGGGCGGGCTTGCCGCGCGCGACCTCCTCGGTCGACACGGTGGCCGTGAAGCAGCTCGTCAGGCCGCTGGCGTCGAGCACCACGTCGATCAGCGCCCGGGGCGAGGAGCTGGCCAGGCCGAGCGTCACGGATGCGGCCAGCCGCCGGACGGCCTCGGTGGCGCCGGGCATCAGCGGCACGCCGTCGCGGTAGCGGGCCGCCATCTGCTCGATCACCCGCTTGGCGATCTCGGCAGGCGGCAGGTCCACGCCGAGTTCGTGCAGGTAGGCGGCCCATTCGCCGGTGCTCATGCCCATGAGCCTGGACTGGGTGTCGTCCTGCCACACGCCGCCGTGGTCGGCGACGAAGGCCCGCCGCACCTCTTCCCACACCGGCTCGGAGTCGACGAGCACCCCGTCGAGATCGAACACGCACGCTTTCATGGGCCCCAGCAAATCACATCCGCCTTTTGTCCGTATTGCCCGACCTTTGGCCCTGTCTGTGGTGATTTTGGGGCATGCACCCGGCATGGCCGACCTTCCATTCCACGATCGCCAGGACTACGAGGACGCGGATCGCGGGTTCATCGCCGGTCTGACCCCGGCCGTGGTCAAGGACGTCGACGGCCGGGTCGTCTGGGACAACGACGCCTACGCCTTCCTCCAGGCCGACTGCCCCGAGACCGTCCACCCCAGCCTGTGGAGACAGGGCCAGCTCTGCGCCAGGCAGGGCCTGTACGAGGTGGCCGACGGCATCTACCAGGTCCGCGGGCTCGACCTGTCGAACATGACCCTGGTCGAGGGCGACACCGGGGTCGTCGTGGTCGACCCGCTCATCTCCACCGAGTGCGCCGCCGCCGCGCTCCGCCTCTACCAGGACCACCGCGGCGAACGCCCGGTCACCGGCGTCGTCTACACGCACTCGCACGCCGACCACTTCGGCGGCGTCCGCGGCGTCACCGGCGGCGGCGTGCCCATCCTGGCCCCCGAGGGCTTCCTCGAACACGCCGCCGCCGAGAGCGTCTACGCCGCGCCCGCCATGACCCGCCGCGCCGTCTACATGGAAGGCCCCGCCCTCGACAGGTCACCGTGGGGCCAGGTCGGCGCCGGCCTCGGCATGGCCTCCTCGACCGGGACGATCTCCCTCATCCCGCCCACCCTGTACGTCAGGCGCACCGGCCAGGAGGAGACCGTCGACGGCGTGCGGTTCAGCTTCCAGCTCGCGCCCGGCACCGACGCGCCACCCGAGATGTCGTTCCTGCTGCCCGACCGCCGGGCGCTCTTCCTGGCCGAGAACGCCACCCACAACCAGCACAACCTGCTGTCGCTGCGCGGCGCCCCGGTGCGCCACCCGCGCCGCTGGACGCGCTGCCTCACCGAGGCCATCACGCTGTTCGGCGACGCCGCCGACGTGGCCTTCGCCTCCCACCACTGGCCCTCCTGGGGCGGCGAGAACATCGTCCGCTTCCTGTCGGAGCAGCGCGACCTGTACGCCTACCTGCACGACCAGACGCTGCGCCTGATGAACCAGGGCATGACCGGCCCGGAGATCGCCGAGCACCTGCAGCTCCCGCCCGGCCTGGAGCAGGTCTGGCACACCCACGGCTACTACGGCTCGACCGGCCACAACGTCAAGGCCATCTACCAGCACTACCTCGGCTGGTTCGACGGCAACCCGGCCCACCTGTGGGAGCACCCGCCCCGGCAGAGCGCGATCCGCTACGTGGAGTGCCTGGGCGGCGGCGCCGCCGTGGTCGCCTTCGCCAGGGCCTACATCGACGCCGGCGACCTGCGCTTCGCCGCCCAGCTGCTCAACCACGCGGTCTTCGCCGACGAGGGCAACAAACCGGCCCGCGACCTGCTGGCCGAGGTCTACACCCGGCTCGGGCACGGCGCCGAGAACGCCACCTGGCGGAACTCGTACCTGATGGGGGCGCTGGAGCTGGCCGACGGGATCGTGCCCGCCACGGCCGCGCAGCCCTCGCCCGACCTGATCGCGGCGCTGAGCGTGAGCCAGATCTTCGACTCGATCGCCATCCGGGTCAACGGGCCACGGGCCTGGCACGAGCGGCTGTCGATCGACTGGCACCTGACCGACCTGGGGGAGCGGCACCGTACGACGCTCTCCAACGGGGCGCTCGTCCACCAGGAGAACCCGCCGGAGGCGGAGGTCGACCTGACGCTCAGGCTCACCAAGGCGCAGCTCCTCGCGCTGCTCACGGGCAAGTGCGTGGAGGGCGTGGACCGGGAGGGCGACACGGGCGTGCTCAGGCGCCTGGTGGCCGTGCTGGACGGCCCCGTGCCCGGCTTCGCGATCGTGACCCCGTGACCGGGCCCGCCCACAGGAGCGTCGCCAGCACCGCTCCGGCCGCCGGACCGGCGAGCAGGGGCGCCGACACGCCGCCCGCGTGCCAGCTCGCCGCCGCCGCGGCCGCGCACGCCAGCACGGTCACGGCGAACGTCGCCGCCCACAGCGGAAGCACGTACAGGAAGGCGAAGAACAGGGGGAACACCAGCCAGGCGAACGGCGCCGACAGCGTGGCCAGGCCCGCCCACGCGCAGGTGAGCGTCACCAGCCAGACCCGCTCGCCGGTGCGGCTCAGGCCGCCGCCGAACACCGGCCCGGCCGCGTAGAGGGCGGCCAGCAGCACGCCGGCGACGGCCACGACGGGCCGCCCGTCGCCGCCCACGGCGGCCAGCAGCAGCACCGCCGACGCGCCGTGGACCGCCCACCAGAGCAGCCGCACCATGCCACCGAGGGTAATCCGCGCAGGTCAGCGCCGCCGGGGCGCCACGCTGGTGAAGGCGAGATAGAGCACGCCCGCCAGCACCAGCGCGACCACCACGCCGATGTTGGCCGAGGCGAACGTGCCCGCCTTCAGGTCGTCGCTCATCAGGAAGCCGACCAGGCCCGCGATGTTCGGGTCGGCCGAGCTGATCAGGCCGATGCCGACGAACGAGGCCGCCACCAGCGACACCACGCCCGCCCAGTTGACCGCCGGCGCGCCCGGCCGCAGCAGCCGCTCGTCGTAGGAGCGCCCGCCGTCGCGCAGCCGCCACAGGTCCACCAGGAAGACCGCGACCCAGGCCGCCATCACCACGCCGATGATCGCCAGGAACGCCTGGAACGTGGCCAGGAAGCTGGTCGAGACGAACAGCAGGTAGTAGCCGCCGAGCACCATGAGCAGGCCGTCGATCAGCACCGCGTAGTGCCGCCTGATCGGCACGCCCAGCGCCAGCATCGACAGGCCCGACGAGTAGATGTCCATGATCGCCCCGGCCAGGAACCCGCCGATGGCGGTCAGCAGGTACGGCAGCAGGAACCAGGTCGGCAGCGCCCCCGCCAGCGCCGCCACCGGGTCACCGGCCGCCGCGCCGGCCAGCTCCGGGTCGCCGCCCGCCAGCAGCACGCCGAACACCAGCAGCACCATCGGCGGCAGCGCCCCGCCCAGCGTCGTCCACAACGCCACCCGCGAGGGCCGCGACGCCGACGGCAGGTAACGCGAGTAGTCGGCCCCGCAGTTGACCCAGCCCAGGCCGAGCAGCGTCATCGCGAAGATCACCCCGCCCACCCAGGCGCCCGGCCCCGCGTCGCCGCCCTCCAGCGCGGTGCCCAGGCGCGGCGCCATCAGCACCATGTAGATCACGGTCAGCACGACGAACGCGTAGGTCAGGTACCGCTGCACCACCATGATCATCGCGTGCCCGTACACCCCGACCGCGATCGTCACCAGCGCCGCCACCGCGAAGCACACCGCCGTCGCCGTCGTGGCCGGCACGCCCGGCGCGACCCGGCCCAGGATCGCCGCCCCGCCCTGCGCCGCGAGCGTGACCAGCACGGTCTCCCAGCCCACGTTCGAGACGTACGACAGCGCGGCGGGCAGCTTGTTGCCCTGGTAGCCGAACGGCGCCCGGCCCAGCGTCATCGTCGGCACCCCGGACCGGGACCCGGCGACGGCCACCAGCCCGACCAGGCCGAACGAGAGCGCGTAGCCGACCGCCCCGGTGATGATCGCGGGGACGACGCCCAGCCCGAGCCCGACCACGTACACGCCGAACGCGACCCCGAACAGCGACAGGTTCGAGCCCGCCCACGGCCAGAACAGATCCGACGGCCGGCCGCGGCGCTCCCCTTCGGGGATCGCGTTGATGCCGTTCCGTTCCACCGCCAACGTGTCCATGATCGGACGGTACCCGGGGTACATGAGGCGGAAAAGGGGGATGTGACCGCCGTGACGCCTGACCCGCGCAGGCCCGCGCTGGCCGTCTGCCTCGTGGCGGCGTTCATGTCCGGCCTGGACGTGAGCATCGTCAACGTCGCCCTGCCCTCGATCAGGGAGAGCCTGCACGCCTCCGCCGACGGCCTGCAGTGGATCCTGTCCGGCTACGCGCTGACGTTCGGGCTGCTGCTGGTGCCCGCCGGGCGGCTCGGCGACGCGCGCGGCCGGCGCGACCTGTTCGTCCTGGGCGTGCTGCTGTTCACCCTGGCCAGCGCCGCGTGCGGGCTCGCGCCCAGCATGCCGGTGCTGGTCGTCGCCCGGCTGCTCCAGGGCCTGGCCGCCGGGGTGATCAACCCGCAGGTGTCGGGGCTGATCCAGCAGATGTTCCAGGGCGCCGAACGCGGGCGGGCGTTCGGCGCGCTCGGCGCCACCATCGGCGTGTCCACCGCCGCGGGGCCGCTCATCGGCGGCGCGCTCGTCACCGTGTTCGGCGCCGACCACGGCTGGCGGTGGGTGTTCCTGGTGAACGTGCCGATCGGGCTCGCGCTGCTGCCGCTGGCCCGCAAACTGCTGCCCGCCATGCCGCGCGGGCAGGGACGGCGCGAGAGCATGGACCCCGTCGGCGTGCTGCTGCTCGGCGCGGGCGTCGCCGGGCTGCTGCTGCCCGTCATCCAGCAGCACCAGTGGCAGAGCCCCGCCACCTGGCTCCTCGTCCCGGCCGCCCTGGCCGTGCTCGCCGGCTTCGTCGCCTGGGAGCGGGCCTACGGCAAGGAACCGCTGGTGCGGCTCGCGCTGTTCGCCCGCCGCTCCTACAGCCTCGGCACCACGATCGCGCTGTTCTACTTCGCCGGGTTCACCGGGATCTTCTTCATCTTCACCCTCTACCTGCAGAGCGGGCTCCACTACAGCCCGCTCCAGGCCGGGCTGTCGATCACCCCGTTCGCGCTCGGCTCGGCGTCGGCGTCGCTGCTCGGCGGCCGGCTCGTCGGGCGGGCCGGGCGGCGGGTGGTCGCCGTCGGCCTGCTCGTCGTCATCGCCGGGCTCGCGTCGACCGTCTGGGCCACCGTGCTCGTGCCCGGTCCCGGCGTCGGGCTCGCCACCGCGCTGCCGCTGCTCGTCGCCGGCATCGGCAGCGGGCTCGTCATCGCGCCCAACCAGGCGATCAGCCTCTCCGAGGTGCCCCCGGCCGCCGGCGGCAGCGCCGCCGGGGTGCTGCAGACCGGGCAGCGGCTCGGCTCGTCGATCG
>NZ_JAHKRO010000091.1 GCF_019396325.1 Nonomuraea ceibae
GATCCCCCGCCCACCCCCACCGGCCAGCACCGCAAGCCCCGCCGCCCCCGCCGCCGCCCACCCCGCTGAGCACCCGCAGGAGGTCCCGCCGTCACGCCCTCGGATGCGCCTGCCGATAGGCGCTACGCAGCCGTTCGATCGACACATGCGTGTACACCTGCGTACTGCTGAGCGAGGCATGCCCCAGCAACTCCTGCACGCTGCGCAGATCCGCCCCACCCTCCAGGAGATGGGTAGCCGCGCTGTGCCTCAACCCATGAGGCCCCATGTCGGGCGCCCCTTCCACCTGCCGCACCCGCGCATGCACCACCCGCCGGACGGTCCCGGCATCGATGCGCCCGCCCCGCACCCCCAGGAACAACGCCGCCCCGGACCCCGGCCGCACCCACAACGGCCGCCCGTACACGCACCACCCGTCCAACGCCCGCATCGCCGGCCTCCCGACCGGCACCGACCGCTCCTTACGTCCCTTGCCCAGCACCCGTACGACCCGCCGCTCCCGATCCACGTCATCCACATCCAGCCCGCACAACTCGGATACGCGAATCCCGGTGGCGTACAGCAGCTCCAGCAGAGCCTGGTCGCGCAGATCCTTGGGCTCCCCCTCCACCGGCACGTCCAACACCCGCCGCGCCTGCTCCTGATCGAGCACGGCAGGCAACTGCCGCGGCGCCTTGGCCGTCCCCAACAGCAACCCGGGATCGCTGCCGAGCCACCCCTTGCGATGGCAGAAGGCGGTGAACGTCCGCACACAGGCGGACCGCCGAGCCAGCGTCGCCCGCGCCTTCCCCGCGTCATGCTGCGCCGCCAACCACCCCCGCAGCGCCACCACATCCAGCGCCTCCACCGCCCCGCCCACATAAGCCAGCAGCTCGGCCACATCCCCCAAGTAAGCCCTCACGGTATGAGGCGACAAATCCCTCTCGAACCGCAAATAGGCCTCGAATTCCGCAACAACGTCCCCGGCCTCGGGCCCATCCCCCACGAACGCCTCCATTTGCTCAACAACTAACGAACAGCACGCCTGAACGCCATTCCCAGTCTGCCCCGGCGCCCCCTACCTTCACCGCACTTCCACCCGCCTACCCCGAAGCCAAGCTCCCCCTTCCTCGCACCCACATCCGCTACACCGGAGCGTCCGGCCCACTACATCCATCTCCAGTTCGGCTGCGGCCAGCAAGGGCGCCTCGCGAGCCCACTGGCCAAAGCGAGCACGGGTTACGGTTTCCTTGGCCCGGCCGCTACCAGCACCACAGCAGCCGCAACAGCAGTGAGCGCCGCCAGAAGAGCGCCGGCAGCCAACGTCAGGGCATCAGGACGGATCAAGGGCTGAGCACGCAGCGCCTGCCAGGTGAGCAAGCCGATCAGGCCGGTGTAGCCGACGGCGGCCACACCGATCAGCCGAGCACGAGTCCGGTCGTCACGTAAGAGCGGGTAGCGAGCCGCCAGAGCAGCCAGCAGCAGGGCTCCGATCAACATGACCTGAAGCCCATGCAATCCGACGAAATGAGGAATCCGCAGGTCACCACCCGTGGTGCTCCACTCCGTCAGAGGCAGGCCGGGGCCACCGTCGGGCACGCCCACGCTGTGCCCACTGCTCAGCAACACCCGCTCACCCCCGGTGGTCAGCGCGATCTCCGCCTTCCCCTGCATGGGGATGAGGAAGCCCAGGGCCATGCCGACGACGGCCAGGGTGAGCCCCGCGTGAATCGCCCGGCTCATCGCACGATCGGCATGGACGCGCTGTACGGCCAGAATGACCGCGAGCGCGATGTTGGCCAGCATGATCAGAAGCACCCCGTTGCCGAAGATGACCTGCATGACTCTCTCGGCCGATTCGGTGGACTTGTTGAAATGGCTGAAGGTTCCGCGAGCAGCCTGGATCGCAACGATGGCGGTGTCGACGAACCCGGTGACGGCGAAAACCGTGGCCAGCCCAGAGGTCCATTTGCTGCCCCGATGAGGCAGAGACAGCATCCAGGCCAGAGTGGTCCCGTAAACGGCCATCGACACCGCGAACTTGAACGGCTTGAGCCACACGGGAGCCCCCAGAAGCACCCGGCCGTCGACCACAAGCCCAACCGCCGAGACGACCAGCAGCAACAGCATCGCGGCGACCATCAGCATCAACGGCCGATGCCACCGCGCCACCCGGCGAAGCAGCGCACCAAGAACAGCGGACACGGCACCTCCTGGAGGACAACCGGAGCTACGCCCAGAGTCCCCCTCGCCGGATGCGGACACATTCCCGCACACCCCCGGCTTGCAAGGAGGCCAGCCCTACCACCGACCCCCTCCCTGCTGAAGGCCGCCCATACCTGAAGCCGACATTAGGCAACACCCGCGCGAACCCGGTCCACGCGGAAACGGTCCACGCGGAAGCCGATCCGAGTGGAACCCGGTCCCCATGGAGAACCCCACCAGGAAGCGGCCCGCATGGATGGCCCCCCCCACGAAATCGCGCCGCACGGTAGCGGCCCGCACGGATGGCGCCCCGCACAAAATCGCGCCGCACGAAAACGACCTGTGCAGAAGGCAGCCTGCACAGAAGGCGGCCCGTACAGAAGGCCGCCCGTACAGAAGGCCGCCCGTACAGAAGGCCGCCCGTACAGAAGGCCGCCCGTACAGAAGGCCGCCCGTACAGAAGGCCGCCCGTACAGAAGGCCGCCCGTACAGAGGGCGGCGGATTCCGAGCGGGCGACAGGGCGGGGACCTTCAGTTGCCGTGTCGAAAAGGCCGAGTCCGCCGCCAGGCAGAATGTCGGCGTTGAGCTTTACGATCACGGCTCATGACGGAACCCCAGCCCAGCGCTCACACCATGACCATCGCCCTCGGTATCGATTACGGCCAGGCGTACCTGCTCGACGACTATGACGAGACGGGCATTCCCGAGCACTTAGGTCATGACGACGAAGGGCAATCTCTCGGGGTCATCAGCGTGATGGAAGGCGCCGCCTTGCTGACCATCGGCACGCACTACGGCAAGGTGCGGTTCGACGTTCAAGTGGCGCCGTTCGAGCCTGATCCGGACTTGGACGCGTACGAGGACATCGTGGAGATTGGCTTCACCTCGGCGACGGGGAGCGTTTCGCTCCACGAGTGGGGAGATGAGGAGATTTACGCGCTCCCGCCCCTTCCCTCCGGTCCTGGTCAGTATCGGTTGCGGTATCACGTTCATGGTTTGGACGAGAGCCACTGCGATTATTACGAGGAGCAGGCGCCCGATCGCTACTTCCTGCAGATCTGGCCGTCCGGCGACTCCCCGGCCCAGGTCGTCAAGAGCACGAGCCGGCGGCACCGGAGGTGGATACGCGCCGATTGACGAAGGCATCGCTGTTCAGGGGTACTGGAAGCGACGCGCTCGACGTACGGCGAAGGGCAATCATGGCGGCTCCGGGCGGGGTGAGGGGATCATCTGATTCTCCGGGTGACAGGGCTGCGACGCGGACGCCGGTGAGGGGAGCGGCGTCTCGTCCTCTTGTGAGCTGGCGTTGGACGAGGGCGTGAGCGCCGGAGAGCCGGTGCGGGGTGAGGGGATGGGAGTGGGCCGTCCCTCGGGGGAAGCCGGGCGAGGAAAGGAGGTTCGCTCGGGTGTGGCGGAGGCGTCGGGCAGTGGGCGGTCCGAAGGGACGGGCGATCCGGGCGATCCGGGCGGGTGAGCGGGTGGTTGAGCTGATCCAGCGGGCGGCTCCGATGGCGCAGCGTCTCGTTCCGACGGGACGCTGGGTGGGGCGGCGCGCTGCTCGGAATGCACCCTGGGCGATTCCGGTGAGACAGCGGGCTGTCCGGAAGGGACGCCAGACGGCCCTGTAGAAACGGCGCCCTGCTCTTTAGGCGCCCCGGGCGGCCTCGGCGAGACAGCGCGCTGCCCCGAAACGCGGTGCTCGGAAGGGACGGCGTGCTGTTCCGGAGGGGGGGTGGGCTGGTCTACGGCGGTGGGGGTGGCTTTGGGGTAGACGGGCGAGGGAGGTTTGCGGATGCGCCAGCCCTTTGGGACGCGTTCGACGTAGCCGGCGGCCGCTAGGGAGCCCAGGGCGCTCAGGGCGGTGTTGAGAGGGACGCCGGCGGCCACGGCGATGGTGGCCGGGCCGGCGCCGCCTCGCGAAGGGATGGCGTCCAGGACAGCGCGGGTCTGGGGTGACAGGGCGTCTCTGGGGAGGGCGGGGGCGCGCTGGGGCAGGGCGAGGTCGTCGCCGATCGTGCCGACGAGCTCGATGAGCTCTTCGGGGGAGGTCACGCAGACGGCCTTCTGCTCTCTGAGGAGGCGGTGGCAGCCCGCTGACTGGGCCGAGGTGATGGGGCCGGGGACGACGGCCAGGTGGCGGGCGAGGGTGAGGGCGTGGGTCGCGGTGTTGAGCGCGCCGCTGCGAAGGGCGGCTTCGATGACGGCCGTGCCCCGGGAAAGTGCGGCGATCAGGCGGTTGCGGATGAGGAAGCGGGCGCGGGTGGGGTGGACGCCCGGCGGGCACTCGCTGACCAGGACGCCCTGGTCTCGGGCGGCGGCGAAGAGGGGCTGGTGTTCGGCCGGGTAAGGGATGTCCACGCCGCAGGCCAGGACGACGACCGTCGGGGAGTCGGCGGCGAGGGCGCCTCGGTGGGCGGCGGCGTCGATGCCGATTGCGCCGCCCGAGATGACGGTCCAGCCTGACTCGCTCAGGCCGATGCCGAACTGGGCGGCGACGTGGGCGCCGTAGGGGGTGGCGGCTCGGGCGCCGACGACGGCCGCCGATCTGAGGCAGGAGAAGCGGAGGTCGGCGTTGCCGTGGAGCCACAGGCCGAGCGGGCGACCGGCGCCGAGCTGGTCGAGCTGGGTGGGCCACTCCGGGTCGCCGGGGATGACGAGCCTGGCTCCGGCCTCGTGGCCGGCGGCGAGGTCCGCCGCGGGGTCGGCGGCGGTCAAGCGGGCGTGCCAGGTGGCGAGGCGGGCGTGCCAGGTGGCAAGGCGGTGGCTCAGGTCTCCGAGGTGGTCTCCCGGGCGGTTTCCGAGGTGGTCTCGGGGGTGGTCTCCGAGATGGTCTCGGGGGTGGTCTCGGGGGTGGTCTCCGTCGGCCGGGAGGGGGTCGCCGGTGTCGGGGAGGCGCTGGGCGCGTACGGCTTCGGCGGTCCGGACGGCGCCGTAGTGGGAGACCAGGCGGCCCATCGCGGTGTCGCCGGCGTCGGCGGCGCGCATGAGGGCGGCACGGGCCTCGTGGTCGGGGGTGTGCACGGGGGCTTCTCCTGGAGACGGAAGGCGAACGGACAGGGAAAAGGGGCGGGTCAGGGGGTCAGGCCGAGCCACAGCGCCAGGGCTGCGGAGGTCTCGTCCTCGTCGGGGCGGTCCTTGCCGGCCAGGTCGGCGAGGGTCCAGGCGACGCGGACGACGCGGTCGAGGCCGCGCGCGCTGAGGGTGCCGGAGTCGAGGCAGCTCGTGATGGGGCGCATGGCGGCGTCCGCCGGACGGTAGTCGGCGTGCAGAGACGACGAGGGGATCTCGGCGTTGGTGCGCCAGGGGGTGCCGGCGAAGCGCTTGGCGGCGCGCTCACGGGCCAGCAGGACGCGCTGGGCGACCGTGCGGCTGGACTCGACGAACTGCCGGTCGGCCAGGAGCTCGCGCCTGCTGGAGCGAGCCACGGTGACCTTCATGTCGATGCGGTCGAGCAGCGGACCCGAGAGCCTGCCCAGGTAGCGGCGCCGGACCGTGGGCGAGCAGTGGCAGCTCTCGCCCTGGTCCTGGGGCTGGGCGCAGGGGCAGGGGTTGGCGGCCAGCACCAGGATGAAGCGGGCCGGGAACGTGACCGAGCCCGCCGATCTCGCCACCGTGACCTGGCCCGACTCCAGCGGCTGGCGGAGCGAGTCGAGGACGTGGCGCGGGAACTCCGGTGCTTCGTCCATGAACAACACGCCCCGGTGGGCGAGGGAGATCGCGCCGGGGCGCACGACCGTGCTGCCGCCCCCGATGACGGCCGCGGCGGAGGCGGTGTGGTGGGGGTTGACGAAGGGCGGGCGGCTGACCATGGGGCTGTTGGGCGGTAGGACGCCCGCGACCGAGTGGATGGCCGTCACTTCGAGCGCGTGGTCGAGCTCCAGGTCGGGCAGCAGGGTCGGGAGGCGTTCGGCCAGCAGGGTCTTGCCGGTGCCGGGTGGGCCGAGCATCCAGAGGTTGTGGTTTCCCGCGGCGCAGACCTCCAGGGCGCGTCTGGCCATCGGCTGGCCGACCACGTCCGACAGGTCCAGGTCGGGGCGGGCGGCGGGGGCCGGGCCGCCGGCCACCGCCTGGAGGGCGGGCCCGGAAGCCTCGGCGGACGCCGAAGCGCGGCCCGAAGCGGACCCCGAAGCCGGGCCTGGAGCGGGGCTCGAACCGGGGCCTGAGGCGGGGCCCGAAGCGGGGCCTGAAGCGAGGCTTGAAGCGGACGCCACAGCGGAGCCTGGAGCGGGCGCCACGGCAGGGCCCGAAGCGGGGGCCGGGACGGCGGGTGGGGGGTCGCCTCGGCGCAGCCATTCGACGAGCCGGCGCAGGTCGGCGACCGGGACCACCCGCACGCCCGGCACCAGGGCCGCCTCGGCCGCGTTGGCGGCGGGGACGACCACGGTGGCGGCCCCGTCCCCGGCGGCGCCCAGAACCGACGGAAGCACGCCGCGCACCGGCCTCAGCCGCCCATCGAGGCCGAGCTCGCCGAGGAAGAACATGTCCGCGACCCGCTGGGCGGGCACCAGCCCGGCGGCGCCCAGGATGGCCACGGCTATGGCCAGGTCGAACTGACTGCCGCGTTTGGGCAGGCTGGCCGGGAAGAGGCTGACGGTGATGCGGGCGTCGGGCCAGGCGTAGTGGCTGTTGACCATGGCCGACCGGACGCGCTCGCGGGCCTCGCTCAGCGCAGTGTCGGGCAGGCCGATGAGGTGCATGCCCGCCAGCCCGCTGCCGACGTCGGCCTCCACCTCGACGGTGCTGCCGGTGACGCCGACGAGGGCGACGCTGCGGGTGGACGCGACCGCCATCTAGCTCACCCCCCGCACGTGACGCAGGGAGTAGTCGCCGGCGAAGCGCTCCAGCGCGATCACGTCGACCCGCACGGTCGCGTAGGGCTGGGGCTGGGCGGCGAGCCAGGTGGCGGCCAGGGCGCGCAGCCTGGCCACTTTCGCGGGGCGGACGGACTCGAGCGCCGTGCCGTGGGATCTGCTCGATCGGGTCTTGACCTCGACCACGACGAGCGTGGCGCCATCCTCGGCGATGATGTCGATCTCGCCCCGGCGGCAGCGCCAGTTGCGGTCGATGATGGTCATGCCCTGGGAGCGCAGGTAGTCGGCGGCCAGTCGCTCGCCGTGCCTGCCCAGGTCGTTCTTCGCGGCCATGTGGCACCTCCGGGGAGCGACTTTCGCTCATGGAGGCGGGGCCGGCAGTGGCCGAACGGGGTTCTGGGGATAAGTGCGGGGCACCGGGGCCGGGCCTGTGGACGAACGCGTGCGCACGCGCCGCCACCAGCCCCCGGAAACGACCGGCTCCAGGAAACCACAGCCCCGGACGTGGCCAGCCCAGAAAACCGCCAGCCCCGGAAACCACCAGCTCAGGAAGCGGTCAGCCCCGGAAGCGGTCACCCCCGGAAACGGTCAGCCCGAGAAGCCCTCCTTCGGCATTTCCAGGTCGGCCTTGGCCAATTCCTCGACGTTCACATCCTTGAACGTCACCACCCGGACATTCTTCACGAAGCGCGCCGGTCGGTACATGTCCCAGACCCAGGCGTCCTGCATCTTGACGTCGAAGAACACATCGCCGTTCTCCGCCGTGCGGACTTCCAGGTCGACCGAGTTGGTCAGATAGAAGCGCCGCTCCGTCTCCACCACATACGTAAACAACCCGACGACATCGCGGTATTCGCGGTAAAGCTGCAGCTCCATCTCGGTTTCGTACTTCTCGAGATCCTCTGCGCTCATCGCGGTCCTCCTGTCGTACCGGTCCCCCGGTGTGCCCGGCTAGGCAACGCCGGCCCCCATTTCATTCTCGCCCATCTCCCTGGCCACCGTGACGAACGAGTAACGGTGGTGCGGACACGGGCCGTGCGCCCCCAGTGCGAGGCGGTGTTGTGGTGTCACATACCCCTTGTGCTCGGCGAAACCGTACAGCGGATAATCGTCGTCCAGCGCGACCATCAACCGATCCCTCGTCACTTTGGCCACGATCGACGCGGCCGCCACACAGGCGGCCACCTGATCCCCCTTCCACACGGCGAGCGACGGCGCCGGCAGGCCCGGCACCGGGAATCCGTCCGTCAGGATGTACCCAGGGTCGCAGGACAGCCGCGCGACCGCCCGCCGCATGCCCGACACATTGCACTTGTGCAGGCCGCGCGCGTCGATCTCGCCGGGCGGGATGATGACGACGCCCACGTGGGCGGTGTCGACGATCCGCTCGTAGAGGCGCTCACGTACGGGCGCCGAGAGCAGCTTGGAGTCGCCCAGGCCGTTGATCTCCTTGCGCAGGATGACCGCGGCGACCACGAGCGGGCCCGCGCAGGCCCCGCGGCCTGCCTCGTCGACCCCCGCGATGGGGGTGAGGCCGCGCCGGGCGAGCGCCCGCTCGTAGGCGTAGATTCCGGAATCACGCCGGACGACGCTCGGTCGAGGGCGGAACGCAACTGTCATGACACACGAAGCGTACGCCCCATTCGCCGCATACCGCGACCGAAGCTACTCGATCTTCGCGAAGCTGTCGGGAGTGGTGAAGATCGTCCCTCTCGACAGCGGCCAGTAGCGCACCACGGCGGTGCCGATCACGTCGTCGACCGGGATGAACCCCTTGCCCGGCTCCTCCATGTGGCTGCGCGAGTCGGCCGAGGCGCTGCGGTGGTCGCCCATCAGCCACAGCTTGCCCTTGGGCACCGTGATGTCGAACTTCTCGTCGGAGGGGAAGTCGTCGGGGAAGAGGTAGGGCTCGTCCAGCGCCTTGCCGTTGATCGTCAGGCGCTTCTTGGAGTCGCAGCACACGACCCGGTCGCCGGCCACGCCGATGACGCGCTTGATCGTGTCCTCGCCGTTCCAGCCCTTGAAGACGATGATGTCGCCCCGCCCGGGAGCGCCGGCGAGCTTGTTGACGAACACCCGGTCGTTGATCTTGAGGGTGTTCTCCATCGACTCCGAGGGGATGTAGAACGACCCGATCACGAACGCCTGGAGCACCAGCGCGATCCCCACGCCCAGCACCAGCAGGTAGATCGTCTCGCGGAAGCCGCCCTTTTTCTTCTTCTCCACGCCCTCTGCCTTCTCGGTGACGGCCGTCATCGCCTCTTCACCAGCCAGCGCCGACGGACCACGACCAAGGGTACGGCCAGCGCGAATCCGGCGACCAGCGGGGCGGACCCGCTCAGCGCCTGGAGCGCGGGCTGGGCGAACGTGTCGGGGATCGGGATCGTGGTCGCGCGGGAGAACGGCCAGACGATCACGAAGGCGCGGCCGATGACCTGGCTCTCGGGGATGGACCCGCCGCCGGGGTCGCCCGTGTGGGAGCGCGAGTCCAGCGAGACCTGGCGGTGGTCGCCCATCACCCACAGGCGGTTGGGCGGCACCGTGATGTCGAACGGCTCCCGCGAGGGCAGGTTGCCCGGATAGAGGTAGGCGCTCTCGTCGATCGCCACGCCGTTGACGGTGATGCGCTGCTGGGAGTCGCAGCACTTGACGTGGTCGCCGCCGACGCCGATGACGCGCTTGATGTAGTCCTTCTCGCCGGGGACCACGCCGAACGCGGTGCCGACCCAGCGGAAGAAGCCCGCGACGGGGTTGGCCGGCTCCTCGAACTGGAACTCGCCGTCCCAGGAGTCGACGCCGGAGAAGACGACCACGTCGCCGCGCTCGATGTCGCGCGTGTGGTAGACGAGCTTGTTGACCAGCACCCGGTCGTTGGTGAGGAGCGTGTTCTCCATCGACTCGGACGGGATGTAGAAGGCCTGGATGACGAAGGTCTTGATGATCAGCGCCAGCGCCAGCGCCACGACGACCAGAACGGGAAGTTCTTTCCAGAACGACCCCTTCTTCTTCTCTTTCTTCCCGTCTTTTGCCGGCTTCTGAGTGTCTTCGGCGACCACGTCCACCTCGTCCTCGACAGGGCGGCGCGGCGCGCCGTGCTCCTGGCTCTCGCTAGTCATTGCTGACGAGCCTAGATGATGTCCCGGCCCGACAAGCCTCGACCGACGTTACACCGCTCACGAGTCGCTCCACATAAAGGAAAGGGCCCCGCAAAACCGAATGGCCCGCACCTCGGTGCGGGCCATTCGGGGAAAGCATGCTTACTTCGCGGGCGTGCTCTCACGCTTCTCGCGGATGCGGGCGGCCTTGCCGCGCAGGTCGCGCATGTAGTAGAGCTTGGCACGGCGGACGTCGCCACGGGTCACGAGGACGATCTTCTCGATGACCGGGCTGTGCACCGGGAAGGTGCGCTCGACGCCGACGCTGTAGCTCACCTTGCGGACGGTGAAGGTCTCGCGGGCGCCGCTGCCCTGACGGCGCAGCACGAACCCTTTGAAGACCTGGACGCGGGAGCGGTTGCCTTCGACGACTCGGACGTGAACCTCGAGCGTGTCACCGGGACGGAAGTCCGGCACGTCGCTGCGCAGGGTCGCCTTCTCGAGCTCCTGGATCTTCGTGTGCATGAGAGCTGTTCCTCAAGTCTCGCGAGCACGCGGAGGTCCACCCGGCCTGGGCTCGTGGCGGACACGCTTGCTGATCTGGTGGACCCGGGAACGCTTTCCCGGGCATGGCTGACCAACCACCTGACGATTGGCAACGCTTCAGTGTGCCACATCTTCCGGCGGGAGGCGAAACGACAGCTCGTCGAGCAGCCGCCGGTCGTGCTTGTCGAGCGTCGCCGGGTCGATCGCCGCCGCCAGCTCGGGCCGGTTGGCGACGGTGCGGCGCAGCGCCTCGTCACGGCGCCAGCGGGCGACCTTGCCGTGGTGGCCGGACAGCAGCACGGCGGGCACCTCGTGCCCGCGCCACACCGGCGGCTTGGTGTAGACGGGGCCTTCGAGCAGGTTGCGCATCGCGCCGGGCGCGAAGGAGTCGTCGACGGCCGAGTGGGCGTTGCCGAGCACGCCGGGCAGCAGCCGGCCGATGGCCTCCACCATCACCAGCACCGCCACCTCGCCGCCGGCGAGCACGTAGTCGCCGATGCTGACCTCGTCGACGCGCAGCCGCGTGCCGTACTCGGCCATGACGCGCGAGTCGATGCCCTCGTAGCGGCCGCAGGCGAACAGCAGCCACGGCTCGGCGGCCAGCTCCTGGGCGAGCTCCTGGGTGAAGGGGCGGCCGCTCGGCGTCGGCACGATCATGCGCGGGGCTCCGTCGCCGATGACGTCGTCGAGCGCCTCGCCCCAGACCTCCGGCTTCATCACCATGCCGGGACCGCCCCCGTACGGGGTGTCGTCGACGGTCTTGTGCACGTCGTGCGCCCAGTCGCGGAGCTGGTGGGTGCGCACGTCGAGGATGCCGCGCTCGCGCGCCTTGCCGATGAGGGAGACGTCGAGCGGCGCGAAGTACTCGGGGAAGATCGAGATGATGTCGAGCCGGGTCACAGCAGGCCCTCCGGCGGGTCGACGACCAGCCTGCCGCCCTCCGGGTCCACCTCCGGCACCAGGGCCTTGACGAACGGGATGAGCGCGTCGTCACCGCCGCCCGCGCGCTTAACGACGAGCAGGTCCTGGCCGCGGTGGAGCACGTCGGTGACCTCGCCGACGGGCTCGCCGCCGGTGGTGACGACCGCGAGGCCGATGAGCTGGTGGTCGTGGAACTCGTCGGGGTCGCCGGTCGGCGCCACGTCGGCGGAGTCGATGACCAGCATGGTGCCGCGCAGCTCCTCGGCCGCGTCACGGCCCGCGACGCCGGCGAAGGCGACCAGGAGCATGCCCTTGTGCCAGCGGCGGCTCTCGACGACGAGCGGCCCCCGGCCCGGCGGGTCGGTGGCGATCGACGTGCCGGCGGCGAAGCGCACCTCGGGATCGTCGGTGCGCACCTCGACGGTCACCTCGCCGCGTACGCCGTGCGGGCGGCCTATCCGGCCGACGACCAGCTGCACCTGTACCTCTTTCCAACGCGGAGCGCCCCCATCGGCGGCAACCGATGAGGGCGCGGGGAATTTCCTGACGCTAACGGACTGCTTCGTGCAGGTCGAGCAGATCGACCCGGACGTACTTCCCGTCGGCCAGGGCGTTCACGACGGTGCGCAGCGCCTTGGCGGTGCGCCCACCGCGTCCGATGACCTTGCCCAGGTCCTCGGGGTGCACCCGGACCTCCAGGACGCGCCCGCTGCGGATGCGGCGTGCGCGGACCCGGACATCGTCGGGATGTTCGACGATGCCCTTGACGAGGTGCTCGAGGGCCTCCTCGAGCACCTCAGGCCTCCGCCTCGGCCGGGGTCTCGGCAGGGGCCTCGGCCTCGTCCTTCTTCTTGGCCTTCTTCGGCGTGGTGGCGGCCGTGCCGGTGTCGCCACCGGACAGCGCCTCCTTGGCCGCGGCCTCGTAGATGGCCTGACGGTCGGGCGCGGGCTCGGCGACCTTCATCGGCGCCGGCGCGGGCTCGCCCTTGTACTTCTGCCAGTCACCGGTGAGCTTGAGCAGCTTGAGCACCGGCTCGGTCGGCTGCGCGCCGACTCCCAGCCAGTAAGCGGCGCGCTCGGCGTTGACCTCGATGCGCGAAGGGTTCTCCTTCGGGTGGTACAGGCCGATCTCCTCGATCGCCCGGCCGTCACGCTTGGTGCGGCTGTCGGCGACGACGATACGGTATTGAGCGTTGCGGATCATGCCGAGCCGCTTGAGCTTGATCTTGACTGCCACGGGTGTGGTCTCTCCTGCATTAGAGCGCGGGTGAGCGGCTCCTCATCGAGTGGGGCACGATGCGAATCCGACTCCAGGGACAAACGCGGCCGGCGGGAGGTGAGAGGGCACCCGCCTGGTCACGGTGTTCCAACATGCCATTGTGCCAGACGCGCGCCACTGCCCCGCACTCCGCACCGGCGTCGCGCGGCAAAAATTACTTCTGGCCCGGCAGCCTGAGCTTGGACGGGTCGAAGCCCGGCGGCAGCTCCATGCCCGGAGGCAGCTTGCCGCCGAGGTTGCCCAGCACGCCGCCCGGCTTGGGCTCGTCGGCGGGCGCCTCCTGGGCCTGCTTGCCGAGGGCCGCCTTGCGCGGGTCACCGCTCACGCGGCGCCCCTTCTTGCCCTTCTTCTGAGCCTTCTGTGCCTTGCCCCGGCCGCCCGGCATGCCGGGGATGCCCATGCCGCCCGCCATGCGCTTCATCATCTTCTGGGCCTCGAAGAAGCGGGTGACGAGGTTGCTGACGGCGCTGACGGTCACGCCGGAGCCGGCGGCGATGCGGGCGCGGCGGGAGCCGTTGATGATCTTCGGGTCCTGCCGCTCGCCGGGCGTCATCGAGCGGATGATGGCGGCGATGCGGTCGAGGTCACGGTCGTCGATGGCGTTGAGCTGGTCCCGCATCTGCCCCATGCCGGGCATCATGCCGAGCAGGTTCTTGATCGGGCCCATCTTCTGGACCATCATCATCTGCTCGAGGAAGTCGTCGAGCGTGAAGTTCTCGCCCGAGGTGAGCTTGCCCGCCATCTTGGCGGCCTGCTCCTCGTCGAACGTCTTCTGCGCCTGCTCGATCAGGGTGAGGATGTCACCCATGTCAAGGATGCGGGAGGCCATCCGGTCGGGGTGGAAGGCGTCGAAGTCTTCCAGCTTCTCGCCGGTGGAGGCGAACATGATCGGCCGGCCGGTGATGTGCCTGACCGACAGGGCCGCGCCGCCTCGGGCGTCGCCGTCGAGCTTGGTCAGCACGACGCCGTCGAAGCCGACGCCCTCCATGAACGCCTGGGCCGTGGTGACGGCGTCCTGGCCGATCATGGCGTCGACGACGAACAGGACCTCGTCGGGCCGCACCGCGTCGCGGATGTCGGCGGCCTGCTTCATCATCTCCTGGTCGATGCCCAGGCGGCCGGCGGTGTCGATGATGACGATGTCGTGCTGCTGGCGCCGGGCCTCGTCGATCGACTGGCGGGCCACGGCGATCGGGTCGCCGACGCCGTTGCCGGGCTCGGGGGCGTAGACGGCGACCTGGGCGCGCTCGCCCATGACCTGGAGCTGCCCGACGGCGTTGGGCCGCTGGAGGTCGGCGGCGACGAGCAGCGGCACGTGGCCCTGCTCGCGCAGCCAGCGGGCCAGCTTGCCGGCCAGCGTGGTCTTGCCGGCGCCCTGGAGGCCGGCGAGCATGATGACCGTCGGCGGCGTCTTGGCGTAGCGGAGCCTGCGGGTCTCGCCGCCGAGGATCTCGATCAGCTCGTCATTGACGATCTTGACGACCTGCTGCGCCGGGTTGAGCGCCTGGGAGACCTCTGCGCCGCGGGCGCGCTCCTTCACCTGGGCGACGAACGCCTTGACCACCGGCAGCGCGACATCGGCCTCGAGCAGCGCGATGCGGATCTCGCGGGTGGTGGCGTCGATGTCCGCGTCGGACAGTCGCCCCTTGGATCGGAGGGAGGAGAAGACCGATGTCAGCCGGTCGGATAGCGTCTCGAACACGTGGTTGGCCAGTCCTCGAAAGCGAATGTGGGTCTGGTCTCAGCCTATCCGCTTCGCTAGCCGTTCCAGCCTGGCACGGCCATCCGGACCGAGAGCGCGTGCTCGACCAGGTTGATGAGCGTGCTCTTGACCGAGTCCTTGGACCGGGCGTCGAGCCGCACCAGCGGGATGTGCGGGGCCAGCGTGAGCGCGTCACGCACCTCCGCGTCGGTGTGCGGGTACTGCCCCTCCCAGCCGTTGATCCCGACCACGAACGGGAGCTGGGCCTCCTCGAAGTAGTCGATCGCGGGGAAGCTGTCGGCCAGCCGCCGCGTGTCGACCAGCACGACGGCCCCGATGGCGCCCCGTACGAGGTCGTCCCACATGAACCAGAACCGGTGCTGCCCGGGCGTGCCGAACACGTACAGGATCAGGTCGCGGTCGAGCGAGACGCGGCCGAAGTCGAGCGCGACGGTGGTGGTCGACTTGAGCGGGGTCATGCCGAGGTCGTCGATGCCGGCCGAGGCGTCGGTCATCACGGCCTCGGTCGTGAGCGGCATGATCTCCGACACGGCCCCCACGAACGTCGTCTTGCCCACCCCGAATCCCCCGGCCACGACGATCTTCGTCGAGGTTAGGCCGGGGCTAGAGCCTGCGAAGTCCACTGAGCACCCTTTCAAGCAGGTTGACATCCGGCCTTCCGGCCTCCAGCTGCGGCTGGTGGACGCGGACCAGGCCTTCGGCGGCCATGTCGGCGATCAGCACCCGGACCACGCCCAGCGGCATCCGCAACAGCGCCGAGACCTCGGCCACCGAGCGCACCTGCCTGCAGAGCTGACTGATCGCCTGGTACTCCGGCGTGATGTGGGAGAACTCCCGGTGCTCGGCCGTGGCCGACGACACCAGCGCCTCCATCGCCAGTTTCAGCTTGGGCGCGGTGCGCCCGCCGGTCACCGCGTAGGGACGGACCGGCGACGCGGGGTCGGAGGCCGGCTGCGGGGGCGGCTGAGGGTCCCAGCCGCCGGTGTTCCATCTCGGGTCCGTCACCTACATCACCTGGTCTGGCTGGCGCGCAGCTCCGCGCGCACCGCCGGGGTAAGCACCTGTCCGGCGCGATCCACCATCAATGTCATCTGGTACGCCACCAGTCCCATGTCGCAGTCGGGGGCCGCGAGCACGGCCAGGCAGGAGCCGTCGCTGATCGCCATGATCAGCATCAGCCCCCGCTGCATCTCCACGATGGTCTGATTGACCGCACCGCCTTCGAACACCCGGGCGGCGCCCTGTGTCAGGCTCACCAGGCCGGAAGCGATGGCGGCGAGCTGGTCGGCCCGGTCCGCCGGGAACCCCGACGACGCGGCCAGCGGCAGCCCGTCGGACGACACCACCACCGCATGCGCGACGCCGGGGACGGTGCTCACGAAGTCGGTGATCAGCCAGTCGACGCCGCGCGCCGAATGACTCAGGTCGTTCACGCGCCCTCCTCCCTGTTGTCGTCTTTCCTCGGGTCAGAGGAGAATGCCCTGCCCCCGCTGATGTCGTCGCGTGCCGCCCGGAAGCCCTGCTGGAAGCTGGACAGGCGGCTGCGTACCCGGTCGGGCGAGACCGTGGGCATCGGGACGACGCCCTTCGGGGCCGATGCCGTGTCGGCCGAGCCCGGCACCAGGTTGGCCTTGGGCACCCGCTTGGGCAGCCCGGAGGCGGTCGCCCCGTCGCGCACCGGCTCGGCGGCGGCCTGGGCGGCGCTCCACCCGGCGTCGGCCGTGGACGAGCCCCAGTTGGCGCTGCCGCTGCCGCCCTGCTCGAACCAGGCCGACTCCACCGAGGCGAAGATCGGCAGGAACTCGTCGCCGGCGGAGGGGGCGTTGCCGCCCACCACGGGCATGGGCCCGGTGGCGGCGGACTCGGTCTCCGGGAAGTCGTAGCGGTTGCGCTTCTGCGCGCCGGTGTCGGGCCAGTCGTCGAACTCGCGCGGGACCGGCTGCTCGGTGGGCCGCTTGGGCAGCGGCTCGCCTTCGCCGGCCCAGCCGCCGGGGACGCGGGAGGGGATCCACACGTCGGCGGTGTCGTAGCCGCCGCTGGTGCTGCGCGGGTCGGAGGGCCAGCCGTCGGCCTGGGAGGGCCACTGCGGCGCGGACGGCCAGGACCCGGTGGGGTCGGCGCCCGGGTACGAGGGGTGGGCGGGGCTCATCTGGAACGAGCCGCCCTGCCACGGGGGCGCCGCGGCCGCCGCCGGCTGGGCGGGGGTGAAGGCGTCCATGCGGCCGCCGCGGTCGGCGACCGGGGCGGGCGCCACCGGGGCGGCGCCCGCGGCGGCCGGGGTGTCGAAGGCGGGCGTCTGGGCGCCGAGCAGCGACTCGGGCACCAGGACCATGGCGGTGAGCCCGCCGCCGCCCTGGGGCCTGAGCTGGACGCGGATGCCGTGGCGGTGGGCCAGCCTGGCGACCACGAACAGGCCCATGCGCCGCGAGACGGACACGTCGACGGTGGGCGCGTCGGTCAGGCGGTCGTTGGCCTGGGCCAGCTCCTCCTGGGTCATGCCGATGCCGGAGTCGCTGATGGACAGCATGACGCCGCCGCCGTCGATGCGGCTGCCTGAGACGGTCACGCGGGTCTCGCGCGGGGAGAACGACAGGGCGTTCTCGACCAGCTCGGCGATGAGGTGGATGACGTCGTTGACGGCCTGACCGGCGACGGAGACGCCGTCGGGGACCTGGAGGAGCACGCGCTCGTAGTTCTCGACCTCCGACAGCGAGGCGCGGGCGACGTCGACGAGCTTGACCGGCTGGCTCCACCGGCGCGGCGGGTCCTGGCCGGCGAGGACCAGCAGGTTCTCGCTGTTGCGGCGCATGCGGGTGGCCAGGTGGTCGAGCTTGAACAGGTTGCCCAGCCGCTGCTCGTCCTGCTCGCCCTGCTCCAGACCGTCGATCAGGGTGATCTGACGCTCGACCAGCGTCTGCGAACGCCGTGAAAGGTTCACGAACATCGCGTTGACGTTGGAGCGCAGGCGGGACTCCTCGGCCGCCAGGCGGACCGCTTCGCGGTGGACCTCGTCGAAGGCGCGGGCGACTTCACCGATCTCGTCCTTGGAGGCGATGTCGATGGGCGGCACGTGCAGTTGCTCGGGCTGGACCTCGTTCTCGCGGAGCTGGCGGACGAGCTCGGGCAGCGTGTTGCCGGCGACCTTGAGCGCGTCGCCGCGCAGGCGGCGCAGCGGGCGCACGAGCGAGCGGGCCATCACGGCGGTGACGGCGAGGACCAGCAGCAGCAGCGCGACGACGACGCCGATGCTGATCGCGGCGGCCTGCCGGTCGGCGCTCTGGAGGTCGGCGCTTCGGGTGGCGATCTGCTGCGACAGCGACTTCTGCACCACGTGCAGCTTGTCGACGGTCTCGCTGATGGCGTCGAACCAGAGCCTGACGTCGTTCCTGGAGGTGGTGTCGAGCCGCTGGAGCGGCACGCCGCCGTTGTGCAGGAAGACGGCTCTGGCCACGTAGAACTCGGCGCGGCCGATCTCCTGGCTGGTGACGGTGTTGTCGTAGAACTGGCGCTGGGCGGCGGTGGCGACGGCGCGGAACGAGGTCCGCTCGCTCTCGCGGCGGGCGCGGGCGTCCAGGAACGCGTTGAAGCCGGGCTCGCTGAACTCGCCGCGGATCAGCGCGATGGACAGAAGGGCGCGCTGCTTGGAGGCCTCCTCCTGGACGCGGGCGACGGCGCGCATGGCCGAGCTCGTCGCGGTGAGCTGCTCGTCGGTCGAGCCCTGCGCCACCTCGTCGTAGAGCTGCAGCAGCTCGGCGATGGTCTCGGAGTACTTCTCCATTGTCGGCAGCGGCGGCAGCTGGGTCTTGGTGACCGTCTCGCGCATCGAGGGGATCTGGTCCAGCCGGACGCGGATGTTGGCCAGGCGCCTGCGGCCCAGGTCGGACAGCGACGCCTCGGCCGAGGTGGCGGCCTCCTCGGTCCGCTTGACGCTGACGTTCACGATCTCGTACTGCGAGGTGAGCGCCTGGAGGTCGGCCTGCCGCTTGTTCTGGGCGACGAAGCGGGTGGCGAGGTCGCGTTCGAGGGCCAGCTCGCGGGAGAGCTCGCCCACCTGCGCCACCAGCGCGCTCGTCTCGCCGATGCGCTGGTACTCCTGGGCGCTGCTGAACGAGGTCGTGATGCGCAGCGCGCCCAGGATGACGCCGACGATGGTCGGGATGGCGATGAGGGCGATGAGGCGGGTGCGTACACGCCAGTTGCGCAGCGCGAAAGCGCTGCCCGGTTTGGGCGCCTCCGGCACCGGCGCCCGAGCCGGCGCGGGCTCTTGCGGCATGTCTGGAGCCCTACGACGACCGGCTTCGGTCGTTGTTGTCCTCACTGTGGAGCCTCTCGCCATGGCCTGCTGGGGGATGAGCGGCTTTGTCACGCCGACGGAGTGATCGCAGGCAAGTTCGGGCCCAATTTGAGCACAAACCTCATAGTTCAGCCAACGTCTCACAAGTATTAGACCGTTCCAAGCCCGCCTTGGTGCACGTCGCGAGGTTTCATACACGGAGCGCGACCGCCGCCAATCCGGACATATACCCCGTAAGACCCAATAGGGCAGGTTCTAGCGGCATAACGCGATAATTACACCTCAAAGCAGAAAAATTAACATATACGCGGCATAGTGCTTCAGCTATGATCCCCTGCTCCGGTACGCTCACGCCCGGCAACCGATTGCCAGTCTCTAAAAGCTTCCCCCCTGGTAGGAGACCTTCCCATGACACGCACTTTGCGCGGTCGCGCGGTCGTCGTCGGCGCCGCGCTCGCGCTCACCCTCGCCGGCTGCGGTGCCGGCGAGGAGGCCGGCACGACGTCCGCGAACGGCTCAGGGCTCGAGAAGACGACCATCAAGGTCGGGGTGCTCCCCATCCCCGACCCCGTTTCCGTCTATATCGCCAACGCGAAGGGCTTCTTCAAGGCGGAAGGCCTCACCGTGGAGCCGGTCATCATCACCGGTGGCGCGGCGGCCATCCCGAAAATCAAGAGCCGCGAGCTCGACATCTCGCAGACCAACTACGTCTCGACGTTCGCCGCCGTGGCACAGGGCGAGAAGATCAAGCTCGTTGCCGACATGTATCAGGCAGGTCCGAACACCTTCAACATCATGGTGCCCAAGGATTCTCCCATCAAGACGGTGGCTGAACTCAAGGGCAAGACCATCCTGGTCAACAACCTGAACAACGTCGCCCAGCTCGCGGTCGAGACTCAGCTGAAGGTCGCGGGGCTAACTAAAGACGACGTCAAATTCGCCGAGAAGCCGTTCCCCGAAATGGGCAACGCGGTCAACAGCGGCCAGGCGGACGCGGCCTGGATCACCGAGCCGTTCATCACCGCCAACCAGAGCCAGTTCGGCTTCACCAAGCTCGCCGACACGATGACCGGCCAGACCGAGAACCTGCCCATCGCGGGCTGGATGGCCACCGACGAGTGGGTGCAGAAGTACCCGAAGACGCTGGCCGCGTTCCAGCGGGCCATCTCCAAGGCGCAGGAGCTCGCCTCCAGCGACCGCAAGGAGATCGAGAAGATGATCCCGACCTACACGAAGATCGACGCCAAGACCGCGTCGGTCATCACCCTGGGCACCTTCCCGAGTGAGCTGAACCGCGACCGCCTGCAGAAGGTCGCCGACCTCATGGCCGAGTACAAGTACCTGAGCAGCCCCATCGACGTCTCCTCGGTCATCGTCCCGGCGCCGACGAGCGGATGACCAGAGCGCGCCTGACCCGCGGCGTCATCGGCGCCGCGGGCTTCCTTGTGGCCGGCGAGCTGTTCATCCGCTTCGTCATGAGCGAGGATCTGCTGTTCCCGCCGCCGTCCGTCATCTTCCTGGAGGCCGCGCGGCTCCCCGCCGACCCGGACTTCCTGGCCGGGAGCCTGACGACGATCGGCAACTGGGGGCTCGGCCTGCTGATCGCCGTGGCCGTGGCCGTCCCCCTGGGCGTGCTGCTCGGCGCGGTGCCGCCGGTGGAGCAGGCGGTGCGGCCCCTGGTGGAGTTCCTGCGTCCCATCCCGTCCGTCGCGATCATCCCGCTCGCGATCCTGCTGATCCCGTCGGACCAGTGGATGAAGGTCTCGGTCATCGTGTTCGCGTCGTTGTGGCCGATCCTGATCAACACGCTGTACGGCATGCACGACGTCGATCCGCTGGCCAAGGACTCGCTGCGGACCTTCGGATTCGGGGAGCTGGCCGTGCTGCGGCGGGTGAGCCTGCCGAACGCCGCGCCGTTCGTCGCGACGGGCGTGCGGATCGCCGCCGGCATCGCGCTGGTGCTGGCGGTGAGCGCCGAGCTGGTCGCCGGCGGCTCCGACGGGCTGGGCGTGTACGTGGTGATGGCCGGCAGCGCCAACCGGATGGACCTCATCATGGCGGCGACCGTGTGGGCGGGCGTCTTCGGCGTGCTGGCGAACCTCGCCCTGCTGGCCGGGGAGCGCCGCCTGTTCCGGTGGCACGCGCTGCGGACGGGGGCGGCACGCTCGTGAAGACGCTCAACAAGCTGTGGTTCGTCCCGGTGGTCCTCGTCGTGTGGGAGCTCGTCACGCGCGCCGCCGGCGACCTCGACTTCCCCCCGCCGACGACGATCGTCGCGCGCATGTACGAGCTGTGGTTCTCGGGCCCGGCCTCCCGGCTGTTCCTGACCGACGACGCGATGGACAACGTGCTGCCCAGCCTCGGGCGCATGTTCAGCGGGTGGATCCTCGCCTCGCTGATCGGCGTGGTGCTGGGCGTGCTGCTCGGCCGTTCCCGGGTGGCCACCGACTACGTCGACGCGCTGATCGAGTTCGGCCGCGCCATCCCGCCGCCGCTGCTGCTGCCGCTGTTCGTGGTCCTGCTGCAGGGCCTGCTGGCGACGCAGCTCGCGGTGATCGTGTTCGGCGTGATCTGGCCGGTGCTGCTCAACACGATCGACGGGGCCCGGGCCATCGACCGGACCTACACCGAGACCGCGACCGTGTTCGGCCTGTCCAGGGCCGAGCGCCTGCGCGTGGTCGTCATCCCGGCGGCCTCCCCGAAGATCTTCGCCGGACTGCGGATGAGCCTGTCGCTCGCGCTGATCCTCATGGTGATCTCGGAGCTGTTCGGCGGCACCGACGGCATCGGCTACCAGCTCCTGTACGCGCAGCGCACCTTCGACGCGCCCGGCGTCTGGGCGGCCATCGCGCTGCTCGGCGTGCTCGGGTACGCCGTCAACGGGCTGTTCGTGCTGGCGGAGCGCCGCGTGCTGGTGTGGCACCGGCAGGCCAACCGCACGGTTTGACCTCTCATCTCTACGGAAGGGCACATGTCCCCATCTGAAGACCTCCTCTGGGGGGCCGTATCCGACATTTCGCGATTCGCGGCTCTGCTGACCATGGCGGAGCTGGGCCTGGCCGACCACCTGGCGGACGGGCCGCTCGACACCGGCGAGCTGGCCCGGCGCAGCGGGGCGCACCCGCCCGCGCTCCGCCGGGTGCTGCGCGAGCTGGCCGGCATGGACCTGGTCAGGCCGCACGGGGACGACGGCTACGACCTGACCGCCCGGGGCACCGCGCTGCGCTCCGACGTGCCCGGCTCGATCCGCAGCTCGATCCGCATGCTGGGCGAGGAGAGCTTCTGGTACGCCATGGGCAACCTGCCGTCCACCGTGCGCGAGGGCAGCTCGGCGTTCGCCAGGCGCTACGGCCACCTGTACGACCACCTGGCGGCGCAGCCGGAGGCCAGCCGCCTGTTCGACGAGTACATGACCACCCGGGCCATCACGTTCACCGACGGCCTGCTCAAGCGCTACGACTTCGCCGGCGCCGCCTCCATGGTGGACGTCGCCGGCGGCCGGGGGCACATCCTGGCCACGGTGCTGCACGCCAACCCCGGCATGCGCGGCATCCTGTTCGACCTCGACCACGTGACCGGCAGCGCCCGCGAGGCGCTGGCGGCCGAGGGCCTGGCCGACCGGACCGAGGTCGTGGCGGGCAGCTTCTTCGACGGGGTCCCGGCCGGCGCCGACGTCTACCTGCTGTCCAGCGTCCTGCACAACTGGGACGACGAGGACGCGGTGCGGATCCTGCGCAACGTCCGCGCCGCGATGGGCCCCGGCGGCCGGGTGCTGGTGCTGGAGGTGGTGCTGCCGGACGAGCCGGCTCCGCACCTGGGCAACGACCTCGACATGCGCATGCTGGCCATCTTCGACGGCGGCACCGAGCGCAGCGCCGCGCAGTACGCCACACTTCTCGATGAGGCCGGTCTCCGGCTGACGGAGGTCATCGAGCTGGGCGCGGCGGCGAGCCTCATCGAGGCCGTTCCCAAGTGATCGCCCGGGGAGCGTCCGGTGCGGCGCTCCCCGCCTCATGACAGGGGGGCATCCGATGCGGGTGTTGATCGTCGGCGGGGGGATCGGCGGCCTGACGGCCGCGCTCAGCCTGCACGCCGCGGGGATCGGCTGCGTCGTCGTCGAGGGCGCCGCCCGGATGCTGCCGCTCGGCGTGGGCATCAACCTGCAGCCGCACGCCGTACGCGAGCTCACCGAGCTGGGCCTGGCCGCCGAGCTGGCCGCGACCGGCGTCGAGACCACGTACATGACCTTCACCGACCGGTTCGGCGGCGAGATCCTGGCGCTGCCGCGCGGCCGGCTGGCGGGCTACCGCTGGCCGCAGTACTCCATCCACCGGGGTGAGCTGCAGATGCTCCTGCTCGCCGCGGTGCGCGAGCGGGTCGGGCCGGTACGGCTGGGCGTCCGGTTCGAGGAGTTCGAGCAGGATGCCGCGGGGGTCACGGTCACGCTGCGCGACACCGCGTCGGGCGAGGTGCTGCGCGAGCGGGCGGACGTGCTGGTCGGCGCCGACGGCGTGCTGTCGGCGGTGCGCGCCCAGCTCCACCCGTCGGGCGACCCGCTGCGCTGGAACGGGATCCGCATGTGGCGCGGCGTGGCCGACGCCGACCGGGTCCTCGACGGCTCGACCGTGCTGGTCTCCGGCACCAACGCGGCGGGCAAGTTCGTCTCGTACCACATCTCCCCCGCCCATCCGCGCCGGGTCAACTGGGTCGCCGAGGTCAAGGTGGCCGAGCCGGGCGTGACGGGCGCGGCCGACTGGTCGCGGCCGGGGCGGCTGGAGGACGTGGCGCCGCACTACGCCGGGTGGGCGTACCGGCACTTCGACATCCCGTCGTTCATCGCCTCCTCCGCGCGCATCCTCGAATACCCGATGGTGGACCGCGATCCGCTGCCGTTCTGGGGGACGGGCCGGGTGACGCTGCTCGGCGACGCCGCGCACCCGATGTACCCGGTCGGCTCCAACGGCGGGTCGCAGGCGGTGCTGGACGCCCGGGTGCTGGCCCGCCACCTGGCGACCACGGCCGACCCGGCCGAGGCGCTGGCCGGTTACGAGGCCGAACGCCGGCCGGTTACCTCCGAGCTGGCCCTGGGCCACCGCTCGCTGCCGGCCGACGAGATGGTCCTGCTGGTGGAGCGACGGGCTCCCGGCGGCTTCGCCGATATCCGGGACGTCCTGGCCGAGGACGAGCTGGCGGCCCTGGCGGACGCCCAGCACGCGATCACCGATTCCGATGTGCGCGCGCTCAACGAGCGACCCTCGTGGAGCGTGCGCTGAACCTGCGTTCAGCAAGGAGTGACATGCGGTTGGCACGCACGTGCGCCCTCGGGCTCGCGCTGGTCCTCGGCGTCGCGGCCTGTGGCGACGACGGCCCGGCCCCCGCCACCGGCGGCTCCGGGCTGGAGAAGACCCAGCTCACCGTGGGCATCGTCCCGGTGCCGTCGTCGGCGCCGCTGTTCATCGCGGAGAAGCGGGGCTTCTTCAAGGAGGAGGGCCTGACGGTCAAGACCGAGGTGATCCAGGCGCCGCAGGCCGTCATGCCGAAGATTTTGAACGGCAGCATGGATGCCTTCCTGACGAGCTACGTGTCGCTGCTGGCGATCAACGACTCGGGGGCGGCCAAGCTGAAGCTGCTCCAGCACAGCCAGGAGGCGGCGCCCGGGGTGGCGGGCGTGGTGGTGCCCAAGGGCTCGCCGATCAAGACGGCGGCCGACCTCAAGGGCAGGACGGTGGCGGTCAACGTGCTGAAGGCGCTCGGCCAGACGCTCACGAACGCGCACGTGCAGGAGGCCGGGCTGAAGCCGGAGGACGTCAAGTTCGTCGCGGTGCCGTTCGCCGACCAGCTCAACGCGCTGTCGGGCGGCCAGGTGGACGCGGCCTGGCTGGTGGAGCCGTTCCTGACGGCGGCCAAGACGAAGATGGGCGCGACCGAGGTGATCGACACCACCGACGGCGTCACCGCGGGCATCCCGATCGACGGCTGGGGCGTGTCGGAGGCGTGGCTGGCGCAGAACCCGAAGACCGCCGCCGCCTTCCACCGGGCGCTGGCCAAGGCGCAGAAGATCGCGAGCGAGGACCGCGCCGCCATCAACGAGGTCATCCCGACCTACACGCAGATCGACGCGCAGGCGGCGGCCGCGATGAAGCTCGGCGTGTTCTCGATGGAGGTCGACAAGGCGAGCCTGCAGAAGCTGGCCGACCTGCTGGCCGGCTACGGCTACCTCAAGACCAAGCCGGACGTGACGCAGCAGATCGCCGCCGTCGGCGGATGACCGGAGCGCGCATGAGGCGGGGGGTCCTGGGCACCGCCGGTGTCCTGGGCTTCCTCGCCCTGCTTGAGGCAGCGGGCCGCATCGGCCTGATCGACCGCGACGCGCTGCCGTACGTCTCCGTGGTGCTGGTGACGGCGGTGGAGCTGGCCGCGGACGGCGAGTTCCTGCGGCACGTGCTGATCACGCTGTCGGCGTGCGCGGCCGGGCTGCTGATCGCGGTGGCGGTGGCGGTGCCGGCGGGGCTGCTGCTGGGCACGGTGCCGGTGGTGGAGCGCTCGGCGCGCCCGCTGGTGGAGTTCCTGCGGCCGATCCCGTCGGTGTCGCTGATCCCGCTGGCGATGTTCCTGTTCCCCGACAGCGGCGACGCCAAGACATCGCTGATCGTCTACACGTGCGCGTGGCCGCTGCTCGTCAACACGCTGTACGGCCTGGCGGACGTGGACCCGCTGGGCAAGGACACGCTGCGGGCCTTCGGGTTCGGGCCGGTGGCGGTGGCGGTGCGGGTGTCGCTGCCGAGCGCGGCGCCGTTCATCGCGACGGGGGTGCGCATCGCGGTGGGGGTGACGCTGATCGTGGCGGTGAGCGTGGAGCTGATCGCGGGCGGCGACGGCGGCATCGGCGCCTACCTGGTGCAGGCGGGCAGCGCCGCCCGCACCGACCGGGTGCTGGCGGCGACGGTGTGGGCGGGCGTGCTCGGCCTGGCCGCCAACCTGCTGTTCACGGCCGGGGAGCGGCGGCTGTTCCGCTGGCACCACGCCAGGACGGGAGAGACGTCATGATCGCCCGGCTGGGCTGGTACTGGATGCTGCCGGTGGCGGCGCTGACCTGGGAGTTCGCCGCCCGCGCGGCGCAGGCCGTCTACTTCCCGCCGCCGAGCGTGATCGTGCCCCGGCTGCGGGAGCTGTGGTTCTCCGGACCGGCCGGGCGGCTGTTCCTGACGGACGAGGCGGTGGCCGACCTGCTGCCGAGCCTCGCGCGGCTGTTCGGCGGGTGGGCGCTGGCGGCGCTCGCGGGCGTCGTGCTCGGCGTCGCGCTGGGCCGCTCGCGCACGCTGTCGGCGCTGGTGGAGCCGCTGCTGCACTTCGGCCGCTCGGTGCCGCCGTCGGCGCTGCTGCCGGTGTTCCTGCTGCTGTTCGAGATCGGCACGCCGATGCAGGTGGCCTCGATCGTGTACGGCGTGGTGTGGCCGGTGCTGATCAACTCGATGGACGGCAGCCGGTACGTGGACCGCCAGTACGTCGAGACCGGCCTGGTGTTCAGGATGGGGCCGGGCGCCCGGCTGCTGCGGATCATCCTGCCCGCCGCCGCGCCGAAGATCTTCGCCGGGCTGCGGCTCAGCGTGTCACTGGCGCTGATCATGATGGTGATCTCGGAGCTGTACGGCAGCACCGAGGGCATCGGCCACCGCCTGCTGGAGGCGCAGAGCCAGTTCGACATCCCCGCGATGTGGGCCGGGATCGTGCTGCTCGGCCTGCTGGGCGTGCTGCTGAACGCGGGGTTCCTGGCCGTCGAGCGGCTGGTGCTGCGCTGGCACCACGGCGCCCGCGCCTGAGCGGTCAGCCGTACAGCCGCTCGATCACCTCGCGCTGGCGGGCGGCGAACCAGGCGCGGTCCGGGGCGCCGGTCAGCGCCCCGGGCCGCTCGACGTCGTGGCGGCCGTACTCCTCGGCCCACAGCCGCGACTTGACCCGGCTGGGCAGGTTGCCCATGCCGGGCCTGCGGCGCAGCCGGCGCAGCGCGGCCAGGTCCAGCTCGGCGGCGGCGACCAGCGACTCCCCCGCCCCGGCCCTGGCCAGCACCCGGCCCTCCGGGTCGACGATCTCCGAGCCGCCGTTGGTGGAGTCGCCGGGGATGGCGATCCCGCTCAGGCCGCCGCTGTTGGCGCAGACCACGTAGGCCAGGTTCTCCACGGCGCGGGCGCGGCGGGCGATCGCCTTGGGGGTGAGCTCCGGTGACGACGCCTCGGAGGTCGGGTTGCAGATGATCTCCGCGCCGCGCAGCGCCAGCGAGCGGGCCAGCTCGGGGTAGAGGATCTCCTCGGAGGCGACCACCGCGAGCACGCCGATCTCCGTCTCGGCGACCGGCAGCACCCCGTCGATCCCGTACACCTCCAGGTAGCGCTCCCAGACGTCGTACGGGCTCGGGGTGAACATCGAGTGCAGCCGCCGATAGCGCAGCACCGGCTCGCCCTCGGGGGAGAAGATCACCGACGCCTGGAAGTACAGCTCGGGGAAGTGCTCGTCGCTCTCGTAGGCGTTGACGCAGAGGAACACGCCGTGCCGCCGGGCGACGCCGGCCAGCGCCGCGTACTCGGGGCCGCCGGGGGCGAGCGCCGCCTTGTCCCGCCACTCGCCGAGGCTCTCCCGCAGCGGGAAGCCGGTCAGCGCGTATTCGGGCAGCACCACCAGCCGCAGGTCCGGCCCGATCCACGCCTTGGACGCGCCGACCTGCCGGTCGATCCGGGTGACGGCCGCGCCGATCGCGGCGCGCGGGTCGGCCGCGTCGTTGACCGCCCGCGTCTCCAGCTGGAGCGCCAGCGCGCGCAGCGCCGTCATCCGACCCTGCGCTCGTTGATCAGCGTGCGCCGGACGACCTCGCCGCCCTTGATCCACTGCCAGACGCGGCTGCGGGTGTCGCCGTCGTCGCTGAGCACGATCAGCTCGAACAGCCTCAGGTCCTCCCCCTCGGCCTTGAACTGCCACGACAGGTAGATGCTGCTCCCGTCGAGCTCCCAGAACTCGCCCTTGAGCCGGTCGGTGTCGAAGCCGCACCGGCCGCCGCCCAGGTAGGTCCCGGGGAACTCGTGCACCTCGGCGCGCCCGTCGTCCCAGGTGTAGCGGTTGGTCTGGTGGTAGACGGCGTCGTCCACGATGGCGCAGGTGAGCTGGGCGCGGTGCCGGTCGACGACCGTGCCGTCGGCGTCGACGTGCACGTACGTGCCGTCCCACTCGCCCTCGTGCCGCGCCAGCAGCGGCATCTCGGCGCGCAGTCCCATCTCTCACTCCTCGCTCGGGTGCCACCAGGGGTCGGCGGCGTGGGATCGGTTGACCAGGAAGGCCCTGCGGCGCAGGAAGCGGCCGATGGAGGCGGCGCCCATGCGTGAGCCGCCGAGGCCGGAGAGGCGGAAGGAGTGCTTCTCGCCCTCGTGCACGAGCGCGGTCAGAGCGGCGTCGTTGACGCTGATCGCGCCCGCCCTGATCCGGGCGGCGACGGCCAGCGCGCGCTCCTCCGAGCCGGCGAAGACGGCCGCCGACAGGCCGTAGACCGAGTCGTTGGCCAGCGCCACCGCGTGGTCGGCGTCGTCGGCCGCCATGACGGGCAGCACCGGCCCGAACGTCTCCTCGGTCATGACGAGCATCGAGTGGTCGACGCGCGACAGCACGGCGGGCCGGAACCAGTGGCCGCCGCCGTGGCGCTCGGCCGTGCCGCCGGTGTGCACGACGGCGCCCTTGGCCACCGCGTCGGCCAGATGGGCGGCGATCACGTCCTCCCGGCCGGGCCCGATGATCGGCCCGATCGGCCCGCCCTCGCAGGTCAGCCCCACCTTGGCGGCCTTGCCGGCCAGCAGGTCCAGGAACTCGTCGTGCACCGGCCGCTCGACGTAGACGCGCTCGATCGACTGGCAGGACTGCCCGGCGTTGGCCGTGCCGCCCCACAGCACGGCCGAGGCCGCCCGGTCCAGGTCGGCGCCGGCCAGCACGATCGCCGGGTCCTTGCCGCCCAGTTCCAGGAAGGCGGGCACGAACGCGCGGGCGGCGGCCTCGGCCACCAGCCGCCCGGTCGGCACGCTGCCGGTGAACACGACGGCGTCGGCCAGCCCCACCAGCGCGGCGCCCGTCTCGCCGTCGCCCTCGACGACGCGCAGCGGCAGCTCGTCAGGCACCAGCCGCATCAGCGGCTCGATGAAGCGCGGCGTCACCTCGCTCGGCTTGACCAGCACCGGGCACCCGGCGGCCAGCGCCGGCACCGCGTCGATGAGGCCGAGCAGCAGCGGGAAGTTCCACGGGCTGATCACCCCCACCAGGTCGTACGGGACCGCGTCGCCGCCGACGAAGACGCCGGGCAGCGAGGCGGGGAACTCGGCCGGGGGCTCCAGCAGCGCGGGCGCCGCCCGTACCCATCGGTCGACGAGACCGGCCACGATCTGCCGCTCCAGCACCGACTCGGCGACCCGCCCGGTGTCGGCCACCAGCGCCGCGAGCAGGTCGTCGTCGGCGGCGATCGCCTGCCCGAACCGGGTCAGGACGGGGCCGCGCCCGGCGGCCCGCCACGCGGGGGCGAGCGCGCGCAGCTCGGCCGCAGTGGCGGCGAGCCGGTCCGGCGGGACGGGCGCGAGCGGCCGGTCCGGCCGCCCGGTGAGCGGGTTCCTGATCACGACAGGGCCGTGCCCCGGACTGCGGCCATGCTGCGTGCTCCCTCGGACTGGAGGCGATCCGCCGCCATTGTGATCATGCCGGCGGCGGCGCGTCAACGGCTTCAGCCGCTCCAGCCCGGCACCGCGGTCCTGATGTTGAGTGCGTGCTCGACCAGGTGGATGAGCGCGCCCTTGACCGAGTCCTTGGAGCGGGCGTCCAGCCGGATCAGCGGGATGTGCGGGGCCAGCGTGAGCGCGTCGCGGACCTCGCTGTCGCTGTGCGGGTACTGCCCGTCCCAGCCGTTGACGCCGACGATGAAGGGGAGCTGGGCCTCCTCGAAGTAGTCGATGGCCGGGAAGCTGTCGGCCAGCCGCCGGGTGTCGACCAGCACGACCGCGCCGATGGCGCCGCGCACCAGGTCGTCCCACATGAACCAGAACCGGTGCTGCCCCGGCGTGCCGAACAGGTAGAGGATGAGGTCACGGTCGAGCGACACCCGGCCGAAGTCCATCGCCACGGTGGTGGTGGACTTCAGCGGCGTCATGCCGAGGTCGTCGATGCCCGCCGAGGCGTCGGTCATCACGGCCTCGGTGGTCAACGGCATGATCTCCGAAACGGCCCCCACGAACGTCGTCTTCCCCACGCCGAACCCACCGGCCACCACGATCTTCGTCGAAGTCAGACCCACGCCCGAACTAGAGCCTGCGTAGTCCACTGAGCACCCTCTCCAGCAAGTCGACATCCGGCTGACCGGCGTCCAGCGCGGGCTGGTGCACGCGCACCAGGCCCTCCGCCGCCATATCCGCGATCAGCACGCGAACCACTCCCAGCGGGATCCGCAGCAGGGCGGAGACCTCGGCCACCGAGCGCACCTGCCGGCAGAGCTGGGAGATCGCCTGGTATTCCGGCGTGATGTGCGAGAACTCCCGGTGCTCGGCCGTCGCCGACGACACCAGCGCCTCCATCGCCAGCTTGACCCGGGGGGCCGTGCGGCCCCCCGTCACCGCGTACGGCCGCACCGGCGAGGCCGGGTCGGCCTGCAGCCGCGGCTGGGACTCCGGCTCCCAGCCGCCGCTGTTCCATCGTGGATCCGTCACCACATCACCTGGTCTGGGACGCGCGCAGCTCCGCGCGCACCGCCGGCGTGAGCACCTGTCCGGCGCGCTCGACCATCAATGTCATCTGGTACGCCACCAGTCCCATGTCGCAGTCGGGAGCGGCCAGCACGGCCAGGCAGGACCCGTCCGAGATGGACATGATCAGCATGAGCCCCCGCTGCATCTCCACGATCGTCTGGTTGACCGCGCCGCCCTCGAACACCCGCGCCGCCCCCGCGGTGAGCGACACGAGCCCGGAGGCGATCGCGGCGAGCTGGTCGGCCCGGTCCGCCGGGAACCCCGACGAGGCCGCCAGCGGCAGCCCGTCGGACGACACCACCACCGCATGCGCGACACCGGGGACGGTGCTCACGAAATCGGTGATCAACCAGTCCACGCCACGGGCGGCATGGCTCAGCTCGTTCATGATTCCTCCTCGCGGCCTTCCCCGCCGTCCGCGGAGCGGGGCGGCGGGCCGAATCCGGGTCCGGCGTTCGCGCGGCCGCCGTTGATGTCGTCGCGGGCGGCGCGGAAGCCCTGCTGGAAACTGGACAGCCGGGAGCGCACCCGGTCCGGCGACACGGACGGCACCGGCGAGACGCCCGACGGGGCCGTCGCGGTCTCGGCCGAGCCGGGCACCAGGTTGGCCTTCGGCACCCGTTTCGGCAGCCCGGCGGCCGTCGCGCCGTCGCGCACGGGCTCGACCACGGCCTTGGCGGCCGACCAGCCCTCGTCCGCCTTGGACGAGCTCCAGCTCGCGCTGCCGCCCCGCTCGAACCAGGCCGACTCGACCGCCGCGTAGATCGGCAGGTACTCGTCACCGGCGGAGGCGGGCTTGCCGGCCGGGCTCTCCGGCTCGGGGAGGTCGTACCTGGGCCGTTCCGGCGGCAGCGGCGGGTCGGGACGCTCGGCCTGCGTCCAGTCGCCGAGCTGCGGGCCGGGCGTCGGCCGCCGGGGCAGCGGCGGCGAGCCCGACGAGCCGTTCCAGCCCCCGGAGCTGCCGGCGCCGGGCGGGCGCGGGGGCATCCACACGTCGGCGGAGTCGAAGCCGCCGCTGTTGCCGCTGTTGCCGCGCGGGTCGGCGGGCCAGCCGCTGCCGGTGAGGCCGCGCTGCTCGGGCGGCCAGGGCGGGGCGGGCCAGCCGGGGCCCTCGGGGTTGGACGGATAGGAAGGGTAGGACGGGTGGCCGGGGCCGAGCTGGTAGGGCATGGGCGCCGGCTGCGGCCCGGTGTAGGGCTCCTCCTGCGGGCCGCTGGACGCGCCGGCCAGCGCGGGCGACTGGGCGAGCAGCGACTCGGGCACCAGCACCATCGCGGTGAGCCCGCCCGCGCCGTGCGGCCTGAGCTGGACGCGGATGCCGTGCCGGTGGGCCAGCCTGGCGACCACGAACAGGCCCATCCGCCGCGACACCGACACGTCCATGCTGGGCGCGTCGGTCAGCCGGTCGTTGGCCTGGGCCAGCTCCTCCGGCGTCATGCCGATGCCGGAGTCGGTGATGGACAGCATGACGCCGCCGCCGTCGATCCTGCTCCCGGACAGCGAGACACGCGTCTCCCTGGGCGAGAACGACAGGGCGTTCTCCACCAGCTCGGCCAGCAGGTGGATGATGTCGTTGACGGCCTGCCCGGCGATCGAGATGCCGTCGGGGACCTGGAGCAGGACCCGCTCGTAGTTCTCGACCTCTGACAGGGAGGCGCGGGCCACGTCCACCAGCTTGACCGGCTGGCTCCACCGGCGCGGCGGGTCCTGGCCGGCCAGCACCAGCAGGTTCTCGCTGTTGCGGCGCATGCGAGTCGCCAGGTGGTCGAGCTTGAACAGGTTGCCGAGCCGCTGCTCGTCCTGCTCGCCCTGCTCCAGCCCGTCGATCAGGGTGATCTGCCGCTCCACCAGCGTCTGCGAACGCCGTGAAAGATTCACGAACATCGCGTTGACGTTCGAGCGCAGGCGGGACTCCTCCCCCGCCAGGCGGACCGCCTCGCGGTGCACCTCGTCGAACGCCCGCGCCACCTCGCCGATCTCGTCGTGCGTGGTGACGCCGATCGGCGCCACCGCCGGGACCGCGCCGTCGCCGCTCTCGCGCAGCGTCCGCACGGTCTCGGGCAGCCGCTTGCCCGCCACCTCCAGCGCCTCGCCCCGCAGCTTGCGCAGCGGCCTGATCAGCGAGCGGGCGATGAGCGAGATGATCGCGATCACCACGGCCAGCAGGATCAGGATGAGCACGCCGGAGATGAGCGCCGATCTGTTGGCCGCGTCCTCCAGCGCGCGGGCGCGCAGGATGACGGAGGCGGACATGCTCTTCTCCACGTTCCGCAACGCGTCGATCTTGCCGGTGCTCACGTCGAACCAGGTGGCCACGTCGCGGCTGCCTATGCTGAGCGGCTTGTTCTCCGCCGACTGGGCCATCGCCCGCAGCGTGAACAGGTCGGTCTGGTCGATGTCGCGGCCGACGACGGTGTTGCGGTAGAGCTCCAGCTGATCCTGCGTGGCCAGCGTGCCGAACAGGGTCACCTCGCTCTCCTCGCGCGCCTTGGCGGCGGTGAGCGAGTCGAGCTCGCCCGCGTCGAACGCCTTGTTGTCCAGGGCTCCGGCCAGGATGCCGCGCTGCTTGGACGATTGGGCCTTGGCCCGGGCGATCGCGGCCATCGCGCCGGCGCTGTGCGCGACCTGCTCGTCCACCGCCACCTGGCCGACCTGGTCGTGGAACTGCACGAGCGCGGCGATGATCTGGGTGTACTTCTCGATCATCGGCAGGGGCTGGATCTTGCCCTTGACCGCCGTCTCGCGCAGCGCGGAGATCTCCTCCAGGCGGCGCAGGACGGGTCGTACGGCGTCACCGTGCGAGTCGTTGATCGACTGGGCGCTCCGCTTGGCCTCCCCGATGAGGTCGTCGACTCCGGCGTAGGTGCCTCTGAGCTGTGGCTCCTTGGCCGGAGGTCGCCCCTGGGCGATGTAGAGCGCGGTCTCGTCCCTCTCGGAGGCGAGGTCGTGGCTGACGGCGCCGAGGCTCTCGCTGAACTCGGCGACCTCTCTGAGTGTCTGGTAGGTGTTGGCGTCGCTGAGCGAGGTGACCACGTTCAGGCCACCCAGCGCGACCGCCACCGCCGTCGGGACCACGATCAGCGCGACGAGGCGTGATCGGACATGCCAGTTGCCCAGGCCGAATCTGGCCGGCCGGGGCACCTTGCGCTTCTGATGGCCGTGCGGCTCGTGGTCAACGGAAGCACCAGCGCTCTGCGTACTCACTGCTTTCGCAACCTCTCGCCCCTGAGGGGGATCTCGATGACCGTGGGGGGCACTATGTGAAATCGAGATGAGGGCCTTTTGAGCATACGGCGACTACCACCACCAAACACTATGAATTCAGCATTGACTCATTCATTGGGTATTTGCCCCAACAAAAGATCGCTCGCCATCGCCACAGACAGCCCCGCCTGCCGCCCCTCCCTTCACTCACGGCACGGCTCTCACGAACCACACCAAATCAGGCAAAAGCACCTAGACTGGAAATTCATGGGGTCATTGACCACGATATAGCGCCAAACTGACCTTGCAACCACAGATGTTATTTTTGCGATGATGACGCCCCATGTGGTGCTACCGTCAGTGCTTGTTGTGCGTACGGCACACGTCCCGTGAGTAACAGCACCCCCCTACCCCTCCAGGCTCCACACCCCCCTCGTGAAAGGAGTCCCCGACATGAGGCTTGCCCGTTCCAGCAGAGTCGCCGTCATCGGGTTTGCCCTGGCGCTGGGAATCGCCGCCTGCACCGCCGAGCCGGAGTCCGCCGCTCCGAAGTCCTCCACCGCCGCCGACGCGGGCGGCCTGGAGAAGACGGAGCTCAAGGTCGCGGGCCTGCCGGCCATCGACACCGCGGCCATGTACGTGGCCATTGACCAGAAGCTCTTCGAGAAGGAAGGACTCAAGGTCACGCCGCAAATCGTGCAGGCGTCGCCCGAGGCCATTCCGATGTTGCTCAACGGCGAGATCGACGCCATGTTCGGCAATTACGTGTCGATGTTCCAGGCCCACGACCAAGGCGCGCTGAAGCTGCGCATCCTGGCCGAAGGCTCCCGCGCGGCCCCGGACTCCCTGAGCATCATGGCTTTGCCTGATTCGCCGATCAGGTCGCCGAAGGACCTCGAAGGCAAGACGATCAACGTGAACGTTCTGCACAATTTCCAGGAGCTCGCGCTCACGCAGGTCCTGAAGGCCAACAACATCGATCCGGCGAAGATCAAGTACGTTCAGGTGACGTTCCAGAACATCATGCCCGCCTGGCAGAAGGGCCAGCTCGACGCGGCCTATCTCGGCGAGCCGATGGTCACCGCCGCGACCTCGTCAATGGGCGCCAGAAAGATCCTGGATCCGGCCTCAGGACCCGCGGCCGAATTCCCCATTTCCGGCTATGTCAGTACTCAGGAATGGTACGACAAATATCCCAAGACAGCCGCGGCGTTCCAGCGCGCCCTCCACAACGCCGCCAAGCTCATGGAGAACAACCGTGAGGTGGTGGCCGACGTGCTGCCCAACTTCACCCAGATCGACAAGGCCACAGCCGCGACCGTGACGTTCCCCTTGTTCTCCAGCTCCGACAACCCGGTGCGGCTGCAGCGGGTCGCCGACTGGATGCACGAAGCCAAGTGGCTCACCAAGGAGATCGACGTCGCCTCGCTGATGTCCCCCACCACGTCAGGGTGAGCGCGCCCGCCCTCGTCCGCGACCGCCCGAACACGGCCACCGCACGGTGGACGCGCCGGGCGGCCGGGGCACTCGTCTTCGCCGCCCTGTTCGAAGCGCTCGGCCGGGCCGGGCTCGTCTCCGCCGCCTTCCTGCCGCCCGCCTCGGAGATCCTCCAGCGGGCCGGCGGGCTGCTCCTCGACCCCGCATTCCGCGCCCACGCCGCCACCAGCATGCTCGCCTGGGCGATCGGCCTCGGCATCGCCGCCCTCGTCGCCGTCCCGCTCGGCCTGCTGCTCGGGAGCGTCCCGGTGATCGACTCCGCCACCCGGGCCATCGTCGAGTTCATGCGGCCCATCCCGTCGGTGGCCCTCATCCCGCTGGTGGCCCTCGTCATCGGCACCGGCCTGCAGCTCCGCGTCACCCTGGTGATCTACGCGGCGCTGTGGCCCATCCTCTACAACACGATGTACGGCCTGCGCGGCGTCGACCCCGTCGCCAAGGAGACCCTCAGGTCGTACGGATTCGGCCCGCTGGCAGTGCTGTGGCGGGTCTCGCTGCCCTCGGCGGCGCCGTTCATCATGACGGGCTTCAGACTGGCCACCGGCGTCGCGCTCATCCTGACCGTGAGCACCGAGATCGTCGCCGGGCGGGGAGAGGGCGTCGGCGTGTTCATCTACTTCGCGGGCATCGCCGTACCGGCGCGCATGGACGACATCCTGGCGGGGGTCGTCTGGGTCGGGCTGTTCGGCGTCGTGGTCAACGCCCTCCTGGTGGCCGCCGAGCGCCGGCTCTTCCGCTGGCACCACGCCCGGAACGGAGGCCTCTCATGACCGCCCCACCGCCCCCGGCCCGCGGCCGCTTCCCCGACGCCGCCTCGCGCTGGACCAGCTCGTCACCCTCGCCCGCGCCCTGGACACCTCCCTCGACCAGCTC
>NZ_JAHKRO010000092.1 GCF_019396325.1 Nonomuraea ceibae
CCCCTGCCCGTGACCCACCTCCCCTCCCCCGGAGAGCCGACCATGCCCTTGCAGCCACCCCTCTCGCTCGACGACGCCGCCCCGCCCACCGGACGAGCGGCCCCCAGCCGGACCACTGACCGGCCCGGCTCCGGCCCGCCGGTGCGCCGCACCCGGTGGCGACCTGCGATCCCGCTGGTCCGCCCCCTCCTCAAGGCCATCGACTGGACGCCACTCGTCATCGTCACAGCCTTCGCCGCAGCCCTGCTGACAGCGGTGCAGGCCGGCGAGACCCTGCCGCCGGGCGACGCACTGCTGCTCATGCGGATCACCGGCACCCTGCTCGGCTCCGCCGCCACGTTCGCACTGGTCGACGCCATGTCCGCCGACCTCGGCGCGGCAACCGTCCCCCGATGGGTACGGCAAGCGCTGCGCTGCCTGCTGGCCGGGGGCACCGCGGTCGTCATCTGGCTCGCCGCCTTCGCCTACGCCCTGTCCCGGCTTCCCGCCGACGCCCTCTTCCCGATCGGCGACCTGCTGATCGAGATGGGCGTCTGTCTGGGGATCGGGCTGGCCGCCGCCGCGGCCGCCGTCCGGCACGCCCAGGGGCGACAGGCTGCCATGGCCGCCGTGGTGGTGCAGCTCGGCCTGGTACTGGGCACCATCCTGCTGCCGGAGCAGATCCGGCTATGGCCGCCCACATGCGGATTCGGCCACTGGGACGAAGCGCACGCATTCTGGCTCGCCATGTTGCCGGTCCCGTACGCGTGCCTCCTCCTGGCCAACCGCGACCTGCGCCGCTGACCCACCCAACACCCAAGCCCCTGCTACACCCCAGACCGACCAGCAGAAACCCGGCTCTCCCGCGGGCCTGAAAGCGCGCGCCTGGAAAGACGTCGGGCGCGCGGGCGAGTGGTCGGCTGTACGGCTCCAACGCGTTGGGATGGGCTCGCGATTGCCTAGCTATAGCAGGGAATCGGCTCGCATATACAATGGGCGACCGTGACGACGTTTCGGATCAGCGAGGCTGCGGCGCTGCTCGGCGTGAGTGCCGACACCGTGCGCCGGTGGGTCGACGCGGGCCGGTTGGCGGCCGAACGGGACGAGCACGGGCACCGGCTGGTCGGGGGCGCCGATCTGGCGGCGTTCGCAAGGGAGCGGATCGAGGCCGAGGACGGGGGGCGCTCGTCGGCGCGCAACCGGTTGCGGGGCATCGTCACGGAGGTGATCCGCGACGCGGTGATGGCCCAGGTGGAGATCGCGGCGGGCCCGTACCGGGTGGTGTCGCTGATGAGCCGTCAGGCGGCCGACGAGCTGGGGCTGGAGCCCGGGGTCGTGGCGGTCGCGGTGATCAAGTCCACCAACGTGGTCGTGGAGATCCCCGAGCACGCGCGCGTGCCGAGCCCGTGAGGAGGCCCATCGGTGTTCAGGCGTCTGTCGCTGCTGCTCGCCGTCGTCGTCGTGCTGGCGGGGTGTGCGCCGGGTGAGGCGCGTGGCGGGGAGCTGACGGTGTTCGCCGCGGCGTCGCTGACGGGTACGTTCACCGAGCTCGGCGCGGCGTTCGAGGCCGAGCATCCGGGGGTGCGGGTGCGGTTCAGCTTCGGGTCCAGTGCCACGCTGGCGCAGCAGATCGCGCAGGGGGCGCCGGTGGACGTGTTCGCCTCGGCGAGTCCGGCCACGATGAAGGCCGCCACCGACGCGAAGGCGGTGACGTTCGCGCGCAACCGGCTGCGGATCGCCGTGCCGGTCGCCAATCCGGCCGGGGTCGACGAGCTGGCGGATCTGGCCGATCCGCGGGTGAAGGTAGCGCTCTGCGCCGAGCAGGTGCCGTGCGGGGCGGCGGCGGTCAAGGCCCTGGAGGCCGCCGGGGTGAAGGTCACCCCGGTCACCCTGGAGCGTGACGTCAAGGCGACGCTCACCAAGGTCGAGCTGGGCGAGGTGGACGCGGCGCTGGTCTACCGGACCGACGTGGCCGCGGCGGCGGGCAGGGTTACGGGCATCGACTTCCCGGAGGCGGCGCAGGCGGTCAACGACTATCCGATCGCCGCGCTGACGGCGGGGCCTGCGGCGGAGTTCGTCGAGCTCGTCCGGTCGGAGCGGGGGCGCGACGTGCTGACGAGGGCGGGGTTCGAGGTTCCATGAGCTCGGCCAACACGCCCGAGCCCCAGAAGCGTCCCGGCGCGCCACCGAAACGGGGCGGGGTGCCGCCGGGGCGGAGTGGGGTGGTGGCTGGGCGGTTGCCGTGGGTGCTGGTGGTGCCTGCGGTGCTCGGGCTGGGCTTTCTGGTGCTGCCGCTGGCCGGGCTGCTGATCAGGGCGCCGTGGGCGACGCTGCCGAGCCGGCTGGCCGAGCCGCAGGTGCTGGAGGCGCTGCGGCTGTCGCTGGTGACGGCGACGGTGGCGACGGCGGTGTGCCTGGTGCTCGGGGTGCCGCTGGCGTGGCTGCTGGCGCGGGTGTCGTTCCCGGGCCGGCGGGTGGTGCGGGCGCTGGTGACGGTGCCGCTGGTGCTGCCGCCGGTGGTGGGCGGCGTCGCGCTGCTGCTGGTGCTGGGGCGGCGCGGGGTGGCCGGGCAGTGGCTGGAGTCGGCGTTCGGGGTGTCGTTGCCGTTCACCACGGCGGGGGTGGTGGTGGCCGAGGCGTTCGTCGCGATGCCGTTCCTGGTGATCAGCGTGGAGGGCGCGTTGCGCGGCGCCGACCAGCGGTTCGAGGAGGCGGCGGCGACGCTGGGGGCGTCGCGGTGGACGGTGTTCAGGCGGGTGACGCTGCCGCTGGTGATGCCGGGGGTGGTGGCGGGGGCGGTGTTGTGCTGGGCGCGGGCGCTGGGCGAGTTCGGGGCGACGATCACGTTCGCGGGCAACTTCCCGGGCCGTACGCAGACCATGCCGTTGGCCGTCTACCTGGCGCTGGAGACGGAGCCGGAGGCGGCGATCGTGCTCAGCCTGGTGCTGCTGGCCGTGTCGGTGATCATCCTGGCGAGCCTGCGTGACAGGTGGGTGAGCGCGTGACGTTGCATGCCCGGCTGGTGGTGAGGCGGCCCGCGTTCGCGCTGGACGTGACGCTGGAGGTGGCCGCCGGGGAGGTGGTGGCGCTGCTGGGCCCCAACGGCGCGGGCAAGACGACCGCGTTGCGGGCGCTGGCGGGGCTGACGGGCCTGTCCGGCGGGCACGTGACGCTGGACGGCCTGCCGCTGCACGAGCTGCCGGCCGAGCGCCGCCCGATCGGCATGGTGTTCCAGGACTACCTGCTGTTCCCGCATCTGTCGGCGCTGGACAACGTCGCGTTCGGGCCGCGCTGCCAGGGCCGGTCGAAGACGGCGGCGCGCCGGGTGGCCGCCGAGCTGCTGGAACGGGTCGGCCTGGCCGCGCAGGCGTCGGTCCGCCCGGCGGGGCTGTCGGGCGGGCAGGCGCAGCGGGTGGCGCTGGCGCGGGCGCTGGCGGTGCGGCCTCGGCTGCTCCTGCTGGACGAGCCCCTGGCGGCGCTCGACGCGCACACCCGCCTGGAGGTCCGCTCGCAGCTGCGCCGTCATCTGGCGGGGTTCGACGGAGCGACGGTCCTGGTGACGCACGATCCGCTGGACGCGATGGTGCTGGCCGACCGGCTGGTGGTGATCGAGGACGGCGCGGTCGTCCAGGAGGGCTCGCCCGCCGACGTGGCCCGCCGCCCGCGCACGGCGTACGTGGCGCGGCTGGTGGGGCTGAACCTGTATCAGGGCCTGGCGGAGGGGCACCGGGTCAAGGTCGGCGAGCTGCTGCTGACGGCGGCGGAGCGGGTGGACGGGCCGGCGTTCGTGGCATTCTCCCCGGGGGCGCTGGCCCTCTACCGCTCCCGGCCCGACGGCAGCCCGCGCAACCTGTGGCAGGCCACGATCGACGGGATCGAACGGCACGGCGACAACGTCCGCGTCCATCTGGAGGGGCCGATCGCCGCGTTCGCCGACGTCACCCCGGCCGCCGTGGCCGACCTGGACCTGAGCCCGGGCCGGCTGGTGTGGGCGGGGGTCAAGGCAGCGGAAACGCACGCTTATCCGGCCTGAGGGGCGAGACCAACGGGCAGGTACGGTCCTGGCCACCGCCGGCGGCATGCAGCGGGCGCAACCGGCGTGGCCGACGCGACCGGGGCGGGAGCAAGCGAGGGCTGGGGGTCGGGGGCGAGAGCCCGCTAGATCTACCTGCGCCTGCCGGATCGGGTGCGGGGCTTCACGCCGGGGGGCCCGTACGTGGGGAGGTCTCCGGTATGACCGTCACCAGAGAAGAGACCAAGGTCCGCGGGCACGAGCTGACCGAGAAGATCAAGCAGGTGATCCACGAGGGGAACGTGCGCCGGATCATCCTCAAGGACTCCCACGGCAACACCGTGCTGGAGGTACCCGTCACCGTCGGGGTGGCGGCGCTGATCGTCGCCCCGGTGATCACGGCGGTCGGCGCGCTGGCCGCGATGGCCGCCGAGTGGAACATCCAGATCGAGCGCACCGACGACGAGACCCGGCAAGCCCAGGAGGCCCAGCAGGCGGCGCCGGTGACGCCGCCGCACGAGCACATCGGCTAGGGCGAGCGCACGACGGCGAGGGGGCAGGGCGCGTGCTGGAGCAGCGCCTGGCTGACCGAGCCGAGCACCATCCCGGCGAGGGTGCCGCGCCCGCGTGAGCCCGCGACCAGCAGTTCGGCGCCGGTCGCGGCCTGCCTCAGGGCTTCCACGGGGTGCGCGTGGACGGTCTCCTCGATCACGGGCACTCCGGGGTGGCGTTCGCGCGGCCCGGCGAGCAGGTCGGCGAGCACGGTCCGTTCGGCGTCGTCGAAGGGGCCGGGCCAGTTCCAGGCGTGGACGGCGCGCACCCGGCAGCCGCGCAGCCGCGCCTCGGCGAAGGCGAAGTCCAGCACCCGGGCCGAGGTTTCGGAGCCGTCGACGCCGGCCACGATCTCCTGGCGGGGCGAGGAGGGCACCTCGCGGACCAGGACGACGTCGCAGGGGGCGCGTCCGGCGACGCCGTGGGCGACGGAGCCGACGAGCATGCCGCGTACGCCGCCGATGCCGTGGCTGCCGATGACTAGCAGTTCGGCGTCGCGCCCGGCGGCGATGAGCGCCTCGCGCGGGTCGCCGGCCAGCAGCGTCGTCTCGACGTCGGCCTCGGGCCGGTCGCGGCCGGCCCGTTCCCGGGCGGCCTGCAGCACGGACCGGCCGCCTTCGCGCATCCACGCGGCCACGTCGGCCAGCCTGCCGTCTCCGGTCTCGACGGCCCAGCGGGTCATGGCATGCGCGATGAGCAGCGGCACGTGGCGCAGCTCCGCCTCGGCGGCCGCCCACGCGGCGGCTTCCAGCCCTGCTCTGGACCCGTCAACCCCCACTACGATCATGCCCTCCCTCTTTCCAGAGGGGCGATCGGCTAACTGCGCCGACCGTAATGCCGGGATATGTACGGGCCGCCGGAGGGTTCCTAGCCGTCGACCAGTGACCGGTAGACCTCGCCCAGGCGGCCGGGCCAGGGGGTGAAGTTGACCAGCGCGTCGTCGGCGTGGGTGAGCTGGCCGAGGCCGCCGACCGTGACGAGGGCGCGCAGCGCGGGGTCGGTGATCGCGGCGACGGTGGCGGCGTGGAAGCCGGCGCTGTTGAGCACCCGGTACGGGCGGACCGCGTCGTTGATCCCGACCCGGAAGTCGCCGAGCACGGGCTCGACCGGCGCGCTGAGGCCGAGGTCGTTGTGCCGGCGGCCGAGCTCGGCCAGCGCCTCGGGCAGCCGGCCGGCGTCGAGCAGCGGCCCGATCGTGGCGGCGGCCTCCAGCTCGGCGAACGCGGTGCCGAACCACTTGGCGTAGGGCCGGTAGCGGCGCTCCTGGAGGAAGCACATCTCCATGACGAGCTCGCTCAGCCGGGCGGCCAGCAGGCGTCCGCCGCGGGTGTCGCCCGCCTCGGCGGTGCGGCCGATCAGCGGCTCGGTGTTGTGGATCAGGTGCCACTGGGAGGCGACCAGCCAGCGCCACACGTCGACGGGGTACCAGGCGAGCAGGTCGCGGACCCGGGTGAGCTCGCCGGCGTCGTCGCGGAACACCTCGCCCCGGGTGACGTGCAGCAGCCGCTGCTGGGGCAGCGCGAGCCAGGCGGCGTGGTCGAGGCCGTCGCGCGGGTCGAGGCCGAGCCGGTCGCGGATCCACGCGTCGAAGGTGGTGATCTCGACGTGGTGGGTGACGGCGCCGGCGGCCAGGGAGAACCAGGCCGTCGGACGTCCCTCGTGCTCGGCGGGCAGCCCGCCGGCGACGGCGCGGCGTACGGGCTCGACGTCGGCGGCGGCGACGAACACCTGGGCGCGCGGCCCCCATTCGTGGTCGGTGGAGCGTTCGCTGTCGTAGCCGAGCACTTCGGAGCCCTCGCCGAGCAGGCAGGCGGTGTGCGGCACCGGCACGAGCGGCGCGAGAACGTCACGGTAGAAGGAGCGGGCCAGCGCGAGGCCGGGGCGGAAGTCCGTCATCGCCCGGCACCTTACCGCGTGGGCCGGTGCGGCGTGGGTAGCGTCCCCTGGGGGAAGGGGGAACGACATGACGGGGACGGGCGATCTCGGCCGCCGCATCGCGTACCACCGCGAGCGGCTCGGGCTGTCGCGCGAGCAGGTGGCGGGGCGGGCGGCCATGTCGCCGGGCTACCTGCAGTATCTGGAGGAGAATCCCGGCAATCCGAGCGCCGACGCCCTGTCGCGGCTGGCGACGGCCCTCGGCACCACGGCCGAGGACCTGCTGGGCGGGACCGCCGACCGGCCGCCCGGCGGCGGGCCGGCGGCGGAGTCGCCGCACGTGGAGGTGCTGGACCGGGAGGAGTGCCTGCGCCTGATCGAGCCGGGCGGCATCGGCCGGGTGGCGTTCGACGGCTCGCACGGGCCGACGGTGCTGCCGGTCAACTACCGCCTGCACGACGGCGCGATCCTGTTCCGGACGGCGTACGGGGGGCCGATGGACCGGGATCTGCGCACCGGCGTGCAGGGCGTGGAGATCGTGGTCGGCTTCGAGGTCGACCGGATCGACGAGGCGCAGCGGGAGGGCTGGAGCGTGCTGGTGCAGGGCCCGTTCCACCACGTGCCGCCGGACGAGGCGGCGGAGCTGTCGGCCTCGGACGTCACCCCGTGGGTGGGCGGCGACCGGACGCTCTACATCCGCATCGTGCCGCACCAGATCACCGGGCGGCGGATCCACGGTCTGTGACGAGGCGGGGCCGGGCGAAGTCGCGGTTGTCGACGACGGCGTCCATGCGCGGCACCGGGTCGGCCTCGGCCAGGTAGAGGCGGGCGGCGACGAGGTAGCGGTCGCGGTGGACGGCCTCGGCGCCGGAGCCGGCCCAGTTCGCGTCGCGGGCGGCGCCGCGCCGGATCGACAGGTCGGCGTCCACGTCGACCCAGATGCGGTAGTCCCACCACTCGTCGATCTCGGGGCGGAAGGCGAACACGCCGTCGACGACGAGGACGCTGTCCGGGGTGAGCGGGGCCGTGGTGGCGGAGTGGTCCACCTGGGTGAGAGGGTCGATGGAGCACAGCGCGCAGGAGGCGGCCTCGGGGTCGCGGCACGGGCCGAGCAGGAGCCGCTTGAGCGCGTCGTAGTCGTAGGCGTTGCGGTAGTAGCCCTCCCCCGACTCGCGGTCGTACAGGTGGCGGTCCTTCCACGGCTTCTTGAAGTCGTCGAGCGTGGCGCGCAGGGCGGGCCGGCCGGTGGCGGCGATCGCCTCGGCGAGCTCGTGGCCGAGGCTGGTCTTGCCGGCGGCGGTGAGGCCGTCGATGCCGACCAGGAGGCGCCCGCCGCCCCGCGCCAGGACGCGGGCGGCCAGGTCGCGGACGAGCGCGTCACGTTCGGGCGAGGCCGGGGCGGGCAGCGGCTGCTGCCAGGTCGAGACCGAGTGGTGTACGGACGTCATGACCGGCACCTTATCGGCGGCCGGTGGGCTCCCAGCCGGGCGCCCCGGTGCGCGGGCCGCGGCTGCGGTAGACGATGTAGGGCCGGGTCAGGTAGCCGATCGGCGCGGTCAGCATGTGCACCAGCCGGGTGAAGGGCCAGATGGTGAAGAGCACGAGTGCGCTGAAGGCGTGCGCCTGGAACAGCAGCGGCGCCCCGGCCATGAGCTCGCCCCGCGGCCGCAGGTAGAAGATCGACCGGAACCAGGGCGAGACGGTCGCCCGGTAGTCGTAGCCGCCGTCGAGCACGTTCGCGGCGACGGTCGCGGCCAGACCCAGCACGATGACGAGGGTCAGGACGGCGTACATGAGCTTGTCGTTGCGGGTGGTGGCGGTGAAGACGGGGCCGACGGTGCGGCGGCGGTACAGCAGGATGGCCAGGCCCGCCAGCGTGCACGCCCCGGCGATGGTGCCGAGGACGACGGCGGTCACGTGGTAGGCGTGCTCGCTGATGCCGGCCGCCTCGGTCCACGACTTGGGGATGACGAGGCCGCCGACGTGGCCGAGGATGACGACGAGGATGCCGAAGTGGAACAGCGGGCTGCCGACGCGCAGCAGCCGCGACTCGTACAGCTGGGACGAGCGGGTGGTCCAGCCGAACTTGTCGTAGCGGTAGCGCCACACGTGCCCGAGCACGAAGACGGTCAGGGCGACGTACGGGCAGATCACCCACAGCAGCAGGTCGAGCGGGTTCATCCGTTTCCTCCGGAGAAGAAGCCGACTTCCTCGGCGGGCGGGCCCTGCTCGGCCAGCCGCAGCGCGGCGGCGCGGTCGCGGGCGGTGGCCGGCGGCAGCGTGGCGCGCACGGCGGCGACCACGTCGGCGTACGGCGAGCCCGCCTCGCGCAGCGCCTCCAGCAGCAGGTCGAGGCCGGCCAGGTGCTCGCGCATCAGCCGGACGGCCTGGGCGGTGGCGCCGCGTGCCGACAGCTCGCAGACGACCGCCAGGTGGTCGGGCAGCTCCTCGGGCCCGGGCTCGAACCCGGCCTCGCGGAAGGCCTGCTTGAAGCGGAGCAGCGCCAGGCCGCGCCGGCGGGTGTCGCCGTAGGCGTAGTAGGTCAGGTAGGGCGAGCAGCGCCGTTTCAGGTCGAACGTGGCCACGTAGTGCTCGGCGAGCTCGCCGAGCGGGGTGGCGGCGGCGTGGTCGAGGAAGGCGGCCAGCCGCCGGGCGGGCTCGCCGCGCGGCAGGGCGCGCACGGTGTCGGCGAGCAGCGGCAGCGCCTCGGCCAGCCGCTCGTCGGGGTAGCCGAGCAGGACGGACGCGGCCAGGTGCACGGTTCGGTCGCTCACGGCTTGTCCTCCCGGCGCGGGAACAGCCCTTCGGGGGTGCCCTTGCCGTCCCAGTTGAGCAGGTTGACGCGGCCGTGCAGCTCGTCGGCGCGGTCGAGGGCGTCGCCCGCCTGGCGCTGGCGCAGCGCGTGGAAGTTCTCCACGGCGACGGGGGCGGGCGCGCCGGACGCCTCGCCGAACGGGCCGTTCATGCCGGGGCCGCCCTCGTAGTCGAGGCTGCAGCCGAGCTCCTCCAGCTGGGCGCCCTGCTCGGCGTGGGCGGCGGGGATCACGTACCGCTCGTCGTAGGGGGCCAGGGCCAGCAGCCGGTGCATCCGCTCGACCTGCTCGCCCGTCATGCCGACGGCCGTGGCGATGGACTCGTCGGGCTCCTGGCCGAGATTGAGGCGGCGCATGTAGGAGCGCATGGCGGCCAGGCGGCGCAGCACGGCGCGGACCGGCTCGGGGTCGCCCGCGCTGAACAGCTCGGCCAGGTAGCCGATCGGGATGCGCAGCGCGTCGATGGCGCCGAACAGGTTGCCGGCGTCCTCGCCGTCGTGCCCGGTGCCCGACAGCGCGTCCACGACGGGTGACAGCGGCGGGATGTACCAGACCATCGGCATCGTCCGGTATTCGGGATGCAGCGGCAGCGCCACCCCGTACTCGAAGATCAGCTGGTGGACGGGCGAGCGGCGGGCGGCCTCCAGCCAGTCGTCCGGGATGCCGTTGGCGCGCGCCCCGGCGATCACCTCCGGGTCGGCCGGGTCGAGCAGCACGCCCTTCTGCGCCTCGAACAGGTCCCGCTCGTCGGCCACGCACGCGGCCTCCTCCACCCGGTCGGCGTCGTACAGGATCAGGCCGATGTAGCGCAGCCGCCCCACGCACGTCTCCGAGCACACGGTCGGGATGCCGACCTCGACCCTCGGATAGCAGAACGTGCACTTCTCCGCCTTGCCGGTGCGGTGGTTGAAGTACACCTTCTTGTACGGGCAGCCCGTCACGCACATGCGCCAGCCGCGGCAGCGGTCCTGGTCGACGAGCACGATGCCGTCCTCGGAGCGCTTGTACAGGGCGCCGGACGGGCAGGAGGCCACGCAGGAGGGGTTCAGGCAGTGCTCGCAGATGCGCGGCAGGTAGAACATGAACGCCCGCTCGAAGTCGAGCTTGACCTCGTCCGACACGCGGCGCAGCACCGGGTCGGCGGCGGTCAGGGCGGGGGCGCCGCCGAGGTCGTCGTCCCAGTTCGCGCTCCACGTGATCTTCGTGGGTTCGCCGGTGATGAGCGAGGTGGGCCGGGCGACCGGGGTGTCCTGGGTGGCGGGGGCGGAGAAGAGCCGGTCGTAGTCGTAGGTCCACGGCTCGTAGTAGTCCTGGATGGACGGCATGAGCGGGTTGGCGAAGATCGTCAGGAGCTTCTTCAGCCGGCCGCCGGCGCGGAGCCGGAGCCGGCCGCGCCGGTTGAGCTCCCAGCCGCCCTTCCACCGCTCCTGGTCCTGGTAGGTGCGGGGGTAGCCCTGGCCGGGCCGGGTCTCGACGTTGTTGAACCACACGTACTCGGTGCCGGCCCGGTTCGTCCACGCCTGCTTGCACGTGACCGAGCACGTGTGGCAGCCGATGCACTTGTCCAGGTTCATGACCATGGCGAGCTGGCCCATGACCCTCATCAGTAGTCGACCTCCTGGGAGCGGCGGCGGATGACGGTGATCTCGTCGCGCTGGTTGCCGGTGGGCCCGAGGTAGTTGAACGCGAACGACAGCTGCGCGTAGCCGCCGATCAGGTGGGTGGGTTTGACGAGCAGCCGGGTGAGCGAGTTGTGGATGCCGCCGCGCCGGCCGGAGATCTCGCTCTTGGGCACGTCCACCACCCGTTCCTGGGCGTGGTACATGTACACGGTGCCCTGCGGCATGCGGTGCGAGACGACGGCCCGCGCCACGACGACGCCGTTGCGGTTGACGGCCTCGATCCAGTCGTTGTCGGCGATGCCGGCCCTGGCGGCGTCGGCCGGGCTCATCCAGATCGTCGGCCCGCCGCGCGAGAGCGTCAGCATGAGCAGGTTGTCCTGGTATTCGGAGTGGATCGACCATTTGGAGTGCGGCGTCAGGTAGCGCACGACGATGCCGCGCTCGCCCGACTCGCCGAGCCGGGGCTCGCCGAACATCGCGGTCATGTTCAGCGGCGGCCGGTAGACCGGCAGCGTCTCGCCGGCCTCCTGGATCCAGTCGTGGTCGAGGTAGAAGTGCTGGCGGCCGGTCAGCGTGTGCCAGGGCTTGCGGTGCTCGACGTTGAGCGTGAAGGCGGAGTAGCGGCGCCCGCCGGTCTCGCTGCCCGACCACTCCGGCGAGGTGATCACCGGCACCGGCCTGGCCTGCGTGTCGGCGAAGCGGACGCGCCGGTGCTCCTCGGCCAGCCCGTCGAACGACGTGCCGGTGCGCCGGGCCAGCGTGGCGAACCCCTGCGCGGCCAGCCGCCCGTTCGTGGTGCCCGACAGCGCCAGGATCGCCTCGCACAGGTGGGCGTCGGTGGCCAGCGACGGCCTGCCGGACGGCGTGGCGCCGTTGGCCCGCCGCAGCTCCTCCACCTCCTGCGACAGGTCGAACGCGATGCCTTTGGTGGCGGCGCCGAGCTTGTCGGCGAGCGGGCCGAGCGCGCCCATCTTGGCGGCGATCGCCCCGTAGTCCCGCCGCACCTCGACGATCTTGGGGAAGTCCACGCCGGGCGTCGGCACGTCGCCGGAGGCGCGCCAGTCGCGCACCCGGCCGTGCGGGGTGGCCAGCTCGTCGGGCGTGTCGTGCAGCAGCGGCGCCGCCACCAGGTCCGTGCGGGTGCCCAGGTGGCGGGCCGCGAGCTCGCTGAACGTCTCGGCGATCGCGTGGAAGGCGGCGAAGTCCGTACGGGTCTGCCACGGCGGGTCGATGGCCGGGGTGAAGGCGTGCACGAACGGGTGCATGTCGGTGCTCGACAGGTCGTGCTTCTCGTACCAGGTGGCGGAGGGCAGCACCACGTCGGAGAACAGCGTGGTGGACGTCATCCGGAAGTCCAGCGTCAGCAGCAGGTCGAGCTTGCCCTGCGGCGTCTCCTCCCGCCAGGTGACGTCACGGGGCCGCCGGTCCGGCCCGGCCTCCTCGGCGCGCAGCGAGGAGTCGGCGCCGAGGAGGTGACGCAGGAAGTACTCGTCGCCCTTGGCGGAGGAGCCGAGCACGTTGGCCCGCCACACGGTCAGCACGCGCGGCCAGTTCTCCGGCGCGTCGGGGTCCTCGCAGGCGAAGCCGAGCCGGCCGGTCGCCACCTGCTCGGCGACGTACGCGCCCGGGTCCCGCCCGGCGGCGGCGGCCTCGTCGGCCAGGTCGAGCGGGTTGCGGGCGAACGTCGGATAGGACGGCATCCAGCCCATCCGCGCCGAGGCGGCGATCAGGTCGGCGGTGGCGCGCCCGGCGAACGCGCCGCCGCCCAGCGGCGAGGACACCACGTCGGCGCTGAACGTGTCGTAGCGCCACTGGCCGGTGTTCAGGTAGAAGTACGCGGTGCCGATCATCTGCCGGGGCGGGCGCGACCAGTCCTGCGCGGAGGCCAGCAGCGCCCAGCCGGTGATCGGGCGGCACTTCTCCTGGCCGACGTAGTGCGCCCAGCCGCCGCCGTTGACGCCCTGGCAGCCGGTCAGCGTCGTCAGCGCCAGGAACGAGCGGTACATGGTGTCGGCGTGGAACCAGTGGTTGGCCCCCGCCCCCATGATGATCATGGATCGGCCACCGGACTCCTCGGCGTTGCGGGCGAACTCGCGCGCGATCCGCGCCGCCTTCCCGGCCGGCACGCCGGTGATCGGCTCCTGCCAGGCCGGCGTGTACGGCTCGGCGGCGTCGTCGTAGCCGGACGGCCAGCGGCCGGGCAGCCCGTCGCGCGCCACCCCGTACTGGGCGAGCAGCAGGTCGTGGACGGTGGTGACGAGGTGGCCGCCGATCCGCCGGGCGGGCACGCCGCGCTCCAGCACGCCGCCGCTGTCGCCGTCGAAGCGCGGCAGGACGACCGTTACCGGTTCGCCGCCCTCGTACAGGGACAGCGCCGGGTCGAGGTCGCCCAGGTCCAGGTTCCAGCGGCCCTCGCCGTGCTCGGAGTAGCGGAAGCCGAGCGAGCCGTTGGGCAGCGCCGGTCCGCCGGCGCGCTCGTCCCACACGGCCGTGGTGAACGCCGCCTCCTTCCCGTCGTGGCCCAGGTCGGCGGCGGTGAGGAACTTGTCCGGCAGGTAGCGGCCCGGCTCGCGCTCGCGCAGGCACACCAGGAACGGCAGATCGGTGAACTGCCGTACGTAACGGTCGAAGGCGGGCGTGACCCGGTCGACGAAGAACTCCTTGAGGATCACGTGCCCCATCGCCATCGACAGCGCCCCGTCGGTGCCGGGGTTCGGGGCGAGCCACTCGTCGGCGAACTTGGCCGCGTCGCTGTAGTCCGGCGACATCACCACGACCTTCTGGCCCCGGTAGCGCGCCTCGGCCATGTAGTGGGCGTCCGGGGTGCGGGTGACGGGCACGTTCGAGCCCCACAGCATCAGGTAGGAGGCGTCCCACCAGTCGGCCGACTCCGGCACGTCGGTCTGGTCGCCGAACACCTGCGGCGAGGCCACCGGCAGGTCGGCGTACCAGTCGTAGAACGACAGCATCGCGCCGCCGATCAGCGAGATGAACCGGGCGCCCACCGCGTGCGAGGCCATCGACATCGCCGGGATCGGGGAGAAGCCCGCCACCCGGTCCGGCCCGTACGTCTTGATCGCGTGCACGTGCGCGGCCGCGACGATCTCGGTGGCCTCCTCCCAGGTGACCCGGACCAGCCCGCCCTTGCCCCGCGCCGACTGATACTTGCGCCGCTTGTCCGGGTCCGTGGTGATCTCGGCCCAGGCGGCGACCGGGTCGCCGAGCCGCTTCTTCGCCTCCCGGTACAGGCTCACCAGGACGCCGCGCGCGTACGGGTAACGCACCCGCGTCGGCGAGTAGGTGTACCAGGAGAACGCGGCGCCGCGCGGGCAGCCGCGCGGCTCGTACTCCGGCCGGTCGCCGCCCACGCTCGGGTAGTCGGTCTGCTGCGCCTCCCAGGTGATCACGCCGTCCTTGACGTACACCTTCCACGAGCACGAGCCGGTGCAGTTCACGCCGTGCGTGGAGCGCACCACCTTGTCGTGGCTCCACCGGTCCCGGTAGAAGGCGTCGCCCTGCCGGCCGCCGATCTGGTGCAGCGTCCGCAGGTCGGCCGAGACCTCGCCGGGGCGCAGGTAGCGGCCCAGCCTCAGCAGCGCGTCGCTGATCGGGCCGTCGATGCCGGCCATAGGGATCACACCTCTCCGTCAGGCACGCGCCCGGGGGCGCAGGACGAACCAGCAGTAGACGAACGCGCCGCACGCCACCGCCGCCAGCAGCATCAGCCCGATCGCGTACGAGCCGGTGGCCTGGTAGATCAGGCCCATCACGATCGGCGGCAGGAAGCCGCCCAGGCCGCCGGCGGCGCCGACGACGCCGGTGGCGCTGCCCACCATCGCGCCGGGCACCGCCCGGCTGAGCACGGCGAACACCGCGCCGTTGCCGAGGCCGAGCGCCGCCGCCATCACCAGGAAGCCCACGGTGGCCAGGGGCATGGCCGGCGCGAACGACACCGCGACCGCGCACACCGCCACCACGGCCAGCGCCCAGCCGAGCACCCGCTCGCCGCCCAGCCGGTCGGCCAGCCAGCCGCCGACGGGCCTGGCCACCGTCGACAGCACGACGAACCCGGCGCTGCGCGCGGCGGCGTCGGCGACCTCCAGGTGGTAGACGCTCCTCAGGTACAGCGGCAGATAGACGCCGAACGCGACGAAGCCGCCGAACGTCAGCGCGTACATCCCGGCCAGCTCCCGCGTGGTGCGCAGCCGGGCGGCGGCCAGGAAGCGGCGGCCGAACGGCTCGGTCGCGGGCTCGGCGCCCGGCGCGTCCCGCCCGAACACCAGCATGACCACGCCGATGACGGCGAGCGCGACCGCGACGGTCCAGAACGGCGCCTGCTGGCCGAAGCGCTGCGCCAGCCACGGCGTGGCGAACCCGGAGATCGCGGTGCCGATGTTGCCCGCGCCGAACACGCCCAGCGCCAGGCCGCGCCGCTCGGGCGGGAACCAGGCGTTGACGAACGGCACCCCGACCGCGAACGTCGCCCCGGTCAGCCCCAGCACGAACCCGCCGGCGAGCAGCGCGGGATAGCTGGCCGCGTACGCCAGGAACACCACCGGGACGATGCCGAGCAGCGTGGTGACGCCGAACACGAGCCTGCCGCCGTAGCGGTCGGTCAGCGCGCCGAGCACGATCCGGCCCAGCGAGCCGACGATGACGGGCACCGCGACCAGCACCGACACCTCGAACGCGGTCAGCCGGAGCTGCTTCTCGTAGACCCCGCCGAGCGGGCTCAGCAGTCCCCACGCCCAGAAGTTGACCGCGAACGCGACCGTCGCGAGCACCAGCATGGCGACGCGGCTCGTCGTGGACGTGCCGGGCATGGACGACCTCCAGGCTCCACAAGGGACTTACCTGGCGTTACTCCCCCGAATTCGTCGCGGTAGACCTGGTGCGGATGAGACGCCTGAGGAGAACGCCCAGGTAGAGCAGCCAGCCGGCCGTCACCACGGCCAGCGTGGCGACCGGCCGCCAGCCGCCCGGCCCGGCGAGCTCCTCCAGCGACCGGCGGCAGATCGCCACCGTGACGGGCACCGTGTAGCAGGCGAAGAAGGCCAGCCCGAGCACCCGCCCGGCCACCAGGAACCACGCGTACACCCGCACGCCGCGCCGCGCATCGCCGCCCCGCCGCCGCAGGTAGGCCCGCGCGTCGGCCATCAGGTTCTTCTCCCCGGTGGCGTTGGCGACGGCGTAGTAGACGTCGGTGCGCATGAAGAACAGGAACTGCCAGGCGATCTGCGCCAGGCAGATCACCATGACCAGCCGCGCCACCGGCGCGTCCGTCACGGCCAGCACGCACGCGCAGGCGCACGCCAGCAGCCAGTCGACCCGCATCCCCGCCAGGTAGGCCCGGTAGCGGGCCCGGCGGGGCACCGCCCACACGCCGGTGATCCGCGTCTGCACGACCAGGAACTGCATCCGGGTGCCCAGCGACAGCTCCGCCCGCACGCCCAGCGACCGGGCGGCGGCGATGTGGCCCAGCTCGTGCACCAGCACGAGCAGCCACGACCCGGCCGCGAACGCCAGCGTGAACGCGAGGCTGTCGGCCCACACCAGCGTCGCCGGGTCCGGCAGCACGCCCGGCCGGGTGAGCGCGGCGGCGATCGCGCAGCCGGTCAGCAGCAGCAGCGCGGCGTCGGCCGGGCGGGAGAACAGCCACGCCACGTGCCCCGGCCTGATCCGGTCCCACACGTTGGGCGGGCGGCGCGGCGGGCTCAGCAGCCCGGCGCCGTCCAGGCCGCTGACGAACGCCTCCACGTCCACGTCGACGCCCCGCTCGGCCAGCACCCGGGCGCGCGCCTCGGCGGCCGTCCTGGTGCCGTCGAGCGCCGCGACCACGGCCGCCGCCACCTCCGGGACGTGCACGAACGTCTCGCCGTTGCCGACCACGTAGTCGTCCGGCCCGTCGGCGACGACGCTGAGGAACGACAGGTCCGTCCTCACCCGCAGACCCCGCACCCGGCGTCGCGCCCGTACGCCCTCGTGGTCGTCTCCAGCGTCAGCAGGTCCAGCCACACCGCCCGGCCGCGCAGCGCGGGCGGGCCGGTGCCGGTCAGGTGGCGGATCACCTCCGAGGCGAGCATCCCGGCCACGATCGCGCACAGCGGCCCGAACGACGGCGCGGCCCGGCCCTCGTTGTCGCTGACGGGCAGCTCGGCGGTGCCGTAGCGGGCGGCCAGGGCGCGTTCCTGGCAGGTCAGGCAGCCGGTCTCGCCGGGGACGACGAGCGGACCGGCCAGCCCGGTGTGCTGGTTGAAGCCGCCGGTCACGAAGGGCACGCCCGCCTCGACGCAGGCTTCGTTGACCCAGCGGCGGATGTGCGGCTGCGGGGTGTCGACGGTGTTGACGACCAGGTCGGCGTCCGTGGGCACGTCGCGCGGGCCGGTGATGCGCCGCGTGACCTGGGTGATCTCCACCTCTGGGCTGCGGCGGCGCAGCGCGCGGGCGGCGGCGTCGGTCTTGGCCGCGCCCAGGTCGTCCATCGTGTAGAGGTGCTGACGGTGCAGGTTGCCGAGCTCCACCCGGTCGTCGTCGAGCAGCGTCAGCCTGCCCACGCCCGAGGTCGCCAGGTGCAGGGCGACGCCCGCGCCGATCGCCCCGGCGCCGAGCACCGCCACGTGCGCCCGCGCCAGGTCGCCGAGTGCGGCGGCGGCCCGCCCCGCCGGATGGAACATCGCCAGGAACAGCCCGAACCGCCCCAGCCGGTCGTCGGCCGCCAGCGCGCCGAGGTCGGCCTCGGTCACCAGCACCCGCGCCTCCAGCAGCCGGTCGACCGCCGCGTCGATCTCCCGGGGCGCCACCTCGGGAATGAGCGCGTGCAACTCGCCGCGCGCCACCGGCTCGCGCGCGCACAGCCGGATGAGCCGGCGCAGCGGCTCCGGTGCGGGATCCAGGATCTGCCCGGTGGGCGGAAAGTCCCCCAGTCTGACTTTATTATTGACGTCATCAACAAAAAGTGGAAAAGCCGGATTCACCTGAACCCTTGCCAATGCCGCTCCCGGAACGCTGAGGTGCGGGGCCTCCTCCCGCGACGAAGGCCCCGCCGACGGTCAGCAACTGTTGCTGTTGCCTGTCGTCTCCACTTCTTCGACCTTCTTGATCTCGATCGTCATCGGCGATCCCTTCGTCGATCGTGATTGGCCGATGCGATCGTAAGAAAAAAAGGGGCGATTGCGATAGACCCAACGACATTTTTTCCTTGTTTGACAAAAGCCGCTATTCCAGTGAGAGAATCCTCAACCATGAGCGCCGGGGAGAAGGTGCGCTACTGGCGCCATCCAGGAATGGGCGGGCTCGACCTCATGCGCGCCCGCTACGTCGGCCACCGCTTCAGCCGCCACAGCCACGACACCTACGCCATCGGCGCCGTCGAGTCCGGCGCCGAGGCCATCCACCTGCCGGGCGGCCTGGCCCACGCCGGCGTCCACGAGGTCGTGCTCATCGACCCCGGCGTCGTCCACACCGGCCACGCCCACACCCCCGGCGGCTGGACGTACCGCGTCCTCTACCCCACGCCCGCCCAGCTCACCGCGCTCACCGGCCGCGACGCCCCGTCCTTCGCCCGGCCGGTGGTCACCGACGCCCGCCTCGCCGCGCTCGTCGTCGCCGCGCACCGCGCCGCCGAGACCGAGGACCCGCTCACCGCCGACATCGCCCTCCACCTGCTGCTGGCCCGCCTCGTCGCCACCCAGGCCCGGCCCCGCGCCGCCGCCCGCACCCTGTCCCGCGCCCTCTCCCGCACCGCCGCCGGGCCCACCGCCGCCGCCCGCGCCCGCGACCTCCTGCACGCCTGCCTCTCCCCGGAGACCCCCGCCGCCGCCCCGGCGGCGTGGAACTTTCACGCCCGCCCGCCCGGCCTGCGGGAGCTCGCCGAGGCCGTCGGGACCACGCCGTTCGCGCTCGTGCGGGCCTTCCGCCGCGCCTACGGCCTGCCGCCGCACGCCTACCTCACCCAGCTCCGCGTACGCCGCGCCCGCGAACTCCTGGCACGCGGCACGCCCCCCGCCGAGGCGGCCCAGGCCGCCGGGTTCTGCGACCAGTCGCACCTGTCACGCCACTTCCGCCGCATCGTCGGCACCACCCCCGGCGCCTACCAGCGAGCGGTGCAAGAACATCCAATCCCCCACACGCCGGGCCTTCCTACCGTGTCCGGATGACGCATCACCCCATCGTGCCCCTCGACCCCACCGGCGACGCCCTCCACGACCTGACCCGCGAGGCGACCGCGTTCCTGACCGATTGGCTCTCCGAACTGCCCGCCTCCCCCGCCAGCGACTACCGCGACACCGCCCGCCTGACCGCCCTGCTGCGCCGCCCGCCCGGCGACGACCCCGGACACCTCGGCGACCTCCTGGACACCTTCCGCCAGGCAGCCGGCCAGGGCGTCAACACCGCCGGCCCCGGCTACCTCGCCTACTTCCCCGCCGGCGGCCTCGTCTCCTCCGTGCTCGCCGAGATGCTCGCCCAGGCCGCCAACCGCTTCACCGGCGTCGCCCAGACCGCGCCCGCGCTCGTCGCCATGGAACACGGCGTCCTCACCTGGCTGGCCGCCCGCTTCGGCCTCCCGCCCGGCTCCGGCGGCCTCGTCACCACCGGCGCCTCACCGGCCAACCTGTCCGCCCTCGTCGCCGCCCGCCACGCCCGGCTCGGCGAGGACGCCCGCGACGGCACCCTGTACGTCACCGAGCACACCCACCTCAGCATCGCCAAGGCCGCCCGCATCGCCGGCCTGCCCGGCCGCGGCGTCCGCGTCGTGCCCTCCACCCCCGACCTGCGCATGGACGTGGCCGCCGCCGCCCGCATGATCGAAGCCGACCGCGCCGCCGGGCTGCGCCCCTTCCTCCTGGCGGGCACCGCCGGCACCACCAGCACCGGCACCGTCGACCCGCTCCCCGAACTGGCCCGCCTCGCCCGCGCCCACGACCTGTGGTTCCACGTCGACGCCGCCTACGGAGGCGGCTTCCAGCTCACCCGCCGCGGCCGCGCCACGCTCACCGGGATCGGCGAGGCCGACTCCATCGCCTTCGACCCGCACAAGAGCCTGTTCCTGCCGTACGGGACGGGCGTGCTCCTCGTCCGCGACCCCGCCCTGCTGCACGCCGCCCACGCCGCCGACGGCCAGTACCTCCAGGACATCGGCCAGATCGGCGGCCTGCCCGACTTCGGCCACCTCGGCGTCGAACTGACCCGCGAGTTCCGCGGCCTGCGCCTGTGGCTGCCGCTGCACCTGCACGGGGTGCGGGCCTTCGAGGAAGCCCTGGACGAGAAACTCGACCAGGCCGCCCTCGTCCACCGCGAACTCGCCGCCGACCCGCGCCTCGACGTCCCCTGGGAACCGGACCTCACCGTCGTCGTCTTCCGGCCGCGCGGCGGCGACGAGGCGGGCCGCGAACTGCTCGCCAGGATCAACGCCACCCGCCGCGTCTACCTGTCGAGCACCACCCTGGGCGGGCGCTTCTACCTGCGGCTGTGCGTCCTCAGCGTCCGCACCCGGCCGTCCCACGTCCGCCTGGCCCTCGACACCATCCGCACCACCCTCGACCACCTCACCCCCACCCCCTAACCCCACCCCCGGGACCGGAGCCCCAGCGGCCACTCCACCCGCACGCCCACGGACGCCCACCCGCAGGTGAACCCCGGTTCGGAGGGACGCCCCTGTCCGGGTGAGCGCCACATCCGGGCGGACGCCGCGGCCAGGCGGACGCCCCTCGGGGGGACGTCGCGCGTGGGGAAACTCCGGGCGCGAGGATGCCCGGGCCGGGGGACGCCCCTTCCGGGGACGCTCGGTCCGGGCGGGCAGCTTCCGGGCGGGCGCCCTCTCCAGGGGGGCGGCCCCCGTTCAGGGGACCTTGTGGGAGCGCGAGCTTCCCTCCAGGCCGTCGGGAAGGGGCGGGTTCCCCCGGGGTTCAGTCGGGGGCGGGGCGGCGTTCCAGCAGGTGCTTGCGCCGGAGAAGGGCGGCGCGGCGGGTGTGGGCGCGTACGGCGAGGAGGAGGGCGGCGGCGAGGAAGGCGCCGCCCACGGCCAGGGCGGGCAGCGGCGGGGTGGTGAAGGCGGCGACCAGGGCGGTCGTGGCGGCGGAGGCGACGACGGCGAGCCAGGCGGCGATGACCCGGTCGGTGGCGAAGAGCGGCACCCGCCGGGTGACCAGCCACCCCCCGTAGGCCGCCCAGGCCAGGCAGAACGCCAGGAACAGGGCGAAGGCCAGGTGGGTGCGCCCCGGCAGCGCCTCCTCGCTCGACCACAGCGCCCCCACGAACGCCGCCCCCGCCAGCCCCGCCACCAGCGCCACCACGGCGCGGACGCGGCTCCACGGCGACAGCGGCCCGGCCAGCCGGTCGATCATCTCCTGCGCCGTCGGGCGCGGCTCCTCATCCATGACTCTCCCTCAGTCGTCGCGCCAGCAGGCGGCGGGCCCGGTTCAGCCGGGACTTGACGGTGCCGGGCGGAATCCCGCACACCTGCGCGCATTCCTCCACGGTCAGCTCCTCCAGGTAGAACAGGACGAGCACCTCCCGTTCGGCCACGGGCAGCGCGGCCAGCCCGGCGACGAGCGAGGCGCGGTCCACCATCGCCTCGACGGGGTCGCCGGCGGCGGGTTCGGCGGCGGCGGGCTCCTCGGCGCGCCCGTACTCCTCGCGCAGCCGGTCGGCGACGGCCCGCCGGGCGACGGTGAACAGCCACGGCGTGAACCGTCCGGGTTCGCGCAGCCGGGGCAGCCCGCGCACCACCGCGAGCCAGATCTCCTGGGTCACGTCGTCGGCCCGCCCGGCGTCCAGCATGCGCCGCGTGTACGTCCACACGCGCGGATGCCAGCGGCGTACCAGTTCGGCCAGCGCCGCGCGCTCGCCGAGCTGGGCGCGCACCACCAGCAGCTCGTCCGTCATGTCGCCCCTCTCGTCAACCGGCTCAGTCGGCCCGGACGACCCCCCGGTTCACGATTCCCACATATGGGATATCGTCTCGCATATGGGAGACCTGGCGGAGAGACTCGCCGAGCGGCTGGCCGAGCTGCGGGCCGAGCGCGGCTGGTCGCTGGAGGAGCTGGCCGCCCGCGCCGGGATCAGCCGCTCGACCCTGTCCCGCCTCGAACGCGCGGAGATCAGCCCGACGGCCACCCTGCTCGGCAAGCTCTGCGCGGTCTACGGCCGGACGATGTCCCGCCTGCTCGCCGAGGTGGAGGCGGAGCCGCCCCAGCTCGTACGGGCCGCCGCGCAGCCGGTGTGGCGCGACGAGGCGTCCGGGTTCACCCGCAGGTCGGTGTCGCCGCCGCATCCCGGCCTGCGCGGCGAGGTCGTCGAAGGCGCCCTGCGCCCCGGCGCCGACCTGGCCTACGACGCCCCGCCCGTGCCCGGCCTGGAGCAGCACATCTGGGTCCTGGAAGGGGTCGTGGAGATCACCGCCGGCGGGCGGACGCACCGGCTGGAGGCGGGCGACTGCCTGCGCTTCCGCCTCTGGGGCCGCTCCCGCTTCCACTGCCCCGGCCCCGCCCCCGTCCGCTACGCCCTGCTCGTCGTCCTGCCGTGAAGGAGCCGCCGTGCCCGCCATCGAACGCCTGACCCCCGCCACGTACGCCGGCGCGGTCAAGGAGCTGGCCGAAGTGCTGGCCGACGCGGTCGACGACGGGGCCTCGCTCGGGTTCGTCGCGCCGTTCGACCGGCAGGCGGCGGCCCGGTGGTGGCACGAGCAGGAGGCCGCGGTCGCCGCGGGCGCCCTGCTCGTGTGGACGGCCCGTGACGACGCCGGCGGCATCGTCGCCACCGCCGGGCTGTCCCTGCCGGGCAAGGCCAACGCCCGGCACCGCGCCGAGGTCGTCAAGCTCCTCGTGCACCGCGACGCCCGGGGCCGGGGCCTGGCCCGCGCCCTGCTGGCCGCTCTCGAACAGGCCGCCCACGCCGCCGGGATCACGCTCCTGCTCCTCGACACGCGCAGCGGCAGCGCCGCCGAGAGCCTCTACCTGTCGGAGGGCTGGACCCGTTACGGCGTGGTCCCCGGCTACGCCGCCGACCCGGACGGCTCCCTCCAGGACTGCGGCTTCTTCTACAAGCGCCTCACATGAGGTAGCGCAGCCACAGGTACGGTGCGACCAGCGCGACCGTCACCGGTGTGACGATCAGCCCGTACTTGGTGAACTGCCAGAAGCTGATCGGCGAGCCGTTGCGCGCGGCGATGCCGAGCACGACGACGTTGGCCGCCGCCCCCACGGCGGTGGCGTTGCCGCCCAGGTCGGCGCCGAAGGCCAGCGCCCACCACAGCACCTGGCCGGGCCCGTCGCCACCGGTGGCCTCGACCAGCCGCTCGACGATCGGCGCCATCGTCGCCACGTACGGGATGTTGTCCACGATGGCCGAGAGCACGGCCGAGCCGCCGAGCAGCCCCATCGTGGCCGCGGCCACCTCCCCGCCGGTCGCCGCGACCGCAGCCTCCGAGAGCTGCCCGATCACCCCGGTCTCGACCAGGGCCCCCACCATGACGAACAGCCCGGCGAAGAACACCAGCGTCGGCCATTCCACCTCGGCGATGGCCTGCTCAGTCGTGATCTTGGTGGCGGCGACCAGGATTCCCGCGCCCAGCAGGGCGACGATCGAGGGCTCGTAGTGCAGGACAGGGTGCAGCACGAACGCCGCCATGACCAGGCCCAGCACGGTGAGCGACTGCCACAGCAGCCGCCGGTCACCGATCGCCTCGTTCTCGTCCAGCGCCATCACCGCCGCCGCCCGCTCCGGATCATGACGGAACGTCCGCCCGAACATCAGCCAGCACAGGCCGACGAACACCGCCATCAGGACGACCACCATCGGCGCCATGTGGATCAGGAAGTCGTTGAAACTGAGCCCGCCCCGGCTGGCGATGATGATGTTCGGCGGATCACCCACCAACGTCGCCGCACCACCGATGTTGGACGCCATCGCCTCCGCGATCAAAAACGGCACCGCAGAAACCGCCAGCCGCTCACACACCAAGAACGTCACCGGCGCGATCAGCAACACCGTCGTCACATTGTCCAGCAACGCCGACGCCAGCGCCGTGATCAACACCAGCAACACCATCAACCGAAACGGCCGCCCCCGCGCCCGCTTGGCCGCCCAGATCGCCAGATACTCGAAAACCCCCGTCTCCTTCAGCACCCCCACAATGATCATCATGCCCAGCAGCAGAAAAATCACATTCCAGTCGATCCCGGAATGCTCCGAAAAGAACGCCGCCTCCGCACCCGTGGCATGGATCAACAACATGATCCCCGCCCCACCCAGCGCCGCCGCCACCCGATGCACCTTCTCCGACGCGATCAACGCGTACGCGACAAGGAACACCGCCACACTCACCCACGCCAGCACGCCCACCCAGCGCACACCCTTCGTCCCAGCGTCAACGACGTGCTCGAACGTACCAAAGCGCCACCGGGGCGCCCTCGAGGGCGTGCGTAACTGTACCGGCTGACCGGTATAGTTACGTGCGTGCCACGACCCAGCTCACGCGAACGGCTGCTCGACGCGGCGGCCGACGTGCTCCTCGCCCAGGGGGCCGAGTCCCTCACCCTCGAAGCGGTCGCCCAGCGCGCCGGCGTCTCCAAGGGCGGCCTCTTCTACCACTTCCCCACCAAGCAGGCCCTCGTCGCCGGCCTGGTCGGACGCCTCACCGACGCCTTCGACCAGGCCCTGGCCGACGCCGGTGACCACCCCCGCGACATCCTGCGCGCCTACGTCGACGCGACCATCCCGGCCCGCCACACCACCGGCCCCGCCGCCGCCCCGGCCGACCGCGTCACTGCCGCGCTGCTCGCCGCCGTGCTCGTCGACCCCGCCGGCCTCGCCCCGCTGCGCGAGCGCTACGCCGCCTGGCAGGCCCGCCTCACCGGCGACGGCATCGACCCCGCCGCCGCCACCGCCGTGCGCCTGGCCGTCGACGGCTGGTGGGCCGCCCGCCTCTTCGGCCTCTCCGAACCCGGCCCCGGCCTGCACGAGCGCACCCGGGCCCACCTCATGGAGCTGATCGACCGTGCCTGCGACTGACCTGCCCCGCATCCGCGTGACGAAGATCCTCATGCTCGTCACCGACGTCGGGTTCGTCGTCTACTTCCTCGTCACCGGCCTCGGGCTCATCCCGCCGGAGTGGGCGTTCGCCGACTACGCCAACCCGATCATGGCCGCCTGGAACTGGTCCTTCCTCTGGATCGACCTGCTCGCCAGCGCCACCGGCCTGACGAGCCTGTGGCTGCTGCGCCGCCGCGACCCCGGCGGGCCGCCGCTCATGCTGGTCTCGCTCGTGCTGACGATGGCCTCGGGGCTGATGGCCATCGCGTTCTGGACGCTGCGCGGCGACTTCTCGCCCGCCTGGTGGGCGCCCAACCTCTACCTGCTGCTGTTCCCGGTCCCGGCCGTCGTGGCGCTCGTCCGGGCCGGGTGCCTTTACAATGTAGATCCCGTACGGGACGGCCGCCCCTGCGAGGTTCACGGTCCGGCGGCAAGTACGATCAACGAGTGACCGAAATAACCGAGACCATGCCCGGTTGGCTCGCTCCCGAGGAGCTGGAGTCGGTCCGAGGGCGCATGCCGATCCTCTACGTCGACGCGGTGCCGGTGCGGGTCGACGAGACCGGCTCCGTGACCCGCGTCGGCCTCCTGCTGCGCATCGCGCCCGACGGGACGGTGAGCCGGGCCCTGGTCTCCGGCCGCGTCCTGTATCACGAGCGGATCCGCGACGCGCTGCTGCGCCACCTGGAGAAGGACCTGGGCCCGGTGGCGCTGCCGAGCCTGCCCGTCTCGCCGCAGCCGTTCACCGTGGCCGAATACTTCCCGACGCCGGGCGTCACGCCCTACCACGACCCGCGCCAGCACGCCGTCTCGATGGCCTACATCGTGCCGGTGCGCGGCGACTGCCGGCCCCGGCAGGACGCGCTGGACCTGGTGTGGTTCACGCCGGAGGAGGCCGCCTTGCCGATGGTGCAGCAGGAGATGACGGGCGGCCAGGGCACCCTGCTCAAGCAGGCGCTCGCCTACGTGGGCCGCCTGTCCTGACGGCCCGGGCGCTCACCGGTCAGGCCGGCTTCCACGACGGGTCGCGGCCGGTGAGCCCGAGGACGCGGTCGAGCGGCGGGGCGTCGGCCGGCACCGGCACCTCCGGGCCGTAGACGCCCATGGCGCGGCCCTGCTCGGCGGTGGCCGCCACCTGTGCGGCCAGGCGTTCGAGCAGGTCGTCGTCCCACCGCGGGTGCTGATCGGTGGCGCGGGCCAGGTCCCAGCCGTGCACGACGAGCTCGCCCGCGACCATGCCGCCGACCATCGCGGCGGGCAACTCCGTCGCGCCGCCCATGTACGTCGTCCCCTCCCAGGCGGCCGGCTCGCTCCAGGCCGCCACCAGCCGCGTGGTCTGCGCCTGGAGCTCGGCCGACCAGTCCCCTCCGGTCAGGTCCACGTCGTCCTCCGACGCGGCGGGCGGCGGGACGCTCTCCTTGCGCGCCGCCCCCTCCAGCGACGGCCCCCAGAACAGCAGGTGGTTGATCAGCTTGCGGACGTCGTACTCGGCGCACGGCGTCGGCGCGCCGAGATCGCCGGGCTCGACCCGGCGGACGATCTCCGGCACGCCGGCGGCCGCCTGGGCGATGAAATGCAGGTCAGACATGGGGTACACCCAACCATGACACCGCCCCGCCGTATTGAACAAACACGACATAAGCTCGTCGGCATGGCCAGGGACGCACGCGAGCTCGACGGCGCCTGGGCGCGGCACCAGCGCCACGCCTTCCCCTCCCCCTCGCCCGACCTGGCCCCGTACGTCGAGCGCTACTGGGTCGCCACCTGGGACTACGCCGAGCCGTACCGGCAGCTGATCGTGCCGTACCCGAGCGTGCACCTGACGTTCCAGGACGGGGCCGCCACGCTCCAGGGGCCGGTGAGCGGGCACCAGGTGCGGGTGCTGGAGGGCCGGGGCGGGGTGTTCGGGGTGGCGTTCCGGCCTGGAGCGTTCCGGCCGTTCCTGGGCGCGCCGGTGTCCACGATCGCCGACCGGCGCTTCGACGCCGCCGAGGTGTTCCCGGGCCCGCTGCCGGACCCGGTCGACGTGGAGCCGGTCGAGGAGTTCCTGCGGGCGCACCTGCCCGAGCCGGACCCGAGGGCGGCCCGGGCGGCGGAGGTCGTCGCGCTGATCGCCGCCACGCCGGCGATCACCCGTGTGGACGCGCTGGCGCGGGAGACCGGGCTGAGCGTGCGCGAGCTGCAGCGGCTGTTCGCCGAGCACGTCGGCCTCGGGCCCAAGCGCGTCATCCGCCGCTACCGCCTGCGCGAGGCGACCGGCCGCATGGCGGCGGGCACGCCGCCCGACTGGTCCGCGCTGGCCGCCGACCTGGGCTACGCCGACCAGGCGCACTTCACGCGGGACTTCCGCAAGCTGTTCGGCGAGACCCCGGCCTGGTACGCCCGGCGGTTCTAGCGTGGCGCGGCAGGCTCGATTGCGGCGCCGGGTCACCGATGCGCTACGGTGCGGGCGATGACCACGACCGAGCCGCGCCGCGACGGCCGCGGGCGCCCCCGCGACCCGGGGGCCGACGCCGCCATCCTGCGCGCCGCCGTCGACCTGCTGGCCGAGCGCGGCGCCGACCAGACCAGCATCGAGGCGATCGCCCGCCGGGCCGGTGTGACGAAGGTGACGGTCTACCGCAGATGGCGCAGCAAGGAGGAGTTGCTCGCCCAGGCCATCGAGACGGCCCGCGCCGACCTGCCCCACGTGGCCGACACCGAGGGCAGCCTGCCCGAGGTGATCGAGCGGCTGCTCCCCCGCTGGGGCGAGATGCTGGCCGAGCCGAGGTTCCGGGCCCTGTCGGCGCGGCTGCTGGCGGCCGGGGCCGGCCATCCCGCGCTGCTGGAGGCGTACCGGAAGCATCACGTGCTGCCGCGCCGCGAGCGCGCCAGGGAGATCATGGTGCGGGCCCAGCGCGACGGCCACCTCAGCCCGGCGGCCGACCTCGACGTGCTCGCCGACATGATGGAGGGCGCGGTGATCTGCAAGCTGCTGCTCTCCCCCGGCCCGCTCGACCCGGACGAGATCACCGCCTACCTGCGCGCCCTGATCACGCAGGCCGGGTTCTCACTTCCGGGCGGTCCAGTGGGCGGGGCGGGAGAGCCCGGCGGGGAGCCGGGTGGCGGCGTCGCCGGCGGCGGCGTTGAGCTGTGACTGCGTGACGAAGAGCGCGCCGGTCAGGTCGGCCCCGCTGAGGTCGGCGCCCCGCAGGTCGGCGCCGATGAGGTCGGCCGAGCGCAGGTCGGCGCCCTTGAGCGCGGCCCCGATCAGGTAGGCGCCGCGCAGGTTGGCCCCGCGCAGGTCGGCGCCCTTCAGGTTGGCGCCGATCAGGTCGGCGCCCCGGTGCTCCTTGCGCCGCCCGGCGCCCTTCCTGGCGAGCTCGCTGGCGCGCAGCAGCAGCACGCTGACCTCGGCCCGCCGGGCGGCCACGTCGAGGTCGAGGAGCTCGGCGGGGCCGAGCCGGGTGAGGCGCTCGATCGCGCCGAGCGCGCGGCGCAGGTCGTCGCGGACGGGACGGGCGGCGGGCAGCGCGATCGCCTCGGTGAGGTAGGCGAGCAGCTCGTGGAGCTGCCGCATGACCGGGAACACCGCGAACATCTCCCGCGCGCTGCCGGGCTCGCGCCGCCAGTCGCGCCCGCCGTAGGTGACCTGGGAGACCTGCTGACCGGCGCCGAAGCAGTCGTAGACCACGCAGCCCGGGTAGCCCGACTCGCGCAGCCGCTCGTGGATGCCGCACCCGAAGTCGTCCCGCAGGTTGCCGCACGGCTGGCCGGCGGGCTTGTCGGCGGCGAAGTCGGCCGAGGCGGCGAACGGCAGGGCGACGCAGCACAGCCCGAAGCAGTTGGCGCAGTCGCCCCGAAGCGTGCCCGGCAATGGTCCCCCTCGTGTCAGCCGTCCAGGTAGCGCAGGATCGCGAGCACCCTGCGGCTGTAGGTGGGGGTGGCGGGCAGATCCAGCTTGTCGAAGATGGCGTTGATGTGCTTCTCGACCGTGCTCAATGATATGTGCAGCGCGGCGGCGATCGCCGCGTTGGCGTAGCCCTGCGCCAGGTGGCCGAGCACCTGCGTCTCCCGTTCGGTGAGCGTGCGCAGCGGGTCGGCGTGCGTGGTGCGGGCCAGGAGCTGGCGCACCACCTCGGGGTCGATGACGGTGCCGCCGCCGCGCACCCGCTCCAGCGACCCCAGGAACTCGGCGACCTCCGACACCCGGTCCTTCAGCAGGTAGCCGAGCCCGCCCTCGGTCCCGGCCAGCAGCGTGGCGGCGTACGTCTTGTCGACGTACTGCGACAGCACGAGCACCCCGACGGCGGGCCAGCTCTCGCGGATGCGCAGCGCGGCGCGCAGGCCGTCGTCGGTGTGGGTGGGCGGCATCCGCACGTCGACGACGGCGACGTCGGGCCGGTGCTCGGCCACCGCCTCGATGAGGGCGGGGGCGTCGCCGACGGCGGCGACGACCTCGTGGCCGGCGTCGCGCAGCAGGCTTGCCAGGCCCTCGCGCAGCAGCACGGCGTCGTCGGCCAGGATCAGCCGCACGGCGGCTCCTTCGGCAGCGTGGCGCGCACCCGGGTGCCGCCGCCGGGGGCGTCGCCCACCTCGAACTCGCCGTCGAGCGCGAGCACGCGGCGGGCCAGGCCCGACAGGCCGCCGCCGGCCGGGTCGGCGCCGCCCGCGCCGTCGTCGGAGATCACCACGCGCACCGTCCGCTCGTCCTCGCTCAGCACGACCAGGATGTCACGGGCGCCGGCGTGCTTGACCGCGTTGGTGATCGCCTCGCGGGCCACGAAGTACAGCGCGGTCTCCACCTCGGTGGCGAGCCGCCCGGTCAGGCCGTGGTGGACGGTGACGGGCACCCCGGCGCGTTCGGCGACCCCGGCCAGCGCGGCCCGCAGGCCGAGCTCGTCGAGCGCGGTCGGGTAGATGCGCCAGGCGACGCTGCGCAGCTCGTCCAGCAGGTGCCGCGACTCGGCGTAGGCCTGCGCGACCAGGTCGGCGGCGGGCCCCGGGGCGCCGGCGAAGGCGTGGCGGGCGCGGCCGAGGAGCATGGCCAGCGCCACGCCGCGCTGCTGGACGCCGTCGTGCAGGTCGCGTTCGATGCGGCGGCGCTCGTCGTCGACGGCGCGCACGATGCCGGAGCGGGTGGCGGTGAGCTCGGCGATGCGGCGGCGCATGCGCTCCTGCGGGCCCGGGCCGAGGAAACGCCGGGCCAGCCGCCGCTCGCCCGCGACGACGGCCTGGCAGCACAGCGTGCCCACGGCCAGCAGGAAGATCCCGGAGGTGAGGCCGATCGCCCAGCTCTCGGTCGTCAGCCGGATGCCGGGGAACTCCAGCGCCACGGGCGACGACTCGCCCGTCAGCATCGCCCAGCAGGCGCCGCCGACGAAGAGCAGGCCGACGAAGATCAGCGACATGGCGACGTAGCCGCCGAGCACGCCCACGGCCGCGCGCAGCGCCAGGTAGCCGGCGCCCGCCGTGCCGGGGTCGCTGTCGTGGCCGAGCAGCACCCGCAGCCTGGCCCGTTCGAGCGCCACGAGCCATGGCGCCCACCAGCGGGCGAGCGGCCACGCCAGCACGAGCAGGACCAGCTCCAGGCCGCCGGTCACCGCTCCCGCCAGCACCCCGGCGAGCCTTCGTACGATCACGGCTGGGCAGTCTAGGCGTCGCGCCGGCGCAGCACGACCAGCCCGGCGAGCAGGGCCAGCGCCGTCCACCCCGCCAGCCAGGCCAGCCCCTCGCCCGCCGGGTACGGGATCGGGCCGCCGGTCAGGTTGTCGGCGCTCTCCATGAACGCCAGCCCGGCGAACGTCGGCAGCCGCATCGAGGCGTCCACCGCCGCCTGGCTCCCGGTCATGACCAGCAGCAGCGGCAGGCCGAGCGTCAGCATGAACATCACGGTCAGCGCCCCCGCCGAGCCGCGTACGGCCGCGCTCACCCCGACGGTCAGCACGCCGGTCAGCGCGCAGAACACGCCGAGCCGCAGCAGGTCGGCCGCCGCCTGCCCGGGCGGGAAGGCCGCCGCCCCGCCGAACGTCTCCACCGACAGCACCAGGTACGTGACCAGCGCCCCGGCGCCGCCCGCCACGATCCCGGCCGTGAACAGCACCGGCGCGGTCACCAGCGCCTTGGCGGCCAGCATCCGGCCCCGGATCGGCACCACCTGCAGCGTGCTCCTGATCGACCCGGAGGCGTACTCGGAGGTGACCATGAGCATCGCCAGCGTGATCACCGCGTACTGGGCGAACGCCGTCGCCGAGATCATCGGGCCGGTCACCACCACGCGCGACCCGGCGGCGCCCTCGCGCAGCGCCTCGGTAGCCTGCGCCGCGCCGAGCGTGAGCCCGCCGAGCACGGTCGCGGCCACCGCCGAGGCCAGGCAGAGCCAGGTCGAGCGGACCGACCAGAGCTTGACCCACTCGGCCGCGACGGCCCGCCCCAGCGGACTCCCCAGTGCGTTCCTCATCGCGTTCCTCCCGCGCCGTACTCCACGCTCGTGGCGGTCAGCTCCTGATATGCCTGTTCCAGCGACGCCTCGCGCGGGCTCAGCTCGTGCAGCCGGACGCCCGCCTCGTGGGCCAGGTCGCCGATCCGCTCCAGCGTCGCGCCGGTGGCGACGAGCTCGTTCTCGCCGCGCCGCTCCACGCTCACGCCCTGTGCCGTCAGCAGGTCCGCGAGGTCGCCGGCGTGCGGGGACCGTACGAGCACGGAGGGGGTGGCGAGCACCTCGGCGAGCGGCGCGTCGGCGATCAGCCGGCCCTTGCCGATCACCACCAGGTGGTCGGCGGTGAGCTGCATCTCGCTCATCAGGTGGCTGGAGACGAACACCGTGCGGCCCTCGGCCGCCAGCGACCGCATCAGGCGGCGCACCCAGCGCACCCCGTCGGGGTCGAGCCCGTTGACGGGCTCGTCGAACATCAGCACCTCCGGATCGCCCAGCAGCGCGCCCGCGATGCCGAGCCGCTGGCTCATGCCGAGCGACAGCGCGCCCGCCCGCTTCCCGGCCGCCTCGCCGAGCCCGACGAGCTCCAGCACCCGCGCCACGCGCGCCTTGGGGATGCCGGCGCCGCGCGCCATCGCCAGCAGGTGGGCGCGCCCGCTGCGCCCGGGGTGGACGGCGCGGGCGTCCAGCAGCGCGCCGACCGTGCGCAGCGGGTGTTCCAGCTCGTGGTACGGCCTGCCGCCGATGAGCGCGCGGCCGGAGCTGGGGGCGTCGAGGCCGAGGATCATGCGCATCGTGGTGGACTTGCCGGCGCCGTTCGGGCCGAGGAAGCCGGTGACGGCGCCGGGTCTCAGCTCCAGCGTCAGGTCGTCCACGGCGGCGCGGTCGCCGTACCTCTTGGTGAGATGGTCGAGTCGGATCACGCTGCCTCACGGTAGGCAGCCGGGGCGGCGGCGGCCATGGGGGCGATCCGCCGACCCGTATGGAGGATTCCCGTATTGCACTGATCGATCCAAAACGTGTTACGGTCGGCGCATGGCACGACCGAGGACGTTCGACGAGGACCGGGCCCTGGAGGGCGCCATGCGCGCGTTCTGGGAGTCGGGCTACGAGGCCACCTCCACGCGGGACCTGTGCGAGGCCACCGGGCTGGGGCGCAGCAGCGTCTACAACGCCTTCGACGGCAAGCGGGAGCTGTTCGTCCGGGCGCTGGGCCACTACATGGAGCAGAAGGACGCGAAGCTGTTCGAGCTGCTGGAGCGCGACCTGCCGATCCGGGAGAAGGTGCGCGTCCTGCTCCAGTCGGTGGCCGAGGGCGATCCGGGCGAGCCGCCGGGCTGCCTGGTCGTCAACAGCATGGTCGAGCTGGCGCCCCGCGACCCGGAGATCGCCGAGATCCTGCGGCGCGACCAGGAGCGGCGGTTCGAGGCGCTGCGGGCGGCCATCGGGCTGGCGCGGGCGCGCGGCGAGCTGGGGCCGGGCAAGGACCCGGCGGCGCTGGCACGGTTCGTGGCGGCCGTCGTGAGCGGCATGCGCGTGGCGGCGCGGGCGGGCGGCGACCGGGCGGCGCTGGAGGCGATCGCGGCCACGGCGCTCGACGCGTTCTGAGCGTTTTCGTGCCTCAGTTTTGTACTGGTCGATCGAATAAATGGAGTGTTCGATGCCGTTGGCTGTCTACGTCCTGGGGCTGGCGATCTTCGCCCAGGGCACCTCGGAGCTGATGCTGGCCGGGCTGCTGCCCGAGACGGCCGCCGGGCTCGGCGTGTCGGTGCCCGACGCCGGGCTGCTCATCTCGGCGTTCGCCGTCGGGATGCTGGTGGGGGCGCCGGTGCTGGCCGTGGTGACGCTGCGCTGGCCGCGCCGGACCGCCCTGCTGGCGTTCATGGCGGTGTTCACCGTGGCGCACGTGGTCGGCGCGCTGACGCCCGGCTACGCGACGTTGCTGGTGACGCGGGTGGTGGCCGCGTTCGTGTACGCCGGGTTCTGGGCCGTGGCCGCCGTCACCGCGATCGGCCTCGCCGGGCCCGCCGCGCGCGGCCGGGCGATGGGGATCGTCGCGGGCGGCCTCACCGTGGCCACCACCCTGGGCCTCCCGGCGGGCACGCTCGTGGGGCAGGCCCTGGGCTGGCGGGCCGCGTTCTGGGTGGTGGCGGGCATGTCCGCGCTGGCCGCGCTCGGCGTCCTGGCCACCGTGCCGGGCCGGCCCCCGGCCCCGCACCCGTCGGCTCCCCGTACGGAGACGTCGTTGCGGCGGGAGCTCGGCGCGCTGGCGAACCCCCGGCTGTGGCTCGCCCTCGGCACCACCGCGCTGTCCACGGCCGGGCTGCTCGTCACCTTCAGCTACCTGAGCGCGCTGCTCACCGACACGACGGGGCTGGCCCCGGGGTGGGTGCCGGCGATGCTGGCGCTGTACGGCGCGGGCTCGCTGATCGGCATCACCGTCGGCGGGCGCGTCGCCGACGCCCGCCCTTTCACCCTCCTGTACGCCGGCCTCGCCGCGCTGGTCGTCATCTCGGGGGCGCTGGCGCTGAGCGCCGAGGTGGCGTGGCTGGCGGTGCCGCTGGTGTTCCTGCTGGGCGCCTCCGGCTTCGCCACCAACCCGGCGCTGAACACCCGCGTGTTCGCCGTCGCCCACGACGCGCCCACGCTGGCGGCCTCCTTCAACGTGTCGGCGTTCAACGTCGGCATCACCGTGGGCCCGTGGCTGGGCGGGCTGCTGATCGCCGCCGGGTACGGGTACGCGCCGCTCGGCTGGATCGGCGCGGCGCTCGGCCTGCTGGCCCTGGGCGCCGTCGCCCTGGCCGCCTCCGCCGAGCGCCGCCCCCGCACTGCCGCCGCCCACCGGAACCCGGCCCCGGCCTGCCCGGGCGGCGTCTGAGGGGCCCGATCAGCCGGGCGGGGCCTGGTAGACCGACACCGCGAACGGCCGATGAGCCTCCCGTTCCACCAGCTCGCTCAGCCGCGACACCGCCCGCCCGGATTCGACGAACCGGTGCAGCCGCCGCGCCTCCGGCCACGGATGCACCAGCACCAGCACGCCGCCCGGCGCCAGCAGCCCGGTCAGCCGGGCGCTGGCCCGCCGCAGCCGGTCGCGGCGGCCCAGGTAGTAGAGCGTCTCCGAGCAGAACACCAGGTCATAGCGGTGCTCGGAGGTGAAGCGGAGGATGTCGGCCGGCAGCAGCAGCGTCCTGTCGGCCGCCTTCTCCACCCGCTCCGCCGCCCGGGCCAGCGCCCGCTCGGAGATGTCCACGCCCGTGACGTGCGCCTCCGGATAGGCGGTGACGAGCTGCTCGGTGAACACCCCCTCGCTGCACCCCACCTCCAGGATCCGCCGGTAGGGCAGATCGGGGAGCTGGGCGAGCGTGGCGGCGTACTTGGCCTGCTCATAGGCGTCGGTGCCCATGTGCCACGGGTCGGGGCGGCGATGCCACCAGTCGAAGTAACGACGTAGTACGGCGCCCTGCCCCCGTGAGGAGAGCAGGGAGAGCGACCTGAAGAAGGTCCGGTGCAGAAGCTCGGTGATTTCCTTCACGGGTGCCATGCGGCCCCTTCCGCGCGCAGGGACATCTCGTGGGGGCCGTGGGGCCCGCCCGGCGTTCACTGTCACTGCACCCAATCCTGCATGATCTCCACCGCCGGCGAGCGGACCCCGGCGGCGCGGCCCGGTCAGCCGAACTCGATGCGCCCGGTGCCCGGCATCGCGCCGAGCCCGCCCGTCGCGCACCCCAGCACCCCGCCCTCCGGCGCGATCCCGCCCCTGGCCCGCCTGCCGTCCAGCGGCCCGCCGGTGACCCTCCCGGTCAGCAGCGCACCGGCCGCGCCCAGCTCGTCGTTGCGGATGCGCAGTCGGGAACTGCCCACCGGCCGTCCCGTCGCGTCGTACCAGGTGATGGTGGCGTGCCCGCGCATCCCGCGCGCGGCGGCGCACGAGGCCTCCCCCTCGGCGCGCAGCGACGCCCACCCCGACCTGAGCCGCCCCGGCTTCCCCCGGCAGCCGCTCAGCCACAACGCCCCCCGCGCCGCCACTCTCCCGGGCACCAGGCCCACGGGCGGCGTGAACACGATCGGGCTCCCGGGCGGCGTCCCGACCGCGCAGGCGAGCACCGCGGCCCGCCCCTTACCGCCTGCGACGTCCGGGGAGAGGGCAGCGAGCGCCCCGGCACGCGGAACGGCCGGGTGCGGCCGCGCGGCTCCCGTCGCCGCGGCGGGCCGGACCGTGGACCCCGCGGGGACGATGGTGAGGCCGGCGAGCAACGCGACGGCTCCGGCGATCGGCGTGATCTTCACGAGACTCCCCCGACGTACAGTGCTTGCCCGGATACATTGTGTAGCATCCGGCGCGCCGGCAGGCCGCAATCGCGCTGCCAGGGGTAGGCGGGCAGGGTGACGACCCGGCCCGGCCGGGTGAAGTAGGCGGACCAGTCGGTGTCGGCCCCCGCGACGACCAGCTCGTCCACCGCCCGGTCGACGACCTCGACGCCGTCGCGGCCCGGGTCCATGGTGGCGACGATCGCCGGCGACCCGCTCTGCCGGATGAGCGTGACGGGCATCGGCGGCGGCCCGATGTGCGCGAGCAGCTCCACCCCGGCCAGCGCGGACCCCCGCCCCTCACCGCTCGCCCCCTCCGGCCCCGCCGCCGGGGACGGCGGCTCGGCGGCGCGCCGGGCCGCCTCCTCCAGCGGCAGGTCGCCGGCCGCCCAGGGGG
>NZ_JAHKRO010000093.1 GCF_019396325.1 Nonomuraea ceibae
GCCGGGGCCGCCCTGTGGGCGGCCGCCGAACCGGACAACATCGTCGCCGCCGTCGTCTCCCGCGGCGGCCGTCCCGACCTCGCCGGGCCGCGCCTGGCGTCGGTACGGGCCCCGACGCTGCTCCTGGTGGGCGGCGCCGACGAGCCGGTGATCGAGCTGAACGAGGCCGCCCAGCGGGAGCTGAACGCCGAGAGCGAGCTGCGGATCGTCCCCGGGGCCACCCACCTGTTCGAGGAGCCCGGGGCGCTCGAGACGGTCGCCGACCTGGCCCGCGACTGGTTCACCCGGCACTTCACCGGCCGTTGACCGGGCTCCAGGTGTATTCGACGACGTCCAGCTCGAACCCGGCGTTGAAGCGTTCCACGAACGCGCGGCCGGGCCTGCCGCCCATCCGCTCGTAGAAGGCCCTGGCCGCGGCGTTGTCGCGCAGAACCTCCAGGTAGACGGTCTTGCCCGGGTGGTGCTCGGCGGCCCAGCCGAGCCCCCGGTCCACCAGCCGGCGGCCCAGGCCGGACCGCTTGAGCGTGGGCCGCACGTGCAGGTTGTCCAGCAGCACCCGGCCGTCGCGCTCCGGCACCAGATACGCGAACGCGCTCACACCCGCCTCGTCCTCGGCCACCAGCAGGCAGGGCGGGTCACCGCCGTTGAGGTAAACCTCGCTCTCGGCCCTGGCCCGCCACAGCTCGCGATGGGTCGCGGGCAGCGGCCCCTCCAGGTAGGACTCCGGCATGATCCCGGCATAGGCGGTGCGCCAGCTCTCGGTGTGGAGAGCCGCGATGGCGTCGGCATCGGCCGCGACGCCCGTTCTGATGTTCACGGAAGCCGAGGCTACCGGCGGGCCCTGCGCCCCTCCGTCACCCGCTTCCACACGAACACCCCGACGGCCAGCACGATCAGCCCGATGACCACGTACGTGAGAATGCCCACATACCGTTCGACCAGCGACCACTGCTCGCCCAGCAGGTAGCCGGCCATGACCAGGGCGGTGTTCCACAGGAAGCTGCCCAGCGTGGTGAACAGCGTGAACGCCGGCAGCGGCATCCGCTCCACGCCGGCCGGGATGGAGATCAGGCTGCGGAAGATCGGCACCATCCGCCCGAAGAACACCGTCTTGCGCCCGTGGCGTTCGAACCACGCCTCGGTCTTGCGCACGTCGTCGACCTTGACCAGCGGGACCTTCTCGGCCAGCGCGTGCATCCTGTCGCGCCCCAGGGCCGCGCCGATGCCGTACAGCGCGAGCGCGCCCGCCACCGACCCGACCGTCGTCCACACCAGCACCTGCCAGAGCACCAGCTCCCCCCGGCTCACCGTGAACCCGGCGAGCGGCAGGATCACCTCGCTCGGCACCGGCGGGAACAGGTTCTCCAGCGCGACGGCCAGGCCCGCCCCCGGCGCGCCCAGCGATTCCATCAGACCCGTGACCCAGTCGACGATCCCGTCTGCCATGCCTTGTCTCTAGCCCGTGGCGGCGTGCCTATGCGCTACATCTTCGGCCGGGCAACGTTGTGGCAACCCTCCATAACCCCGGCGGACGTTCTGGTGTGGGATCGGACCCGGCAGCAAAAACCTAGCTGAGGAGCGGGAATGTACCGATTGCGCCTCCCCATCGTGGACGTGGCCCGGGTGGCCGTCTTCGCCGCGCTGATCGCCGCGCTCGGCCTCGTCCCGGGGCTCAACCTGTTCGGCCCGGTGCCGATCACGCTCCAGACGCTCGGCGTCATGCTCGCCGGGGCGATCCTCGGCTCCTGGCGGGCCGCCCTGGCGGTCGGCGTGTTCATCCTGCTGGTCGCGGCCGGGCTGCCGCTGCTGGCGGGCTTCCGCGGCGGGCTGGGGGTGTTCACCGGGCCGTCGGTCGGGTTCCTGCTCGGCTGGCTGCCCGGCGCCGCCCTCATCGGGTGGATCGTCGAGCGCGGCGGGCGCTCCCCGGGCATCGGACGGCTGCTGGTAGCCTCCCTGGCCGGTGGCCTCGGGGTCGTCTATCTGGTGGGCATCCCGCTGTGGGCGCTCGTCGGCGGGCTGACGCTGGGGCAGGCGGCCCTGCTCACGCTGGGGTTCGTGCCGGGTGACGTGGCCAAGGCGGTGCTGACGGCGTTCGTGGCGCGCGGGACCCAGCGGGCCTACCCCGACGCGGTCCCGGCCGTGCACCGCGAACGGCTCCGAGCCGGAAAGGAACTCTGAACCTGGCATGCCAGTCGCAGCACAGGTATTGCGGCACGCCGCGTCCCGACCCGGCCGCCTCGCGCTGGCCGGGCCGTCGGGCGAGCTCTCCTACGGCGCCCTGGCCAGGCGGGCCGAACGGCTCGCCGCGGCCCTCGCCCCTCTCCCGGCAGGCGCCGCGACGCCTCTGGCCGTGATCCGCGCGACCGACCCCGTCGACCAGCTCACCGCCGTGCTGGCGGTCGACCTGCTCGGCGGGACGCCGCTGCTGTGCGACCCGGCCCGCGAGGCGCCGCCCGAGATCCCCGCGGCCCTCACCGTCGACGCCGTCCCGGCCCGCCTGCCGGACGCCGCCTTCACCGGCCGCCCGGCCCGGCCCGGCGACCTGGCCTGGGCCTGCTTAAGCTCGGGCAGCACCGGCCGCCCGCGCGCCGTGGTGCGCACGCGCGGCTCGTGGACCGGCTCGTTCGAGCCGTTCAGCGAGCTCACCGGCATCACCGCCGACGACGTGGTGCTGGTGCCCGGGCCGCTGATCTCCTCCCTGTACGGGTTCGCGGCCGTGCACGCGCTGGCCGCCGGGGCGACGGCGCTGGTGCCCGGCCGCTGGTCGCCCGGCGCGCTGGCCGGGCAGCTCGCCCGCGCGACGGCCGTGCACCTGGTGCCGCACCGGCTGCCCGAGCTGCTGGCCGCCCGGCCGGCGGCCAGCCCGCTGCGGGTGGCCGCCGTGGGCGGCGCGGCACTGGCCGAAGGGCTGCGCGAGCGCGCCGGGATACGGGTGGTGTCCTATTACGGGGCCACCGAGCTGTCGTTCGTGGCCGCGGACGCCGACGGCACCGGGCTGCGGCCGTTCCCCGGGGTGGAGATCGACGTCCGGGTCAAGCCGGGCCGCGACCTCGGCACCGTGTGGGCCCGCTCCCCCTGGCTGGCCGAGGGCTACGCGGCCGGGGCGAGCGGGCCGCTGCTCCGCGACGGCGACGGGTGGATGAGCGTCGGCGACCTGGCCGAGCCGTACCGGCCGGGAGAGTCGCTGCGGCTGCGCGGCCGGGGCGACGGCGCGATCCAGACCGGCGGGGCGACCGTGGTGCCCGAGGACGTCGAGGAGGTGCTGCGGGCCGTGCCCGGCGTGGGCGACATCGTGGTGATCGGCTCGCCCCATCCCGACCTGGGCTCGGTCGTCACCGCGATCGTCGAGGCAGCCGGCGCGCCGCCGCCCAGGTCCGCGCTGGAGGCCGTCGCGCGCGGCGGGCTCGACCTGGCGCAGCGGCCCCGCCGCTGGTACGCGGTCCAGGAGCTGCCGCGCACCGCGACGGGCAAGCCGGCCCGCGCGCTCGTCGCCGCCCGGCTCGCCGACGGCGACCCGGCCCTGCGGCGGCTGTCCTGATGGACGCGCCCGTGGTGGTGGCCGCGCGCCGGACGGCGATCGGGACGGCCGGGCACGCGTTCAAGGGCGTGGGCGCCGACCGGCTGGCCGCCCCGGTGATCGCGGCGGTCGTCCGCGACGCGGCCGGGCTCGGGCTGCCGGTGGACGACGTGATGCTGGGCAACTGCATGGGTCCCGGCGGCAACCTGGCCAGGGTGTCGGCGCTGGGCGCCGGGCTGGGCCACGAGGTGCCGGGGGTCACGGTCGACCGGCAGTGCGGGAGCGGCCTGGCCGCCGTCCTGCTCGCCGGGCAGGCCGTACGGAGCGGTGAGGCGGAGCTCGTCGTGGCGGGCGGCGTCGAGAGCGCGTCCACCGCGCCGCTGCGCACCCGCCGTGGCGAGGCCGAGCCGTACGAGCGTGCGCCGTTTGCCCCCGACGGCCATCCCGACCCGGAGATGGGCGCGGCGGCCGAGGCGCTGGGCGTGGCCAGGGGCGTCGAGCGGGACCGGCAGGACCGCTACGCGCTGGCAAGCCACGCCAAGGCGGTGGCCGCGCGGGAGGCGGGCCGGTTCGCGGCGGAGATCGTTCCCGTCGAGGGGCGCGACAGCGACCAGCGGCCCCGGCTGCTGCGCGAGGGGTCGCTGGGGCGGCTGCCGGCGGCGTTCGTGCCGGGCGGCGCGGTGACGGCCGGCAACTCGGCGCCCAACAGCGACGGCGCCGCCGCGGTCGCCGTCGTGCCGGAACGGCTGCGGGCCGGGCTGCCCGGGCTGCGGCTGGTGGCCGGGACCGTCACCGGATGCGATCCGGCGCTGCCCGGATGGGGGCCGGTGCCCGCCGTCCGCCGCCTGCTCGCCCGTACCGGGGTGCCGATGGAGCAGGTCGCGGCGGTGGAGATCGTGGAGGCGTTCGCGGCGCAGACGCTGGCGGTGACCGACGCGCTGGGGCTCGACCCGCTCGGCGCCGACGCCGGGCGGGTGTGCGCCGACGGCGGCGCGCTCGCGCTCGGGCACCCGTGGGGGGCGAGCGGGGCGGTCGTGGTGACGCGGCTGTTCACGCGGCTCGTCCGGGCGGGCGCGCCGGCGGGGACGCTCGGGCTGGCGACGGCGGCGGTCGGCGGCGGGCTCGGGGTCGCCGCCCTGTTCGAGGTGGTGTGAATGATCGACCTGGCTGACGTGCACGTCCGGCTCGGGCAGCGCGACGTGCTGCGCGGCATCACCGCCACGCTCGCGGAGCGGCGGATCGGCGTGGCCGGCGCCAACGGCTCCGGCAAGAGCACCCTGGCCCGGCTGTTCAACGGGCTGGCGCTGCCCTCGTCCGGCACCGTGACCGTGCTCGGCGAGGACACGCGGCGGCACGCGGCGCGGATCCGGCGGCGGGTGGGGTTCCTGTTCACCGATCCGGACGCGCAGATCGTGATGCCGACCGTGGCCGAGGACGTGGCGTTCTCGCTGCGCCGCCACAAGCTGCCGGCCGCCGAGGTGACGCGGCGGGTGTCGGCCGTGCTGGCCCGCTACGGGCTCGACGGACACGCCGACCACCCGGCCCACCAGCTCTCCGGCGGGCAGAAGCAGTTGCTGGCGCTCTGCTCGGTCCTGGTGCTGGAGCCGGAGATCCTGATCATGGACGAGCCCACGACGCTGCTCGACCTGCGCCACTCCCGGCTGGTCGCCGAGGTGCTGCGCGAGCTGCCGATGCAGGTGATCGTGGTGACGCACGACCTGCCGCTGCTCGACGGGTTCGACCGGGTGCTGGTGCTGGACGAGGGCCGGATCGTGGCCGACGCCACCCCCGAGTCGGCGCTCGGCCACTACCGGAAGCTCATGGCGTGAGCGGCGCGACCGGCCTGGCCGGCATCTACGTGCCCGGGAGCTCGCCGCTGCACCGGCTGCCGGTGGGCGTCAAGCTGCTGGGCCTGGCGGTGTGCTGCACGGTGCTCGTGCTGCTGCGCTCCCCGTGGGCGATGGGGGCGGCGGCGCTGGTGACCGCCGGGCTCTACGCGCTGTCCGGGGTGGGCGCGGCGGCGGCCTGGGCGCAGATCCGGCCGGTGCGCTGGTTCGCGGTGGCGCTGTTCGCCGTGCAGTGGGTGATGGCGGGGCTGCCGACGGCGGCGATGCTCACGTCCAGGCTGGTCCTGGCTGTGGCCCTGGCGGCGCTGGTCACGCTCACCACCCGCACCTCCGCCATGCTGGCGACGCTGGAACGCGGCCTGCGGCCGGCCCGGCGGCTCGGCGTCGACCCGTTCCGGCTGTCGCTGCTGCTGTCGCTGACCATCAGGACCGTGCCGGTGATGGCCGGGCTGGCGGTCCGGGTCAGGGAGGCCCAGCGGGCGCGGGGGGTCGAGTGGAGCCTGCGCGCGTTCGCGGTGCCGCTGGTCGTCAGCGCGCTGCGGCACGCCGACGCCCTGGGCGAGGCGCTCAGCGCGCGCGGCCTCGACGACTGATCAGTCGATCGCGGTGTCCCCGAGCGACTCCAGCAGCCCGCGCAGCAGGGCGACGAACGTGTCGCGGTCGGCCGGGGCCAGGCCGGACAGCAGGCGGGCCTCGTTCGCGACGTGCTCGACCAGGACCTTGTCGACGAGCTCCAGCCCGCGCGGGGTGAGCCTGATGCGGACCGAGCGCCGGTCCTCCACGTCGCGCACCCGCTCGACCAGGCCCTTGGCCTCCATCTTGTCGATCCGGTTGGTGATCGCGCCCGAGGTCACCATCGCCGCCTTGAGCAGCGTCCCGGCGCTCAGCTCGTACGGGGCGCCGGAGCGGCGCAGCGTGGCCAGCACGTCGAACTCGAAGCTCTCCAGCCCGTGCGCGCCGAACACCTCCTTGATCCCGCGCTCCAGCAGGCGCGACAGCCGCGACACCCGGCCGATGACCTCCATCGGCCACACGTCCACGTCCGGCCGCTCGCGCCGCCACTGAGCGGTGACCGCGTCCACCGCGTCGCCCATCTGGTAATCCTCTCAACATTAAGAGACTTGACGTTCGCTGAATCAATGTGTTGTTATCTCAACGTTGAGATTATCAATGAGGAGGGAACGTCATGGCAACCATCGCCGCGCCGGCGACCGTCCACCCGGGCCGCGTCGGCGACCTCGTGCTGGCCGCCCTCGCCCCGATGAGCTGGGGCACCACCTACGTCGTGACCACCACGCTGCTGCCCCCCGACCGGCCGCTGCTCGCCGCCACCCTGCGCGCCCTCCCCGCCGGGCTCGTGCTCCTCGCCGTCGCCCGGCGCCTGCCCACCGGCTCGTGGTGGTGGAAGTCCGCGGTGCTCGGCATGCTGAACTTCGGGGCGTTCTTCCCCCTGCTGTTCTTCGGCGCCTACCGGCTGCCCGGCGGCGTCGCCGCCACCATCGGGTCCGTGCAACCGCTGGTCGTGGCGCTGCTGTCGATCCTCGTCCTGTCCGCCCGCCCCGCCAGGGCCGTCCTGTACGCCGCCCTGGCCGGCACCGGCGGCGTGGCCCTGCTGACGCTCACCTCCGAGGCCCGGCTCGACCCGCTCGGCGTCCTCGCCATGCTGGCCGCCACCTCCCTCATGGGCCTGGCCATCGTGCTGGCCAAGAAATGGGGACGGCCCGAGTCGCCGCTCGTCATGACCGGCTGGCAGCTCACCATCGGCGGCCTGGCCATCGCGCCGCTCACCCTGGCCGTCGAGGGGCTGCCCGCCACCCTCACCGGGCCCAACCTGCTCGGCTTCGCCTACCTGGGCGTGTTCGGCACCGCGATCGCGTACGCGCTGTGGTTCCGCGGGATCGACCGGCTCGCGCCCACCTCCGTGTCGCTGCTCGGCCTCACCAACCCGCTCGTGGCCACCGTCGCCGGGCTCGCCGTGCTCGGCCAGACGCTCAACGGCTGGCAGATAGCCGGCTTCGTCCTCGCGCTCGGCGCGCTCGTCGCCGGTCAGACCTTCGCCAGGAAGTCCTGAGAACGCTCACCGATCCCCGGGCATCGCCCGGCCGCCGCGCTCCCGCTCCTCGACGAACCGGGCGATGACCCGAGCGCACTCCAGCGCCTCGGCCTTCGCGGTGTCGACCTCCAGGTCGTAGCGCACCCCCTGGTGCACGATCTCGGCCTGCGACACCGCCATCCCCGCCACCCGGTCGCCGCGCGCCGTCTCCCGCGCCGCCGCGACCGCCGCCTCGCACCTGACGCCCACCCACGCCACGTCGAGCCCGGCCAGGGCCCGCACCCACCGCTCCTGCGAGGCGGCCCCGCCCAGGAACACCTCGTCCACGATCACCCGCGCCCCCGCCCGCGCCATCGCGGCGACCCCGGCGATCCAGGCGGCGTCCAGCCTGCTGAACTCCGGCCCGACGCTGATCCCCCCGTCGGGCGCGAACTCGATCCCCGCCTCCGACGAGCGCATGGCGACGGGCATCGCCTCGATCATCGTGTCGACCCCGAGCGCCAGCCACGGCTCCGGCAGGATCGCCTGCAGACACCGCGCGATCCCGGACTTCCCCGAGCTGGACCCGCCATTGAGCACGATCACCTGAACAGCCATCGCGCCACGATACCGACCCCCGCCTCCCGGCGTGCGGTCAGCGGACGTACACGTCCGGGGTGGGTGGGGTGGGCATGGCGTTCCCGATGAAGAAGCTCGGGTGCGGGGGCTGGTTGTAGGCGGTGTTCTGCCAGGCGAGCGCGACCCGGTACTGCGGGTCATGCAGCAGGGTGTGGATCTTGGTGGTGGTGACGTGCGGCGTCGCGTAGATGCGCAGGGCGCGGTTGTCGGTCGTCGGCCAGATGACCTCTTCGCGCCAGTCGCCCAGGATGTCGCCCGACAGGGACGGGGTGGCCTTGGTGCCGTTGTTGGAGTGGACGCCCGAGGCGGTCAGCAGTCTGGTCTCGCCGCCGGTGCCGTACTTGTCGATCCTGGTCTGGTCCAGCAGTTCGCGGACGGGGTCGCCGTCCCACCAGGACAGGAAGTTGGCCGAGGAGGGCTGGCGGCCGATGACGGCGCCGGAGGTGTTGCGCAGGCCGTCCTGGCCGGCGCCCGCGGCCCAGGACTCGGCGCCGGGGCTGCCCGCGTGGATGTCGCCGGCGACGCCGCGGCCGGGGCCCTCGCCGGAGGAGCTGCCGGTGCGCCACAGCGCCGAGCCGGTGCGGGCGTCGAGCATGTAGAGGCCGGGCGGGGAGGACGATTCGGAGATCTTCACGTACTCCTGGCCGGGCCTGCCGGGGTCGAGGTCGCCGAGGTGGGCGGCGTCGCCGTGGCCCCAGCGGGTGTTCCACAGGCCGCGGCCGTCGTCGTTGACGGCGGCGGCGCCGTACACGATCTCGTCGCGCCCGTCGGCGTCGACGTCGCCGATGGTGAGCGAGTGGTTGCCCTGGCCGGCGTAGGCGCTGTTGCCGGAGCTGTTGGAGTCGAACGTCCAGCGCTTGGTGAGGCGGCCGTCGCGGAAGTCCCAGGCGGCGATGACCGAGCGGGTGTAGTAGCCGCGCGCCATGATGAGCGAGGGCCGTTCGCCGTCGAGGTACGCGGTGCCGGCCAGGAAGCGGTCGACGCGGTTGCCGTAGCTGTCGCCCCAGGAGGAGACGTCGCCGCGCGGCGGGTCGTAGGGCACGGTCGACATGGCGGCGCCGGTCTGCCCGTTGAACATGGTGAGGAATTCGGGCCCGGTGAGGATGTAGCCGCCGGAGTTGCGATGGTCGGCTCCGGCGTCGCCGATGACGGCGCCTCGGCCGTCGACGGTGCCGTCGGCGGTCTTCATCGCGACTTCGGCCTTGCCGTCGCCGTCGTAGTCGTACACCTGGAACTGGGTGTAGTGGGCTCCGGCGCGGATGTTGCGGCCGAGGTTGACGCGCCACAGCCGGGTGCCGTCGAGCTTGACGCCGTCGACGTAGACGGGGTCGGTCACGCCGGACTGGGAGTTGTCCTTGGCGTTGTTCGGCTCCCACTTCAGCACGAGGTCGAGGCGGCCGTCGCCGTCGAGGTCGCCGACGCTCGCGTCGTTGGCGTGGTGGCCGGAGGACGGCGGGCTGACGGGCACGTCGAGGTAGCCGTTGCCGAAGCGCAGCGACGGCTCGGACGCGGGCCCCTCGGCGCCCCCGGTGACGGGCCGGACGGTGTAGGTGGCGTCGGCGGCGGCGCCGGGATCCAGGTAGTTGGTGGAGTTCGTCACGGTGGCGATGCGGGTGCCGCCCCGGTAGACGTTGTAGGCGGTCTCGCGGGCCTCGGTGCCGAGCAGCCGCCAGGACACCAGGTTGCCGCTGCCGGAGCGCACGCTGACCAGGCCCCGGTCGAGGTCCTCGACCTGCTTGCCGCCCTCGGGGCCGGGCGGCGGGGTGGTGACGGTGGGAGACGGCGACGGCTCGGCACCGGTGCAGGCGACGCCGTTCAGGGCGAAGGACTCCGGTACGGGGTTCGCGCTGCCGTTCCAGGACGCGTTGAACCCGAAGGCGACGCTGCCCCCGGCCGGGAGGGCGGCGTTGTAGCCCACGTCGGTCATGGTGACGGCGGCGCCGCTCTGGCTCGGCTGGGCGTTCCACGCCTGGGTGATCTGCTGCCCGGCCCCGTAAGTCCAGGTCAGCCGCCAGCCGTTGACGGCGTCGCCGAGGTTGCGGATGGTCACGTTGCCGGTGAACCCGCCGGACCACTGCGTGGCGACGGCGTAGTCCACGTCGCAGGCCACGGCGGCGGAGGCGGGTAACTGCCCGACCAGCGCGCCCGCGACCGCGAGCCCGGCCGTGGCGGCCAGGCAGGCTTTGAATCGATTCATCGCGAAGTCCCAACTGAGGGGAGGACTGAGACGTCTCAGACGCTAGAAGCCGCCCGCGCGGTGGTCAATCACGCGGGCGGCTGCCGTTGTATCGATTCAGGTCAGACCCCGGCCGGAGCTGAAACTTTCAGCGCGGCCCAGAAGGCGTACCGGTGCTCCCCGGCGAAGTCGACGGGCCCGGTCGCGTCCGGTGCGAGCGCGTGCACGTACGGCTCGGGCGCGGTGAAGGCGGGCCAGCCGGGGTCGCCGTCGCGGGCGAAGGCGGCCCAGCGGCCGATCATGTACTCGGCCAGCCGCCGCTGCCCCTCGTCCAGCGGCTCGTTGTAGCCCACGTCGAACAGGTACGGCAGGTCGGCGGCATGATAGGCGCCCATGTCGTACGGCTTGGGGAAGGCCGCGAACCAGGGCGCGGCGGCGTCGGCGAACTCGTAGGCGTAGGCGGCGGTCCGCCGCGACAGCGCCGCCCCGGTGTCGAGCGCGTGCCGCGCGTACTGGGCGTCGGTCAGCGCCGTGGCCAGCGCCTGGCCCGGTGAGGCGTAGGCGTCCGCCGGGTACTCGGCCAGCACCGCGTCCGCGTCGCCGCCGAAGGCCGCGCGCACCGCGTCCGCGTAGTGCCCGGCGGGGATCGGCCCGCCGTGGACGGCCATCTCCAGCCCCCACACGTGCATCCGCTGCTCGTGCCGGTTGATCCCGAACAGCACCGGAACCGGGTGGAAGTCGCCGGCCCGCACCGCCGCCGCCGGATCGACCGGCAGCGCCCCGCCTCCGGCGACCGGCCCGAACCCGGGCTGCGCGGGGTCGGCGGCGGCCCGCAGCAGCTCCTCTACCGGGACCTCGCGCAGCCGGCCCAGGTCGGCCAGGCCGAGCCGCTCGACCAGCGCCTCGCCCTCCCGCTCGGCCTGCGCGCGGGGGCGCGGGTTGTTGCCCAGGGCGAGCGAGGGCGCCCACGGCGCGGTCACCGGCGCGCTCTGCAGGATCGCCCGGTGGAACAGCCCGGCCGATCCCGGCATCACCAGGTGGGCCCCGGCGGCGACGCCTCCGGACGACTCGCCGAACAGCGTCACGTTGCCCGGGTCGCCGCCGAACGCCGCCGCGTTGCGCCGCACCCAGCGCAGCGCCTCCTGCTGGTCGAGCAGCCCGCAGTCGGCCGACTCGGGATCGAGCGCCGGATGGGCGAGGAAGCCGAGCGCGCCGAGCCGGTAGTTGACGGTCACCACGACCACCCGGCCCTGGACGGCCAGCCGCCGGGCGTCGTAGAGGTGACCGGCGCCGTCCTTGAAGCTGCCGCCGTGCAGCCACACCATCACGGGCAGCCCGGCGCCCTCGCGGGGCGCGGTCACGTTGAGGTAGAGGCAGTCCTCGCTGAGGCTTCCGGCTCCCAGGTGGTCGCCGGTCTGCGCGCACATCGGCCCCGGCCGGGTGGCGTCCAGCGGCTCGGTCCAGGCCGCCGCCGGTCGCGGCGCGCGCCAGCGCAGCTCGCCCACGGGCGGGGCGGCGTACGGGATGCCGAGGTAGGCGCGGTGGTCGGCGGTGACGAGCCCGCGCACGGGGCCGCGGTCGGTGAGCACGATGTCCATGCCCGGAACCGTACCCCGAATTTGGGCGATCGCGCAAGACGAACGCCTAAGGCGAACGCTCATCCTCCCGGCGGGCCTTGGCGCGGCGCTTGCCCTCGTGCATCGCCTGCACCCGCGCCACCGGGATCGTGTGCCCCTCCTCGATCAGGTCGGCGGGCAGCCGCTGCTCGGCGGGCATCAGCTCGGCCCACGGGTCACCATCGCCGAGCCTGTCCACAGCGGTGTGGACGGTGAAGTCACGCGGCGACACCCGGTCCAACTCCTCCCACGCCACCGGGAACGAGACCGGCGTGCCCGGCCGGATGCGCGGGCTGTAGGCGGCCACCACCGTCGCCCCGCCCGCCCGGGTCGAGTCCAGGAACACCTTGCCGCCCCGGTCCTCCCGGATGAACGCGGTCGTGGCCAGCGACGGGTCGATCCGCTCGGCGCGCGCCGCCAGCGCCCGGGTGGCCCCCGCCAGGTCCTCCATGCCGATCCCGGCCACCACCGGCACGAACACGTGCACCCCCTTGGCCCCGCTGGTCTTGACCGCCCCGGCCAGCCCGCAGTCGGCCAGCGCCTGCCGTACCAGCATCGCGGCGGCCACCACCGCCCCGAACCCCGCCCCCTCCGGCGGGTCGAGGTCGAGCACCAGGTGGGTGAAGTGATCACCCCGCACCAGCGCCGGGTGGTACTCGACCGCCCGCTGGTTGCCGAACCACAGCAGCGTCCGCCGGTCGTCGCACAGCGCGTAGGTGACCCGCCTGCGGGACGCCTCCGCCCACATCGACGTCGTACGGATCCAGTCGGGGGCGTACTTGGGCAGGTTCTTCTGCATGAAGGGAGCCTGGCCGGGCCGCACCCGGATCACCGACAGCGCCCGCTCGCGCAGCCCCGGCAGCATCCGGTCGCGCACCGCGTCGAGGTAGTCGACCAGGTCCCGCTTGGTCGCCTCCGCGCCGTCGAACAGGGGCTGGTCGAGGTTGGTCAGCGCCACCCCGTCGCGTGTCTCATCGCTGGTCACCCGGTCTACGATGCCCACCCGGACCGGATCGACGCAAGCATGGTCAAAACGCGGTCAAAGGCGGCGGCACTGGCCTTCCTTGTCGCCGTCGACGGAGTTACGGCCGCCGGTCGGCCGCGGGCTGTTGTCCTCGCACTGCAGGTTGCCGTCGACCTTGTTGCGGTGGACGCGGACGCCGCCGCGGTTGTCCTTCACCTGGATGTCGCCGTCCACCCGGTTGCCCTCGACGCGCTGGCGGCGGTCGTTGTCCTCAAGCTGGATGTTGCCGTCGACCCGCGACGAGGTCACCGTGGTGGCCCCCCCGTCCTCCACCTGGATGTCGCCGCCCACCACCGAACGGGAGGTCACCGACACCGAGCGGGCGCCATCGGCCTGCACGTTGCCGTCGACCTTCACCCGCTTGGCCAGCAGCGTCGCGCCCTTGCCCACCTTCACGTCACCCTCGACCCGGGTGCCGGACAGCTTGCACGTAGCGCCCTTCGGCACATACAGGCTGTCCACGCTCACCGCGCCGATCGTGCCCCGGCAGGTCCTGTCGTCGGCGAGCGCCGGACCGGCTGCCACGAACCCGCCGAACACGGTGGTCAGCGCGGCGCCTGCCAGAACCAGCTTGACGTTCCTCATGTCGTTTCCTTCCCATCGGTGCGGACATGAAGAAGCATCTCGATCAGCGGTGAGGGCCCGGTGAGGCGAACATTAGCCCTTTCTCATCCAAATGCCCCAGATCGCCCCAGAACCTCAGACCCACAGATAGTCGTAGTCGGGCGGCGCCGGGCGGATGTGCAGGCCGCCGTCACGTACCTGCCACTCGTCCTGACCGTGGACCTCGTGGAAGACGAGGAACAGGCCGCACACGCGGTCGCCGTCCTCGTCGGCGGCCGGCAGCGCGGCGACCGCGCGGACCCGCTCCTCCAAGTCGGCCAGCAGAGGCGCGGGGACGGCCCGCAGGTAGGAGGCCACGTCGAACCAGCCCTCCGGGAACGACCACCCCGGGTCGTCCCCGATGACCCGCGCGGCCTCGTCCCGCAACCCGTTGAACTCCAGCCAGCCGCGAACGTAGACGATGGCGCCCATGAGCCCATCATGGTGCCATGACCGTCCCCGACCTTCCCGCCGACGGCGGTTTCCTGCTGCGGCCGTGGCGCCTGACCGACCTGCCCGCGGTCGCCGAGGCCGCCGCCGACCCGTACATCCCGTTGATCACCTCCGTTCCGGCGGTGTACTCCGACGCCGAGGGCGCGGCCTTCGTCCGCCGCCAGTGGGCGAGAGCCGCCGACGGCGTGGGCTACTCGTTCGCGATCGCCCGTGACGGCCGCGCCGTTGGCCAGATCGGGCTGTGGCCCGGCCCCCACGGCCGCGCGAGCGTCGGCTACTGGGTGGCCGGATCGGCCAGGGGGCAGGGGGTGGCGTGCGCGGCGCTGCGCGCGGTGGCGTCCTGGGCGTTCGGCGAGCTGCGGATCGCGCGGCTGGAAGCGCACGTCGAGCCGTGGAACGCAGCGTCGTGGAAGGCCGCCGAGAAGGCCGGGTTCACGCGCGAAGGGCTGCTGCGGGCGTGGAAGGAGGTGGGCGGGGAGCGGCGGGACATGTACGTGTACGCCAGAGTCGCGGGCTGAGGTTTTCCGCAGGTGGGTGTGCGGTCCGCCGCATGGTCCGGCCGGTCCGGCGTCCCTAGCGTTGAGGTCATGATCCTGACGAAGACCGTGGCGCTCGCCCTCGCCCTGACCACCGTGGCGCCGACGCACGAGCAGTTGAGGACCCAGCTGGACGCGCTGGTGGACGCGAAGGCCATGACGGCCGCGCTGGCGCTGGTGCGCGAGGACGGCCGCGACCGGGCGATGGCCGTCGGCGTGCGGGACGTGCGCTCGAAGGCGCCCGCCGACCCGCGCGGCTATTTCCGCGTCGGCAGCGTGACCAAGACGTTCGTGGCGACCGTGCTGCTGCAACTCGCCGACGAGGGCAAGCTGTCCCTCGACGACCTGGTGAGCAAGCACCTGCCGGGCGCGCTCCCCGAGGACAGCCAGGTCACCGTCCGCCAGGCGCTCAACCACACGAGCGGCGTCTTCGACTACGCGGGCGCCGGCATCCCCGGCTGGTCGGCGCGCGACTACCGGCCGAGGGAGACGCTGTACGACCAGACGCCGCAGGAGCTGCTGGCCGTGGGCCTGTCGAAGCCGCCGTACTTCAAGCCGGGCCAGGGCTGGCGCTACTCCAACACGAACTACGTGATCGCCGCCATGCTGATTGAGAAGCTGACCGGCAACCCGTACGCGAAGGAGATCGAGAACCGCATCCTGCGCCCGCTGGACCTGCGGCACACGCTGCTGCCGGGCCACCGCAAGGACCTGCCGAAGCCGCACGCGCGCGGCTACGCGCCGTACCAGGGCAAGATGGTCGACGCGACCCGGATGAACCCGTCCCTGGAGTACGGCGCGGGCGAGATGATCTCGACGACGGCCGATCTGGCGACGTTCCTGGACGCGCTGCTCGGCGGCAAGCTGACCAGCGGGCAGGCGCTCAAGCAGATGCGCACGATGGAGAACGCGGGCCAGGGCATGGGCTACGGGCTGGGCCTGCAGGCGTTCCCGCTGCCGTGCGGTGGCAAGGTGTACGGGCACAGCGGCGGCACGTTCGGCTATCTGACCTACGCGCTGCGCTCGGACTCGGGCCGCACGCTGGTCCTCTCGGGCAACCCGTACACGGGCGAGACCCCCGCCGACGCGCTGCCGAAGGTGCTGGCGACGGCGTTCTGCTGAGCGAAGGCTCAGGCGAGCACCGCCTCCACCAGGAACCGGTGGTTGCGCACGGAGAAGCCGCCGTCGGACGTGATCCGCTCGTGCAGCGCGCGGAGCGGGCCCGCGTGGCGTTCGTGGTCGAAGTCGCGGATCTGCCACGGGACGGCACGCAGGTGGAAGACGACGGCGCCGATGTCGTGGAAGACGTACTCGGTCATCTCCTCCCGGGCGTCGGCGATGCGCAGGCCGGCGCGGCGCAGGCGGCGGGCCGCGACGTCGAGCGTCCACCCGTCCGCCGTGGCGGCGGGCGGCGCGCAGAGGGCGGCGTTCAGCTCCAGGTCGTTGCGGCTGCCGACCTGCTGGGTGAGCAGTCGCCCGCCGGGGGCGAGCACGCGGGCGACTTCGGCCGCGTCGAGCCCGCCGTGCCGGTTGAGCACCAGGTCGAAGGCCGCGTCCCGGGCGGGCAGGCGCTCCGCGGAGCCGCCGAGCACGGCCACGCCCAGCGGCCCGAGCCGCCGGGCGGCGACGGCCAGGTTGGGCGGCCAGCCCTCCAGGGCGACCGTGCGTGGCGGCAGCGGCGCCAGGGAGGCCAGGACCTCGCCGCCGCCGGTGTCGACGTCCAGCGGGCGGCGCGCCGAGGCGAGCAGCGCCGACGCGCGGGCCGCGTAGCTCCACGACGGCGTCCCGCCGCTCGTCCTGCCCCGCAGCCAGGAGAAGTCCCATCCGCGCACGGACGCCCGGACCGCCTGGTCCACCAGATCCTCGTAGCCGGTCACCCGATCACCGTAGTGACGCCCGGCCGCGATCACCGCCTCATTTCCGGCCGGGTCACCGTCAGGGTATCTTGACGGCATGACCTTGAAGCTGAGCGACATCCCCGGCCACGAGGGGTTCGCGGCACCCGTGCTTCCCGGCGGCGAGCTCGCCCGCTCGGGCAGCGCGTTCACCAGGACCTTCATCGGCTACCAGGCCGCCTGCTCGTGCGGCTGGGCCGACCGGCGCCGCTTCCCGCCCTCGCCGCAGGGCGCGAAGGAGGCCGAGGAGCAGTGGTACAAGCACGCCGGCCCGCTGCTCGCCGCCGCCCCGCCCAACTGGCTGGTGATCAAGTCGAACCTGCTGTGCGAGCAGGTCGCGAACCTCACCGGCGACCGCCCGCTCGCCGCCCTCACCCTGCTCACCCAGGTGGAAGCCTGGCAGCGCGCCCTCCTCGACCGGGCCGTGGCCGCCGCCAGGGCCGGAGGGGCGTCGTGGTCGCAGGTCGGCGACGCGATGGGGATCTCCAAGCAGGCCGCCCACGAGCGGTTCAGGGACGCCGAGCCGGTCTGAGCTCACCAGCTCAGCGCCTTCGGCCGGCCCGCCGGCTCCGGCTCCCGCCCGCGCAGCACCGCCACCCCCAGCGGGACCAGCGCCACGCACAGCAGCACGGTGACCAGCACGTCCGGGATCGAGGCGCCCTTCAGCACCCCCACCCAGGTGCCGCCCGCCAGCAGCAGCATCAGCGCGCGGGCGGTGCCGAAAACGCCCGAGCGCCAGGCGGCCACGGCCAGCAGGAGCGTGCCCGCGTACTGGCCGACGGAGGCCATGACCGGGATGTGCCACGGCCCGTACGCGATGTCCACGTACTCCGCCATCACCCCGTCCGTCGCCCGCCCGAGCCCGGCCGATTCGGTGAGCTGGAACGCGGTCTGGTCGGCGCCCGCGAAGTACAGCCGGGCGAACAGCCCGGCGACCAGCAGCGCGCCGCCCCAGAACGCGAGCCCGCCCCCGGCCCGCTGCGCCAGCGCGACGAACGCCGGGAAGAGCAGCATCATCCCCAGCGCGAACACCCCGTACGCGAGCGTGATCAGGGCGGGCTCGGCGGTGTAGGCGAGCAGCTGCCCGTAGGCGGCGAACGGCTGCTCGTCGGCCCACGCTTGCTGCTCGGGGCTGAGCGCGGTGACCGTGGCCACGTAGCGCAGCAGGTAGCCGGCAGCCAGCACGACCGGCCCCGCCACCAGGGCCGCGCCGCCGATCCATCGTCCGGGAAAGTATGCGTTCATGCCGGGTGAGCGTGCCATCGGCAACCCCGGCCGATCATCTGCCGATCGTCACCCCACCCCCCTGTCGAAAGTAAGGCCCTTCCCCACGCGCCCGACGGCTGGAACGTCGGCCCGGTCGGGGGCCAGAGCGTCGCGCACGCGCACTGCCACCTGGTGCCGCGTTACGCCGGGGAGCCGCTCGCCGGACGCGGCATCCGCGCGTGGATCAAGGACCCCGCCAATCGGCCTCCCGGTGGCATGATGGGTAACGCCTGAATTCGGGGAGGTTTGTCGTGGGGGTGTCGTCCGTCGTGCTGCGGCCGGTGACGGAGGCGGATCTGGAGATGTTCCGCCGTTTCGCGACGGAGCCCGGCCTGATCGGGCTCGACTGGGGCGGCTTCCGCGACGCCCAGGCCCACGCGCGGCGCTTCGCCCTCGACGGCTACCTCGCCGCCGACCACAGCCGCCTCATCGTGACCGCGGACGGCCGGACCGCGGGGTTCGTCGACTGGCGGGAGAGCGGCTACGGCCTGGCGAAATACTGGGAGATCGGCATCGCCCTGCTGCCCGACTGGCGTGGCCGCGGCGTCGGCTGGCGGGCGCAGGCGGCGCTGTGCGACTACCTGTTCACGCACACGCCGGCCGAGCGGATCGAGGCGCGCACCCATCCGGAGAACATCGCCGAGCAGAAGTCCCTGGAGAAGGCCGGGTTCCGGCTGGAGGGCGTGCTGCGCTCGATCGAGTTCCGGGCGGGCGCGTGGCGCGACGGCTGGGTGTACGGCCGCCTGCGCGGCGACACGCCCTGACCCCGGCCCGCCGTGACGCGCCACCGGCGGTTCCGGTGATGTCGGCGCCGGTCGCTAGCATTCGCTGACTGGTTTTCCACGCTGGGAGTCCTGATGCGACTGGTTTCCGCTTCGCTCGCCCTGTTCGCCGTCCTCGTGGCGGGGTGCGCGTCCGCCGGAGAAGAAAAGACGATCGCCATTCCCGACAGCGCGGTCGGCACGCAACTGGAGTGGTATCTGGGCGCCGTCAACCGCACTCCGATTCCCGGCGACGAGCTCAAGGAGCACCTCAGCCCGGCTTTCCTGAAAGAAATCCCGGCCGCGCGGTTCAACGAGCTCGCCAAGGGCCTGGCCGGGCTGAAGCTGGACGAGTTGAGCAGCACGAAGCCGACCGAGCTGATCGGGCTGACGTCCATCCCGGCCGGGCAGAAGTACGACACGCGGATCTCCGTCGGCGACGACGGCAAGATCGACTACCTGCTGCTCGAACCCCAGTAGTCACCGCAGGTCAGCCGCGGTCCGCGTGACCCGGTCTGCGCCGCTGGACGTAGAGGCGGTTGCCCTGCGGGCCGGTCCATTCCAGCCGCACGACGCCGGGCACCGCCGTGTCGGCCAGGCGTGACGGGTCGGCCCAGTAGCCGAAGTTCGGGTTGCGGAAGAACGTCGCCCACAGCTGCCCGCTGCGGTCGGCGAAAATGTTGTTGTGCCCGGCCCCGACCCCGGCGGTCCACCGTTCCGAATAGGGGCCTTCGAAACGGTCGGAAACGGCGATGACCGCGTCATATTGGTATTGCGTACGCCCCGGTCCTGGCGGATCGTAGGCGTAACGGGTGCTGCCGTCGGCATTGGTCGAGGTCCGGTTCCACGCCGCGTGCAGGAGGAAATACTTGCCGCCGTGCTTGAACACGTACGCGCCTTCGAGATAAGGCTCCGGCGTGTAGAGCCGCTGCTGAAACTGCGGCAGGCCGGTCGCCGGGACGATGTCCTCCATGTCGTCCCGGAATTTGGCGTACAAGTTGTTGTGCAGCACCAGCCAGGCGTCGTCGCCCTCGGTGTAGAGGCTGCCGTCGATGTGATGGTAGGCGCCGGGCTCGATGAACTTGGGCCCGCCGATGAACGGGTCGCCGAACGGTTTGTCGTGGTTGCCTTCCACGAGCCGGTACGGGCCCTCGATCCCGCCCTCGCTGACGAGCATGAACGAGCCGACCTTGCGCGAGTGGTCGCCCATGCACGCGACGATGTACCACCGGCCGCGGAAGTAATGGACCTCCGGCGCCCACGCCTGGCCGCGCTTGCCGAACTGGTCGTCGTGCCAGTATTCCTGCCACGGCGCGACGACCATGCGCCCCGGCCGGTTCTCGCCGGCGAACTCGGGCGACCACACCTTGCCCTTCTCGGCGCCGGGCCGGATGCCGGTCGTGTCGACGAGCCGCCACGGCCCGCGCAACGAGGGCGCGATCCACACGAAGATGCCGTCGTTCCACGGCCCTGCCGCTTCCAGGCCGGGCACGCGGGTGGTGCCGGTGGCGACGTAGACCGGCCGGCCGCCGACGACGAAGCAGTTGACGTACGTGTCGCGCATCCAGACCCGGCCGCGCTCGCGGTCGCGGGGGCGCAGTTCGAGCGGGAGGATGAAGGAGTTGTCCGGGCGCGGCCACAGGTCGGGCCGGGTGTCGGCGAGGCCGTAGGGCTGCGGGTCCGGCCAGTTCGCCGGGTGCCGGCGCAGCGCCGAAGCGGCCTGCTCGGCCTGTGCGGCGGTCGCGGGGAGCGCCGCCGCCCCCACGAGCCCGGCGACCCCGGTCAGCAGGGACCTGCGGCCGACGGACAACCGGTTGTCGGAACTCGTCATCAGTAGCGTCCTCCCACGTCGGCTCCGGCTGCGCGGCCCGTTCTCGCACAGCGGCGCGTGCCGCAGAGTCTGCCCAAGCCGCTCAAATTTGGTCAATAACGCGGAAAAAATCGGCCGAGGAGGCCGGGACCACTGACGGGAATGCGTCATCGCAGGTCAGAGCGCTGCCAGGCGGGGTCGCGGCGCCGCCGGCCGCGTCCCGTAACGTTCACATAACAGAGCGGGCCGTCGTCACTCCGGGAGGCTGATGACGACCTTGCCGCGAGCCGTCCCCTCCGCCAGGTAGCGGATGGCCTGCGGCACCTCGTCCAGCGCGAACGTCCTGTCGACGACCGGCGTGATCGCGCCCGACTCCAGGTGCCCGCGCAGGACGGCGAGCTGCGGCTGCTTGTCGGGGGTCGCGGCGTTCACCTTCGGCAACTGCTTCCTGAACGGCGAGAGCGCCATCAGGCGGACGAAATGCGGCAGGCTCCCCAGCCAGCGGCTGCCGACGCCGCCGAAATGGTCGTGCCCGATGAGGACGTACATCCCGTCGGGCGTCAACGCCTTACGGCAGTCCGCGAAGGAATGATTCCCCGGGACATCGAAAATCAGGTCGTACCGCTCGCCCGTCCGGGTGAAATCCTCCCGCGTGTAGTCGATGACATGATCGGCCCCTAGGTCCCGCACCAGATCCAGCTTCGCCCCGTGGTCGACCCCGGTGACGGACGCCCCGCCGGCCTTGGCCAGTTGCAGGGCGAGGGCCCCCACCCCACCGGCCGCGCCGTTGACCAGCACGCGCTGCCCGGCCCGTACCCGCCCCTCGGGCAGGTTCTGCAGGACGATCAGCCCGGCCGTCGGCACCGACGCCGCCTGCTCGAACGACACATTGCCCGGCTTCGACGCCAGCGCGCTCTGCGGAACCGCGACGTACTCGGCGAACGCGCCGCCGTTCCGCCACTGGTAACCCCGTACCGTCTCCCCGAAGACCTCGTCACCCGGCCGGAACCGGCTCACGTCCTTGCCCGCCGACACCACCCGGCCCGCCATGTCGGTGCCGGGAATGCGCAGCTTCGGCCTGGCCAGCCCGTTCCCCATCAGGCGCAACACGTAAGGACGGCCGCTCACGACATGCCACACGTCCGGATGGACGGACGCCGCGCGCACCCGCACCAGCACCTCGTCGTCACCGGCCGCCGGCCTGTCGACCTCGCGCACCTCGAGAAGGTCCGGCGACCCGTACGCCCGCTGAACGACCGCTTTCACTTCGACCTGCCCGCGGCGGTGAGATTCACGTTGAGGTGGTATTCGAACCAGGGGCCGCGCACCGGCCGGACGTCCTCCCGCTCGGTGAACGTCCAGTGCGGCCCGCCCGGCGGCGTCCACACATATCCATAAGGCTGGTTGTCCATGTCCCGGCCCTGTGCGAAGTAGACCAGGTCGTCCTCGCGGTGAATCGTCTCGAACGAGAGCTCCCCGATATTCCGCCCGCCGAGTTCGTCGCCCTCGCCGAGCGTGCGGGCGACCTCCTCCATCGCGGCGGCCGAGCGTACGAAACGCTCATTCTCCAGAGCCGCCCGTTCCCGCTTTCCCGGAGCCAGCATCAAGACCCCGGCCAGCAATGCCACCCCGGCCACGAGCACCACCGCGAGATAGGCGACCCTGCGTAACGCGGACTCCCCCGCAACCGCCGTCCCATTCATGGCCCCATCTTCACACGCGCGCGGTTCCGGCGATATCGCGATCAGCCGAGAAGCGGAAACTCGGCCCGCTCGTGCCACCGGTCGCCGTCACTCACGTAAAGGCTGATCGACGTGACCTGCGCCGCGAACGGCAACCGCGCGCTCACCTCGGCCTCCACCTCGCCGAGTACCCGCTCGTCCTGGCCATGAGCGACCGTGAGATGCGGTACGACCTCCGCGAACTGCCCGCCATAAGGAGGCGCCTCCGGCCAGCGTTTCACCACGGCCCCGGTCAACTCCCGGAACGGCCCGCCGGGCGCCGGTTCGAGATAAAGCACCTCCGGAAAACGACCGCACCTTTCGAAACGGACGGCGAAAGGGGCATGCGCGCCGAGAATCAGCCCGAGTTCGCGCTCCGTCGCCGCGTCGATCCGGCCGGCGTCCAGAAAAGGCACGAGCACCGTGACGTGCGCCGGAACCCCCGTTTCGGTGAAAGAATCGAAACGCCGCCGCCAGTGCGCGACGAAAGGCTCGGCCTCCTTCACCACGGCCAGCAGCGCACTCTCTCCCGCTCGGCCTTTTCCCGTACCCTCGTCCGGCATGACACCATGATGGCAGCACACGCCAGTTTGCCCGCACGGAGGAACGATGAATATCGGGGCTGTCGAAATCCTTCTCATCGCGGTGCTCTGGGTCATCCCCGCGATGCTGGTCTTCTTCGGTCTCTATTGGACGATCCGCCTGGCGATCAGGCACGAGATGCGTCGCGCTTCGCCCCCGCATCAGAGAGAGCGGTGATCCCCACCCGTCGACGGTCGGCGGACCATGAAGACGTCCACCTCGTCCTCGATCTCCACCGCGAACCCGTGCCGCTCGTACAGTCGCCGCGCCGCGCTGCCCTGCAACACGTCCAGCCAGACCACGGCGCCCTCGCGGTCACACCATTCCAGCAGGCTGCGCAGCACGGCTCCGCCGATGCCCCTGCCCTGCGTGGCCGGGTCCAGGTAGAAATGCTCCAGCCAGTACGCGTCACCATCGGGCCGCAGCGCCACGCATCCGGACCAGGCTCCGGCGACCTCGATCACCCAGGTGTGCGCCGGGGTGAACGCCTTCCGCAGCCGCTCCCGCACGTGTACGGCGTCGTACCGCCCTAGCCGCTCCAGATCCGGCCTCAGCACCACGGCCCGCAACTCGGCCACCGCATCCACGTCCGCGGCCGAAGCCGGACGAAGCTCCCAATCCGCCACGACGGCGATGATATCGGCGCTATCGTCCTTGACCATGACCGAGCCCGCCTACCTGAGTTCCACCCGGCAGGCGTACGACACCGTCGCCGCCGACTACGCCGAACTCCTCCGCGACGAGCTCGACACCAAGCCGCTGGACCGAGCCATGCTGGCGGCCTTCGCCGAACTCGTACGGACTCCGGAGACCGGTGAGGTGGCCGACCTCGGCTGCGGTCCCGCGCGGATCACCGCCCACCTGCGGGACCTCGGGGTGAACGCGTTCGGCATCGACCTCTCGCCGGAGATGGTGGCGATCGCCCGCCGGACGTACCCCGGGCTGCGGTTCGAAGAAGGCACGATGACCGCGTTGAACCTGGCGGACGAGGCCGTCGGCGGCGCCGTCGCCTGGTATTCGACCGTCCACACCCCACCGGCGGTGCTGCCGACCGTCTTCGCCGAGATCCACCGCGTGCTCGCCCCCGGCGGCCACTTCCTGATCGCGTTCAAGGCCGGCGACGAACACCGCCACGCCCAGCGCGGCTACGGCCACGAACTGTCCCTCGACATCTACTGGACGCCGCCGGAGCTCATCGCCGAACTCCTGACCGGCTCCGGCCTCGTCCTCGACGCGCGGCTCATCCGCGAGCCCGACGACACCGAGAAGCCCCGCTCAGGCCCGCAAGCCTTCTTCCTCGCCCACAGAACACCATGAGCACCGACGAACCCGTGGCGGCCATCCTCGACCACCAACCGGCCACGTCCGTGATGCACATCCCCAGCCTGGCGGAGGCCGACGACGCGACCGGCGCCGCGATCTGGCGCGTCACATCCGGGCGCGCAGCACGTCGACCTCGCAGCCTGGCAGGGTCGGGTCGAAGCCGTGCTCGGTCAGCCAGCGGATCGCCAGCAGGCTCCGCAGCGACCACCACCCGTGGATCACGTCGAGATCGACGTCCGCCTCGTAGCCGGCGACGACGTCGTCCAGGTGCTCCTCGTGTCCCAGCGTCAGCGTGGCGAGGTCGTACAGGGCGTCCCCCCGGCCGGCCTCGGACCAGTCGATCACGCCGGTGACCTCATCCCCGTCCACGAACACATGACTGACCTGCAGATCGCCATGCGTGAACACCGGCGTCCACGGTCGGAGCGCGGCCTCGGCCACCTCGCGGTTCCGCGTGACCAGGTCGGCGGGAAGCACGCCGTTCGCCACGAGCCACTCGCATTCGACGTCGAGCTGCGACGCGACCTCGTCGAGGCTCCGGCCGGGCCACGGCGGCAGCGGCGCCTCATGCAGCTTGCGCACGGCGGCGCCGGCCGCGGCCCACGCCGCCGAAGACGCGGTCGACGGCTCGCCCAGCCGGCCGAGCGCCCGCCCCGGGAGAGCGGCGAGCGCTAGCACCGGCGGCTTGCGCCACAGGACCTCCGGGGTGGGCACCGGCGCCATGCCCATCGCCTCGACCTCGACGTCGGTGCGAGCCTGATCGGCGTCGATCTTCAGGAACACGTCACCGGCACGCAACGTCGCCCGCTCACGATGGGCGACCACAACCCGGACCTCTGTCACGCCGGCCATTATCGTCACCAGGTACCGGTAAATCCCGCAATTTTCGCTCACGTACGGGAGGACTGAACGGTGCACCAAGGGCCCACCGCCTCGAAGGCAGCCGGCGGCACCGGCAGGGCTGACCTCGGCGTACGCGCTCGCGACAAGAAGGCCGGCGTCCGGGCGGGCGTCGCAGGCGATCCCAGTACGCCCCCCGAGACCCTGCGGGCCATGACCACTGCCGGGCCATCCTGCCGCCGACGATGCCCCGGACGTCCTCGCCGCCCTCGTTGCCGACGCCGATCCCCAGGTACGCGCCGGTGCGGCGCGGAACTTCCGCCTCACGGTGGATCAACTCCGCCTGCTCGCGAACGACAGGTCCGCCGTCGTACGCGAAGCCGCAGTGCAGCCGGAATGGCTCCCTCTCGAGGAACTGCGGCGTCTCGCCCGTGATCGATCGATCTACGTGCGATGGTGCCTGGCCATGGATCCCACCACGCCGGAATCCGTCTTACGGATACTCGCCGGAGATCCGCATCCCGATGTGGAGGCCCATGCCCGGGCGAACCTGTCGCAGAGAGCGACGTCAGCCGGCGCGTCCCCGAGCGCAATGAGGCTGGTCGACGAGGGAGACTGACGGGATGAGATGGAACGTCTGGGTCGCCGATTGGCAGATGCAGTGCTGCGGCGAGCCGTTCAGCGTCGGCGCGACGGTCTCGTGGACCCTGGTCCCGGCCGACCAGGCGTGGCTGGCCCAGGCCCTCGGCGAGGAGACCGCCGCCACGATCGAGTGGAGCGAGGAGCACCATGACGAGCCGTCCGCCAGCCAGATGCGCGTCGAAGCCCAGGTCGCCGGCATCTCGGCGGTCCACGCCCGCATGCGGCTCGCCGAAGGGAAGGACGCCTACTCCTACCCGGTCGACGGAGTCCTTTCGCCGCTGACCTCCGCCGATGGATGGACTCCGAACCAGGGCGAACGGGAGTTCATCGGCTACCTCGTCACCCTCACGACCGACGAAGATCCGCTCACCTGACCTGGCGCGTCAAGCGGTGCTCCGCGTCATCTCCCGCAGTTCGCCCCGGGTCGACTCGCAGTCCATCGCCCGCAACCGGGCCAGCACCGGCCCGGCGTCCGCGTTGAACCGCAGCTCCTCCGGGCAGCCCTCGACGATCCGCCACAGCAGCGCCACGGCCGCGCCGGAGTCGCCGTCCATCGCGTGCGCGGTCGCCACGGCCAGCAGGTGCCGCGCCTGGCGGTCCTTGTCGGGGAGGCGGTCCACGTCGACGCCCGCCGCCAGGCGGATCGCCTGCGCGTACCTGCCCGTACGGACCGAGACCGCCACCCGGTGCAGCTCCACCTCCAACGCGAACTCCGGGCCCAGCCGGTCACCGATCTTGCGGGCGTGGTTCAGCAGCTCCTCGGTGCGGAGCACGTCGCTCTCCTCGGCAGCGGCGAGCGCGGCCGTCAGGTAGCAGAGCCCGGTGACTTCCAGCGACTCGGGCCGGTCTCCGATCACCGCCTGGCACAACCAGTGCGCGTCGGCGTACCGGCCGAGCGAGACGAGCACGCCCGCCACCTCGGCCTGGGTGATCGCCGAGCCTCCCGAGGAGGCCACCGCGCGGTCGGCGGCGACCAGGGCCAGCGCGTGCTGGCCGCAGCTTCGCAGCAGCGCCGCGAACAGCCGGTACACCTGGGTGAGGCCGGCCGTACCGGCTTCCCGGTCCGCGCCGGTGGCGCTCCTGGCCGACAGATCGGCCATCGACAGCAGCGGCGGCAGGCGGCGGCGCGTCTCGGTGTAGCGGCGGGGCGAGCGCTGCCAGATCTCCCACGCCGCCATCACGTGGTGCCGCACCCGCGGCACGCTCTCGGCCGCCTCACCGGTGAACCGGCCCGGCAGCAGCAGCGCGTTCCCCACGTCGTCGGATTCGCCGGGGTCGCGGGCGGGTGGGAGTTTGGTCGGGCCGCCGACGAGCTCGGAGAGGTCCTCGACGCGGAGCACTTCGGCGATCCGCATGATGGTCGACAGCCGGTCCAGGGGCTTCACCCCGTTCTCGACCAGCCGGAGCCATTCCTCACTGCAGCCGACCAGGTCGGCCAGGGTTCGCCTGGTAAGGCCGCGCGAGCGGCGTCTGGCCATGATCCGCGCGCCGTCCACCAAGAAATCGCCGACCATATCGCCACATTAGGTGACGAATTTCCAGGCCCTCGATGGCCGGAAATGACGGCAACTCTTTGCCGCCCATACCCGCCTGAAATGTCGGCTATTCTGGAGGGTCGCGAAGACGCAACTCCAGTTGGATCCAGCCGGTCGGGCTCCGCCGACACTGCCGCTACACCATTCGGCAGGAGGAGACCACGATGGCGATCGACGTCGAGTCGATTCGGAAGGAATTCCCGTTCTTCGAAACCGCCCCTGACGGTTCCCGCCCACCCGTTTACCTCGACAGCGCCGCCACCACGCAGAAACCCGCCGTCGTCCTGGACGCGTTGAACGACTACTACATCCGCGCCAACGCGAACGTGCACCGCGGCGTGTACCGGCTGGCCGTACGGGCGACCGAGCTGTACGAAGGCGCCCGAAGCAAGATCGGCGCGTTCGTACGGGCCCCGCGAACCGAGGAGATCGTGTTCACCAAGAACGCGACCGAGGCCGTCAACCTGCTGGCCAACGCGGTCATCTGGGCGGACGGGCGGCTCCGCGTCGGCCCCGGCGACGAGATCGTCCTGACCGAGATGGAGCACCACTCCAACCTGATCCCCTGGCGGCTGCTGGCCGAACGGGTGGGCGCGAAGGTCAGATACCTGGGCATCACCGACGACGGCCGGCTGGACCTTTCCGACCTGCGCGAGAAGATCAACGATCGGACCAAGGTCGTCTCGGTCGTCCACGCCTCGAACATCCTCGGCACGGTGAACCCCATCGCCACCATCGCCGCCCGCGCGCACGAGGTCGGCGCCCTCATGGTCGTCGACGCGGCCCAGTCGGTCCCCCACCTCGGCATCGACGTCACCGCGCTGGGCGCCGACTTCGTCACGTTCTCCGGCCACAAGATGTGCGGCCCCACCGGCATCGGCGCCCTGTGGGGCAGGTACGAGCTCCTGGAGGCGCTCCCGCCCTTCCTCGGCGGCGGCGAGATGATCGAGAACGTCGCGGTGGACGCCATGCACTACGCCGCTCCCCCGCTCAAGTTCGAGGCCGGCACGCCCCCGGTCGCGCAGGCCGTCGGCCTCGGCGCCGCCTGCGACTTCCTGAGCAAGATCGGCATGGACGCGATCGCCGCCCACGACCAGGCCCTCATCGAGTACGCGCTGGACCGGCTCGGCGACGTGCCCGGTGTCCGCTTCATCGGCCCGACCGACACCGTGGACCGGCTGCCGCTGCTCTCGTTCGTGGTGGACGGCATCCCGCTGCAACGTATGCGGACGAGCCTGGACGAGGCGGGCATCGCCGTCCGGTCCGGCAACCACTGCGCGCAACTCGCGTGCAGCCGGTTCGGCGTCCCGGCCGCGATCCGGGCCTCCTTCTACCTGTACAACTCCGCCGACGAGGTCGACATCCTGGCCGAGACCATGGAAGCGGCCACGAGGTCCCGGACCACCATGACCGCGGACACGTCATTCGATGTCAGCCAGGTGCGCCCGTACAAGGACATCCTGCTCCCGTCGATCTTCCAGCCGTGGGCGGAGCACCTGGTCGAGGCCCTGGCGCCAGCCCCCGGCACCAAGGCACTGGACGTCGGCACCGGACCCGGCACCGTCGCCCGGGCGCTGGCCAAGGCGGCCGGCCCTACCGGCGCCGTGGTCGGCACCGACCTCAACCCCGCCATGCTCGCCCTCGCCGCCGAACTCCCTCCCGTCGACGGCGCACCGATCCAGTACGCGGAATGCGGCGCCACCTTGCTGCACGTCTCCGACCAGGCGTTCGACCTGATCACCATGCAGCAGGTCCTGCAGTTCGTGCCCGACCGCGGCGCGGCGCTGGCCGAGATGCGACGGGCCGCCCGCCCCGGCGCGCGGATCGCCATCGCCACCTGGCAGCCGCTGCACCGCAACCCGCTCTTCCGCGCCCTGCACGACGCTGTGGCCTCGGTCCTCGGCCCCGACAAGGCCGACCTCTTCCAGGAGCCGTGGTCCCTGCCCGGAGCCGAGGTGGCCACGCTGGCGAGGGAGGCGGGCTTCGCCGACGTCGAGCTGCGTGAATGGACGTTGCCGGTCACCGTTGCCGGCGGGCCCGACGCGATCTGCTGCCTGTTCGACTTCTCCGCGGTGAGCCCGTACATCGGCTCGCGCCGCGCCGACCTCACGGCCGCCGTACGCGCCAATCTGGCGCACTGCACGGACGAGACCGGCGTCCACTCGGAGACCGCGGCGACCCTGGTGACCGCCCGAGCCTGAGCCCCGCCTTTCGTGTGAAGGCCACCTCCCGCGGGGAGGTGGCCTTTCCCCCTCATCGGACCTGGCCATCCGATCCGGCGAACGGTCCGCTCCCCGCCGAGGTCACACTGGCCGATCGCATGGTGATCACGGCGTGACGTGGAGATGGGACGCTTCGTCGATGGACCTTGCGGAGTTCGCCGCGGTGAAGCAGTCGGTGATGAGCGAGTCCTTCCCGAGCGCCGGGGATGACCTGGGTGGCATGGTGATGGACTTCGATGCTTACCTGTGGCAGTCGCCGTTGATCAACGAGGTGTCGGTTCGCCGTACCGGCGACAGAAACAGCCTGATCGCTGCTACGTGCCAGGCGGTGCCGGGGTGTTCGACGGCGGAGCTCGCCGCGGAGCTCGAACGGGTCTGGTCGCAGGATCTCAGGTACTCCCACTTCGAGGCCCACGTGATCACTGCGGATGAGCGGAAAGTCCGCCTCGACGGAGTGACGCAGATCGCCCCGGACGGCTTCTATGTAACGGCCTCCATCATCGCTGAGACCGCTCAGCCCGCTGATCGGGCGCCCGAGGGCCACGTACCGTCTGGCTAGGGGGCGTGTGAACGCGCGGCTTGCGACCTTGTCCGCATCGGGGCAAAGGGAAGCGGGTCACGGCTGATTCGACGACAATCAAGCCCATGCACGAGAGGCTTCCCTTCACCTCCGAGTCGAGCCTGGGAGAGCTTTCGGAGGTCGAGCGCCGGCTGTGCGACGTGTTCTTACATGGCGACCTTCTCGATCTGCGGACGGGGGATCAGGAGAAGGACGATCCCGAGCGCAGCGCGGAGTGGGGCAGAGAGCGGCAGGTGCGGGCCGAGCTCATCGTCGCGTTGCTGCTCGCGGCGGTGGAGCCGGATCCTGGCCGGGTAGCGATACTGCGGCTTGCGGGGGCCCGAGTGATCGGTGACCTGTCGTTGGCCTACGCGGAAGTACGAGCTCCACTGCTTTTGCGGGAGTGCAGCTTCGACGAGCCGATATGCCTGGACGAAGCGACAGTTCGGTCGGTGAACCTCACCGGCAGCACCATCCCGCTCAGTGGTACGTGCTTGACCAACCCGCATGGGAACGCTCTCAATGCCGACGGATTGGTCGTCGAGGGAGACATGTTCTGTCGGATTGGCTTTCAGTCGGAGAGTGAGGTCCGCCTCTCCTCGGAGCTCGCACGGAGCAGATCATGACCGAAGATGAGATCTTCGAAGCGGTACGGTCAGCCCCTGGGCCCGATGTACTGGCGGTGGCCTCGCCCCAGGCGGTCGCTGAGGCTGAAGAGGCCATCGGATACCCGCTTCCTTCGCTGCTACGGCGGTTGTATCTGGAGGTGGGGAACGGAGGTTTCGGTCCTCGCGGTGGCATCATCGGTGTACGAGGCTACGACTTCTGGAAAAGCGATATCTTCGCGGATATAACTGAATCGGCCTTGGCGTTTAGAACCGAGCCGTACGGACGACGCGCAGGAATGATCCAGTTGTTGGACTGGGGGTGTGCAATCGCGTCACTGCTGGATTGCCGCGATCCCGAGGGCGCGATGTGGGGATGGGATCCCAATCTGTGTTGCCTGGATCACGCACTCTTCCCTCAGAACATCACCTTCGCTTCGTGGCTCACGGAGTCGATCGGCCGCGAATTCGCCGAACCGTTCTATGACGGCTACTTCGAGGTCTTGCCGCAAGATGGTGCAGAAATAGTGGTGAGCATCACCGGAGAAGCGGAGGAGGATCCGTGCAGGTGGTCACCGCCTGTATGGGTGAAGGGCAGGAAGCCCGGCACCTGGGCGCGCCGTCACATGTCCCGATGACTCACTGGTTGGCTTGGTACGCGAGCACGGGGCCCAGCTCTGGAGACCGTCGCTTGGGCGGCGAGCTGGGTGGAGTCCTGATCCTGAGTGACCGAGGTCGACCCCGCCGCTCTCCAATTAGCCCGCTACTGGCCCGGCAATCAGCCCACGACCTGGCGTCTCTCGCGCAAGCTTCATCCCGACCGTGGCTTTCCGGAGGACAAGGCAAGGTAGGCGACGCCGGCCGAGTCCAGAACGTTGATCCACTCAGGATGATCGAGATATGCGTTGTCTGGAGCGGTAGGGCCGAGGTCATCGAGGACGCGTAAGAGGGCCTCGACCACCATTTGGACGAGGTCGGCTTCTCGCTGATCAACGAAAAGGTGAGGGATCAATGCTCGTGCGCCGTATTGGTCGATGAAGGTGTCGTCGATGAGCCAGTGCACGGCAGCAGTGAGATCCGGCCACCCCTTCTCGGATCGCCATTGCTGGTTCTGGTAGTCGCGGTCGCCTAAGGCTCGTAGTGCATCGAGCACGTCTTCACGTCGCTCTGGCCACCGAACCCGCGTTTCCTGCGGATGTTTTTCCTCCACGGGACCCCAAGCTACTTGGGACTTGTCAATGTCCCCGTCCATGATGGCGTGCTGGTCGGCGGCGAGGGGCCCGGAGATCACACTCGACTAGTGCTGTTCAAGGCATGGAAGCTACCTTTGATGGCGTCTCAGGTGGCTCCTGGTAGGCGGATGCTCAGGCGTCCACCTCAGCCGCCTACGAGCCCGGCGTGACGCGTGGCGATCATCCCGGAGCTGGAGCGTCCCCGCCGGAGGCGTGGCTTTGACGTTTACCAGTGCTGGGGTCGAACACTGCGGTTCAGACCTCATTCCCAGTTGTCGAGGACGATGACGGGCGCCTCTTCCACATCCAGCCACTCGGCTTCGATACCCATGCCGGTGGACGCCTCGATGAACGCGAATGCCGCGCTGAGCTTGCCGCGGTAATCCTCCGGGTCGAGGCGGTCGAGCATGGCGCGGAATTCGGCCAGGATACTCGGATCGCCCTCCTCGATGATGTGCTCGGCGAAGACGAAGTTGCGCATCCGCGCTCTGATCTTTCCGTCGGCCGCGTAGAGGATCGTGTATCCCCCGTTGAAGTGCCAGGTCGTCATCCACACACGTGATTTCCTACTGAGTTCGGTGAGGACGTGGTCGGGCGTGGCGAAGCCGTGGGAGAACTCGAGGAAACCCCAGGCTCCTTCACCCTCGTAGACGAAAAGCACGGGCAGGAATTCTTCGCCGGCCTCCTCTCGGGGGTATGCCATGATGCGTTCCTCGGGGTCACGACCTCCGTTCAGCCTCCACAGGAGGTCGTCCACTGTGATCTCTTCGTCGAGGGGTTGCACCACGGTCCAGCAGAGTCCGCTTTCGAACCACTGCTGCTGATTGAAGAGATTGCGGTAATGATCGATCACGTGATGATTGTCGCGGAAGCTGCCAGGGGAGAAACACCCTTTCAGCTTCTCCAGTGAGCTGCGGTGAGGAATGCTGGGTGGATCCGGGATCGGCCCCGAGTACGTGCTGCGACCGCGCCGGGTATATGGGTGCGGTGGCACCGCAACCCCGGCCGGTGCGTTCGGTTGGTACGACGGGGCTGGCGTGCGGTGCCCGGCCCAATGTCCCGCTGCCGTTCAGGACCGACCCCCAGGCTGTACGCCCGGATGGCGGGCGGGCTGAGGTGCGGGGTACGACAGCGCGCCGCGCCGCCGCCTTGATACCTACAAGAACTATTCGCCGTGTCGTGCGGGCGCAAAGTAGTTGATGCCACAAGAACATCAGCCCAGAGGATTTCCATAGACGTGTCCACAGTCCAGACCACGAACGCGACGCAACAGAGGGCGGGTGACGGGATTCGAACCCACGCTGCCAGCATGGGAATTGCACAGATCACGCCTCGTAGGGCATTGACCTAAGGCTGAGGCCGGTCGTGAGCGACCGTCGTTGACTTCTCGTTGCCGCCCTTAATGGCACGCTAATGGCACGACGATCAGGCTCTCGAACTCAGTCGTTGCCACCATGAAGGCTTGATGACTCGGGCGGTTGTGCCGCGTGGCACCTCACCTGTCATGGCGTACTTGAAGAACGCCTCAAGGTCATGCTCGCTCCCGTTGTGGATCCGCCTAGCGACCTTGTTATGCGGATAGCCCCGAAGTTCCTCAAGGCTCTCCACGGCTGCGGCGTTCTCATCCGTGCAGTACACCCATTTCCAGTCGCTATTTCGGACGATCATCTCGCCCAGATACGCCCCCGCACTCGTGATCACGCTGTGGATCACCTCAGGAGGCGGCTTCGAGGCGGCGAACTCGGTGCAGTAGTTGTCGAGGTGGTGAATGAACGCCGGGTCCCAATCGAAGGAGTATCCGTCCTCGCGTGTGTGCTCCACGAACAGCTCAGCCAGGCTTCGCATGTACTCGGCAGTCTCAGCGTCGCTGGGTGGCGGCGCCTGCTGCGACCTCCTGCGCACTATCGACTCCTACGTCCCGGTTCGGATCATCAGCGCAGCTTCTCATGACACGGTTTGGGAACGGAAGCATCGCCCGCGCACCGCGCGCACCCGCCCCGACTGATCATCCCGTCTGCCGTTGCCCTGGTCTGCTCGGCTTCTCGAGCGGGAGCATGGCAAAGGGATCCTTTGTGAAGGCGCCCCCACCCGGCTCGGCAGAACAGAGCGCTCGGCCTGGACGGGCTGTCCCAGACCGCGTGGAAGCTGAGGAGAACTGCTCAGTTATCGACGCTGGGCCTCTGGCCTGCCCGCCCCGGTTGCGAAGCCACTCGACTTACCAAGCTTCAACATGTCGTCGAACGCCTGAGTGCCCGACACCCTTCAGCGTCAGCAAGACCGCACCAGTCCTTGGGCCGCTGCCAAGCGTGTTCAACGGCGGAGGGCGACCTGCGCTCGTTGTGAAATTGGTGCTGCCCGGCGACCTTCACGAGCTGGAGGCTCTTATCCGCTCTAGAACAGCGTCGTCCTCTACGCGGCCTTCGCGGCCGGCACTGGTCCGACGCGCTCGACCTCCACTGTGGGGCCTCGGTGTCCACTCCTGAATGCGCCCCTGGCCGGGGGCTGCTGCGTCACCAATCGCGGGTCGCGATCAACTCTTCTACGTCCGCGTCCGAAAAGCCGTAGGCCGTCGCCACAAAGCAGAAGTCCTCGGCGATCACCTCGCGAGCCACGGTCTCGATCTCGCTGTCAGCCGCCTCGAATTCCGCCTCCAGTTCGTTGAACTCCTCTGTCGCCGCATGGGTAAGTGCGTACAGTGCCGCGAGATCCGATGGCCCATCGGCCTCGATGCGCTCGCACAACCGCAGCAGGATCCCTCTGCCCTTGTCAACGACGTGGTCGGGGTAGTAGCCGTCCTGGTACATGCCCTTGAGAAAGGCGTGGCCGGCTATCTGCTGGTTGGTGGGCGGCACCTTGATCTCCTGTCTCGCCGTCATTCGGTGTGCTGATACTGCACCACACCACCGACAACGAGGGCTTCCTCATCGATCCACAGCACGATGGCGACGTGGAGTGCGCAGGCCGGATGGCCATGCGGTTGCCGGACACCTATCCAACGGGCCCATACGAAATGACCCCAGGCGACCGGTCAACGGCCCGGGGAGCTCGAGGGGCGGCAGCCCCTCGACCAGGGGCGCAGCCCCATGAAACACAGCCTGAGCAGCATGAGGCGCGAAGCGCCTGACAAGCGAAGACGAAGCAGTTGAGAGCGGGTGGCGGGAATCGAACCCGCGCCGTCAGCTTGGGAACTGCACGGATCACCGCACGCGAGGGCTCTGAGCTGGGCTGAAACCGGGTCGCGAGTGACCGTGGTTGCCCCCTCGTCACCCTGTCTAACTGTACGGCGATCAGCCTGCGACCTGGCGTCTCTCACATGACGCGCGCACCATGCCCGCCTGATCACCCCGTCTGCCGTCGACCTGCCCGCAGGGGAGGCGGGCCAGGGCCAGGGGGTCAAGGCGGAGCGCCCCACTGGACGAACGACCTTGCCGCCTGGCCCTGGTCTGCTCGGCTTGTCCCGAATCGATGACGGGCGGGATGATCAGGCTTCCACCTCAGCCACCTACGGCCCCCGCCCAGTAGCGCGGCGATCATCCCGGAGCCGGAGCGCGGTTGCGCCCCCGCCGGAGGCGTATTGTCCGGCAACGCATTCTCGGAGATGATCACCTGATGCACGGAGACGAGACGCTGGTCCGAAATCTGGCCGGGCTGGTTGTGGATCTGGCGTGGTTCCTGGAATCGGCGGATGACTCGGTTGTCGATCCTGATGACGCGCTGGAGCAGTTGGAGTGGATGAGCCACAGGTTCAGTCAGCTGCCGGCCGAGGATCGACTCAGATTGATCGCGCTGATCCGCGAGAGGGCGGAGTCGGAGTCTGAGCCTGAGTTTCGCGAGTTTCTGAAGGCGTTCCCGGAGGCATCCGGGCTGCTCGATGTAGACGACTGACCTGGTCACGCGGCGGTGCGGCGTTCGGTCGGCGCGTTCGGCGCATGCGGTGTGGGGGCGCAGGGCTCCGACGCGCGAACTTCACCCGCGCATGGGCGGCGGCGCTCAAGAAGGCCAAGCTCAGCGGCTTCCACTTCCATGACCTTCGTCACACGGGCAACACCTTGAGCTTGCTCCGCTCCGACGGACACCATCGTTGTGGTGGTCAGGCCGCTGCGACTGCCTCGTAGTCGGCGGGGCTACGGTAGCCCAGGCTGCTGTGCAGGCGGTGCAGGTTGTACCAGCCCTCGAT
>NZ_JAHKRO010000094.1 GCF_019396325.1 Nonomuraea ceibae
GAGCTGCGGACTTTTAATCCGTAGGTTCCGGGTTCGAGCCCCGGGCGCCCTACCAGCTCCCCACCTGGGGAAACCCTCGCTCGAAGATCATCTTTGAGTGAGGCGTGACAGCATAAAGTGACAGCGCAGACGGTTTGCGGAGCCTAGCGGAAGTACGCGGATCGGCGCGGATTCAGCCCTTGCACCTGAGTCGTACGATCTTCCGGTCAGCCGGCAGGACTGCCGGTGCCTGACCTTCGCGCTCGACCACCAAGACCGGCACCCCAGCCGGGATGCCAAGTTTGCGCCGCTCGTCTGGGGTTGGCATGCGCGCGATGACGTCCGCCTCCCCCTCGACGACGACGGCGTCTCGATCTGCCTCTTCGCGGACATAGGTTCCCTGGCGAGGCTTAGTGACCACGAGCCCCTCCGCCTTCAGCTCGGCCAGCGCCTTGCGCACGGTGACGCGAGCAACCAGGAACTCCTGGATGAGCTGCTGCTCGCTCGGCAAGATCTGGCCCGGTGCGTACTGGCCACGCGCGATGCGCTCGCGGATGATGTCGGCCAGCTGCACGTAGACCGGCGTGTAACTGCCGGGGTCGATCGTCACGATCTTGAGCGTAGGAGTGCATGAGGCCAGTTGATCACGTGCCTACGTACCGTGCAGGGCTTGTGCCTACGTACGCCCCACGTCTACTGTCAGCATCCCGCTTGGTGTTCTAAGCTGTCGCTTCTGGGCTCCCGGCGGACGTCAAGGAGCACCGTCCGACCGGGTATCAGCGGTCCCGCCTGCACCGTATACAGGCGGGGCCGCGCTCATTGATCGAGCGAAAGCTAATCCAAGCAGGATCACGACCGCTGCGTTGCCGCATCGGAGATCATTGCGACGGCCGAGCATGACCGTCCCCAACGGGCCCGTTGTATATCAGCTTGGTGCTATCCGCTGGCACGATGATGTCCGCAACCTCCACCACTTGCTCCCCCGCGAAGTACGAGCGTTCGACGACCAGGACAACGGACCCGGGGCCGACGCCGAGCTGCCGCGCTTCCTCTGGGGAGGCGGGACGCGCCCACACTTCCTCATCCCAGGCGTCCACTTCGATGCCTATGGCCGCCATGCGGTGCGTGACTCCGCACCCGGCATGCGGACCCGCCTCAGGGAAGGCGATGGCCGTCCCCTTCGTGATGCTGAGCGGCTCCCACGAGGTGGAGGTCATCCACGGGCTCTCATCGTCGTCGCTACGGAATACGTAAGCCGTGCGCATGACGTCGTGGGTCTCGCTATCTGGCTCCGCCAGGCCGAGGCGATCGCGCACCTCAGCGGGCGCCTGCATGGTGTCAGATCGATACTCCCAGACACCTTGGCGGCCCTGTTCCTGCATCTGCTGAGCGAATGGACTGCCGGCCCGACGCTCCCTGAACCACGACCGCACCAGGGCGCGACGCTGCGGCCTTCGTCGCACGAACATGCCGGCGCCGGGGCGGCTGACGAGCAGCCCCTCGCGCACCAGGAGCTTGGTCGCCTCCGTGACGACGCCCTGAGCTGCGTCGTACTCCACTGCGAGATCCTGACGCGCAGGTAGGCGCGCTCCGGGAGCGAGATCGCCTCGCGCAATGCGGCTCCTCAGATCGGCCGCAATTCGTTCGTATGCCGGTTGATTCACAGATACAGCTTGACGTGCTGCACATGCAGCTTGCAAGCTAGCTGTGCGGCTACCGAGCCGCATATACAGATCTCCCTGTCTGGCGGTGACCGTGACAACATGGACCCAGGACTACCCCGCACTTCCTGGTAGCGCTGTGGCCGCTGCGCATTACGCGCAGGCCCTCGTCAGCGAGACCCTTCCCCGACGTGCCAGTGATGCCTATCACCTGGCCCAGCAGCTCTTCGCTGTCGGACTCGCCCGCTCCAGCCCGGTGAGCAACTTGAACCTGATCACCCTGGTGGACCGCACGCCCACCGGGCAGCGGATTCGCTTTGAGCTCCACTACGCGAACGACCTCAACGACGCCGACGCGCCAGAGGCTCATCGGGCAGTGAGCGCCCTGAGTAACGCTTATGGCGAGCAGGACACACGGCGCGGCAAGATGATCTATGCCGAGCTGTGGGAACGCGCCGCATGACTGGGCAGGGAGAACCGACGTCCAGCGAACCGGCCGACACTGACCAGCTGAGCCGCTCCTACTGGCGCGTGCCGTCGCTTGAGACGCTCAAGCTCGGCATCCCCGGCCGTAGCGCCACCGCCTACCCGGACGACACCGAGTACCGGTCCTGCTACGCAGGCACCTAACCCCATAGACCCACCTGGCCGTCGTCGCTGCCCGCCCAAAACCACGGCGGCCAGGTGGATCCACCCCGGCCGGCGCGGGATTCGCCCTTTCGTCCCCCGGCCGGACTGCGGCCCCGCCCTTCGTTCGGGCGGGGCGGGGCCGCACAACCCTCGCCCCTGCCGACCCCGACCACCTGCCAGAGGTCGGTAGGGGCGGGCACGTCCCAAGAAGAGGAGAACATGGACGCCAACCAGTACCTGTACTCACTGGAGCTCGACGGCGCCGCATGGTGGCCCGCCGGCGAGTCCCGCTTCGAGTGGTGCAAGATCCCCAACGCCCAGGGCGCCTACGCGCTGCGCGATCGGCTGAACCCCGCCGCTCCGCCGCTGCGCGGGCACACCACCGACTTCCTGTCGGCGGGGCTGTGCATCTACCCGTGATCCTCGCCAGCGAGCTCATCCCCTAAGACGGCCTCGGCTCCCGGGTGTAGGTGCCCCTCGGGAGCCGACGGCCAGCCAGCCCCGGCGGTGCGGCCGCCGGGCGGGTGGCCCCGCAGTGGTGGGCACTTCGCGGGGCCACCCTTCTCCAGACCGGGCGGTGCGGGCCACACCCATTCCCCCCGCACCGCCCACCGCGCCTCCCACACCCAGCCACGGCCGCGCTGTAGCGTGCCCGACTCCAACCCCTTCGACCCGAAAGAGGGGCTCCGGGCCCCTGACCTCTTCCCCTGGGAGACCGACATGACTGCCACCGCTCCGAGCGGCGCACTCGCACCGGCCATCACCCGCCGCACCGACAGCTACCTCGTGCCGATCGTCAACGGCAAGGGCGGCGTCGGCAAGACGATGCTGACCCTCGCCCTGGCCGCGCACACCGTCAAGGCCAACGGCCGGGCGCTCGTCTGGGATGCCGACCCGCAGGCCTCCTCCTACGACCTGACCAGCGTCATGGACTCGCCCGGATACGAGGTGGTCCACGAGCTCGACCCCGATCACGCCGAACGCATCCGCGGGATGCGCCACATCGACACGATCTTCGGTGACTGCCCGGGCAGCTTGGAGGGCGCCGACATCCTCTCCCGGATCGTCCGGCAGGCCTCCTTCGTGCTCATCCCCTACGACCACGAGCCCGAGTCCGTCCTGCCCACGCTGCGGACCGCGCGGCGCGTCGCCGAGCTCGGCGTCCCGTACGCCGTCGTCGTCACCAAGGCCAACCCTCAGGTCGGCGCCGACCATGTCCTCGACGCCTGGGACACCCTGGACCGGCAGAGCATCCCGCACTTCCGGTCGTTCGTCCGCCTCTACCGGGCGTGGCCCAACAGCCTCAAGGCCGGCGTACCCATCACCCGCTGGAACGAGCGGCACGCGCCCAGGCTCCGCGAGGACGTCGCCGCCGTCCACACCGAGCTGCTGCTCAACATCGGCCGCGTCCACCGCGGCGGCCGCGCCCGCCACGGGGCCCACGCATGACGGCGGCCAGAGGCGAGGGCAAGAGCAAGGGCAAGCGCCGGGGCTTCGACGACCTCATCGCCCGCCGCGACGAGCTGGCCGACGTCTCGCCGCCGTGGGTCGACCCCGAGCCCCCGGCGGCCGCCGAGGTCCAGACGCCGCCGGCGGGCGCCCCGCTGACCCCTCCGGATCCCGACGCGGTGCCCGCCCCGTACATCCAGCCGCAAGCCGCCGGCGACCTCACCGAGCACGAGCTCGCCGACCTGAACACCTGCGAGGCCGCGTTGGAGGGACTCCGCCTGGCGTGGTGGGCGGCCGGCAAGGCCCTGCAGACCATTCGCGATGCGCGTCTCTACCGGGCCGAGTACCCTTCCTTCGAGGCCTACTGCGCGAGCCGATGGGACATGACCCGCCGCCAGGCCGACCGGCTGATCGCCGCCTGGCCACTGGCCGAACGACTGAGACCAATTGGTCTCACCACCCTGAACGAGGGGCAGGTCCGCGAGCTGCTGCCGCTGGCCGACCGGCACGGCCAGGACGCCGCCGCCGTGGTGTATCAGACGGTGGCCGAGGCCGACGGCGTGCGGGTCACCGCGGCGGTACTCAAGGGCGCCGCGGCCGTCGTCGCCGGCGCCGGCCGGTTCGATCCGGTCGCGGCCGCCGCGCAGATCCGCGCCTACCTGGCCGGCGACCTGAAGGCCGAGCCCGCCGCGCCCGCCGATCCTGTCGAGGTGTTCACCGCGGAGGCGGAACGCCTGCGGGCGACGATCAGCCGGATCCGGCGGCCGGCGTTTCAGTCCTACGCCCGGACCCACCCCGAGCAGGCTCGCGCCGTCGTCGCCGAGCTCCGCGCGCTGCTGGACGACATCGAGACCGCGGCAACTGAATGACGGGAGCATGATGAGCGCCGACACCGACTACGACCAGGACGACTACGGGGACGACTACCACGAGCGGTTCATGGGCCCGCCCCTGGAGGAGCCCGACGACGAGCCTCCGCTGACGCTGGAGGAGATCCAGGCCGCCTACGACGAGGCCGGCGGCAAGATCTGGGAGCTCGGCCCGGCCGCCCGCATCGTGGCCGCCGGGGTCGTGCAGCTGATGAAGGAGTTGCGCTGGGCCCGGGAGAGCATCCGGCAGCGCGGCGTCGAGTACACCGTGACCGACGGGACGCCACCGGAGGCGGACGCCGAGCTGGTGACCGGCGAGCAGGCCAGCCTGATCATGCGCAACAACCCGGCCCGGCTGGTCTGGGAACGCGACGCCTACGCCGGCCCTTGGCAGCAGCTGTCGAGCGAGCCGCCGTTCTAGCCCCGGACACGACGAAAGAGCCCCCGCCCGATCCGGGCGGGGGCTCGCTTATGCACTGGTCAGAGCTATAGAACTGTTCCGCTGACAGGCTGCCTTGGCCGTCGTACTGTCGAGGCATGCCCAAGAAGGACGATGACGAGGAACGCACGACGTGCGGCGCGTGCCTTGGTGAAGGCGGCAACTGGGAAGACGTCAACGGCACCGAGGACAACAAGGGCCGCAAGTGGATCAAGTGCCGCGCCTGCAAGGGGCTCGGCTACCAATGACCGACCCCATCACCTGCCCCCAATGCCAGGGGCGCGGCTGGGAATCGTTCGGCCCCCACGATCTGACATGCCGGTGCTGCCAGGGTCGCGGCACGGTAGGCGGGCCAAGCGATCCCGTCGAGAACCCGCCGCCGCCCCCCGCCGAGCCGCCGCCTCTCTGGGAGGACCGCCGCTGGCAGGATCCTGCGTTCGCGCACATCTCCTGCCGCTACTGCCTCGACTCGGGGAAGGTCTCCCGTCTAGACCGCGCCGCCGGAACGCTGGCCACCGTACCCTGCGCGTGTACGACGAAGTCCCCGCCCGATCCGTGAGGACCGGGCGGGGACTCGTTGTGTCTGGCCAGGGGCTACCGCTGCGAGGGCGGCAGATCCGGTCGGGGCGCGTGCTTGGCGACGTACCCGGCGACGTAGGTCACCAGGCCCGGGACGAGCGGGATGGCCAGGGTCTCCAGCCAGTCGGGCAGGAACGCGATCAGGTCGAGATCGGCGTTGACCGCCTGCAGCGGCGCGAGGATCGCGAGCAGGCCGAGGTAGGCGCCGATGGTGCCCGCCTTCACCTTCGGCTCGACCTTGGCGGACCGGGTCTTGTCGTACTCGAGCATCTGTTCCTCCACGGGGGTTGGGGTCGCGGCCGCGCCGCGGGGTGGGGTGGCCCGGGCAGCCTTCATCAGGTACTGCCGGGCCAGGTCGTCGAGCACGGTCAGCTCACGCGCAGCAGCGCCGGCCAGGTGGCCGGCCCCACGATCGCGTCGTCGTCCAGGCCCTGCTCGCGCTGGAACGCGGCGACGTCGACGGCGAGCTCGTCGTCATACTCCGTGCTCTCCAGCCAGGCCTTGAGGCCGAGCTGCCCGCCGTACCGGCCGGGAGCCAGCCCGCCGCGGGCGAACAGGTTCGCCCGCACCGTCTTCACGTCGTAGCCCTTCGCGCCGGGCCGCAGCAGGGGCAGGTCTCTCACGATCTCCTCCGTCCAGGTGGCGCGCGGCGCCGGCGACGGGCCCGTCAGGAGCACCGCCACCGCCGCGCGGAAGTCGTTCATGTCGATCCCGGCGGGGTCGGGCTTTAGCCGGTTGACCTCGCGGTGGGCCTTGACCCGGGCGACGGGCAGCCCGAACTCCCGGCACAGCTCCGCGGCCAGCGTCCAGTAGGCGTCGAGCTGGGCCCTCGGCCACGGCTGCGACCCGCAGTTCTCGGCCTCGATCCCGATCGAGCAGGAGTTGGTGTGCAGCGGCGACGTCGACGGCGCGTTGTGCCAGCACCTTCCGGCCGCGATCACGTAGATCCGGCCCGACCGGCCGATCCCGAACTGCGACAGGGGCCCGCCCAGGCCGGGCCGGCCGTCACGCACCACCCGCAGCGATGGGTAGTCGCCGCCCGCGCGCGGGCCGGCGGTGTGGTGGCAGACGATGCCACGCACCTCGGGCTGCGGGCCGTGGCCACGGGTGCGCCAGCCGGGCACCTCAACGACCGGATGGCCGGTGCGGCGGGCGACGTCGGCAAGCTGGGTCAGGTACGGCAAGGGGTGTCCTCCTGTCCGGGGGCAGCCTCATCGGAGGCCGCGGTTCCGCCTCGGCGACGGGCTCGGTGAGGGGCGTCGACGGAGTCAGACGCGCGCGATGATGAGGCCGACCACGGTGACGATCACGCTGATCACGGCGACGATCACGCTGAAGATGCCGATGAGCTGCCGGCGGCTCTCGGCAAGCTGCGGACGCGTCACCCCGTCGCGCTCGATCGCGTCGACCCGCTTCTCCAGGGCCTCGATCTCGGCGGCGTGCATGGCCCGGTCAGCATCCTGCCGCTGGGTCAGCTGGTCGACTCGCCAGTCGGCGTGGTCGGCGCGCTGCATGAGCAGGGCAAGCTGTCCCTTGATCTCGGCCAACCCGACGGCCGTGATCTCGGAAAGCTTCGCCACGGCGAGCTCGATGGTGCCCGGCTGCTGGTCGGTCACACCCACCTCCCTTCTGAGGTCAACCAGTGATCGGCCTCGAGCGTCACATCAGCACCCCCCGATTCCAGGAGCGTCGATGTCGTATCCGCAGCAGCCCTACAGCCAGCCCAACCCGGCGTACGGGCAGCCGCCCGCACCGCGCACGAACGGGCTCGCCGTCGCGTCCCTCGTGCTCGGCCTGATCGGCTTCATCAGCTGCGGCCTGACGAGCATCCTGGCCGTGATCTTCGGCCACGTGGCCATCGGCCAGATCCGCCGCGACGGCACCGACGGGCGCGGCATGGCCCTGGCCGGCGTCATCCTCGGCTGGGTGCTGTCGGGCGCCTGGATCCTCTTCTGGGTCCTGTCGTGGCTCGGCGTGGTCTCCAGCGCCCTCTACTCCGCCGCCATCACCAGCGGCCCGGCCGAGCCGGCGCGGACCCGCCTGGATCTCGGCCGGCAGCCGGGCGGCGAGCAGAGCAGCGGCGCGGCCGCGGGCGGCCAGGCCGTCGTGTTCGAGGTGTCCGGCGCGGACGGCGCCACGAGCATCGGGACGCTGACGTACTCGCTCGGCTTCGACATCAAGCAGGAGTCCGGCGTGACGCTGCCCTACAGCAAAGAGGTCTCCGCCGGCGAGCCGGTGCCGCTGAGCCTGATCGCGCAGAACGCCGGCCAGCAGGGCACCATCACGTGCCGGATCAAGGTCGACGGCAAGGTGGTGCGGGAGGACAAGAGTGAAGGCCCGTACGGGGTGTGCAACGTGCGCGCGGACGCGCCCTGATCAGGTGGCGCCGACCCACTCGACCTCGAAGCGTGCGTAGTTGGAGTTGACTTCGATCACTCCGCCGGAAGCCTGCATGGCCTGGACGTCCACGTAGTCGTTCACAGCCAGGAAGTAGAGGCCGGTGACAGTGGTGGTGGTGAAGTTGCCGGCAGCGTCCCCGATGGTGCTACCGAGGAGAGACCCGCCCACGCCCCCGTTCTTCCTGAGGTACGCCTGTCTGGCCCCGGCGGCGAAGTTGCTGCTCCACCCCAGGATGACCGACGCGCGATACCAGCCGGCCGTCTGTGAGACGTAGCGGGAGTTGTTGGTCACGTTGCTGTGCCCGTTGTCACGGTCGATGGCTTCGGTGTCCCAGGTGACCACATTGAACGCGCTGTCGTTGAAAACCTGCCCCGCCGACTTGCCCAGGGAGGCCAGGGGCTTGCCCGACAGCAGAAAGTTCAGGCCGTTGCGCAGGTCGGTGTTCATCTTGGCCGCGGTGAGCAGCTCGCCCACGGTCCACGTTCGGGGCGTCGGAACGGTAGCCACTCAGGCCCCCTCTCCCTGCATGCGCAGGCAGGTCTCGCACATCTTGGAAGCGTCGGTGCGCTGGTGGCCGCGGCATGGCGGGCAGGGCCAGAACTGCAGGATCGCGGGCAGCGTCTCCAGGTTGGCCGTCAGCGCGGTGATGTCGGCGGGCCAGGCGAGCGCGGCCGTGTTGCCGAACCCTCCGCCGGCGCACTCGGTGCACCAGAAGGTGTTCGCGCCGGCGGGCAGGTTGAAGGCGGCGCCGCAGCCCCAGGGGCAGTCGGCGATCCACCGGCCTTCGTCGACCCGGGCGTACGCCGTGGCGGTGGGGTTGTGCCCGGTGGGGCGCGCGACGGGCGGCCCACCGGCGCGGGCCCGCTGGGAGTCGAGGAAGTCCCAGAAGTGCTCCCAGCGCCGGATCGGGGCCGGGGCGGGCAGGGCGTGCTCGGCGAAGCGCAGAGCGGCTCGTTTCAACGGTCACCATCCCAAGACGTTGTGGTCGAGCAGGCCGTAGAGGGGGTCGTCGAGGATGAACGCCACGGTGGTGGAGGCGGGCGACGGGTCGATGGTGAACGACCAGGTCTCGTCCGTGATCACGTCCTGGACGCCTTCGATCCACAGGTCGAGCGTGCCGGTCGGCGCGTTCGCGGGCAGGTTGGTGACCTGGATGCGCTGGCCGATCTCGCTGTCCAGGAGCGCCGGCCACAGCGCGGGCTGCGAGCGCGCCTCGATGGTGATCTGGCTGGCGCGCGGCGCCGGTTCCTTGTAGCGGAACAGCAGGTACTGCGCGCGGTCGGCGATCTCGGCGGGGATGAGGTTGGTCTCCAGGCGGCCGCTGTACTGCCCGTACTCGTCGATGCTGGCGCTGTCGGTGGCCGACGCCACGCCCCCGGCGGCGTCCACGACGGTCGCATCGTTGATCAGCAGGGCGTCGTCGACCAGGAAGTTCAGGCCGTCGCCGCACTGGTCGGCCTCGACCGTGAGCACCACGCTGGAGGGACGCTGCCGGCGGCCGCGGTCATGGAAGACGGCGATGCCGTCGCGGCCGATGAAGAACAGCCCGGCCTCGGAGGTGGCGACCTGGCGCAGCAGCTGCAGGATCTTCTGTGTGGCCTCGTTGCCGGTCAGGCCGAGCAGGGACACCCCCGTGTCGATGATGGCGGGGGTGGCGCCGGCGGCGGCGAGCAGGGCCTCCGCCCGGGCCCCGGACAGCTGGTTGTCCGTCAACGGGACCGCGCCGAGCGACTGCCGGCCGAGGAGCTTCATCCGGTCGGTGGCAGTGAGGCTGACGACGCCCAGCACGCCGTTGTCCCAGGCGTGCGGCCACTTGTCGACGAATCCGGTGTACCGGATGTACTCCAGGCCGGGGCTGGTCCAGGCGGCCGCGGAGGCGGCCTGCTCGAACTGCGCGGCCGAGACGTACACGGACACGGTGCCGGTGGTGGTCGTGGTGTTGGCCACCACGACGCGCGCCCACACCGCGGCCGCGGGCGCCGTGGCGGTGACCGTCAGGGACTGGAACGCCGTGGTGAGCGCGCGCGCCGTCCCGGCCGACTCCGACAGGAAGGCGCCCGCGGCGTCGTACCAGCGCAACCGGGCGGAGACGCTGAGCGCCAGGGAGGCGTTGCGGCGGATCTGGCAGCTGAAGGTGTACGCGCTGCCGGCGTCGACGTGCAGCCCCCAACTGGTCGCCGTGGTGGCGGCCGCGGCGCCGATGCGCAGCTGCCGGCCGGTCGAGGAGAGCGTGCCGGTGGCCCAGCGCACAGAGCTGGTCTGCCCGGGCGGGAAGACGGCCAGGTCCTCGGCGAGGGTGCCCTGCTCGGCCGACCACAGCACGCTGCCCGTGACCGGGTTGGTGAGCATGCCGCGCGCCTGGTGGTACAGCAGCCGGTTGGCCGACAGCGGCCACCGGGCGCGGATCCTGATCGGGCGGTTGATGCGCACGTTCGGGTAGTACGGCGAGGCGGTGTTCCCGGCGGTGTAGCGGCCGTCCTCGTTGGTGAGCGCGAGGGACAGTGTGCCGGGCTGGACCTCGTCGAGCTCGTGGCTGCGCCGCCGGGAGATGCGCACGCCCTTCCACCATTCGACGTCGTCGCTGACGTCGCGCCACAGCGGACTGCCGTCGGTGGCGTCCTTGATGAACGCGATCTCCGCGAACGCCTCGGGCATCGTCATGCCGGCCGCCCGCCCGCCGCGCCGAGGTTGAAGCCACGGGCCTGGGCCTCGTTCAGGGCCGCGATCATCATCCGGAAGATCTCGTCGCGGTCGACCAGCGGCTGGCCGTTGAAGTACAGGTTGATGATCTGCCCGCCGCCTCGAGGCGTCAGCGGCACCACCGCGGCGCCGGCCGACAGCGTCGGCGTGAGCGACACCTGCGCGCCCCTCAGGAGGCCGGCGGCCGCGCGGTTGACCATGCTCTGCCCGGCGGTCAGGCCCTTGGCCAGTCCTTCGGCCATGGACTGCCCGGCGAACAGCGTCCAGCCCTTCCCGGAGAACGGGCCCTCCTTCGCAGGGCTGAACGGGAACAGGTTGCGGATGCGGCCGAGGATGTCGCTGGCGGCGTTGTAGGCGGCCTGCAGCATGCTGTAGAGGCCGTCGATGAGGCCCTGGATGATGCTGCGTCCGGAGTCGTACAGCAGCCCTCCGAGGTTGCCGAGGCCGGCGACGATCTGGCCGGGGATCTGGCCGGCCGCCGTGATGAGGTCGTTGAACTTCTCGACGGCGGCGTCCTTGGCCCGGCCGATCCACTCCAGGAACATGCCGGGCAGCTTGGACACCCAGTCCTTGATGCCGTTGATCAGGTCGGGGATGATGCTGTGCCCCACGAGCCGGTCGTAGAGCTTGGTGAACTCGCGGATGGTGCCGGACACGATGCGGGTGACGACCGTGAGCAGCTCGATCAGCGGCGGCAGCAGCTGCTCGGCGATCACGGCGGCCAGCTGGATGAACAGCGGGATGTGCGGGGCGAGCTCGGCGAGCAGGTCGGCGAACAGCGGGATCAGCGGATACATGACCTGGTTGAGCTGGATCATGCTGGTGATGAGGCCGGGCACCAGCGGCAGGATCCGGTCGAGGGCGTCGATGAACTGCGGCAGCAGCGCGACAGCCAGCTGCGTCAGCGACGGCAGCAGCCCGACCATCGCCGGCAGCCAGTCGAGCAGCGCGTCGACCAGGGCCGGGATGTGCGGCGCGAGCTTCTGCAGAGCGTCCAGCAGCGCGGCGCCGAGGATCTGCGCCATCTCGCTGAGCGGCGGCAGAATCTCGACGATCTTGCCGACCAGGGCGCCGAGCACACCGACGAAGGTCTGCCCCAGCACGGCGACGATCTGGCCGATGATCGGGATCAGCGGCGTCAGCGCGGGCACCAGGCCGCTGATCAGCTGCGTGACCAGCTGGCCGATCTGCGGCAGCAGCGGCGCCAGGGCGGGCACCAGGCTGGTGATGATGGTCGTGGCGAGCTGGAAGATCAGCGGCAGCGCGGGGGCGAGCGCGAGCAGCATCTGGCCGAAGGAGGCGACCAGCAGCTGCAGGGACGGCAGGATCGACACCAGCGCCCCGGCCAGCGCGGTGATGATCGGGCCGGCGAGCTCGGCGAACTTCGGCAGCAACCCGGCCAGGGCGGGGATCAGCGCGTTCAGGATGATGGCCGCGGTCTCGTAGATCACCGGGACGATCGGCATGAGCATGCGCAGCGCCGCGCCGAACCCGGCCACCAGCTGCTCCAGGCTCGGGATCACGCTGCGCAGCGCGTGGCCGAGCTGCTCCCCGGCCAGGCCGACCAGGGCGCCGAGCACCGGCAGCAGCGGCGACAGCGCGGTCAGGATGCCGCCGAAGGCGCGGCCGAGCGACGCAAGCGCGGGCGCGATCGAGGCCAGGCCGACCCCGAGGGCGCCGACGAAGGTGCGCACGCCGGGCAGCAGCGCCTGGATGCCGGACACCAGGCCGGCGAACAGCGGCCGCAGCGCGCCGAACACCTCGGAGATCACGGAGCCGAGCGGCACCAGGAGGGGCCCGATCGAGGCCAGCCCGGTCGTGACCGCCAGCAGGAACGCCTGGATGCCGGGCAGCGCCGCGGCGACCGCCTGGCCGATCGAGGCGAACAGCGGCTGCAGGGCGCCCAGGGCGGCGCCGAGGGTCTGGCCGAGCGGCGCCAGGGCGGGGGCGAGCGCCTCGACGCCCGCCTGAACCCCGGCGATCACCGCGGTGATCCCGGACACGAGCGCGGCCAGCGCGGGCGTCAGGGCGGTGATCGCCGTGGTGAGCACGGGGCCGACCGCGGTGGCGAGCGCGGCCACGCCGGGGGCGAGCTCGCCGATCGCGCCGGCGACGGCCTGCAGCACGGGCAGGAACGCGGCGGCCACCGTCGACAGCGAGGTGAAGACGCTGACCAGCACGGTCTGCCCGTCGGCGCTGTCGAGGAAGGCGTGCAGCCCGTCGAGCAGCTGGCCGAGCACGCCGAGCGCGTCGCCGCCGGCCGTCTTCATCGCGGTGAAGACGGCGTTGATGATCCCGCCGAGGTCGCCCAGGATGGCGCCGAGCTGCCGGAAGACGTCGGCGGCGTTGTTCATCCAGGCGAGCGCCTGCCCGCTGGCCGCGGCGTGCGTCAGGAAGCGGCCGAACCGCTCGGCCGCCTCCGCCAGGCCGGGCACGAGGTTGGCCAGCCACTGCGAGCCGATCACCGCCAGGTCGCGGAACCCGGCCAGCAGCGGAGCCAGGGAGGGCGTGAACGCGGCCACCGCGGACTGCGTCGAGGTGAAGATGTTGGCGATGGCGCTGACGCTCTCGCCGGCGCGGGCGAACTTGAGCAGCTCGACGGCGGCCTGCCCGAACTCGCCGGCGACCTTGGTAATGCCGCCCTGCAGCGCGTTCAGGACCGGCAGCAGCGTCCACATCTCGCCGGCGATCGGCGCGAAGATGCCGTCCTGCGCGGCGGTCTTGAGGCCCTGGAAGGCGGGCGCCATCTGGAACAGCTCGTAGGCGACGTCGGCGGCCGCGCCCCGCAGGTCCTTGGCGCCCTCCATGAAGGTCAACATGTCGCCGCTGACGGCCGCGGCGAATCCCTCGGAGACGCCGGCCAGGCCGAGCTTGAGGGTGCCGAGCGCGGCCGCGCCGAGCGCCAGGGCGCCGGGCAGCGCGGCCAGTGCGCCGGCGGCCGGCGCCAGCGCCGCCACCAGGCCGCTGACGCTGGAGGCGGCCGAGGCGGCGGCGCCGGCGAACGCCCCCAGCTTGGTGGCCGAGGCGACGACGTTCGTGGTCATGCTGGCCAGGCCGCCGCCGGCCGCGGCCAGCGGTCCGGCCAGGCCGGACAGTCGGCCGCCGAGCCCGGAGATGTTGCCGCCGAGCTTGGAGAGCCGGTCGCCGAGCCCGTCCAGGTCGACGCCGAACCCGGCCAGCGACTTGCCCGCGCCGTCCAGGCGGCCGCCGAGCCCGCCGGCGGACGTGCCGACTCCGTCCAGCCGGCTCTCCAGCCGCTTGGCGGAGTTGCCGACCTGGTCGAAAGTCCTGCTCGCGTGGTCGCGGGCGAAGACGTCGAAGGCGAGGGAGGACATGACACCTCCCTCGCCGGCTCAGCCGGGTGGCTTATTCATTTGGTCAGCAGCCCTGCAGAACAGCTCGAACTCGCTGATGTCGAGCCGGTCGATGTCGCGCGGGTGGAGGCCGAAGTAGTGGGCCAGCAGCGGCAGATAGCGCAGCCGTTTGGCCTCGAGGTCCTCGCCGACTACGCCGACGGCGCGCCGGCGGAATGAGGGTCCGGCTCGTCCGCCGCCTCGATCTCGAACTCGCGGAAGTCCACCGGGAACGTGCCGTCGCAGATGTCGGAGTAGGTGATGTCCTTGCCCATCCTGAAGTGCAGGATGAGCCAGGCGAACCCGGCCATGGCGATGAAGTCGCCGGCCTTGAGGCCCTCGCCGAGCGCTACGGCGCCCATGCCGGTCGCCCGCTGCAGCGCGATGCCCTCGTGGATGGGCAGCCGCTGGAGGTCGATCTCCATGGTCTCGCCGGCGTAGGTGACTTTCTGCAGCCCCATGTGTCTACCCTTCGATTCGGTTGGCGATGTCGTCCATCGCCTTCAGGACGTGCGCCCGCAGGGCGGGCAGGTGTTTGCGGATGGTGACCTCGAACCAGGGCCGGCCCTTCTGCGGGTACCAGTGCCGGCGGTCACCGAAGCGCGGGTGACGCCACCCCTTCGGGTTGTCCAGGTGGCGCGGCAGGCTGCGCTGATCCTCGGGCAGCTTGGCCGCGTCCACCTCGATGCGGACCCGCGCCGTGCGGCTGCCGGTCTTGACGTTCAGCCGTAGCGAGCGGGCCACCGAGTCGCGCAGCCCGGACCCGCGGCGGGCGCGGGCCCGGGCCCGCTCCTCCTTGGCCACCAGCTCGTCGCTGCCGAGCTCGGATTCGTCGGCGCGGTCGAGCACCTTGCCGAAGCTGTCGCGAAACTGCGCGTTCTCCCGCTGCCGGCGGCCGCCGCCGCGCGCGCCGGTGACCGGGATGTTGCGGACCGCCTGGCGGGTGTCGGCCAGCGCCGGTTTGGCGCCGGTCCTGATCGCCTTGAGCAGCTCCTTGCGCAGGGCCTTGCCGTCACCGGCGCTCTTGAGCCGCTTGGCCAGCGCGCCGAGCTGCTCGGCGCCGGTGATGCGGACGTCGATCGTCACAGCGCCGTCACAGCGTCGTGTCGTCGCTGACGATCTTGATCTGGAAGGGGGCGTTCACCTCGTCGTCGTAGCCCTCCCACGCGCTGCTCATCTGCACGATGTCCGGGCCGCCGACGTTGGGCGCGGCCTCCTTCAGCTTGCAGGCCGGGACGATGACGCTGACGCTGAAGTTGTTGCCGCCGCCGTCGGTGATCGGCGAGCCGGTCAGCGCGAACTCCAGCGCGAACGTGGTGTTGTCCTTCATCAGCATGTAGAGCTCGTCGCGGGCGAACTCGGCCGACAGCGACCCGGTGATCTTCGGGATGTCGTTCTCGAGCTGCTCGCGCTTGACGCCGCTCTGCCCGATGCCGTACCGCTCGCGGGCCATGGGCGTCTCGCCCTTGATGCTGAGCTCGGTGATGACGGTGGCCACCGCGGTGCCGCCGGCGACGCTCATCTCGCCGGCGGTCGTGGTGGCGGTGCCGCCGAGCTTGAGCGTGCCCTGCTGGAAGCTGTAGACCTCGCTGCCGGGCACGTACGAGGCGGTGGCCAGCGCGGTGGCGGTCGCTTCGTCCCACCCGTCGACCTCGAGCGAGAGCGTGGCCACGCCGTTGTTGGCGAGCTTGATCTCCCAGGAGATGATCTTGCAGCCGCTGTAGGTGTGCGGGCGCACCACGCCGGACGGTTCGGGCCGGCCGACCTGGACGGTCAGGGACTTGCCGACGAACCCGCCCGGGGTGTGGATCTGGCTGTAGGCGCTCGTGGCGAGGATCTGCTGCGGCACGGCCGCCGACCCCAGCATGTGCGCCACGATGAGGCCGATGCCCTTGGTCGGCCAGTCCAGCTCCACGCTGCCCTCGACCGTCTTGCGCGCCTGGACCAGGCGCGAGGCGCGCTTGTACTTGCGGCCCGCGCGCAGCCCGGCGGGCTCGACGAACGTGGGCTTCCACGCCAGGCCCTCGGTGTTGAACTCGAGGAACCGGGTCGGCGTCACCGGCGTGCCGACCACGGTCTCAGCCGCGAACCCTATCTGTGCGTCAAGACCGGAACCCGTGGCCATGACTACTCACCATCCTTCCTGCTGGTCTTGGCCTCGGGCGGCAGCAGCTCCCACGTGGCTTTCGGCCACGCGCGGGCCTGGTCGCCCTCGCCGACGATGTAGGCGTCCTCGGTCTGGCTGGTCACCTGGCCGGCCGCCCGGGTGACGTCCCCGGCCTCCACGAGAGGGCCGTCGACGCGGCCGACGCGGAGCGCCGCGCCGGACACGTTCTTGAACCTGCTCACGGGTTCTTTGCTCACGCGATCTCCCTAGATGCGGGTCTGGCACTGGATCTGGAACGGGATGCGGCACTCCATGCCGGATGCCCGCTGCGACTGCACGAGCGAGCCGGACGCGAACGCCGCCACGGTGGGCGGCGGCTGGCCGAGCGACGGATCGGCGCGCACCAGGTCCTCGACGGCGGCCAGGACCTCGAAGGCGCGCACCCGGACCGGCGCCACCTTGGTCGAGCCGCGCCACACCACCACGGCGCACGTCACGCTGAACGTCTCGCCCCGGGCGCGCTGCCCGATCGAGGCCCACTCCTGGGTGAACTCGGCGCCGGTGCCCTCGCCGTCCGGGTCGCCGTCGTAGCCGACGTAGACGGCTTCGCGCAGGGGGTCGCCGGTGACGGGCGGCCCGTCGACGATCCGCACCCCCTGCAGCGTGGCCGCGGCCGCGAACCGGTCGAGCAGCTCGGCGATGACGGCCGGGATGCGAGAGGTGCTCATGCGAAGCCTCCGTACTTCTCGGGCAGCAGCTCCTCGACCCGGCGCGGCACGGTGAACCCGAAGCGCGGGTCGTAGACCTCATCGGCGCCGCCGACGCGCGCGCTGCCCATCTGGCCGCGCTGCGTCTCCCACAGGTGCTGCAGCAGGATTTTCCCGGCCTGGATGACGTTGGCCGGGAACACCGTGCGGCCGGCCACGTAGACGACGTCGACGGGCCCGGGCATCAGGCTGCCGTCGCGCCGGCGCACGATGCCGGTCTCCAGGTCGACGTCCAGATCGGCGACGTCCTGGTCGACGCCGCCGGCGCCGGCCGCCGTCACCGACGTGAGCGACAGCAGCGGCGGCCGCGCCAGGACGAAGGCGTAGCCGCCGCGGTGCTTCTCGGTCACGACCCGGCGCACGAGCGAGCCGGCGCGCCGCTCGCACAGCTCGGTGACGCTGCGCAGGAAGCCGGCGATCTCCTCGTCGTCGTCGTGGTCGTCCAGCTCGATGTTGAGCTGCTTCTTGGCCTGGGTCAGGCTGAAGATGCCCGCCTCGGCCCACTCGGCGGCGACGTCGAACGGCTCCTCGTCGACGCCGCTCGGCGAGGTGGTCACCCAGCGGGCGATGTGCCGCCCGGCCTGGGCGGGCGAGAAGTCGAAGTGGAACAGGCCGACGCCGTCGCTGACGGGCGTGTGCGGGCCGCTCACGATGCCGTCGGGCTGCATCACCGACAGGGTGATGGTGGCCGGGTTGACCAGCGCGCCGGCGGGCGTGCGGACCTCGGTGGACAGCCGGACGGGTGCACCGATTCCGAACACTGGCCCCCCTTCCTATGCAGATGTGCCGCGGACGGTGGCCAGCGGCGCGGCGCCGGCCGTGACGACGGCGCCCGGCCGCACCGCCGCCTCGAGCACGGCCAGCGGTTCGGCCGAGGCCGAGAGCCGGCCGGGCCCTTCGGTGACCTCGTCCTCGAGCGTCGACGACGAATTGCCGGGGGCGCCGTCCCAGCGGGCGCCGGCGGTGTCGCCGTCGAAGTAGGCGAGCAGCGCTTCGCCGAGCTCGGCCAGGACCATCGTGAAGTCCCCCGGGCCGGTGCCGAAGTTGTAGTTGTCCGTGATCACCTCGGCCGTCACCGCGCCGGCGGGCGCGGTGGCCGTGACGGAGACGCGCGTGACGGTGCGGCCGGGCGCGCTGTAGGGCGCGTTGCTGTAGGTGATCACTCCGCCGCCGGCGTTGCGCCACTCGACGTACACGCTGCCCGAGATGAGCGGGGCCACGTTGTCGATGTAGACGTACTCGCTGAAGGTGTAGGTCAGCCCGGCCGCCACGGCGCACCGCGCCGTGCTGGAGAACGTGCCGGCGGTGTAGCGGGCGGCGAACGGGCGGCCGAACCCCACCACGGGCGTCCGGGTCGGCGCGCTGCCGCCGCCCCAGCCCGCCACGTCGTTCGTCAGGCACGGGTTGCTGCAGGTGTTGCGCCGGGTCGCCATCGCGCATCAGCGAACGACGTAGCCCTGCAGGGGCGGCAGCGTGGACGCCGTGCGGGTCTCGACGTGCGTGAGCGGCTCGCCCGTCTCCGGGTCGGTCAGCCACTCGCCGGTGACCGGGTGCAGCTCGATGACGTGCCGCACGACCCGGACCGGGGTCTCGTCGTACACCTCCACCAGCCAGCTGCCGTCGTGGTCGACGCCCTCGGCCGCGCACCACGCCATCCACGCCTGGTAGGGGCGGCTGGCCTGATACACCGGGTCGTGGCGGATCTCCACTGTGAGGTACGCCTCCGCCATCAGGTCTTGCTCCTGCGCGGCGTGCGGCGGCCGCGGGGCGGCGTCGAGCGGTCGGCCGGCGGCGCGCCCTCGCTGTCGTCGGCGGCGGGCGGGGTGTGGCCGCGCAGCTTCAGCTGCTCGTCCACCTGCGCGACGCGGTCAGTCATGCCGCGCTGCACGTACCCGGCGCGCTCCCGCAGCAGGGCGGCGATCATCGGGTCTTCGGTCATCGTTCCCCTCCTGGAGGTGGCGCCAGGGCCCCCGCCCTCGCTAAACGGGGGCCCTGGCGGGTCGGTTAGAGACCGGTGAAGGTGGGCGCGACCAGGCCCGTCCCGGTCACCTTGCGGGCGTGGGCGTAGCGCTGGTGGGTGTAGGCGAAGTAGCCGTAGACCACCAGCAACACGCCGAGCTCGCCGGCCTTGGGCTGCTCGGCGCGGATGAACATCGGGGCCGAGGCGTCCTCCCACAGGTGGCACTCCAGCCGGTCCGCCAGGAAGATCTCGTCCTCGTTGGTGGCCGCGCCGAGGTTCGTGGCGATGTTGTTGTCCACGATCACGGGCGTCCCGTTCGGCAGCACACCGCGCACGCCCCGCCCGTACGCCTCGGCGAAGTTGGCGCCGAGGGTCTGCGGGACGATGCCCGGCTGCGAGATGAGCGGCCACCTGTCGCTGAGCGCGTTCTGCAGCCAGTACCACCGCCTGCTGTGCATGACAGCCAGGTTGTCGCCGCTGGCCTGGTCGAGCAGGGCCGCCTCGACGCCGGCCAGACCCTCGATGATCTTCGGGTATGCCTCGGCCGCGGTCGGGTCGGTGTCGGTGTAGGTGACCGCGGTGGCCACCGCGCTCAGCCCGGTGGCGGCCTGGTTGAGCAGGGTGGAGTCCAGCGTGGTCGCGTACCGGCGGAACAGGTCGTCAAGCACCACCGGCTCGATGCCGGTGCCGCGCTCGATCGCCTGCCGGGACACCGTCTGCTGGCCGGCGTTGGTGTGCACGGGGATGGTCAGCAGCGTGTCGTCCATGTTCTGCTCGGACACGGCCGTGTTCTGGTTCGCCTGCAGCGCCGTGCTCGAGGACGTGGTGATGCGGGAGATCTCCACCGTCATACCCGAGGCCGGGAGCGGGTGGTGGCGGATCGCGTCGGCGAACGGGCGCCTGGCGGCGGCCGCCGGCGCGTACAGGTCGGTCAGGTACTGCGGCACCACCAGGCCGCTGAACGCCGACGTGCCCACGGCGCGCTGGAGCTGGTCGCCCCGCTCCACCCGCTCCTCCTGCATGTGCCGGGAGAGCCGGTCGCGGGCCTCGTAGTCGCCCATGAACGCCGCGGCGACGTCCCTCTCGAACCCGGCGCCGGCCCGGTCGAGGTCGGGCCGGTAGGTCCGCTCCTCGCTGCCCACGCGCGCCACCCGGGCGCGCGTCGGCGGCTGGACGCCGGTCGGCGCCGTCCGGGCCTGCGCGGCGGCGATCTCCTCCTCGCGGGCCTGCTCGGCGAGCAGCTCGTCAAGGGCGGTCTGCCGGCGGGTGACCTCGGCATCGGCCGCGTCCCGGGTGGCGATGCGCGCGGCAACCGCCTCCTCGGTCAGCGCCGGGTCGGCGCGCAGCGCGAGCAGCGCGTCCTGCTCCTGGCGGCGCGCGGCGATCGCGGCGTCGAGCGCCTCACGCGCCTGCGCGATCAGTTCGGCGAGCGTCATGGCTCGTACTCCTCCTGTTGATCGGATTTCATGACGCCCCGGTCCAGGTCAGACGGCCATCCGAGGCGTTCGCGCCGGATGGGCTCGTGCGCGCAGAGCGCAGGGCAAAGCACCCGCACAGCGGGTAGATCAGGGTGGCCCCGATTGGCCCCGGGGGGCGTGAGGTCAGCGGGCGAGCGCGATCTCCAGCAGCGCTCTGGCCCGGCTCGACGGCGCGGCCGCGGTGCGCAACGTGGCCTCGGTCGCCGGGTTGGCGCCGTAGCCCACGATCGCGACGTCGCCGCGGTGGATGTCGTACCGGTTGATCCGGTACTCGGTGTAGTCCGGGCTCCACTGACCGGAGCTGATGCGGAACGCGAAACTCATCTCGTCGATCAGCCCGGCCCGCAACTTCGGCGCGATGTAGGCCACGTCGTGGTCAGCCGGGTCGAGGCTCGGCGCGTGGACGGACAGGCCGTTGTCATCCTCCGTCAGCTCGAGCGACCCGTTGGTGGTGCGGGCGATCCTGCGGAGCTGGTTGTGCTGCAGGACCAGGGGGACGTCCAGATCGCCGCGGGCCAGCGACTCGGCGCCGGCGCCGGCCGACACGATCTCGGTGTACGGCCCGTAGTAGTCCCACATCTCATAGCCGTGCTCGTACACCGTGGCGTAGCCGTTGAACTCCAGCAGTCCGCCGTCGCCGTCGGCCGCGCGCAGCTCGATGCGTGCGGGCACCAGGGCGGCCGCCCGGGCGGCCGCGTGCTCGGCGCAGCGGCGCTGTGAGGGGCGGTCGGCGCGCTGGCGGACGTGCTGAGCGCGGGCCGCCGCGGCGGCGGCCAGAGACGTCGCGGTCATGATGTCGCTCCCGTGGCGGTGGTGGGTTGCGTGCGAGGGATGCCGAACAGCCGGTCGAACTCCGCGAGCTGCGATTCGGTGAACGGCGGCAGGTCGTCGAGCTCGCGCGCCTCCGATGGCGCGAGCGTGCGCGAGGCGATGCGGGTCTGGATGGCGCGGGCGCGGGCCTCCGCGTCCATCGCGAGCAGCGCCGACCTGTTCAGCTTGACGTACCGAGGCCCTGGCACCAGGCCGCGGGTCAGCGCGTCCTCGCGCCGGGAGACTGCCGGCCCCAGGTGCATGATCAGGAACTGCAGGTTCCGCTCGCTGATGTTGGCGTACGTCACGGTGCCCGTCGACACCGCGGCGTCGATCAGGTCGGCCGGGCAGCCGAAGAAGCGGGAGATGTCGGTGAGGCCGAACTGGCGGGCCTCGATGAACGAGGTCTGCTGGGCCACGGCCTGGATGGGCTTGTACTCCCAGTCGTTGCCGTGCACGAACAGGTCGCCGGTGGAGACGGCGGCCCGGAACCGGTCCTTGGCGATCTTCGCCTCGGCCGGGTCGATCTTCTTGGCCGTGTTGGTCAGCTCGGCCAGGGGGATCGCGCCGCCGCCGAACCACTCCTTGGCGAACTTCTGCGCGTTCAGGGACTCCTCGATACTCCAGGCCGCATAGGCCACCGGAGAGAGCCCCAGGGGCATGCCGGCCACGGTGTACTGCCGCTCGTGCCAGATCTCCCACGGGTCGTACTCGACGCCGGCCACGATGTACTTGGTGATCTCGGCGCCACGGGCGCGCACGGCCACGTCCGACAGGGCCAGGAGGTCGATCCGCGCGGGCAGGTGGTGCCCGTCCGGGCCCATGATCCCGGAGCGCTCGGTGATGAGCCCGAAGGTGTTCCCGGCCCTGTCCAGGTCGACCTGGGTGGAGTAGAGCCACTCCTGCGCGCCGACGCGCTGCCCGCCGGGGTTCACCAGCACCGGCGGCTTGGGAACCTCGATCTGGATCCCGCCTACCCGCCGGTACACGTCGATCGGCATGGTGGAGACCAGGTCGGCGCGCAGCCGCAGGCACGCCCACACCGCGCTGTGGCGCAGGCTCGAGTCGTTGGTGACCAGCACGCCGCCGTCCAGGCGCTGGTTGCGCTGCGCGGCCAGCAGCTCCTCCGGGGAGGTGATGTGGGCCTCGCGGGCCCACACGCTGCGCAGTTTCGACCAGATGCTCATGCCCACCCCCTTAGCCGAAGCTCTCGGCCACGTCGTAGTCCTCTTCGAGGATGTGCGCCCAGGTCTCCAGCAGCCACCGGGCCAGCGTCACCGCGTAGAACGGCGTCACATCCGTCAAGCTCCGGCGCCGGTCCAGCGCCCATGCATCGCCCAGCGGCCGCGTGCGGGCGCCCTTCACCGCGGCGGTGAGCTCCATCTGGTCCAGGTGCACGATGACGCCCTGGTTCATCGCGTCGGCCATCTGGCCGCACGCCTCCACCGCGTCGTTGGTGCGCACGATGGCCAGGTCCCCCCGCTTCGGGTGCTCCTTGTCCTCCGGCGCCTTGACGCCGGCGGCCACCAGATCGTCGATGAGCGACCCGGCCGGCGACCCGGTCGAGGCGATCGCCACCCCGACCGGGTTCCACAGCTTGCGCAGCAGCACCGCGGCGGCGACCACCCAATCGGTGCCCGGGCGCCGATCCACGACCTCGAGATGGATGCGCCCGTCGGGACGGCGTGAGGCCAGCCCGATGGTCGACGTGCTCCGGTCCTGCGACACCTCGATGGCGATCGCCACATCGGGGCCGGCCTGCGACGCCTCATCGGCCAGAGGTGGCCACGCCTTCACCGGCACGTTGGGATCCTGCGGCGGCGCCTGCTTGCGGGTCCGGTTCAGGTACGCCCGGTCGAACTCGCCGGGGTCGAGCTTCTCCAGCTCGGCCCGCACCGTGTCCTCCGAGACGGTGAACCCCAGCGCCGGCAGGCACACCCGCCACGTGGCCGGGTCGTCGCGTCTCAGGTGCTCGGGCGCGAACCACTCGAAGTAGGCGACGCGCCGGCGGATGCCCAGCCGCCACAGCTCCATGATTAGCTCGCGGCCAGCCTCGCGCTTCTTGTTCAGCCAGATCGACTTTTCGGTGCCGCCCGCGCTGGCCCACCACAGCTGGGCCATGTCCCTGGTCAGCATGGCGGGGGAGAACGCCTGCTCCAGCCGGTCATCCTCATGGGCGAACGCCTCGTCAATCACCCCGAGGTCGAGCGGCGGACCGTGGCCGGCCTTCTCCGTGTTGCTGGTGATGCCGAGCTTGGAGCGGGTCTTGCCCCAGATGATCGCCTCGTTGCCGTTGGACATCCGGGTGCGGTACTTCCCGGCCAGCGATGACCCGTCCATGGTGACGAGGAACTCGTCCTCGAACCGCTCGCGGGCCATGCCGCGCGTCTGCGCCGCGTACACGACCCGCTGGCGCGTCCAGGCCGCGATCCGGTGCACCATCAGCCCGAGGATCTGCTGCGTCTTGCCCTGCTGGCGCGGCACGGACAGGCCCACCTCGCGGTACGCGAATAGGCCGGTGGCCGGGTCGATCTCCAGCGCGACATCCAGCACGTACTTCTGCCACGGCATCGGGGGAAAGCCGAGCCGCTCCATGACCTTCCACGCCTTCGGGCCCAGAGACGGGAACTCCGGCCGCCGCGGCGTCCCCCACAACGGCGGGCACTCCAGGCCGTACAGCTCCCGGCACTGCTCGGCGAACTCAGGAGGGCTCTGCCAGGTCTCCGAGGTCGTCGTCATCCTCCTCGCCCCGCCCCTCCACAAGCTGCGCCAGCGTCTGGCGCAGCTCCCGGTTCAGCTGCGGGAGCGTCCTGGCGTCAGTGGCCGGAACCGGCGTCCCGCACTCTGCGCAGCGCTCGTCAGGCAGCCCGTCGATTACCTGCGCGAGCCGGTAGGCCATCTGCGCCAGCGACGGCTCGACGCCCACCAGGTCACCGAGCTCCTCGACGTCGTCGCGCACGACCTTCTCAACGGGCCCCATGCGCCACCATCCGCTCGAGCGCCTGCTCGGCCTGACGCCGGCGCATCGCGGGCCGCCCGGTGTCGCAGCACGCCTCACGGCCGTACAGGCGGCCGCTGCCCGGCTCGATGGCCGTTCCGTGGTAGCTGCACTCTGCCGGCAGGCACTCCAGCGCGGCGCGGATCGCCGCGGCGGCCCGCTCGTCCATGCGGCCCTCCAAGATCGTCCGTTGGTGATCGCCCCGGGGGGAGAAAAAAAGGGAGACAGTGTGATGGGTCACCCGGCTTCGCCTTCAAAAAGCTTTGACCTGCGGAAACGCTCTGACCTGCGGAAACGTCACCGCTGCGGCCCGGCGTACCAGTCACGCGAGGTGCGGAGCTTCGGCCTGACCGCCGTCAGCGGCTTGTTGCCACGTGCCGTGTTGCACTTGCGCCCGCACACCGGGCACGGTGCGTTGGCTCCGTGCGCGGGCCGCATCGCGTGCGGATCGATGGGCTGGTCGGCGTCCTTGCTGATGGGTACGAGATGGTCCGCCTCGCCCGCGCCGTGGTGTCCGCACAGGTGGCAGAGGTCGCCGTAGATCTCGAACATCCGCTCGCGCGCTGTGCGGTAGGGGCGCCCGGACCGGTGCGGAGAGGCTGGCACGGCCACCCCCTCACGCCGTAGTGACGGGTCCCCGGGCATGCGAGATCGCCCGAGGTCAGGATGCCTGTGGATAACCTGATCGTCAAGCTGGTTCGCGCCGCTCGCTGCGGTCTCGTACGCGCTTGGCCAGCCAGTCCCATTCGTACAGTGGCCAGCATGGGCATCCGCGCCACCAGGTGCCCACATCCTTGCTCGGCGGCTCGCAAGCGTTCTCACACACGATGGCGATCTGCTGCGGGCACTGGTGGCAGAATCGCCGGTCTGGCTCGCCGTGCACGCAGTCGTGCCGGGAGAGCAGGTCACGCACGCGCCAGGTCGTCCCGCCTCCGGCCGGCGTCTCCGGCGTGACGCCACGACACCACGGACACACCACATCGAGGGCCTGGCCGTCGTACACGAGGGCCAAGGCCCGGGCGATCGTGGCGACCATGGCCCGCGTCCGGACGTACGCCCACAGCGCGAGCTCGTGGGTGACGGCGGGCTCAGCGAGCCGCGCGAGGGCGTACACGAGCCACGGCCGGGCGTCGGCCAGGCCCGTGCTGGGCGGCGGCAGGACCGGGCACATGAGCACCAGGCCGAGCTCGTCCGCCAGGTGCACGATATCTACGAGCAGGTCCGTGATGAGGTCGAGCACCGGGACGCGCACCGGCGCTGGGCTGACGCCGATCGCGTCCGCGGTACGGTCGAGGCGCTCCAGCCACGCCTCGTGATCACGCGCGTCGCGCTCGTCGGCGGTCAGGCGCGGTCGCCGAAACGGTGCCGGCGTGCCGAGGAGGCGCTGGCTGTGCAGATCCGGCCAGTAGGCAGCCACCCACCGGAGATCAGCGATCGCACGCTCGGCAAGCGTCGCCACCTATCCACGCAGGTGCAGCCAATCCACCATGTCGATCACCCCCCATTTATCGTAGCTATTTTCGAGTTCACGCAGCGTTAGGTGATGCGGATACGTGTCCGGCCGCAGTAGCACCGCTGGATCCTGACCCGGCCGATCGCCTCGACGTAGACCCAGCGATGCCGGAAGTGGATCCTGCCTGTCATGGCCTGCGGACGACACGCCACGCGAGCCTGATCCGCCGCCGCAGCGGCAGGTTGCTCGTGAGGATGATGAAGGCGTACGCGGCGATCTCCGCCTCGCTCACCCCCTTCAGCTGGGCCAGCGCCTCGACGACCTCGACCACGCGCCGCCCGGCAGGGGTCCAGTCCGCGCGGCGGGCCTCGTTCTCGGCTCGCGCGCCCTGCTCCCAGATCGTGTACTCGCGGCTGCCATACGGCGGGATCTCAGCCATGCAGCGGCCCTCCGGGAGGCTGCCGCACGTCGGTGGTACGGCGCGGGTCGGCCAGGCGCACCCGCTGGCGGGCGATCGTCTGCAGGGCGCAGGAGGTGCGGGCGGCCAGGAATGCGGCGGCGAACATCCAGACGGCGAGCCATCCGCCGGCGGAGATCGCCTGCCACAAGCCGAGGCTCCAGGCGAACCCGGCGACCAGGGCGTAGCCGCGGCCGGCCCGCTCGGGCGGCGTCGGCGTTGAGGACGGGGCGGTCATGTGCTCCGCCTCGGGGTGGTGGCGGTGTCGGGGACGTAGAGGCCGCGGCGCAGTGCGGCCGCGGGGACGTGGCGCATGCAGATGCGCTCCCACTGGCGCAGGCCGGTGAACCAGCACCAGCCGGCGGACGCGTGCACGCCGTAGGTGCAGTTGCGATCGCTCACGGGCGAAGGCGGCAGCGGCCGCGGGATGTCAGTCACCGAGCACCTGCTGGAGGTCGGCCAGCATCTGCCAGATGACGTCGGCACGGGCGCCGGCGATGCCGGCGCTGGGGTGGTCGGCGGTGTCGCGCATGTAGATGGCCTCCTGCCGGCGGCCGGTCCACACCTGGCGAAACACCTCCAGGCGGGCAGCGATCTCGCCGTCGGCCTCGGCCCGGGGGCCGCCCGGGAGCGAGCCGGCGGCGCCCGCGCCCATGAGGGAGGCGAACGTCTCGTCGCTGGTGGTGTTGTTGTCTGTCATCGGGTCTTCCAGGTGGTGTAGCGCCGGACGGGTGCCCGGCGGCGGGGTCGGGGACGTGGGGCCGGCAGGCCGGGGATGGCCTGCTGGACAACGCGGCGAGGGCAGGCGGCCACGTGGGGCTTGTACGTGCTCTCCAGGTGCTCGGGCGGCCGGGCGTCGCGACCGCTCAGGGAGCGCGAGCGCCAGCGGCCGGTGCCGTCCCGGTAGACGGCCTGGTTGCCGTCAGGATGCGGCTCGGCGTCGACGGGCATGCGGCGTCCGTGCTCGGTCATGGTCATCAGCACCAGGGCGCCGCACCCGGCCGGACACGGCTCTAACTCGGTGGGGGACGGGATCACGGAGGCCTCCAGCGTCAGTCCGGCTGCACGTCGGTCGGGCGGACCAGGCGCAGCTCGGGCGCCTCGGCCAAGGCCTCGCTGACCCGCACGATCACGTCAGAGGCGGGCGGCACGCCGTACACGGCGCTGCGCACCAGGGCGCGCAGGTCCTCGGTCGGGAGAGCCGACCAGCCGATGCGGCCGCACAGGTGCTGCAGGTCGGCCGACAGGGTTCGGGCGTAGTCGGCGTGGGTCGGGTCGATCATGGGGACGGGCCCGCCGGTCGCCGCGGGCGGGGTGGTGTCGGCCAGCAGCGCGACGACGTCGGCCAGCGGCGGCACGGGACGGCCGTGCAGCCGCTCGTCCCGGCAGTCGGCGCACATCTTCGGGTCCGCGCTGCGGTGGTCGCAGCGGGGCGCGCTCACGCCGCGGCTCCGCGAGCGTGCCACCGTGCCCTGATCGCCTGCAGCTCCGCGCGAGCCTGCGCGCGGGCCGCGGCCGCGTCGCCGTCGACGGCCTCCTCCTGGCTCGGCGGCGCCTGCTGGGGCACGTACGTCGACGGCGGCCGCCAGGCGGTGTGCTGGGGCTGGTCGTCCTCGAGCAGCATCCGGTCCAGCCGCCAGCGCGCGGCCGCCGCCGGGTGGTCGGCCAGCTCGACCCCGGCCAGCGCCCGGGCGAGCTGGCCGGTGTCGTACCCGGCGATCAGCAGCGCGACCACGCTGGGCGCCAGGTACCAGGGCAGGTCGAGCCGGGCCAGCGTGCGCAGCGCGAGCTCGCCGTATCGGCGCGGGTAGCGGCCGATCAGGGTCAGGACCTGGCCGGGGGTCAGCCACAGGTGCCCCTGGTCCTTCGGTGCTGGCAGTGGCGGAAGCGCAGCGAGGCGTTCCAGGTCCGCGACGGTGGCCACCAGCGTGGTCTGTGAGGGGGCGGAAGATGAGAAGGGGTTAACTGGTTCTATGTGCGGTTCTCGAACGCATGTTCCGACCTGGGGCTGGTCGGAGTCGTCGCAGGTCGGAACATGTGCGCTCTCGCGTGAGGTGTGCTCGCCGGTGACGTCGAGCTGACCCGCCTGCTCGGCGGCCAGCGCGGCGTCGAGCAGGACCCACGCTTCGTGCGGCCGGGGCAGAGTGCCCGGCGTGTCGACGACGACGATCAGGTGCTGCCACTGGCCGCGGCCGAGGCAGCGTCGCACCTGCAGCACGTGGCCATGCTCGGCCAGCGCGTTGTTGCCGGCGCGCAGCTGCCCGACGCTGAGGCCGTACGCCGCGGCGATCTCCGCGCGGTCGGTGCCGGGCTCGGGCGGGGCGGTCAGGTAGCGCATCAGGAGGCCGAGCGTGGCCGGGGGCAGGCCAACGGCCGCGCGGATGGCGTCCACGAGGTCGGTAGCGTGCATGTAGGCCAGCACGAAGGTTCCGGTCAGGGTCATGTGCAGCCCCTCGGGGGCATGCGGGAGGAGAGCTCGCGGGAGCTCGGTGCCGCCGCCATGGTGGTGCGCCTCTCTACGGGTCAGGGGTCGGGTGGGGCGGGTGCGGGGCGGTATGTCGGTCGGCCCAGGCGGCGATCCGGTCAGGGCTGCGGCCGGGGTAGCCGTCGCGCAGCCGGTCGACCGCGCCGCGGTGCACGTCGGCCTCCGTGAAGACCTGCCACCAGGCCAGGCCGCGGGCGCGCTTGAGCGCCACCACGCGGTCGTACAGGGCACGTGCCTCGTCCGGCGTCATCGCATCGAGCCGAGCAGGAACGCCAGGAGGGCCGCGTAGCCCAGCAGGGCGCCCGCGGCCGCGGCCGCCACCGCGCGCAGCGCCCGGCCGCGGAGGTGGGCCCGTTCAGCCGCGGCCAGGAGCGCGCCGATCACGAGCACGAGGGCGGCCAGGCCGATCACGAGCACCGCTACCCCTCCGCGCCGCTGCCGGCCGGGGCGACCTCGACGGGCTCGACGGGCTCGACGGTCTGGGCAGCCTTCATGGCGTCATGCAGGCGGCGCAGCTCTCCCAGGCCGTCGGGGCCGGTGGCGATCGTCACCGCGGTGACGTAGGCGTGGCAGCCGGGGGCGAGCAGGTCGCGCTGGGCGAGGTCGGCGGTGCGGATCAGCTCGATCAGCTCGCACGTCCACTCGTCCGGCTCCTCCTCGGCCCCGGCGTCGGCGCGGTAGGCGGAATCCAGCCACCACCGGACGTGGCCGAGGACGTCGGCGGTCATCTCGATCAGCGAGGGCGGCGCGTCGACCAGGCGGTGCACGAGGTCGTAGGCGGCGGCCGGGGGCAGGACGATCAGCCCGTGGTAGGTGTCGTCGACGTAGATGCGGACGAGCTCGAACCCGGCCGGTCCGGCGGGGGCGAGGTCGGCCCGGAGGCCAGAGGTGCGCGCAGGGAGCGTGCTGGCATATGCGGTCATGTCACATTCCGGGTGTGAGTGGGGCGGCCGCCGGTGCGGCCGGCGGCCGTGGTGCTGGGTGGTGCGAGGTCGTGCTCGAGGGATGCGTACGGGTCGCGTACGCGGCAGGGAGGGCCTGCCGCGGCCGGGTCGTCCCGTCGGCCGGGGAAGTGGCCGACGGGACCGTGAAGCCGGGGCGCGTCACGTCCAGGACGTCACGCGCTTGAGGTCGTCGCTGGAGTGCCACCAGCGCTGCAGGCGGCGCCACCAGGTGCCGGTCGGCTCGTGGCGGCCAGGGCGGCGGAGCGTGGTGCGGGGGCGGCGGCGTCCGGCCATCAGGGCTGCGCGGACGCCGCCGGCGGAGGGCCCGGCACCACCGCCTGCCCGCCGCCCGCCGGACTTGCCGGGGCGGCGGCGTGCGCGCCGTGGCGCTCGGGGGGCTGCTGGCCGTGCTGCACCGGCGGCACCGGGACGGGCACGTACGGGCGGCCCATCGGGCCCGGGCCCGGCGCCGGGATGGGGTCGCCGGCCATCCGCGCGCGGACCGCGTCGTCGAACTCCCGCAGCAGGTGCTGCGCGGTGGTGATCAGGCTGATCAGTTCGTTGCGGTTGTCGAACAGCCAGCTCTTGTCCCCGAGGATCATCGGGGCGACGATGCGGTCGCCGTGCTGTTCGATGCGGCCGGGCCGGGCGGTGGTCATGTGGCTGACGGCGAGGTGTTCCAGGACGCTCATGTCGTGTCCTTCCGCTGGGGAGGCGTGGGGAGTGAGGCGGTGATGGTGACGCGGCAGCCGCCGTGCTGCCCGGTGGCGGCCAGCTGGTCGGAGCCGGTCAGCAGGAGGTCGAGGCCGAGCGCCTTCACCCACTCGGCGAACAGGTACTCGATGTCGTAGGCGCCGGTGTAGTCGCTGGAGGGGACGACCTCGCCCCGCAGCCCGTATCCGTACGGGTCGATGGCCCAGCGCAGCGTGTGCAGCTGGCGGTGCTGGGCAAGGATCTGGCCCAGGTGGTTGAAGGCGTGGAGCTGCCAGTAGGCGTAGTCCTCGTTGGACAGGCGGGCGGCCGGGATCACGAGCTCTCCCTCTCCAGATGCCGGACGAGCGGGGTGATGGCGTCGTTCATCCGGACCACGAGCAGTTCCACCGCGCGCTTGGTGGCGGTCTCCAGGGCGCGCACGTCGGTGCAGACGGGCAGCCCGGCCGCAGACAGAGGGAACGCCGCGGTCGTGGTGGTCAGCAGGTAGCGGGCCGAGATCAGGTCAGGCCCTTCGGGCTCGTAGAAGCGGCCGTGCTCCCGAGGCCAGGACCGCCACTGCGGCGAGCCGTCCTCCAGCCGCCGCGGCGTGATGCTGACCAGCTCGACCGTGGCGCAGATGCCGCCGTCCTCGTAGTTGCGGTACAGGCGGGCGGAGCGCACGCGCTTGTGCTGGCGGACGTAGCCGGGTGCCATCACTGGGCTGGTGGCCACCCGCCACGCCGCCGCTGCGAACGTGACGCGGTCGAGCTCGTTCATCGCCTCGACGAACTCGGTCCGGCGCTGCCGGACGTAGCCGCTGAAGCGGGATACCCCGTCGCTGGCGTACTCCCGGTCGTACGTCTCGTCGATCCAGAAGGCGTCACCCTTCATGGCGCTGTCCCGTCCGTGCACCACGCGGCCCGCGGCGGGGACGGCACGTTGGCGGGGCGGCCGAGGAGGCCGGCCAGGCTGTCGACCTCGTAGGCGGTGTTGTTGAGTAGGGTGGCGGCCCACTCGGGATCGCAGTTGACGGTCCACAGGGTGAGCCGCTCTATCGCGGCGGCGCCGGCATCCGGGGTACGCCAGTGCCCACCCAGCAGGAAGATGGCCGCGGCGGCCAGGCAGTCGGCCTCTATCTGGTCGGCGCCGACCTCGGCGGCCGCGTCGATGATCGCGCGGGTCACTCCGGTCTTGAGGTGTTCGGGGCGGGCTGCCGCGCGCAGGACCCGCGCCAGCGGAGCCGGCCGGGGAGGTGCTGGCGTCGCGGCGGCGGCCGGGTTGGGCTCGCCGTACAGCGCCTTGCCGATGCGGTAGTGGCGGGACTCCTGGCGCACCAACGCCGCGACCTGGGGGCCCTTGGCCGTCTCCTCGCGTCGGCTCAGCTGCATGCCGAGCCGCTCCAGCGGCCTGACCAGCTGCTCCAGCTTGTCGAGGGCGTAGCTCCAGCGGCCGTCCTCGATCGCGCCGAGCATGCGCGACATGTAGTCGATGGCCGAGACGGTCTCCTCGGCGATACGCTGCTCGCGGGTGGTCGGCTCTGGGGTAGCGGCCCTGGCGGGCCGGTCTGTACTGTGACTCACTGGTTGCTGTCCTTTTCCTGTGGGCCTCCCGGGTCTGACCGGGAGGCCTGCGGTTTTGTCGGGGGCGGCCGGTAGATTGGCCGGTTCGCGCGAGCGTCAGAGCGGTTACAGCCGCAGCTCGCCACCGTCGGCGAGCCGGACGGTCACGGGGCAGCGGCAGTCGCCGACGCAGACGGCCCCACAGGCGTGGCACTTCACGCAGTACGGGGAGCCGCCGCAGTCGCAGCAGTGCGCCGGGATGTGGTAGCCGGAGCCGTTGCAGGAGTAGCAGTCGAACCCGTCGTCTCCGCCGCAGCCGCACTCCTCCTCGCCGTAGCGGCACACGTGGCAGGGCACGCACACGGAGCAGGAGTCGTCGTCAGCGCAGTCACACCCAGGAGCGGCGGTCGGCGCGGTGATGGTCTCGTCGTGGCCGCTACTCACCCGAGCTCGACTCCGAGCTGTCGTCAATCTGCCGATTGAGATAGGCGATGGCGTCCAGGCGCCTGATACGCCGAGCCCACCCACCGATCTGAATCGACCGCAGCTCGCCGCTGTACATCAGCCGCTCGATCGTCCGCTTGGAGACCTCCCAGCGGTCGGCGAGCGTTTCCGGCTTGAGGCAGTCGAGCTCGTCGATCTCCTCGACCGCCTCCGCTTCATGTGCGGTTTGCGTCATACGGGAGAGAGTACGCGGACCTACGCGGCATTCAAGAGCAATCCACGGATCTACACGGAATGAGGGGAGTTGACGCAGGTCAGCCCATGCTTCTTACTGCTCAGGGGGGATGCACGACGCGCGACCTGCTGCTAGGTTCACGCGTATCACCGCGTAGTTCCGCGTAGTTCCGCCAAAAATCAAGGAGCCGATGTGCCGGGGCGAACGGACCTGCCCAAGGAGATCCAGCTGATCCGCGAGAGGCGCGGCCGCGCCGTGCCTCGCATGTCCCACAAGCGCGCCGCCGAGATGGCGGAACAGCTTGGCGGAGGCTCGTTCAGCGCTAGCACCTGGGGGAAGATCGAGTCGGGCGAGTACGACGCTCCAATCGATCGCATTGTCATCATGGCCATGGTGGTGGGAGCCACCGCAGACGAGATGGAAGAGCGAGGGCGACCCGACGTCGCCGTCCTGCTGCGAGAAGAACTTCGGCGCCGAGTCGAGGCCGAACCCGCCCTTGCAGACGTGCGCGAGACGCCGGAAGCGATCCAGCAACTCGTCATCCGTGGACTTGACGAGCTCCGTGCAATCCCGGGCCTCACGAAGGAACAGCGGCAGGTTCTAGAGCGAAACCTGGTGGCAAGCGTGAAGCAGAATATTGCGACCCAAATTGACCAGATTCGTACCGCTTTGTCCCGGTCTCAAGATGCTTCGGCTCGACAATGACGTTACAGTCGAGAAATCCCTTAAGTCACGTTTTGGTATCTAACGTTGCTTTGTGGACCGTTCGAAATATGGTGTTTGGGTGCTCCATGCGGTGAATCAATTCGGGAGTGATATATGTCCACCCGGGATCGTGCCCTCACAACCATCGCCACTATCGGCTGGATTACGAGCGTGGCCATCACCGTCATACTCTGGGATCTTCACAAGGCATTCGTCCTTGTGGTGATGGGCTCGTCGATCCTCACGCTGGGCCTGGCCGTGAAGGTGATAGCCCGCGCGAGCGTCACCCAGATCTCCCAGAAGACGCTTGCGGAGGTCGCCACTACCGTCGAGAGCGTTCACAAGTCCGGCATCCATTTCGGGTGGGACCTGGCCCAGCTCATGCATCCGACCCGCCTCGCCGAGGGGGACGCCGCTGAGGGCAGAACCTCCACATCCCACTGACTTTGCAGGGGTGATTGCAGATGGCCAAACGCAACCGCCGACAGCGCGGCGAGGACAGCATATTCCTGCGCAAGGATGGCCGCTGGTGCTGCCAGATCTTCCTCGGGACGCGGCCCGATGGGAAGCCGGATAGGCGTTGGCTTTACGGCAAGACCCCCGAAGCAGTCATCGAGAAACGCGCCAAATTTCGCGCAAAGGTCGCAGAGGGGTTCACCCCCCCGAAAGGGAAAGGCGAAACAGTCGGTCAGTGGATGCATCACTGGCTGCACAACATAGCCAAGAAGGAGGTCCGGGAATCGACGTGGAATCGCTCCTACCGACCCAAGGTGGAGAACCACATCATCCCGGGCCTCGGCTGGCGAGATCTTGAGAGGTTCGACGAGGAGGACATCGAGGCGTTCTACACCGACCTGGAAGAACAGGGCCTCAGCGCGGCCAGCGTCCTGCAAATCCACCGGATCCTGTCACGCGCACTGAAGATCGCAGTGAAGCGCAAGAAGCTCCATCGCAACCCCTGCCAACTCGTCACTCCTCCTCGCGTGGACCGGGTCGACCCGATGCCGCCAGAGCGAGATGAGGCGGACCTCATCCTGTCCACGACCGCAGACCGCCGCAACGGTGTCCGATGGGCGTTCGCCTTGTCGAACGGCCCCCGCCAAGGTGAGGCGCTCGGCCTTATGTGGCCGATGCTGGACTTGGACGACATAGACAACGCGACGGTCCGTATCGCGTGGGAGCTCACTCGGCTGCCGTGGCAACATGGGTGCGAGGACCAGCACGCATGCGGCATGAAGAGGCACAGGTTCCCATGCCCACCCGACCCGGCCGACTGCAAGAAGGCCCAGCGTAAGGCCGGCCGCCGGCACACCTGCCGGCGGCTGTGTCCGCCGAAGTGCCGCGAGCATGGGGGTAAATGCCCAACCTTCTGTGCGCCCGACTGTAAGAAGCACGCGAGTACCTGCCCGCAACGGCAGGGCGGCGGCCTCGTGCTCACCGAGCCGAAGAGCAAGAAGTCGAGGCGCACGTCGGCGATCCCCCGCGAGCTTGCGAAGCGACTGATCTCGCACCGCAAAGCCCAGGCCGCCGAACGTCTCGCACACCCTGCCTGGGTCGGATGGGGACATGACCGTGAGACCTGCGATCGGCGGCCTCGCGCAAGGGAGCTGGTGTGCGCCAAGTGCCGGCTGCCCTTGCGCAAGGATCTGCTCGTCTTCACCCAGCCGAACGGCCAGCCGGTAGACCCGAGACGCGATTGGCAGGAATGGACCGACCTCCTCGACGAGCTGCAGGTGCCGCACTACCGCATCCACGACTCGAGGCACTTCAGTGCGACCACGGCCCTGGAGGAGGGCGTCGATGTAGTCGTGGTCCAGGAGATGCTCGGCCATGCAACGCCAGCTTTCACCCAAGAGGTCTACCAACACGTACGCCCGCGGATCCAGCGTGACGCGGCCGACAAGATCGGCAGCGCCCTGTTCGGCAGTGACAGCCAGAGTGACAGCGCAGGGGACGCGGAACTGCGCGGAAGTAGACGGAAGAAACGCCGTGCGAGCTGGGATTAGGGTGGAACGTCGCGGATCTTGACGGAAGATCAAGATAGGGAGCTGCGGACTTTTAATCCGTAGGTTCCGGGTTCGAGCCCCGGGCGCCCTACC
>NZ_JAHKRO010000095.1 GCF_019396325.1 Nonomuraea ceibae
CGAGGTTGTGGCGGCTCCCGGCGCCGGTGGACAGCACGACGCGGCGGCAGTCCGCGTCGGCGGCGGCCTCGGCCCGGCGCAGCAGCCAGCGCCCGACACCCTGTCCGCGCAGGTCGGGGGCGACGCCGAGCCGGCCCACGTGCCAGTCGTCGCCCGCGCGCCGGGTGCGCACCATGCCCAGCAGCCGCCCGTCCCGCCACAGGCCCGTGCCCTGCCAGGCGCCCAGCCACGCGCGCACCTGCTCCAGCGACTCCCCCAGGGCGGGGATGTCCAGCGTGTCGTTGGCCTGCGCCTCGTCCACCCAGCAGCAGCGCTGGAGCACCAGGACCTCCGCCGCGTCGTCAGGAGTCAGCTCCCGGACGTACGAGCCCGGCAGCGGCCCCGGCGTCGCGCGGATCCGCTCGCGCATCGGACGCAGGGCGTGGGCGAGGCCGACGAGCTCGTCCAGGATCCCGGCGGCGGCCGAGTCGCGGGCGGCGTCCGGGCGTAGCCGCCCGTTCTCCACCGTGTCGGCGATGCGCAGCGCGACCGTGGCGCCCAGCGGCACCATGCGCAGTGTCGTCACCACCTGCTTGGCGTGCTGGACCGCTCGGGTGCCCGCCGAGGTGTTGCCGTAGCTGACGAACCCCATCGGCTTCCACGCCCACTCGCGGCCGAGGTAGTCCAGGGCGTTCTTGAACGTGGCCGGCATGCCGTAGTTGTACTCGGGCGTGACGGCGATGAAGCCGTCCGCGGCGTCCACCATCGCGCTCCACCGCTTGGTGTGCTCCTGCCGGTAGACGCCGGACGACGGGTGCTCCTCCTCGTCGAGGAACGGCAGGGCCAGGTCGCCGAGCGCCACGGGCACGAGCTCCACGCCGAGCTCGGCCGCCCGGGGTGCGATCGCGTCGATCAGCCACTCCCCCACGGCCGGGCCGAGGGCGCCGGGACGGGTGCTGCACACCAGGACGAGGACACGCGTAGTTTTCGTTGACATGGAAACGACCGTACCTGGTAACTTGTTTACATGTCAAAGAAGCAGTCTCACGCCACGGTGCGCTGGCTCGAAGCCGACGAGGAACGGGCGTGGCGTGCCCTGCGGCGCATGATGATCGCGGTCCAGACGCGCACCGCGCGCGACCTGGCCGAAGTCGGCCTGTCCGACCCTGATTACGAGGTGCTGAGCACGCTGTCCGAACGCCCCGGCCGCACCAGCACACTGCACGAGCAGGCCGCCAAGATGGGCTGGTCGCGCAGCCGCCTGTCCCGGCACGCCACCCGCATGGAGGCCCGCGGCCTGCTGCGGCGCGAGCCCGACCCGGACGACGGCCGGGGCTGCTACCTCGTCCTCACCGACCACGGCCTCGAAACGCTGGAGGACGCCGCCCCCGCCCACCTCGAATCGGTCCGCCGCCACGTCATCGACCGGCTCTCCCCCGCCGACCTGGCCGCCCTGGAGGAGATCGCCGGCAAACTGGAAGAACCCACCTGACCGGTGTGAAGCGTCCTAGGATGGGCCGCTATGCGGCTGGTCTGGGTCCTGCTTCTGCTGCTCACGGCGTGCGCCCCCAGCGCCGGATCACCCGCCAGGACGCCGGCGGACCCGGGCGGGTCGTGGCGGCTGACGCACACCTGGAACGGGTCCGGCGAGCACCGGTGGCACTCCGTCGCCGCCACGAGCTCGGGGCAGGCGTGGGCCTTCGTCGCGGGCGACCGGGCATTGATGATGCGGTGGGACGGGCGCGCCTGGCGGCGCACCGAGCCGCCCGGCTCCTTCACCCCGGCGGGCTACGGCTTCGGCTTCCGGACGTCACCGGCGGGTGACGACCTCTGGCTGGTGTCCGGCAGCGTGTGGCAGTGGGCGCGGGGCCAGTGGGTGAGACGCCCCCGGTCCTCTCCCTACGACGACCTCGACGTCAGGGACCTGGCGGTCCCGGCCAAGGGCGAGGCGTGGCTGGCCGAGACCGGCGAGTACGGAGGCTGGTACCTGCACCGGCGGGACGGCCGCAGGTGGAAGCCGGTGGTCAGTCCCGCGGGCGAGGCGGGTTCGGCATGGCTGGAACGGGTCGCCGCCTCCGGGCCCGATCAGGTCTGGGCGATCCAGCAGGCCGGCGGCGAGACCCAGGCCATTCGGTGGGAGGGCTCCCGGTGGAGCGTCCACCCCCTGCCCCAGGTCCCGGTCCCGTCCCCCAGCCCCACCAGCGCGGGCTGCGTCAACACGGGGTGGCCGAGGTTCTCGATCCAGGCGCTGGCCGTGCCTCGCCGTGACGACGCCTGGGCCGTGGGCTCGGTCCTGGTGGAGAAGCCCGGCGCCTGCCTGCGTTACACGGCCAAGGAGGGCGTGGTCCTGCGCTGGGCGGGCGGGACGTGGAGACGGGTGGAACGCCCGATGCCCGGGACCGCGCTGACCGTCGCGCGGGCGGACACCGAGGGCGGGGTGTGGATCGCGGCCAACCCCGACCAGGGGCGCAGACCGTACCTGCTGCACGTCAAGGACGGGCGGTGGACCGAGCACCCGCTCCCCGAGGGGCCGACCGAGATCATGGACCTCGCGCCGGTGCCCGGCACCGCCCGCGTGTGGGTGTACGCCAGGCAGGGCGGCCGGGTGTCGCAGCTCTACGAACTGGCCAGGTGACCCGGGCCGGGCCCCGGCGCCCGGAGGTCGCCGTCCACCGCGACGACGGCCTCGATCTCCACCGTGAGCGCCGGGTCGGCCAGCGCGGCGACGACGGCCAGGGAGTGCGCCGGGACGTCGCCGCCGGGATACCACGCGTCGAACACCTCGTCCCGGGCCGCACGGAAGCCGGGCAGATGCCCGGCGCCGGCCACGAAGGTCAGCAGCTTGACCACGTCGTCCGGTCCCGCCCCGCACGCGTCCAGCACGGACCGCAGGTTGGCGAACGCCTGGCGGGTCTGCGACAGGGCGTCCGGGCCCGCGAGCGAGCCGTCCGCCAGGTTCCCCACCTGCCCCGAGACGAACACCAGCGTGGTGCCTCCCGGCACCGCGGCCACGTGGCTGTAGCGGCCGACGGGCGCCGGGACCCCGGCGGGGTTCCAGCGGTTGATCATGACGCTCGCCTCTTCCGGTCTCGCAGCGCGTCGACGGCCCGTTCGACGTCGCCGCCGTCGTTGAAGTAGTGGAAGCCCACCCGCAGCCGGTCGCCGAGCAGGGTGGCGCGCACGCCCTCCCGGGCCAGCCGGGCCCGGACCGCGTCCGGGTCGCTGACGCGCACCACCGCGATGTGGCTCCCGCTGCCGGGAAGGGGGGCGCCGGCCTCCGTCTCGGCCACGCGCTCCCGGAACTCGGCGGCCAGCCGCAGGCAGTGGCGCTCGACCCGCTCGGCGTCGAGAGCGAGCAGGAGGTCCAGCGCGGGCAGCGCGCCGACCCAGGACAGCCAGGCGGGCGAGGTGTCGCAGCGCGCCGCGCTGCCGGCGGTGACGTACGGCCCGCCGAAGTACCCGTGCGGGGGCTCGGTGGACTTCCAGCTCGGCAGCAGCGGAACCAGCCCGCCGACGTGCTCGGGCGCCGTGACCAGCCAGGCGGCCCCGCGCGGGCACAGCATCCACTTGTAGCCGTGCACGGCGAGGTAGTCGGGGCGTACGCGGTCGAGGTCGAGGCGGAGCGCACCGAGCGACTGGGTCGCGTCGACGAACAGCCGCGCGCCCACGCCGTCCGCGGCCCGGCGCAGCGCGGGCAGGTCGGCGCGGTGGCCGTCGATCGACAGCACGTCGCTGACGGCGAGCAGCGTGGTGCGCGGATCGAGCGCCGCCACCAGGTCCTCGGTACGGGTGCGGCCGTCCCGGGGCGGCACCAGCGTCACCTCGTGCCCGGCGGACTCCAGTTGCCGCCACGGGAACAGGTTGCTCCGGAACTCCTGGGCGGGCACCACGATCCGGCCGGGCGGCAGGGACTTGGCGACCGTCGCGGCGGCCTCGGCGACCGAGCCCACGACGGCGACCCGCTCCTCGGCGACACCCAGCAGGCGGGCGACCGAGCTCCTGGCGGCGCCGGAGGCGCGGTCCCACTCCTGCCAGTCGAAGTCGCCGTACAGCCATGAGTCCAGGGCCGCCTGCAGCGCGTGCGCGACCTCGAGCGCGGCGGGCGGGCTCGCCGGCGTGTCCAGCCAGACGTGGCGCTGCAACGCGGGGAAGCGCGACCGGAACTGCTCGGAGCTGAGCATGTGATCCTTCCGGGTCCGTCGGTTCTGCGGTTGGCAGTATGGCCCGCGGCCCCGCGCACCGGCCCGGGGCCGGCCCGGCCTTTTCGCTATAGTCGAAAACTCGCTTCGACGGACCCGTGACCTGCCCGCTCACGGCATAGCGTGCGGGCGACCAGCCCGGGAGCCCAGCATGACCGACACCGCCGCGCCGCCATCCGCCGCCGAGAGCGACGGCAGCCTGCAGACCCTGCTGCGTGGCATCGACGTGCTGCGGGCCGTCGCCCTCGCGGACGGTCAGGCCACGGCCAAGAGCCTCAGCCGGCAGCTCGGCCTCAGCCTCGGCCGCTGCTACCACATCCTGCGCACGCTCAAGGCGGGCGGCTACGTCGTGCGGCTGCCCGGCGGGCGCATCGACGTCGGCCCGGGCGGCGCCTCCCTCGGCAGGCAGTTGCGTGCCAGGTTCGAGCCCCTTCCCGAGCTGTTCGCGATCCTGGCCAGGCTGCACGCCCGGACGCGGGAGACCTCGTACGTCAGCGGCTGGCACCACGGCGTCATCACCCTGCTGCAGTTCATCGCCGGTGAGCAGGCGCTCGGCGTACGCGGCCTGGACGTCGGCTACACCGGCGACACGCACGCCCGCGCCTCCTGCAAGGCGGTGCTGGCGCACCTGCCGCACGAACAGATCGAGATCATGTTCCGCGGGGTCGAGCTGCGGCGGCTGACCGCGCGCACCCTCGGCGACGTCGACAGCCTGACCGTGGAGCTCGGCAACATCCGCAGGCAGGGCTTCGCGCTCGACCTGGAGGAGTTCAGCGACGGCATCTGCTGCGCCTCCGCCGCGTACTTCGACCAGGACGGCGCTCCGGCGGGCTCGTACACGGTGTCGGTGCCCGCCACGCGGTTCAGGACCGCCCAGCGCGACCTGATCGCCGCCGTGCAGGAGGCCGCCGCCATCGCGACGAACCTCCTGCGCGGTCATCACCTGGCCGTCCCCGGCCGCGACTGACCAGGAGCCCGCCCGTCACGTGGCCGTCACGCGGTCGTCGCGGGCGCGACCATCGAGAGCAGCCGCCCGGCCACCGTGTCACGGCCGGGGATAGCGGCCCGCTGGAGCGCGGGCGCGGCGGGGATCCGCAGGTCCTCGGTGGCGATCCGCAGCGGCGGCGCCGACAGCGACACCCCGCGCTCGACCACCCGCGCGACGACCTCCGCGCCGAAGCCGCCGGTCAGGTTGGCCGCGTGGACCACCGCCAGGCGGCCCGTACGCGAGACGCTGTCCACGACGGTGTCCGTGTCGAACGGGTCGATCCAGCGGGCGTCGATCACCTCGACGCTGACGCCGGACGACTCCAGGACCCGGGCGGCCTCCAGCACCGTGTGCAGCATCGGCCCCCAGGTCACCACGGAGAGGTCGGACCCCGCGCGGTGGACGCGCGCGCCGCCGATCGGCGCCCGGGGCCCGTCCTGGTCGACCGGGCCCTTGAGCGAGTGGTAGAGCTCCCGGCTCTCGATGACGACGACCGGATCGTCGCAGCCGATCGCGGCCAGCAGCAGGTCGTAGGCGTCCTGCGGGGTGGCGGGCAGGCACACCCGCAGGCCGGGGACGTGCGCGAACAGCGCCTCCACGCTCTGGGAGTGCTGGGCGCAGGAACCGGGTGTCGCGCCCTGCTGGGTGCGTACGGTCATCGGCGCGGTCAGCCTGCCCCGGGAGACGTACCGGACGTTGGCCGCCTGGTTGATCAACTGGTCGAACGCGACGAACGCGAAGTCCGCCCACATGATCTCCACGATCGGCCGCAGCCCCATCATGGCCGCGCCCACGGCCCCGCCGAGGATGGCCGACTCGGAGATGGGCGTGTCGAAGACGCGCTCGCCGAACTCCCGGCGCAGGCGGCGGGTCACGCCGTGGACCCCGCCGGGGAGCGCGACGTCCTCGCCGAACAGCAGGGTGCCCGGGTCCTCCGAGAGGGCACGGCGCAGCGCGGCGTTGACGGCCTGGGCGTAGGTGATCTCAGCCATGCACGTGCTCCTTCACGGTGGCGGGGTCGGCCGGCGGAGCGGCGAGCGCGGTGACCGCCGCGGCCGCGATCTCGGCGCGCGCCCGGGCCTCGACCGCGGAGAGCTCCGCGTCGCCGGCCCCCGCCGCGCGCAGGGCCGAGGTCAGCACGACGATCGGCTCCGTGGCGCGGGCGGCCTCCACCTCGTCACGCGGCCGGTACGTCTGCGCGTCGCCGATGTAGTGGCCGACCAGCCGCTGGGTGTGCGCCTCGACGAGGACGGGCCCCCGGCCGGACCGGCAGGCGTCCACCGCCTCGGCGACCACGCGCCGGACGGCGCCGACGTCGTTGCCGTTCACCCACGAGCCCGGCATGCCGTACGCGGCGGCGCGCGAGACCAGGTCGTCGTCCCTGACCATCGCGGCGATCGGCGTCAGCTCGGAGTACCGGTTGTTCTCCACCAGGAAGACGACCGGCAGGTCGAAGGCGCTCGCCATGTTCATGGCCTCGTGGACGGCGCCCTGGTTCATCGCCCCGTCGCCGAACACCGCGAGCGCGACCCGGCCGGAGCCGTCGTACCGGGCGGCCAGCGCGGCGCCGACGGCGATGGGGGCGTGCGCACCCACGATGGAGTTCTCGCCGTAGAAGCCGTGGCCGGGATCCGACAGGTACGCCGAGCCGGCCCGCCCGCCGTTGGTGCCCGTCTCCCGGCCCAGCAACTCGGCGAACAGCGCCGCCGGGTCGGCGCCGCAGGCCAGCGCCCAGCCGTGGCCTCGGTAGGTGGCGAACACGGCGTCACGCGTCAGGTCGAGCGCGGCGCAGGCGCCCACCGGGACGGCCTCCTGGCCGATGCACAGGTGGACCGACCCGGCGATCCGCTCCTCGACCCGCAGGCGGGTGACGGTCTCCTCGAAGACCCGGATCCGCCACAGTCCGGCCAGATCCGCCAGTGCGGTTTGGGTAGGGGGATGAGGCAACGGGTCCGCCTTTCCTGGGAGTCGTGACGGCACTCACTGTGCGTCCGTCCCCCTGCCGCCTCCACCGCGCGACGGCCCGCTTTCGACTATCTGCAAATGAATCGCCCCCTCCGTCAGGGTGGCCGCGCCCCGGCGGCCGACGGGCAGGGACCGATGGGGTCGGCGGGCGCGCCGTCTACCCGTGTCCTCCATGCGACATGGTCTGGCCCCGTCGCGGATTGTGGCCATCGGCGGCGGATCATAGCGTCGTCGGGTGCCGATGATCGTGTTGTGTCTTGTCCAGTTCATGCTCGTGCTCGATGACACCGTCGTGAACGTCGCTCTGCCCAGCATCCGCGATGAGCTGGGATTCAGCGCGTCCGGGTTGCCCTGGGTCGTCAACGCCTACTTCCTGGCCTTCGGCGGGCTGCTGCTGTTGTGCGGCCGGATGGCGGATCTGCTGGGCCGCCGCCGCGTCTTCCTCATCGGGGTGGCGCTGTTCGGTGTGGCCAGCCTGGCCTGCGGGCTCGCGCAGGAGCCGTGGCAGCTCGTCGTCGGGCGGTTCGTGCAGGGCGCGGGTGCTGCGATGGCCGGCCCGGCGGCGATGTCGATGATCACGTTGCTGTATCCGGGACCGGAGGAGCGCACCAGGGCGCTCGGCGTCTGGGGCGGCATCGCCGCCCTGGGCGGGACCTCGGGCCTGGTGCTGTCCGGGGCGCTGACCGACCTGCTGTCCTGGCGGGGGATCTTCCTGATCAACCTGCCCGTCGTCGCCGTGGCCCTGGTGCTGCTCCCCCGCCTGATCCCCGAGTCCCGCGCTCCGGGCCGGCGCGGCCTCGACGTTCCCGGCGCGGTCCTGGTCACCGGCGCTGCGGTGTCGCTGGTGTACGGGCTGCTGCGGGCCGGAGAGACCGGCTGGAGCGACCCGGTCGCCGTCGGCGCCGTCGTGCTCTCTGCCGCCTTGGCGGTGGCGCTCCTGGTGGCCGAGTCACGGGCGGCGGCGCCGCTGGTGCCCCGGTCGTTCCTGGCCTCGCGGACGCGGGCGGTCGCCAACGGCGCGACCCTGCTGTTCTCGATGGCGATGTACGCCATGTCGTTCCTGCTCATGATCCAGATCCAGACCGTGCTGGGCTACAGCCCGCTCCTGGCCGGAATCTCCTACCTGCCCTACGGCGCCGGCATCCTGGCGGGCATGTGGCTGTCCTCCCGCATCTCGCTCAGGATCGGGACGCGCTGGGCGCTCCTGCTGGCGTTCCTGGTCAACATCGCCGGGCTGCTGCTGCTGTCCGGCGTGGCGGCGGGCGACACCTACGCCGCCCACGTCCTGCCCGGCATGCTCGTCCTGAGCCTGGGCAACGGGCTGAGCCTGCCCGTGCTGGCCGTGGCCGCGGTCGACGGCACCACCGAGGAGGACGCCGGTCTGGGATCGGCCCTGTTCACCTCCGTCCAGCAGATCGGCGGCGCCGTCGGGGTGGCCGCGCTGGCCGTCATGGGCTATGCGGACGGGCTCACCGCGGGCGCGGTCTGCGTGGCGCTCGGCGCGGTGCTCATCGCCGTGCTGCTGCCGTCGCGTGCCGTCAGCGGGAGCATTCCGGCCGCCGCTCCCGGTGAGGACCTCGCCCGAAGCGCTGGCCACGATCCGCGATGAGGTCACACCATGTCGCCGTGGGGACATAGTCTGCACAGCATGATCGAGGCCGGCGAGTCCGCGGTCCCGGCCGCGGTGGGCGTGATCGTCGTCGGGCACTTCCCGCTGTCGTCGGGAGAGTGGATCTCCCCGCACAGCCACACGCACCACCAGCTGGCCTGGACGCGGAGCGGCGTCCTCAGCGTCGCCGTGGACGACGCGTACTGGGTCCTGCCGCCCACCCGGGCCCTGTGGTTGCCGGCGGGGGTCGTCCACCGGACCGGCGCGACCCGCGACGCGCTGCTGTGCAGCCTCTATCTCGATCCGGCGCGGTGCGCCCTGGACTGGGCGGAGCCCACCGCGGTCGGCGTCGACGGGCTGCTGGCCCACCTGATCGCCCATCTCGCCCGTGAAGACCTCGCCGATGACGCGCGGCTGCGGGCCGAGGCGGTGGTGCTGGACCTGCTGCGCCCCTTGCCTGCCCTGCCCATCGACGTTCCGCTCCCCGTGGACGAACGCGTACGCGCCGTGGCCGGCACCCTGCTCGCCGACCCCTCCGACTCCCGGAGCCTGGACGCCCATGCCCGCTCCGTCGGAGTGAGCCGGCGCACCCTGACGCGGCTGTTCGTCCGTGACACGGGGATGAGCTTCGACCGCTGGCGCACGCACATGCGCCTGCGGGCCGCCCTGCCTCTCCTCGCCGAGGGCCGGCCGGTGTCGCAGGTGGCGCACACGGTGGGGTACGCGACCCCGAGCGCCTTCCTCGCGGCGTTCCGCCGGACCGTCGGCACCTCGCCCGGGCGCTACCTCAACGGAGAGGCCGTTCCGGACCTTTGAACCGGAACCGCAGCGGTCACCGGAAGACCCGCTGAGCCTGGGGAGGTGTCACCGGTCCAGCCCGGCCGTCGCCTCGGTGAGTGGCCGGGCCGTGCCGGTACGGCGCGCGGCGACGAGGCCGAGCACGCCGATGGCGACCATCAGCCAGCCGCCCGTGACCGGGAACTCGATGACGCACAGCAGGGCGCCGCTGATGATCAGGTACCAGCCGACCTGGGCCGGGAAACGTCCGGTGGCGTGGGCCAGCGTCCGGGCCAGGGTGCCCAGCGCCAGGAGCAGGATGCCGGCGGCGAAGAAGTAGAGCGTGTATTCGCGCTTGTAGTAGTCGGCGGCGGCGGTGTCGGCGGCGGAGGCCCAGAAGCCGTCGCCGGCCATGTCGGCCCAGGAGTTCGGCGTCGCGAGGGCGTAGGCGAAGTGCACGATCGCCAGCGCGATGATCAGGCGGGGAACCCATCGGGTCAGTGCGTTCATGTGGTGTGCTCCCACTCGTCCGGGCCAGGCGCGCAGGGTCGCGCTCGCTTACCAGGCGGACCATACCATACCGGATCGTATGGTCCTTTGCGCTGGTGAGCGAGCGCGCGCGGAGCCCGGTCAGCCCACTTGCTGGGCGCACTTGGAGAGCGCCTGCTCGGCCTCCTTGTTCCCCGTCAGGCCCTTGATGTCGTCGGCCGATTTGAGGGAGCCGTCCATGTAGCTTTGCAGGCTCTTCGCGTCACCGTATTTCAGGGCGACGTCCGCCAGGCAGGACAGGGCGGGCTCGGGCATGCCCTTCATGTCCGCCTCGGCCTTCAGCTTCTCCGTGAAGCTCGCCTTGTCCACGCCGCCGCCGCAGGAGGCGAGGCCGAGGGCGAGCGTCGTCGCCACGCATCCCAGCATGACGGAACGGACGGTACGGGAAAAACGCATGATGCGACCTTTCTGAGGTGCGGGAATCCACTGAATTCAAGGAGTAATTCGGCCGCCCGGGCATTTCACGGGCGGCCCCTCGTTCCTTGATCGGAAAAGGTACCATACAGAATGGTATGCCCTGCCGGGACGTACAATTCCGGCTGTGAATGGGACAATTGCGGCATCAGCGGTCAAATACGTGCTGGGCGCAAGCGAGGACCCCGAGCGGCTGGCCCGGGAGACCGGCCTGTCCGATCACGAGCTCCCCTCCCGCGTCCCCGCCGACGCCGTGGACGAGCTCTGGACCCGGGCGGCGAGGCTGAACGGCGACCCGGACTTCGGGCTGACGCTCGGGCGGGCGTACCAGCCGGGCACGTTCGGCCTGCTGGACTTCCTGTTCCTGAGCTCGGACACGCTGGCGGGCGCGTTCGGCGCCGCCGTACGGAACGTGGGAGTGCTCTCCACGGGCGGGTCGTACGGCTGGAGCGAGCACGACGGGCTGGTCACGCTGAGCCGGAGCCTGCCGACGCAGAACAGGCACGCGGTCACGTTCCTGCTCGGCTGGCAGCTCGCGCTCGTCCGCGTGGCCGCCGGGAAGCCGATCACCCCGGTCCACGTCGGGCTGGCCATGCCCGCGCCGCACCGTCACAGCGACCTGGCCGAGGCCTACGGCTCCCCCGCCGTCGACTTCGGCCGGCCGGCCAACTCGCTGACCTTCCGCCGCTCCGAACTGGAGATCCCGCTGGTCGGAGCCGATCCGGTGACGGCGGCGATGCTGCGGCGCCGGGCCGCGCAGCTCCTCCCCGCCGAGGAGAGCTGGCGGGACAGGGTGCGGGCCTACCAGGCGCAGCATCTCGGCGACCTGGAAGCCGCGGCCAGGCACTTCGCGATCAGCCCGCGCAGGCTCCAGGAACTGCTCAAGCGGGAGGGCACGAGCTGGCGGCGTGAGCTCGAAGCGGTCCGCGGCGACCTGGCGGTGGAGATGCTGGGCGACGGCAGCCTGCCGACGGCGGTGATCGCGCGGCGGCTGGGATATTCGGACGAGCGGGCCTTCCGCCGGGCCTTCCGCCGCACGTACGGAAGGTCGCCCCAGCAGCATCGCGGGGGCGCGTGAAAGGTCCCCCGGGCCACGCCTCCGGTCCTTACCGGCCGCCGCGGCGCGGCCGTAGCTTCGCCCCCATGACGCAGAACACCACGCTGCAGCGCAGCAACGCGACCCGCTATTTCTTCGGCGACCGCGACATGGACTTCATCTTCCAGTGGTCGCTGGGCGCGGCGAAGACCGGCGGGCTGGACTCCGGCGAGCTGTTCCACATCGCCTCCCGGATCGAGGACGGAGACACGGCCGGCTGGGTGGCGGAGTTCGAGGGCTTCGGCGACGCCCAGCGGGCCCTGGCCAAGCGGTGGGCCGGACAGGGCCGCAGGCGGAGCGCCGGCGAGGTCATGATGAAGGCCTACCACGCCTACCGGCAGGCGTGGCAGTTCGCCGGCCGCGGCGAGCGGTTCCTCCCGTTGATCTCCAAGTACGAGGCCGCCTTCAGGCGGGCCGTGGAGCTGCTGGCTCTCCCGATGACCTTCATCGAGGTGCCGTTCGAGGGCGCGTCGCTGCCGGGTCTGCGGATCGACGCCGGCCCCGGCACGCCCACGTTGATCGTGATCGGCGGCGGGGACACGAGCAAGGAGGACATGTACCACCTGGCCGGGCGCAACGCCTGGGAACGCGGCTACACCACGGTCATCGTCGACCTGCCGGGGCAGGGCAGCACGCCGCTGCGCGGGCTGCACCTGATGGCCGAGACCGAGCGGCCCGTCGGCGCGATCGTCGACCACCTGGTGGGGACCTACGGGCAGGACACCGCGAAGCTGGCGATCATCGGGTTCTCCGGCGGCGGCTACATGATCAGCCGGGCGCTGATGTCCGAGCGCAGGATCGCCGCCGGCGTCGCCAGCACCCCGATCCTCGACTTCGGCGCGGTGCTGCCCGTCGAGGTGGTCGAGGCGATGGCGACCGACGGGGCGATGAAGGACAGCTTCCGGATGTACCTGTGGCGCTCGGGCCTGGCCGAGCCCGTGGACTTCGCCCGTCTGCTGGCGACCTTCACCACCGACCCGGGCGAGATTCGCAGCGCGTTCCTGTCGATCGCCGGGCTGAGCGAGTCGCCGGTCCTCGTCGACCAGGCGCGGCGGTTCCACGAGGCGCTGCCGGTGGAGCGCAAGACCCTGCTGGAGTTCGACGCCGCCTCGGGCGCCGACGCGCACTGCCAGGTCAACAACCCGACCCGGCTCGCCCAGGAGGCCGTGGACTGGCTCGACGTGACACTCGGCGTACGGGCCTGACCCGGCGGGCCCCGGCGCCCGTCACGGGCTCCCGGCCCGCCAGCCCCTGCCGATCATCCGGACCAGCGCCGGGTCCACGACCAGGCGGCGGAAGGGGCGGATGACGGCCATGTACGCCCTGCCGAACAGGCCGTTCGGCTTGACCAGCACCGCCATCTGCCCCCGGTGGCCGCCCGTGCCGTCCGGGACCCAGCCGATGTGCATGACGGTGTGCACGGTGCGGTTGGCCAGCTCCGCCGCCCATTCGGCGCCGGTCAGATAGACGGAGGTGAGCGGCACCGCGCGGGGGTCCGGGCCGCGCGGGCCGTCACGCAGGTCGGCGGGCAGCCGGTGACGCAGTGACTCCACCCGCGTGCCGACGCCCGAGCCCGGCCCGTCCCAGCCGAACAGCGCGCCGAGCCTCCAGCGCAGCGCGAACAGCCACCGGCTCGGCCCGGAGAACCGGCCCGCGCCGCCCGCCATCTGGGCGACCAGCCGGTCCAGGTCGCCGGGGCCGCCGGGCGTGGGCAGCGCCCACACGTCCTCCAGCCGGAAGTCGGGTGCCACGGCGTGGATGCGCCACGGGACGGAGGTGTGGGCGGTGTCCGGAAGTCTCATGAGCGGGCGGCCTCCCATTCGGCCATCAGGGCGAACAGCGCGAACCTGTCGAGCACCGGCTGGCCGGGGCGGATCTCGCGATAGCGCTGGTAGACGTTGACCACGACCCGCTCGGCGTCCAGCCAGGCGGCGTACTGCGCCAGGTCGATCCCGAACGCCGCCTCCCGCAGGTCCAGGCCCTTGGCGTGGGCGGCGTCCGCCTGCTCGACGACGTGGCTCAGGTAGTCCCGTACGGCGCGGACGCCGGCGGCGTCGGTCACCGGGCCGTGGCCGGGCACGACGGTCGGCGCGTCCAGGGCGATCATCGTGTCGCAGGCGGCGATCCAGTTGGCGATCGGCCCACTCCACACGATCGGCGTGCAGCCGACGAACAGCAGATCCCCGGCGAACAGCACGCCCGCGTCGGGGACGTGGACGACCGTGTCGGCCCCGGTGTGCGCGGGGCCGAGGTCGAGCAGGCGCACCTCCCGCCCGCCCACCTCGACGCTCAGCCGCCGCTCGAAGGTCTGGTCGGGGGCGCGCAGCCGGATGCCGCCGAAGTCGTAGTCGCCGAAGCGCGCGCGCAGGTAGCGCGAGAGCGTCGGCCCGAGGTCCATCACCTGGAGGGCGGCCGTCAGCTCCGGCGGCAGCTCGGTGCGCATCTCGTGCGCGGTGCCCTCGGCGGCGATGACGCGCACCGAGCCGGCCAGCAGCTGCCCGCCGTGCGTGTGGTCGCCGTTGGCGTGGGTGAGCACGTGGTGGCTGATGGGGTGCCGGTCGGTGACGGGCCGCATGCCGTCCAGCATCGCGGCGGTGAGCCGCAGGTCGTACAGGGTGTCGACCAGCAGCGACGCGCCGTCTCCGGCGACCAGCCCGGCGTTGCTGCGGCCGTAGCCGCCGTCCGGCAGCAGCCATGCCCACACGCCGTCGCCGACCTGGTGCAGACCTTCGGTGTACGGCACGGCGGAGCGGGCCGGGTTGACCCGCGCGGGACGCGGGACGGCGGCCGGGTCGGGCCGCCGCGGCAGCGGGTGCGGGGCGGTGGCGGCGCGCACGGTCTGCCGCACCTCCCCCAGCCCGTCGGCGCGCAGCCGGACCACGTCGCCGTCCTTGAGCCAGCCGCGGAACGCGCCGAGGTCGCCGAAGTCGAGGTGTTCGAGCAGGCAGCAGCCGGGCACGGTGCCTGAGCCGAAGACGTCCCCGGGCCGGAGCTCCACGCCGCGCGAGGCGTACGAGACGACCTCGGCGAAGGACCAGTCCATGGCGTCGGTGCGGCCTTCGCCGACCACCTCGCTGTTGACCTCGGCGCGGACGCCGAGCGCGAGCCTGCCGTCCGGGCCCGTGGGCAGCTCGTCGGGGGTGACCAGCCACGGCCCGAGCGTGGTCGCCCCGTCCTTGCCCTTGGCCTGCCCGATCTTGAGCTGGCTCTCCAGCCCTTGCAGGTCGCGGGCGCTCCAGTCGCACATCAGCGTGTAGCCGGCGATGTGGCTCCCGGCCTGCTCGGGGGTCAGGTCGCGGCCCGGGGCGCCGATCACCGCGGCGATCTCCAGCTCGAAGTCGAACCAGGCGCTGCCGGGCGAGACGGGCACGTCGTCGTGCGGCCCGACGACGGTGGCGGGGTTGCCGAAGTAGAAGGCCGGGATCTCGTACCAGGTCGGTTCGAGCTCGCCGGAGGCGCCCATGGCGCGCAGGCAGCCGCGCATGTGGTCGAGGAAGCACAGGCAGTCGCGGATGGACGGGGGCGTGGGGATCGGCGCCTTCAGCGTGACGCCGGCCAGCGGGACGACCTCGCCCGGCTCGGCCAGTGCCCGCTCCCCCGCCTCCCGCAGCCCGCCGGCGAGCAGCCCGGCGAGCGTGACGCCGGGCGGGAGGGGGTGGACGAGGTCACCGTCGAGGACCCCGGCTCGGTCGCCGTCGGCGGTGGCATAGGTGACGAAGCGCACGATGCTCTCCTGTGTTAGCCAACATAGAATATGGTTGCTAGCACACAAGGAGGGTGTGTGACAACGCGACGAGAGCAGACCAGCCACGAGAGCCGCGAGCTGATCCTCACCGCGGCCGCGGAGCTGTTCGCCGAGAAGGGCTACCGGCAGACCACGTTCGTCGACGTGGCCGAGCGGTCCGGGATCAGCAGGGGCTCCATCCCCTGGCACTTCGGCAGCAAGGAGGGCCTGCTCCTGGCCGTGCTCGAACGCTCGGTGGCGGCGATCCGCGCGGGCCTCGACGCCGACGAGCCGGACCCCGGGCCGCTCTGGGAGGCGGAGGACGAGTTCGAGGCGCTGTTCACCGCGCCGACCACCAAGCTGTTCGTCACGCTCCTGGTCGAGGCGCTGGAGCCGGGCTCCCCCATCCAGAGCCGCTACGCCGAGATCCACGCCACCCTGCGCGAGCACCTCCTGCGCAGGCTGCGACGGGCGCCGCTGCCCGCCGGGGTGTCGGCAGACGCGCTGGCCGTGGTGATCGTCGGCGCGGGCATCGGCATCTTTCAACAATGGCTGCTGGCGCCCGACCAGGTCGACGCCGGGCAGGCGCTCGCGACGCTCCGCACGATGGTGGCCGCGCTGGTGCCGTGATCGGCGTCCCGCAGGCGTCGCGGATCAGCGCCGCGACGGCCCGCCGACGGCGCGGGCGGCCAGGGACTCCAGCTCGGCCACCGCGAGGTCGGCGGCCGTCTCGGCGGCGATCTCGTCCGCCAGCCGGCGCGCCTCGCGCCGGAAGGACCCGTCGTGCAGGACCCGGCCGGCCGCGCGGGCGATCGTCCTGGCCGAGGCGCCCTTGCCCACGACCAGCCCGGCCCCGGCGTGCTCGACGCGGCGGGCGACCTCGCCCTGGTCCCGGCCGAGCGGCACGCAGACCAGGGGCACGCCCGCCGCCAGGGACTTGACGGCCGTGCCGTGCCCGGCGTGGGTGATCGTCAGCGCGGCGTGGGGCAGGACGGCGCTGTGCGGGGCGGTGGCGGTGACCAGCACGTTGCCGGGCGCGCGGACCGTCGCCGGGTCCACGGCCGGGCCGGTGGTCAGCAGCCCGCGCACGGGCAGCGTGCCGAGGGCCTGGGCGATGCGGTCGAGCAGCGCGCGCTGGTTCATGAACGTCGAGCTGAGGCTGACCAGCGCCAGCGGCGCGTCGCCCGGGGGCAGCTCCAGCTCCCCCACCCAGACGGGGTCGTCCAGCCGGGGCCCGGCGTGGCGGACGTGGTCGGGGAAGCGCCGTCCCGGGTAGTCGAGCGCGCGCGGCGACAGCACGAGGAACCGGTCGACGCGGGAGAACGCGCTGATGACCGACTCCACCGGCCGCAGCCCGTTGGCGGTGCGGGCCGCGTTGAGCGCCGGCAGGCCCTTGGCCCACGGCCTGAGCGTCATCTCCGCCACGATCCGGTCACGCAGGCGGGCCAGCGGGCCGGTGGCGGGCTTGAGGCCGGGCCCGAACGGCGGCGCCCCGGGGGTGGCGAACGGGTAGAGGGTCGTGCCGAGGGCGGCCACCGGGATCCCGGCGGCCTCACCGGCGGTGAGCGTACCCAGCAGGGAGAAGTCGGAGACCAGCACGTCGGCCGGGTGGGCGCGCAGCTCGGCCAGCGTGTCGCGGGCGAAGTCGGCCGCGGGCCCGCAGACGAGCCGGTCGCGCAGCCGGGCGAACGCGCCCATCGGCGTGCGGGCCTCGAAGTCCTTCAGCAGGTCCTGCGCCGGGTCGGTGGTGTCGCCCTGGGGCGCCGTCGTCCAGGCGACGGGCTCCGCGCCGGTGGCGGCGACCTCGTCGTGCAGCGACCTGTCCGCCAGCACCCGGACGCGGTGGCCGCGCTCGCGCAGCGCGCGGGCGACCGAGAGGGTGGGCGGCACGGCTCCGCCGCCGGACCAGGTGGCGAACAGGAAACTGCTACTCATGGTCACTCTTTCGCGGGTCGATCGAGGTCAACAGGTCACGCATGGCGCGTTCGGCGTCGGCGCGGGCCAGGCCGAGGTCGCGCCGCCACAGCTTCCACAGGCAGACGTCGGTGGCGGCGTAGTGCAGGTTCAGCGCGTGCTCGCGGGCGGGGCCGCCGTCGGGGAGCCGGTCGGCGAAGACGCGCTCCAGCCAGGCCCGGTGCTGGGCGCGGGCATGGGCGGCGGCCCTGCCGATGGCCGGGACGCGGTCGACCTGCGCGATCCACAGCGTCACGGCGTCGCCGTCGCGCTCGTAGTCGTCGAACAGCGCCGCCACGATCGCCGCCACGTCGCCGGCCGGGGCCTGGCGGGTGTCGGAGATCCGGGCGGCGAGCCAGTCGGCGACGGCGTCGGCCAGCTCCTCCTTGCCGCCGAAGCGGTTGACGATCGTCTGCACGGACACGCCCGCCGCGTCGGCGACGTGCTGCAGCGTGACGTCGTCGTACCAGTGGCGCATCCACAGTCCCGCCGCCGCCTCCAGCACCCGCGCGCGGGTGGCCTCCACGGCGGCGGCGCGGGCTCCCATCCGGTACGGACGCCTGCTCTCAGTTTGCATGGAGTCATTACTATATTGAATTGGGTCGCCGGTCAAATGAAAAACGGGGCCCGCCGGTAACGGCGAGCCCCTGAACGCGATCTACACCTCAGCCGAGGATGACCGTGGCGTACCGGTATCTCGTGCTGCCGTTCTCGTCACCCCAGTGCGCGCGGCCGACCATGACCTCGCCCGGGGTGCCGTGCGAGTAGTGGCTGCTCTCCTTGAGGTTCCCCGTCCACACGTGGGCCGCCAGACGCAACTGCCGCCCCTGCCAGTGGAGGGTGGCGGGCCGGTACCGCGTGCTGCCGTTCTCGTCCCCCGTGTGCCACCGGCCGGCGATCGCCTGGTCGGCGGGCGTCTCGTAGAACGAGCTGCTCTCCCTCTGCGGTTCGCTCCACGCCCCCGGCGAGACCACGGCCTGCTCCCCGTTGACGAGGACCCGGCTGCAGTAGTAGGTCGTGTAGCCGTTCTCGTCCCCGCTGTGCTTGCGCCCCGTGATCACCTCGTTGAGCGGGCAGGTGAACGCCACGCCGCTCGACTCCTTGAACGTGGAGGTGTGCTGGAGCTGGGTCGTGATCGTCACCTCCGCGCTCTGCGAGGTGGTCGCGGCCGCGGGGGCCGCAGGCAGGGCGGCCAGGGCGGCCGTCGCCGCTACAGCGGATAGCACCTTCTTGTACACGCTCTTCGTCCTCCGGTTTCGTTTCCGATGTCGTCCGGTGGGCACCGAGTGCGTGAGCTTTTCAGCGCACGCCATCCCGCGCGATCGGTGACGCCCCGTTTGTCCCGTACTGCGGGCACGGCGCCTGGAAGGCGCCGCATGGGATGGTGATCACATGCTGGCCGCTGAGGCACCGCCGATTCGTCCGCCTGACGGGTGATCTCCGATCCGCCGCGCGGATTACCTCCCGCCGGCGCGCGCGGGAGGTCTCGATCGCGTGAGGGTCAGCCAGTGGCCGGCGTGGGCTGGCTCGCCTCGGGCTCGGGCAGCCAGGCGTCGTCAGGTGCGGCGAGCCAGTCGTGGGCGGCGGCGAGGTCGTCCACGGCCCGGTGCAGGGCGCGCAGGCCGGGATGGTCGCCGTCGGCCCGCCAGATCATCATCCACGGGAACACCGCGACCGGCTCGACCAGCGGGCGCAGCACCGCGCCGGGGATCGCGGGCTGGGTGGTCAGGGTGAGAATGGGCGCGTCACGGTCGCGGATGTGCTGGGCGAGCTCGTCGCCGCCCCGCACGTGCGGGTGCGCCATCGCCGGGTCGACCCCGAACGGCGCCAGCAACTGCAGGACGGCGTGCTCCCACCCGGGCGTCGCGTGGTCGCCGGCCCGGATGCACGGGCTGGTGCCGCGCAACGACTCCAGCGGCACGGCCGACAGCCTGGCCAGGGGGTGCAGCTCGGGCACCAGCACCGCGATGGGCTCGTGGCGTACGGGACGCTGGCGCAGGCCCTCGAGCGCGCCCGGGCCGCGGCCGAACGTGACGTCCAGCCGCCCGTCCAGCAGCAGCGGCGACGCCGCCTCGGTGCCGTTGTGGAAGCGGGCGAAGAACTCCACCTCGGGCGCGAGCCGACGCGCGGCGGCCAGCACCAGCGCGGGCGTGAGGCCGGAGCCGACGACGTCGACGGTGAGCGAGCGGGGCTCGCCGCGCAGCTCCAGCATGGTCGCGTCGTAGAGCCCGAGGATCTCGCGGGCCCGCGCCAGCAGGAGGCGGCCCTCCGGCGTGAGCGTCACCCGGCGGGTGGTGCGTTCCAGCAGCTTGCGGCCCACTCGGTCCTCCAGCCTGCGCACGTCGCGGCTGAGCGCCTGCTGCGCCACGAACAGGCGCTGGGCCGCCCGGCTGAAGTGCAACTCCTCGGCCACGGCCACGTAGTGGCGCAGCAGGCGGATCTCCACGTCGTCAGGCATGCTTCCTTCCTAGCCGATTGACGCATCCGGTGCGTGAATCGCCTTCGAACAGGTGTTGGACCCGCGCGGGGCGCCACCACCAGGATCGAGGCATGGCCGGACGAGGAACGATCACGCTCAGCTACGGGCTGACGGGCGTCATGAACGCGCTGTGGGGCGCCACGCTCCCGGCGACCGACGCGCGCCTGGAGCTCGGGCCGGGCCGGGTCAGCGCGCTGCTGATGGCGCTGGCCGTCGGCGCGCTCGTGGCCATGCCGGTGGCGGGCCGCCTGGCCGACCGCTGGACCGGGCGGGCCCTGCTGCGCGTCTGCGCCCCGGCGGCGGCGCTCGCGCTGACCGGGCCGGCGCTCGCGGCGGACGCGGGGACGCTGATGGCCTCGGCGGTGGTGTTCGGGATGCTGTCCGGGATGCTCAACGTGGCACTCAGCCTCCAGGCGGCGGCCGTCGAGCGGGCGCTCGACCGGCCGATCATGGCGGGCGTGCACGGCGCCTGGACGCTCGGCGCGGTCGCGGGCGGCGCGGCAGTCACGGCGGCCCTGCGCGCGGGCGTCGACGTGCGGGTGCTGATGGCGGCGGGCGCGCTCGCCCTGACCGCAGCCCTGACCGCCGTGAAGGGCGCCCCGGACGCCCCCGCGCCCCCGGCCCCGCCCGTGCCCGGCACCCGGGCGCCGGGGCGGCTGCTCCTGCTGGGAGTGATCGGCGCGGCGGCGTTCGTCAGCGAGGGCGCCGCCACCGACTGGGCCGGGCTGCACGCCACCCGCGTCCTGGGCGCGGACCCGGCCACCGGCTCGCTCGTCTACACGGTCTTCTTCGTCGCGATGACGGTCGTGCGCTTCACCGGCGACGCCCTGCGCTCGCGGCTCGGCGCCGGCCGCACGATCCGGCTGGCCGGCTCGACCGCCACCGTCGGCTACGGCCTCGTCCTGCTCGCCGGCGCGCTGCCCGCGAGCGCGCGGGTGGAGTGCGCGATGGCCGGCTGGGCGCTCGCGGGCGCCGGCATGGCCGTCGTCTGGCCGATCGTGGCCAGCCGGCTGGGCGCCGCCGACGGAGCAGCCCGCCGGCTGTCGGCCGTCACCACCATCAGCTACGGCGGCGGCCTCGTCGGCCCCGCCCTCATCGGGTACGTCGCGACGACCGCGACGCTGTCCCTCGCCCTGGTGATCCCGGCGGCGCTCGCGCTGCTCGTGGCCACCGTCGCACCACCCCTGCTGAACGCGGTCACCAGGACCGCGTCCGACACCCTGTCCAGGAGGACATCATGACCGTTTCCACGCTCCGCGTCCCGGACGCCCGCCTGCACTTCGAGGTACGCGGCCGGGGCCCGCTCGTGGCGCTCGTCGGCGCGCCGATGGACGCCGACGCCTTCGCCCCGCTGGCCGGCCTGCTCGCCGCCGACCACACCGTGCTCACCGCGGACCCGCGCGGCATCAGGCGCAGCGTGCTCGACGACCCCGCCCAGGACTCCACCCCCGAGCTGCGCGCCGACGACCTGCACCGGCTGATCGCCCACGTGGACGCCGGACCCGCCGTGGTGTTCGGCTCCAGCGGCGGCGCCGTCACCGCGCTCGCCCACGCCCAGGCCCACTCCGGGCAGCTGCGCGGCGTCATCGCCCACGAACCGCCGCTCGTCGAGCTCCTGGACGACCGCGACAAGCTGCACGCCCAGACCGACGACATGGTCGCCGCCTACCTCGGCGGCGACGTCATCGGGGCGTGGGCGGCGTTCATGGCGCAGGCGGACATCGCGCTGCCCGAGGGGGCGCTGGAGATGATGTTCGGCGGCGAACGCGATCCGCAGCACGTCGCCGACGAGCGCCGCTGGTTCGCCCACGAGCTGCGCGGCACCACCCGCTGGCGGCCCGACCTGGGCCTGCTCCGCTCCGCGCCCGGCCTGGTCGTCGGGGTCGGCGCGGAGTCGGCCGGGCAGCTCTGCGACCGCGCCTCCCGCGCGCTGGGGAACGCGCTCGGCCTCGACGCCGTCGTGTTCCCTGGCGACCACACGGGCTTCGCCGACGACCCCACGGCGTTCGCCCCCGTCCTGCGCGCCGTCCTGGCCCGGCTCTGACAGCTCCGGGCACGTACGCATGGGTCGGCGCTTTCGATCGATACGTAAGCGAAACCGCTAGATTGGGCGGGACAAGCTCATCGGATGGCGAGGTCGAAGGTGCCGATCGGACAAGATGCCCGCAGGCCGGGACGGTACACGTGGATGCTGGCGCTGGGCGCGGTCGTGCTCGTGGTGGACCAGCTCTCCAAGTTCTGGGCGCTGTCGGCGCTGTCCGGCGGCCGGACCGTCACGGTGATCCCGGATCTGATCCGGCTGCGGCTGCTGTTCAACCCCGGCGCCGCGTTCTCCATCGGTGAGGGCGTGACGTGGGTGTTCACGCTGACGGCCGCGGCGGCCGTCGGCGGCATCCTCTACACCGGGCGGCGGCTGCGCTCGTCCGCTTGGACCGTCGTGCTCGGCGCGCTGCTGGGCGGCGCCGCCTCCCACCTGCTCGACCGGCTGTTCCGCCCGCCCGCGTTCGCGCAGGGGCACGTCGTCGACTTCATCGACTACGGCGGGCTGTTCGTCGGCAACGTGGCGGACATCGCCCTCACCGTGAGCTGCGCCCTGCTCGTGCTGCTCACCGTGCGCGGCATCCCCCTCGGCGCGGAGGCCGGGGAGCGGCCCTCCACCTGACCTCCCCGGCCGTCCCTCAGGCGCCTTCGGAGGTCAGCGCGGCCAGGTGGGCGCGGAGCACGGCGAGCATGGTGCCGGGGTCGAGCCGGTCAGGATAGAACGCGCCCTCCAGCGACAGCCCGTCGAGCAGCGCGCACAGGCGGCGGGCCTCCACCGCGACGTCCGCGCCGGGCCGCAGCCGGCCCGACCGGCGCCCGCCTTCCAGGACCTTGGTGGTGAGCGCGAGCAGCCCGTCGTACAGCTCGTCGGCGTGGGCGCGCAGCTCGGGCCGTGAGCGGGCGGCGGCGGCGAACGACAGCCAGACGACGGCCTCCGTGCGGCGCTCGTCGTCCAGCGGCAGCATCTCCGCCAGCATGCTGACGACGATCTCGCGCCGCTCGCCCTCGCTCATCGGCGCGGCCGGGTCCAGCAGCAGCTCCGCGTGCGCGGTCAGCCGGGCCAGCAGCCGCGCGGCCATCTCCCGCATCGCGAACACCATCAGCTCGGTGTGCCCGGCGAAGTAGTGCCGCACCGAGCCGATGGCCAGCCCGGCCTCGGCGGCGACGTTGCGCAGCGACGCCTGCTCAAGGCCGTCGCGGCAGATCACGCGGAACACGGCCTCGGCGACGGCCTGCCGCCGCTCCTCCGGGTCGACGATTTTCGGCACCCCCTCTTTATAGCACGGCCATGCTATGTTCTGATTTAGCATGGTCGTGCTATCAACGGAGGTGTCATGAGCGGAACCCTGCTCGCGGTGGTCGTCGTCGTCCTGGTCGTCGCCGTGGTGATCCGGCGGTTCCGGGGGGAGCCGCTCAACGCCCGCGACCTGTTCGTCCCGCCCGTCGCGCTCGTCGGCATCGGCACGTACACCCTGGTCGACAACGTGCGGCCGGAGGGGGCCGACCTGGCGTGGGTGGTGGCCGGAGCCGTCACGGGCCTGCTGCTGGGCGCGCTGCGCGGGCTCACCCCGCGCCTGTTCGTCCGCGACGGCCACCTCTGGCAGCGCTACACCGCCTGGACGCTGCTCGTGTGGGCCGCCTCGGTCGCGGTCAACGCCGGCCTCGGCGTCCTGGCCACGGCGGCGGGCACACCCGGCCAGATGCGCCCGATGACCCTGTCCATCGGCGTCAGCCTGCTAGGCGAGGGCCTGGTCCTGGCCCTGCGCGCCCGCACCACCGGCGCCTCGTTCGCCCCCGCCAAGGACGACTCCCCCCTCGACCGGCTCACCCGCCGCCGCCCCTGACCGGCGGACCGCGGTGGGGCCGGGCAGGCGTACGGGCGGCTCAGCGCGGGTCGCCGGTGAGGATCCACAGATGGCCGAACGGGTCACGGACCCGGCCCGAGCGCTTGCCGTACGGCCGGTTCTCGATCGGCACGACCACCTCGGCGCCGTGGGCGGTCATGCGCTCGCCGACGGCGTCCGGGTCGTCGACCTCGATCTCCAGGAGAACGGCGGAGCCGCCGAGGTCATCGGGTGACAGCCACCCCCACGCGGGGACGGACGGCGAGACGCGGAAGGACGACGCGCCGAGGCGGTGGTCGATCACGCTGGGCCGGCCGTCGTCCTCCCGGGGAGCGCTGAACACCTGCTCAGCGCCGAGGGCGGCCTGGTAGAACGCCGACGCGCGGTCCGGGTCGGGCACGACGAGACGGGGACGGAGACGAAGGTCGGAAGTCATGCGCCCATCGTCGGGCCGGGCGGAGGCAGGGGTATTGAAGATTTGGGAACCAGACCTTCGGCACGCAGCCACTCGGCCGGCGCGCACCCGGCCATGGCCCGCCATTCCCGGGTGAAGTGCGCCTGGTCGGCGAACCCCGACGCCGCGGCCACCGCCGCCAGGCTGACCGTCCCGGCGCGGGCGGCGGCCACGAGCCTGCCCCGGGCGGCCTCGAACCGGAGGAGCCGCTGATACTCCTTCGGCGTCACGCCCAGCCCGGCCCGGACCGTGGCGCTCAGATGACGCCGGGAGCACCCGAGCAGCCGGGCCGCCTCCTGCACCCGGCCGGTCCCGGACAGCGCCGCCAGCGTGGCCCGCAGTCCGGGGCCGCCGGTGCTCGCCCGGTGCCGGGCCAGCCCGGCGATCAGCGCGGCTTCGACCAGCGCCCGGCGGTGCGGCCAGGACCGGCAGGCCGCCAGCCGCTCGGGCAGGTGCGCCATCGCCGGGGCCACGTCGGCGAGATCGGCGACCTGCCCGGCCAGCGCCGACGCCGGCACCCCCAGCAGCGCGGCGGCGCCCGGCGGGCTCAGCGTCAGCCACACGCCGCGCGTCCCGCCCTCCTGCCGCAGCTCGGCCGGGTCCAGGTGCAGCCCGGCGACCACGGCCCGGAACCGTTCGCGCGAGGCGGGCCGCCCGAGCCACGCGATCTCCAGCGCGTCCGCCTCCGGGATCGTGATCGACACCGTGGACGAGGGCAGCCCGCGATGGAGGCCGGCCGGCCCGGGGCCGAGCTCGTACGGGCTCAGCGTCGCCACGAACGGCGCCAGAGCGGCGGACCTCTGCTGAGCAGGCACGACGGTCACCCCTCCACCCTAGGGCGGCCGGGCCGCCCGTTTGGCGTGATCGCGCCGGGGAACCCACGGTGGATGTTCAACGGCTTCACTCTCGACCACGTCGACGTCGGACCGGTGACGCTGCGCGTGCGCCACGGCGGGTCGGGCCCCGCGCTCGTGCTCCTGCACGGGCATCCGCGCACCCACGCCACCTGGCACAAGGTCGCCCCCGTGCTCGCCGAGCGGTTCACCGTCGTCTGTCCCGACCTGCGCGGGTACGGCCGTTCGACCGTCCCGGCCGACGAGCCGGAGCATGCGCAGATGTCCAAGCGCGCGATGGCGGGCGACGTCGCCACCCTCATGCGAACGCTCGGGCATCAGGAGTACGCGGTCGTCGGACACGATCGCGGGTCCTACGCGGGCTTCCGGCTGACCATGGACCATCCCGGCCGGGTACGGGCCTTCGTGAACATCGGCGGCCCGCCGATCGGCGAGGTGCTCGACCGGGCCGGGGCGACCTTCGCCCGGCTCTGGTGGCACTGGTTCTTCCTCGGCCAGACCGACAAGCCCGCGGACGAGGTGATCAACCGCGACCCGGACAGATGGTACGGCGACCAGCCCGACCACGTGGCCGACGAGGCGTGGCAGGACTACCGGGCCGCCCGCCGCGACCCTCGGACCGTCCACGCCATGTGCGAGGACTACCGGGCGGGGCTCACGGTGGACCGGCGCGACGACGCGGCCGACAAGGCCGCCGGCAGGAAGATCGGCTGCCCGGTGCTCGTCGTGTGGGGCAGGCACGACGACCTGCCGGAGCTGTACGACGGCGACCCGGCCGCCCCCTGGCAGGCGTGGGCCGCCGACGTGCGGGGATGCGAGGTGGACGCGGGGCACAGCGTGCAGGAGGACAACCCCGAGGCGCTCCTGGCCGCGATCGTCCCCTTCCTGTCGCGGTAGGCGGCCCCGGCCAGCCACCCCGGAGTGGCGGGCCGCGACGACGGGCATGCACCTGCCCCGGACCGGCGAGGCCCGGTTCGGCTCGGCGGAACAGGCGCTGTTTCCGCACGGGCAGAGCCGCACCGCCGACTCCCTCGTCGCGACGCTCGCCACGCGCGCCGGCATGCTCGTCCTGCCCGAACAGGGACGTGAGGCGGCGCTCGGCCGGATCCGCGCCTACCTGGCGGGCAGGCCGGAAACCGCACTCGGCGAGTTCACCCTTCCGATGCTGACCGGAGTGCTTCGCGCCAGGCGCCTGTAGAGGTCAGACCTTCCGTACCAGCGTGCTCTCGGCGTCGAGGCGGGCGCCGTCGGCCCCGGCCGGAACGATCTCCGGCACCCGGACGCCGTGCCGGTCGACCAGCGTGGAGTGGGCCTCGCCGGGCGCGAACGCGTGACGCTCCCCCCACTGCCGCAGGGTGACGATGACCGGGAAGAGGTCACGCCCGGCGTCGGTGAGCACGTACTCCTGACGACGGCCCGACGGCGCGGCACGCTGCGCGAGGAGCCCGTGGGCGACGAGCTTGCGGAGCCGGTCGGTGAGGATGTTGCGCGCGATCCCGGTGCGCCGCTGGAACTCGGTGAACGACCGCGCCCCGTCCATCGCGTCGCGGACGACGAGCAGGCTCCACCGGTCGCCGACCAGGTCGAGGGTGCGGGCGACGGGGCAGGCGGGGTCGGTCCAGCCGGGGTCCTGCATCGGCGACTCCGTTCGGTTGCGGATTGAAACCATCATGCCGTACGGTCCAAACAGTAGCAATCTACTACTGATTGGGTCGATGTGATGGATGCGTGGCGGCGTGCGCTGCTGGCGGTGGTGTGCGGCGTGGCGGTGGCGAGCGTCTACGCCGCGCAGCCGGTGCTGGAGCCGATGGGGCGTGATCTCGGCGTGCCGGCCGGGCTCACCGGGTGGATCGTGGCGATCGGCCAGCTCGGCTACCTGGCGGGGCTGGTGTTGCTGGTGCCGCTCGGCGACGTGGCCGACAGGCGCCGGCTCATCGCCGCGCACCTGGCGCTCACCTCGGCGGGCGCGACCCTGACGGCCTCGGCCCCGGCCGCCTGGGCGGCGCTCGCGGGGCTGGCGGTGGCCGGGGTGTTCGCGGTCGTCGTGCAGACCACCGTGGCCTACGCCGCGTCGGTCGCGCCGCCCGCCGAACGCGGCCGCACCATCGGGGTCGTCACCTCCGGCGTCGTGATCGGCATTCTGGGCTCGCGGGTCGTCACCGGCCTGCTCGCCGACGCGTGGGGCTGGCGGAGCGTCTACGCCGTGCTCGCCGTGCTGTCGCTCGGGCTCGCGGCCCTCGTCCTCCTCGCGCTGCCGGCGGAGAAGCGGCCCGCCCGGCCCGTCACGTACGGGCAGGCCGTCGCCTCGCTCGGCAGGCTGTTCACGCAACGGACCTTCCTGACATACGGGTTGGTGGCGTTCTTCCTGTTCGCGTCGTTCGGCGCGCTGTGGAGCGGGCTGTCGCTGCCGCTGGCGGACGCGCCGTGGCGGCTGAGCGAGAGCCAGATCGGCCTGTTCGGCGTCGCCGGGCTGGCCGGCGCGCTCGGCGCGGCACGCGCGGGACGATGGGCCGACACGGGAAGGGCGGTCCCCGTCACCGGCCTCGCGCTCGCCCTGCTCATCGTCTCCTGGGCGGCTATCGCGCAACTCCCCCGGTCGCTGTGGCTGCTCGCCGCCGGGATCGTCGCCCTGGACCTCGCCGTCCAGGCCGTGCACGTGAGCAACCAGCACCTCCTCACGCTCGCGCACCCGGATCGCACGAGCGGCGTCGTCGGCGGCTACATGGTCTTCTACTCGCTCGGCTCCGCCCTCGGCGCGGCCACGACCACCGCCGTCTTCACCACCCACGGCTGGGCGGGCTCCAGCCTGCTCGGCGCCGGGTTCGCAGCCTGCGCGCTGGCCGTCTGGGCCACCGGCAGCCGCGCCCGGCCCCGATGACCGGGCACAGCCGTCCGGTTACGGGAGATCGAAGGGGGCGGGGGCGTGGCCTTCCCAGATCTGGCGGGACGCCTCTTCGGGGTAGGGCAGCGTCTCCGACTCGGTGTCCAGGACGCGGGTGAGGCGCTCGCCGGGCCGGTGGGCGGGCCAGCCCGCGTCGCCGGTGGTGACGAAGCGGACCCATGCCTCCTGGAGCTCGCGGGAGAGCGCGGCGGCCTCGGGAGTGGGCTGCTCGCCGATGAGCTGGGCGCCGACGGGGCTGTCCAGCGTGCCGAACGCCAGCGGCATGTCCAGGCTGTGGCAGGCGCCCAGGATGCCGCCGCGGACCGGCGCGGTCCAGCACAGTTCGAACAGGTACGAGGTGCCGCCGGCTGCGACGTTCGCTTCGGCCAGCTTCTGTGACGGCATGCGGAAGAGGGCGTCGGAGTACACCGTCTCCACCAGCTCCTCCGGGCCCGCCTGCGGGAACGCGGCACGGTAGGCCCGCGCGCCGTCCGGCTGCGGGGCGAGCAGTTCCAGGGCCGCGTGGGCGTCCTCCTCGGTGAAGGCGCCGTACCGGCCGCTCATGACGCTGAAGTACCGGAACTCGTCCCGGGTGTGGCCGACGACCAGTTCGGTCCCGTCGGCGCGTGCGCCGGTCAGCGCGGGCCAGGGCGTTTCCGGGAGGACCTCGCCGTCGACGACGGGGCACAGCGCGGTGCCGGTCTCCGTGAGGCGTCCCCAGCTCTCGCGGTGCGCGTGGAGGCCGGCGTTGAAGGAGGTGAGCTCGGCGGCCAGGCGCCAGGGGGCGATGTCGCGCAGGGCCTCGGCGGTGGGGGCCGCCGCGCCAAGCCGGTCCGCGAACGCGGCGGTGACCTGCCGTGCCAGCGCGGGGGTGCTGTGCAGCCCCGGCACCGAGTGGGCGATGGCCCGCCGGAACAGGCCGCGCGCGGGCTTCATCGTCAGGAGGGCGGCGACCGAGCCCGCCCCGGCGGACACCCCGCCCACGGTGACCCGGCCGGGGTCGCCCCCGAAGGCGGCGATGTTGCGCTGCACCCACTCCAGCGCCGCGATCTGGTCGAGGAACCCGCGGTTGGGCGGTGCGTCGTCGAGGAACGCGAATCCCTCCGCGCCCACGCGGCAGTTGATGGTCACCACGACGACTCCCGCCTCGGCCAGCGCCGCCGGGTCGAACATCGGGTCGCTCGACGCCGCCGAGAGGTAGCCGCCGACGGGGATCCACACCAGCACCGGCAGTCCCGCCGCGCCGGGAACCGGGGTGCCGATGTTGAGCGTCAGCCAGTCGTCGCCCTGCGGGGGCACGTCGATCGGCAGGGACAGCGGCACCACGGGGCCGAACTCGACCGCCTGCCTCGTCCCCTCCCAGCGGTGCGGCGGCGCGGGCGCGGCGAAGCGGAGCGGCCCGACCGGGGGCCGGGCGTAGGGGATGCCGCGGAACACCGCGTGCCCCTGCCGCCTGCGCCCCTGTACCACGCCTTCCGTGGTCCGTACCGTCGGCTCTCCTGACATGGCGATTCCTTTCCTGGAGGGGACCCCAGGATTATGGGTCAAGTGTATTATGTCAACTGTATTGGAACAGCCCCGAGGAAGGGCCGGCGATGCCGAAACAGGTGGACCACCGCGGACGCCGCGAAGCGATCGCCCGCGCGCTGTGGCGGGTGGTGGAGCAGCGCGGCGTCACGCAGCTGACGATGCGCGTGGTGGCGCAGGAGGCGGGCATATCACTCGGGCAGCTGCAGCACTACTTCGCCTCCCGGACCGCCATGCTCTCCTTCGCCATGGACCTCGCGTCCGAGCAGACGTCGGCACGCGTACATCAGGGGCTGGAGAAGCTCGGTGACCGTCCGCACCCCCGTGATGTGCTGCGGCTGACGCTCGCCGAAATGCTCCCCCTGCATGCCGACGCCCGCGCGACCAGCCGGATGAGCGCCGCCTACGTCCTGGAGGCGCTGCACGACGAGGCCGTGCACGAGCAGGCGCGCCGCGGCCTCGTCCAGGGGCGGGCCCTCGTCGAGCGGCTGGTCCGCCAGGCGATCGCCGACGGGCACATCGACTCCGGCCGCGACCCGGCGACCGAGACCAACCTGCTCCTCGCCCTCACCGGCTTCACCTCCCTGATCGAACTCGACGTGATCGAGCCCCAGGACGCGCTCGCCGCGATCGACGTGCATCTCGACCGACTGTTCAGCAGTACGTGACCTGCCCCCGGACGTGGGGACGGGCTCCGCTCAGTGCTTCCGCTCGCCCAGGACGCAGAACTCGTTGCCCTCCGGGTCGAGGAGGGTCACCCAGTGCTGCTCGTCCTGCACGGTGTCGGCGCGCCGGGCGCCGAGGGAGAGCAGCCGGGCGACCTCGGCCTCCTGGTCGTCTGGGCGGAAGTCGGGGTGGAGCCGGTTCTTCGACGTCTTGCCCTCGGGGACAGGCACGAAGAGCAGCCCCGGCATCCGGTCCGGTTCGGGCCGGATCTCGATGATCTCCTCGGTTTCGTCGACCACGATCCAGCCGAGAGCCTGGGCCCACCAGCGCCCGAGCGCGACGGGGTCGGCGGAGTCGACGATGATTTGTTCCCATTCCAGTGCCATGGGCCTGAGCATAGACAGGCTGCTTTGACAGTGATTCGGGCGGTCTGCTAGATCTAAAACGGAATCGGAATCCGAATCCGCTTTATCGAAAGGGCCGCCATGAGTAAGGACCGTTTCTTCGTGCTGGACGCCGGGGACTCCCGGCCCGCCCGCGTGCCTCTGCCGCCGCGGGCGAGCGTCAAGGCGAGCGCCGAGGACACCCAGGGCCGCTTCTCCCTCCTGGAGCTCCGCGGCGGCGGCGACGTCCCCCCGCACGCGCACGACGACTACGACGAGTTCGTGTACGTCATCGCGGGCGAGCTCGGCGTCGACGTCGGCGGCGAATCCCGTCGCCTGACCGCGGGGATGTGCGTCCTGCTGCCGCGCGGCGTCACCCGCGCCATGCGTGACCTCGGCGGCGACGCCTCCCCTGTGCACGCGCTGCGGGTGTCGGCGCCGGGCGGCCGGGAGGGTCACCTGGAGGAGGCCACCGGGGCGGACCCGCGGGACGACTGGGGCGACCTGGACCGCTGCTTCGTGCTGAAGCCGGGCGGGGCGCGTCCGGGGCGCGTCCCCGTGCCGCCCGCGTTCTCCGTCAAGGCGCGCACCGCCGACACCGGCGGGCTGTTCTCGCTGCTGGAGGTGACGGTCGCGCAGCCGGTCCCCCGGCACACCCACCTGGTCGCCGACGAGTGCGTCTACGTGCTGGACGGCGAGCTGGAGATCGAGTTCGACGGCGCGGTCCACACCGCGGGCGCGGGGCAGTTCGTCCTGCTTCCGCATGGCGTGCCCCACGCGATCCGGCCGGGCTCCACGCCGCCGCCCCGGGTCGTCCAGATCTCGTCACCCGGAGGCTGGGAGAGCGTGGTGGAGGCCCTGATCGAGCACAGGTCCGAGGTGAGCAGGGCGGGCCGGTTCGACCCGGCGGCGCTCAACCGCCACACGCGCAAGCACCACGTCGTCTACGAGGAGAGCTAGCCGGTCGGCGAGGAGGGGCGGCCGGATCGCAGCGCGTCGAGGGCGAGCCTGACGAACCGCCGCCAGTCGCCGCTGCCCGTGCGGATCACCGCCGCCAGCCCGCACACGATCATGTAGACGTCGGTCACCGTGGCGTCGTCGCGGACCGAGCCGGCCGCGCGCCCGCGGTCGAGCAGCGTGCCCGCCAGGCCCTCCAGCGCGGTCCGGCTGTCGCCCGACGGCTCGGCCGAACCCATGGCCGACTCGATCGCGCCGGACAGGCCGCGGTCCTTGGCCAGCACCTCGCCGATGCCCGTCAGCAGCAGGTCCAGCCCGACACCGGGGTCGGGCGCGGCCAGGCAGCGCTCACGGGCGAAGTCCAGGATCTCCGCGAACCGGTGCTGCGCCGCCGCCTCGACCAGCGCCTGCCGGGTGGGGAAGTGACGGTAGACGGTGCCGATGCCCACGTCGGCGGCCTTGGCCACCTCCGCCATCTGCACCTGGTCGCCGAGCTCGGCGAACAGCTCGCGGGCCACCTCCAGCACGCGTGCTCGATTCCGTTCGGCGTCGGTCCGCGACTTGCTCCGGCTGGCTGGCACGATCGCAGATTACCAGCGCCCCGGCGCTCACCCCGGCCGCGTCAGGCTCCGGCGCGGGCGTTCACGGTGATCAGTCCGGCGGTGTGCAGGCTGGTCAGGAGCGTCCAGTCGTCGGCGGGATCGAGCCACACCTGAAGGCCGGCCGGGCCGGACGGCCGAGGGAGAGGACCGGCGGGCTCGTAGAAGGCGGAGACCAGGACCAGCGGGACCGGCGCCGTCCACCGGGCGGGCGCCGGGGGCTCGTGCCGGGGGCCGAGGAGCACGGCCCGCTCCTCGTCCGTGCACGCGCCGAGCCGCCCGGCCGCGAGCTCCGCCTGCAGCCTGACCTGGAGGTCGAGGGCGAGACGGACGCGGGCGGCCGCGCGCCCGTCCTCTCCGGGCCGCTCGGCGTAGCCGGGGACGAGCATCGCGACCAGCTCGGCGGGCTCGCTCGCGTAGCCGCGGAGCCTGCCGCCCGCGTGGATCATCTCGAAGCGGTACGGCAGGCCGTCCGGTCCGACTGGTGCGGCCGGGGGCGGCTCCGCCGACGACGGGTTGGCGATGATCACGCTCATGGGGTGCCTTCCGTGGCCCAGCGGGTGGCGGCGTACAGGGCGGTGAGCTGCTCCTTGTCGGCGGCCCGCCAGAAGATCTCGTCCATCAGGCTGCGGAAGGACAGGCTCCCCGCCTCGGTGCGGTCCTGCGCCGGGTCCCGGAAGTGCCCGGCGTGGGCGCCCAGCGGGTCGGGCTCGCCCCGGTTCGGCAGGTGGTCCAGCGTCGCGTTGCGGAACGCTGCCTCGACCAGGCCGAGCGACACCTTCACCTGTGCCTGGATCACGGCGGCGTCGAGCGAGCCGTCCCACAGCCGCAGCTCGATGTGGTCCGCCGCGGAGCCCGTCATGGCCTGCATGTTCACCGCGGAATCATGGCCGCTGTTGCGGTGCCGCACCGGCCCGATCTCCGCGTAGCCCTCCGTGGGCACCGCGTTGGGGCGGCAGTGCTTCAGGCCCCGGTGGCTGTCCGCCTCCGGGTTGTGCGCGAGCCTGAACAGCGTGTCGGTGTGGTGACCGACGTGGACCAGCGTGCTGACGTAGTTCTCCACGATGTGGTCGAAGTCGTGCGTGCTCACGTGGACGTGCCCGCCGGTCCGGGGCCCGGCCGTGCCGCCGTGCGCCCGGATGATCTCGACGGCGGTGCGCAGGTTCGCCCAGGTCGCCGGCTCGTCGTACAGGATGGGCGAGACCAGCTCGCCCGCCACCGTGCCGTCCTGCTCCAGCGCCCACAGGCCGAGCCCGCCGTTCGCGCCCGCGCTGTAGCCCCGCTTCTTCATCGTGTGGTAGCCGTGCTGCACGGCGTCGCCGGTCAGCCCCGCCTGGTGCAGGGCGCGGGCGATGTCCTCCAGGCGCCGGGACGAGACGCCTTCCGGCAGCTCGAACTCCAGCTCCAGCCCGAACCCGCGCCCGCCCTCCCGCGCGCCCAGCGACGCCGTGGCGTCGTCGAGCATGTACGGGATCACCGGCTCGCCGCTCACGGCCCGTTCCACGGCCCGGTCGTAGGCGTCACGGAACGCCGCGAAGTCCCTGGTGTACGACACTTCCGGGCGATCCGGCCAGCGTTGCCAGGCCCGGACGCGGGACTCCAAGGAGGCGACGCGCTCCCGTTCCATCGCGGCCAGCGGATCGGGGCCGGCCAGCAGGGAGCGGACGCGGCGCAGGACGGGATTCTGCTCGGGGCGCGTCTGCTGGGCCGCGTCGAGCTCGCGGCTCGCGGCCCGCAGCGCGTCCCGGTGCGCCGAGGGCGGCAGGTCGTGCAGGCCGGGCGGGACGGCCGGCGGCCGGGGCGCGGCGGCTCCGGCGTCCCCGATCAGGGCGTCGAGCACCTGCTGCCGGTCGACCGGCGCGAACAGGTCGAAGCCCCGCTGCTGCACCTCGGCGGCCCGGTCCGCCAGCCGTTCGACGGAGTAGCCGAGGCCCGCGTCCATGGCCAGGCGGCGCAGCGGCTCGAACACCGGCAGCCGCGACGGCGCCTCCGACCCGGTGATCTCGGCCAGCCGGGACAGCGCCCGCGCCGCGTCGTCCGCCGGCCGCGTGACGCCGTGCTCGGCCGCGACGCGCAGCCCGTCCCACAGGTACGAGTCCCGCGTCCGGTGGGCGGTGAGCAGGTCGGCCAGCTCGCGCGGGCCGGACACCCGCGTCAGGTCGGCGCCGTGCCGGTGCGCGTCGGCGGCCAGCTGGAGCAGCTGCTCGACCGAGTCCCTCTGCCCCACCTCAGCGGCCAGCCGCTCCAGCGGCGGCGCGTCGCCCTCCTGGCGGGCGGCGAGGTCGTCCAGGAGCGCGAGCAGGCGCGCCTCCGGCTCGCTCAGGCCGGTCAGGGCGTGCCGCTCGGCCAGCAGCACGCCGTCCCACAGGGCCGGGTCCTCGCGCCGGAACGCGTCCATGGCCGCCAGGAAGTCCGCCTCGCCCATCGCCCCGCGCGGGAAGTGGCCGTTCTGGTGAGCCGCGCGGAAGACCGGCAGCAGCTCCCTGATGTCGCGGATGCCGTACCGGTCGAGCACGGGCTTGGTGTAGCTCCTGACCCGGCTGGAGGTGACGGGCTCCCCCATCACGTCGATCATGATCCCGATCGTGCGCGCCTGGTCGGCGTCCGCGTCGTGGAAGGAGAACCGGAGCTGGTTCCTGAACCCCGTCCAGCGGTACGAGTCCGCCCCCATCATCCGGTCGAGCACGGCGGTCAGCGACGCGCGGTCGGTCGCGGCTTCCGGGGCCATCTCGTACCGCTGGGCGTCGCCGAACACGTCGACCAGGGCGTCGATCTCGCGATCCAGGCCGACGTCGCGGGCGAGATCCTGGACGGCGCGCGCCGGGTCCGGCCCGCCGAGGCTGCGGCTCATGTGGGCCAGGGCGCGGGCGGTCGCGTCGTCGCGCCGGGTGGTGGACAGCCGCTCGGCCAGTTGCCGGCCTTCGGCCAGGAGGACCTCGTCGGACGGGCCGCTGAGCAGCCGTTCGATCCGGTTCTGCGGGCCGGGGGTCCAGCGGTGGACGATCGCCGCGGCCTCTGCGAAGTTCCGGGGGCGGGGGTCCGCGATCGGCGAGTGAACGTCGGGCCCGTGCTGCGGCCCCGCCGGATACGCCCGATCCTGCACGGCGGTCCCGCCCGCCGCCGGTGGCGCGCCTTCGCGCACGGGGGTCGCCGGCGTGGGGGCATGATCGGCCGCGAGCATCGACGCCACCGGCCTCTCCCGCTGAGACGCCGCCCCCTCGGGCCGGTCGCGGGTGGTCGCCAGGGCCCCTGCTTCCGGGCCGGGGGCTGCCGCTTCCGGTTGGTCGCGGGGTGTGGGGGGGGGTGCC
>NZ_JAHKRO010000096.1 GCF_019396325.1 Nonomuraea ceibae
CTAACCCCACCCCCGCCCGGGTCCGCCCCCGCCCAAACCGCCCCCATGCCCGGGTCCACCCCTTGCCTCCGGCTGCGCCCCCCGAGGCCAGGACCGCCTTCGCCCTCGGAACCCGCGCCCTGGCCTCCGGCTGCGCCCCAGAGGCCAGGACCGCCTTCGCCCTCGGGACCCGCGCCCGGAACCGGCCCTCGTCCGGTGCCCACCCCCGCCTCAACCCCCGACCCCGTGCCCGCGTTCGCGCCACTCCGAAGCGGGGCCTGACCCCCGGACCGGGGGTCGGGGTGCGGTGCGGTGGACAATGCGGGCATGAGCGCTCTGCTGTCCCACGTCGGAGCCGGCCTGCCGATCCTCGCCGCGCCGATGGCCGGTGGACCGAGCACCCCCGACCTGGTGGCCGCCGCCGCACGCGCAGGCGGCCTCGGGTTCCTCGCCGCCGGCTACAAGAGCCCCGACCTGCTCGCCACCCAGATCCAGGCGGTACGCGCGGCGGGTGTGCCGTTCGGCGTCAACGTGTTCGCCCCCAACCCGGTCCCCGTCGACCCGGCGGCCTACCGCGCGTACGCGGCCGAGGTGCGGCGCGAGGCCGACCCGTACGGCCTCACCCTGCCCGCCGACCCGATCGAGGACGACGACCACTGGGCCGACAAGCTCGACCTGCTCGTCACCGACCCCGTCCCGTGGGTGTCGTTCACCTTCGGCCTGCCCGGCAGCGCGGCCGTCACGGCCCTGCGTGACGCCGGGACCACCGTCCTGCAGACCGTCACCACCGCCGACGAGGCCCGCGCAGCCGCCGACGCGGGCGTGGATGCGCTCATCGTCCAGGCCCCCGCCGCCGGCGGCCACTCCGCCACCCTGACCCCGGCCACCCCGCCGCCGCTGTCCGTCACCCTCCCCGACCTGATCACCCAGGTACGCCAGGCTGTCGGCGGCCTCCCGATCATCGGCGCGGGCGGGATCGCCACCGCCGCCGACGTGGCCGCCACCCTGCGCGCCGGAGCCGAAGCCGCCATGGTCGGCACCGTCCTGCTGCGCACCCACGAAAGCGGCGCCTCCGAACCGCACAAGAACGCCCTCACCGACCCGGCCTTCGACGGCACGGTCGTCACCCGCGCCTTCACCGGCCGCCCCGCCCGCGCCCTGCGCAACCATTTCACCGACCGCTACGACGCCGTCGCCCCGCCCGGCTACCCCGCCCTGCACCACCTCACCAGCCCGCTCCGCAAGGCCGCCACCGCCGCCGGCGACACCCGGCTCATCCACCTCTGGGCGGGCACCGGCCACCGCCACGCCCGCCCGGAACCCACCCCCGAAACCCTCACCCGCCTCGCCGCCGCGCTCTGACCTCTCCGCACGGGCCCGAACGCTCGTAGACCAGCAGCCTGCCCCGCCGAGGCCACCAGCCGCCCGCCCTCCGTAGGCCGTCCCCCAGGCTGGACGCCACCCGAGCTGGGCGAACCCGAGCTGGGCGCACCTGTGCGTGGCGCATCCGTGCCGGGCCCACCCTGAGCGGGGCCATCCCGTGTAAGGGCGCACTCCCGTGCGGGGCCTCCTCATGCGGGCCTCCTAGGGCGCAGCTTCCCCGTGCGGGGCTCTTCGTGTGGAGCCTTCTTGTGCGGGCCTTCCAGGGCGGAGCTTCCCCGTGTAGGAGCGCACCCCGTGCGGCCACCCCGTGCGGCCACCCCGTGCGGCCACCCCGTGCGGCCACCCCGTGCGGGGGCGCTCCGAGCGCAGCGGGCTGCCCGGTGCCGGGGGGTGCGCTCGGGGTCAGGCGGGGGGTGGGGTGGGTGGGAGGAGGGCGTCGCAGGTGGTGGTGATGAGGGTGTCGACCGTCGCGGGCGGGGGGCGGTGGTCCAGGAGGTGGCGGCGGACGGCGGCGTACGGGACGTCGATCGTGGCGAAGGTCAGGCGCTCCCGGTCCACGTCCGGGTGGCGGGCGGTGTAGGCGTCCAGGGCGTCGCCCACTTCGGCGTTGAGGGTGGCGAGGTCGGGGCCGAGTTCGGCGGGCCATCGGGCGGCCAGGTCGTGGCGCCGGTGGAGCAGCAGCAGGGCGCCTTCGGCGGGGTGGCGGCGGCACCAGCGGGGGGTGTGCAGTGCCGCCTCGCGGGCGTCGCCGGCGGTGAGCGCGTCGACGAAGCCGCGCTGGAAGCTCCGTACGGTGCGGATCCACAGGGTGGCGAGCATGAGGTCGCGGGAGCCGAACCGGTGGTACAGGGACCCGGTCGGCGCGCCGAGCCGGGCGGCGACGGCGCCCATGGTGGCGGCCGGGGGGCCGTCGGCGGCCGTGATGGCCAGGGCGGCGTCGAGGATCTGGTCGCGGTCGAACTTGGCTGCTCTGCCCACGCGGTGTACCTTCCGGTAATAATAGTGAGTGCGTTCTAGAATATCGCATCTACAAAGGGAGTCCGCATGTCCACGGCGTCCGAGGTCGTCCGAGGCTTTTACCGCGCCGCCCAGGCGGGCGACGGCGGCGCGATCCTCGCGCTGCTGCATCCGGAGTTCCGCGCCCGCACCGCGCCGGGGATGCCGTGCGGGGCGGGAGGCGCGTTCGAGGGGCCGGAGGAGACGCTGGTCCGGGTGTGGGGTGCGGTGTTCGCCGCGTACGACACCGCGCCCTACGCCGAGAGCTGGCACGAGACCGCCGACGGCCTGGTGGTGGTCACCGGCTCCTACCGGGGCGTGTCGCGCGGGAGCGGCCGCGCGTACGAGGCGGAGTTCGCCCATCTGTGGCGTGTCACCGACGGCCGGATCTCCTGGCTGCACCAGTACACCGACACCGCCCGCTGGCACGAGGCCCTGGCCGCAACCGCCTGAGCCGCCCCCGGCGGGGTCGCGGATAGGCTGCGCTGTCGTGGAAGCGGTGGCCGGGCGGTTCGTCATCGGCGAGGGGTACGCGTTCTACCGGGGGCCGTCGGCGGGCGTCGGCGAGCATCGGCACGCCGCCTACCAGGTGACCGCCGCCGACGTGGGCGAAGCGGTCGTGGTGGACGAGTCGGGCGCCTGCCATCGGGGCGCGGCGGTGATCGTGCCGCCCCTGGTGCGCCACCGCATGCCGGCGGCGGCCGGGCTGCGCACCTGGTTCGTGGAGCCGCAGTGCGCGTTCGCCGCCGTGCTGCGCGCCCGCTGCGGGACCGGCGTCACGGTGGCGGGCGACCTGCGCGGGCTGCGGGAGGAGGACGTGCGGTTCGCCGGCCGGCCGTCCGGCGCGCTCGACCCCAGGCTGCTGGCGGCGATGGAGGCGCTGGCCCGCCCGGGTGTACGGGTCGCCGCCGCGGCGGCCGAGGCCGGGCTGTCCCCGCAACGCCTGCGCGCCCTGGCCGTGCGGCAGCTCGGGATGCCGCTCGCGCGCTGGCGGATCTGGCGCTGCCTCACGCGGGCGGCCAGGGCGTTGAGCGAGGGACGCTCGATCGCCGAAGCCGCGGTCGACGGCGGCTTCGCCGACCAGGCGCACTTCCATCGGCGGCTGCGCGAGATGATCGGGCTCACCCCGGCGGCCGTGGTCCCGATGGTGCGCCGGTCAGCCCCGCGCGGCGACGTACACGGAGATTGAGCCGGTCACCGTGGGCACCACGGCGGCCTCCCGTACGTCATCGAACCCCGCGCCGGTCATCAGCGCGGGCAGCACGCCGTCGGCGTTGGGCTGGGTGTCCTGCCGCCCGTCGGCGAGCTGCACGGCGCGGAACGCCAGCCGCATCAGCGCGGTCCGCTGCAGCCCGTAGTCGGCGATCACCAGCTTGCCGCCGGGCCGCAGGACGGCGTGCGCCGAGGCGAGGATCGCCCGTTTCATCGGCAGCGGGCACTGGTGGAGGACCAGGCTCGACACGGCGGTGTCGGCGGAGCCGGGGGCGATGAGCTCGGTCAGCGCGTCGCCCATGCCGAGCAGCCAGCGCGGGGCGTGCGGGGCGTCGCCGGACTTGCGCCGGGCCAGCGCCAGCGTGTCCGGGTCGGGGTCGACGCCGACGATCCGGGCCTGGGGTTCGAGGCGGTGCAGGAGCAGCGCCTGGGTGCCGGTGCCGCAGCCGACGTCCACGATCGTGTCGCCCGGCCGGGGCGCCACCTGCGCGGCCACCAGGCGGCGCCAGAGCCGTTCCCGGGTGAGGGCGAGCAGCACCGGGTCGTACAGCCGGGTGAGGCCGAGGCGGCCCAGGGCGGGGGTGAAGGTCTGTTCAGACATGGGCGCAGTATCGGCCGCCCGGCGGCGCGCGGTCTTGAACGGAACGCTCGCCCCTGAGGGGAGAGGGGGCTCAGGTGGGCAGGGTCGCGGTGGTGGTGAACCCCGGCTCCAGGTGCGCGGTGTCGTTGAAGCGGCGCAGGACCCAGCGGGCGCCGGTCAGGACCAGGTGCGACACCGACCCGTTGTCCGCGCCGAGGAACGCGAACGGCCGCGACCCCGTGGCCTGGGCCAGCGCCTCGGCGATCACCCCGGCGTGGGTGACGACGACGATCCGCCCGTCCGGGTGGGCGGCGGCGAGCCGGGCGAGCGCGTCGCGGACCCGGCCGGAGAAGGCCGCCGCGGGCTCAGCGCCCGGGATCGCGTCCCAGCGTTCCTCGGCCGTCATCCGCCGGGCGGCCGGATGCCCTTCGGCGACCATCCGCCGGAACAGGCCGCCCTCCCACTCGCCCAGGTGCACCTCGCGCAGCCCCGGCTCCACGACCGGCGTCAGGCCGAGCCGGGCGGCCAGCGGCGCGGCGGTCTGGACGGTGCGCCGCAGCGTCGTCACGTAGACGGCGTCGACGCGCTCGGCGGCGAGCCGCCGCGCCACCCGTTCGGCCTGCTCGCGGCCCTCGGGCGCGAGCTCCGGGTCGCCGTGGCCGTCCACCAGCGGGAACGGCCGGTCCGGGCGCGCCGGCTCGGACTCGCCGTGCCGCACCAGCAGAACCTCGGCGGCCCCGGGCGGCGTACGGAACCGGCTCTGCCGGTACGCGACCGGCTTGTCACTCACAGATCCCACAGCTACCGAACATTACTCTACTGATCGGTCCGCGCCCGAGCCCGTAGGCCGATTCGTTGCCGGGCCCGGTCTTGACGCGCCCGAGATCACCGGCAAGCATCACCGCAACCGGACCGGCAGCCGCCGCCCGGCGCGGCAAGGAAGGTGATCGCGTGGCCCAGCCCGGCACGCCCTCCGCCCCGGCGCGGACACCCGCGTGGCGCTACGCCATCGGGATGTTGGGCACGTCCATCCCGATCAACATGATCAAGGGATCGATGATCCTCTTCTACGTCGACATCCTCGGGCTCGACGTCCGGGCGTACGGCGCGGTCATGGTGATCTACGCGGTCATCGACGCGATCGACAACCCGCTGCTCGGCCACCTCTCCGACCGCACCAGGACCCGGTACGGCCGGCGCCGGCCCTGGCTGCTCGCCGGCGCGCCGATGCTCGCCGCCTGCATGATCGCGTTCTTCTCCGCGCCGGAGTCGCTGGACGGCATCGGGCTCGTGCTGTGGTTCGCGGTGTTCGCGATCCTGTGCGAGGCTTTCGACTCGATGCTCAACGCCAACTACGGCGCGCTGCTGCCCGAGCTCTACCCGAAGGAGCGCGACCGGGCGGTCGCCAACAGCCTGCGCCAGGGCTTCCAGCTCGTCGCCCTGGTCATCTCGCTCGCCGTCACCCCGGTGCTCACCACCGGCGTGTTCGGCACCGAGGACAGCACCGAGGGCTTCCGGACCACCGCGATCATCTACGGCGTGATCGCGTTCGCCGTCATCGCGTTCATGGCGCTCGGCGCGCGCGAGCGGCCCCGCTACTCCACCCGGGAGCGGCCCCGGCTGCTGCCCAGCGTGTGGTCGATCGTGCGCAACCGGATGTTCTGGACGGTCGGGCTCACCGGGGCCTGCTACGGGATCGCGATGGCGCTCGTGCTCTCCGGCATCCAGCTCTACGTCCGCTACTCGCTCGGGCTGCCCGTCGGCAACGCCCTCTACCTCCAGGGCATCGTCATCCTCGTCACGGCGGGCGGCCTCGTCGTGTGGACGCGCGTCGTGGCCAGGCGCGGCGCCCTGCGGGCCTGGCGGCTCGCCTTCGCGGTCCTCGCGGCCGGCTTCGCCGCCCTGTTCCTCGCCACCGACCTCGTCACCGCCATCGCCGCCGGGGTGCTCGTCGGAGCCGGCTGGTCGGGGATGCTCGCCACGAACGACCTCATCGTCGCCCGGGTCCTGGACGCCGACGCGGTGCGCAACGGGGAGCACCGCGAAGGGCTCTTCCTGTCGGCGTTCGGGTTCTTCGGCCGGCTCAACGGGATCGTGACCGGGCTCGCGCTCACCTCGCTGGGCGTCTTCTTCGGCTACAACTCGGGCGACGACCCCGGCGCCGACCCGGGCCTCGCCTTCCGCGTCTACCTGTGCGTCTACCCGTTCGCCCTGACGGCCGCCGGCGCGGTCGCGGCACGCTTCGTCTCGGTCCCGCTGGAGACGGTTCCCCTGGAGACCGGCCCGGCGGGCGAGGCGGCGGGGGAGCGTTCCCCGTGAGGCGGCGGGTGGTGATCACGGCGGACGACCTCGGCAGGGAGCCCGGGACGACGGACGTCATCGCCGGCCTGCTCGCCGAGGGGCACGTCAGCGCGACGACGCTCATCTGCGTCTCGCCCGAGGCCGATCGGGCCGTCGCCCGGGTGCGCGAGCTCGGCGTCGTGCCCCGGGTGCACGTGACGCTCACCAGCGAGCGCGGGCTCCCGCGCTGGCGGCCGCTGAACGGCGGGGCGAGCCTCGCCGACCCCGACGGCACGCTCAGCGACGACCCGATGGTGCTCGGGGCGCGCGGCGAGGCGGGCGACGTCATCGGCGAGGCGGACGCGCAACTGCGCTGGATGCGCGAGCGCGGCGCCGCGCCCGTCGCGGCCGACTCCCACGCCGGCACCCTGTACGGGCTGCACGGCAGGTCATGGCTGGCCGAGGCGCTCGAGTGGTGCGCCCGCCACGGCCTCGCCTTCCGGCTGCCCCGCGACCCGGAGCCGTACTTCGGCGGGCCGCTGCCGCCCCCGCTGGCCGCGGCGCACGAGCGGGCCGTCGCGTACGCCGACGCCCTGGGCGTCGCCATCCCCCGGACGATCGCCACCAACCGGCGCACGGCCGCCGACCTGGGCGGCTACGAGCGGCTCCGGGACGACTACCTGCGCCGGCTCGCCGCCCTGCCGGAGGGCGCCAGCGAGCTGTTCCTGCATCCGTCGAGCGAGGACGCGGTCACCGGCCCCGACGGCGTCGTCCGCACGTGGGAGGCGCGGCTGCTGCGGGACCCGGTGTGGCTCGACGCCCTCCGCAGCGAGGACGTCGAGGTGGTCCCGGGCTGGTGGCCCTGATCCCGGCCGAGCTGGGCCTGGCCCCGTAAGGCCCAGCCGGCGTGCGGCCCGCTGCCAGTGCCGGCCGACTGCGAGTGCCGGCCCGCCGTCAGTGGCCGACGGGCTGGTGGCCGCCGCTGTTGGCGGCGCGGGCCGGCAGGAGCAGGGCCGTGGCGACCACGGCCACCGACAGCACCGCCCCGATGACGAACGCCAGCCGCATCCCGCCGAGAGCGGCGAGCGTGTCGGTGACCCCGGTCGCCTTCAGCGTCTCGGCCCGCGCGCTCATCACGGTGACGACGAGCGCGGTGCCGAACGCGGCGGCGACCTGCTGCAGCGTGCTCAGGATCGAGCTGCCGTGGGAGTAGAGCGGCGGCGGGACCGCGCCGAGCCCCAGCGTGAACACCGGCGTGAAGGTCGCCGCCAGGCTCACCATGAGCAGCGCGTGCAGGCCGAGCACCTGCCAGTAGGGCATGGTCATCGACACCTGCGTGAACCCGGCGAGCGCGAGCATGATCCCGATCGCGCCGGGGACGACGAGCACCCGGCCGCCGAACCGGTCGAACATGCGGCCGACGGTCGGCCCGAGCAGCCCCATCGCCAGCCCGCCCGGCATGACCAGCAGGCCGGTCTCCAGGGCGCTGAGCCCCCGGACGCTCTGCAGGTAGAGCGGCAGCAGGATCATCGAGCCGAGCATCGCCATGAAGGCCACCGACATCATGATCAGCGCGACCGTGTAGGTGCGGTGGCGCAGGGTGCGCAGGTCGAGCAGCGGCACGCCGCGCTTCTGCAGCGAGAGCTGGCGCAGCACGAAGACGCCGATGGTGACGAGCCCCGCCACCACGATCGCGGAGGCCACCCGGGCGTCGCCGCCCTCGAACCGGCTGAGCCCGTAGACGAGGCCGCCGAAGCCGGCCGCGGCGGTGACGGCGCTGAGCCAGTCGATGCTGCTCACCTGGCTCTCGCCGACGTTCTCCAGGCGCTTGAGCCCGCCCCAGGTGATCAGGGCGGCGATCGGCAGCACGACGGCGAACAGCAGGCGCCACGACCCGAAGTGGAGGATGATGCCGGACACGGTCGGGCCCATCGCGGGCGCGACCGACATGGCCAGCGTGACGTTGCCCATCACGCGGCCCCGGTCCTCCTCGGGCACCACTCTCATCAGCGTGGTCATCAACAGCGGCATCATGACGGCGGTGCCGGCCGCCTGGATGATCCGGGCCCCCAGCAGAACCTCGAACGTCGGCGCCACGATGGCCAGCGCGGTGCCGGCCAGGAACAACCCCATCGCGGTGGCATAGGCGCTGCGGGTGGACACCCGCTGCAGGAACCAGCCGGTGATCGGGATCACCGCGGCCATGGTCAGCATGAAGGCCGTCGAGAGCCACTGCGCGGTCTGCTCGGTGATGTGCAGCGCGGTCATCAACCGGGGGATCGCGTTGATCATGATGGTCTCGTTGAGGATGACCACGAAGGTGGCCAGCACCAGCAGCCGGATCACGGGCGGCGTGCGGCCTTTCCTGGTGGCCGCGGGCGTGGCGGGTGGATCGAGCAGTCGGCTGGACACGGTACCTCGTTTGGGGTCGTGGGGCGGAAAGCGGTCAGGGCCGGTGTCCCGGCCGTCGGTCTCACATGAAGATGCGGACATGTACAGACTGACCGGCGCCACTGACAAAACTCATCGACCGTGCCCAGCATTCCGGGATGTGCGGTGAAATGTCACCTGGTTTTCACCGCACGGTTCCCGGGAAAAGATCAACGGCCCGCCGCCGCCGGCGCGTCGCGGGCGGCATGGCCGAACACCTCGTCCCGCACCCGGGCGAGCGCCAGATCCATCGCCCCGACCAGCACCGGGTTGCCCTCGACGGCCGACAGCAGCACCCGCAGCCGCTCGGCGTCGAGCACCCGCAACTCGCGCTCGACGAGGTCGCGCAGCCGTTCGCCACCGGCTGACACCAGGCTCCCGGCCAGCACGACGAGCCCCGGGTCGACGACCGAGGCGATGGTCGCCAGGCCGAGCGCGATCCGCGCGGCCACCGTGCGCAGCCCGGCGGCGGCCTCCTCGGCGGCCCGCCCGGTGCCGCCCGCCAGGCGCACGGCGGCGGCGACCGATTCGTGGAAGTCGGCGCCGTGGACGCCGTAGGAGCGCAGCAGGTCCTGCACGGCGGGCCCGCCGGCCAGCGCCTGGTAGCCGTGGTGACCGAACCTGCCGCCGCCGTCGCGGGCGGTGGCCGCGCCCGGGATGGGCATGTAGCCGATCTCGCCCGCGCCGCCGAAGAAGCCGCGGTGCAGCCGCCCGCCGATCACCAGCGCGGCCCCCAGCCCCTCGCCCGCCCACAGCAGCACGAAGTCGGGGCAGCCGGCCGCAGCGCCGCGCGCCTGCTCGGCGAGCGCGACGAGGTTGACGTCGTTCTCCACGTCGACGGTGACGCCGAGACCGGCGGTGAGCGTCGGCACCAGGTCGGGGATCTGCCAGCCGGGCATGTCCTCGGCGGTGGCGTAGTCGAGCCGCCCGGTCGTGGGGTCGACGGCCCCCTGCACGCCGATGACGACGCGGTGCAGCGGGCCGGGCGGACGCGCCGCCTCGACCGCCGCCCGCAACCGCGCGGTCAGGTCGCCGTCCGCCGGTGACGGCGCGGGACAGCGGGCCTCGCCGGCGACCGCGCCGGTGATGTCGGCCACCTGTACGTCGATCCGCTCCGGCGTGACGTCGAGCGCGGCCACGTACGCGGCGGCGGCGTTGACCCGGTAGACCTCGGCGGTGCGGCCGGGCTGGCCCGCCCGGACGCCGTCGCTGACCACCAGGCCCGCCTCCTGGAGCCGGGCCAGGAGCTGGAAGGCCGTCGGCTTGGACAGGCCGGTCAGCTCGCTCAGCTCGGGCCGGGTCAGCGGGCCCTTCTCCAGCAGGATGCGCAGCGCGGCGCGGTCGTTGATCGCGCGCATCAGCCTCGGAGTGCCGTGGACAGGCGGCTTCACGTCACCTCCCGCGTCGGCGTCACGTTGACGTCAACGTGAGAGCGTACAGGGCGATGGCCGCGAAATCGTCGGCCGGCTCGGAGGCCTGCCAGGAGCGGACGTCGTCGGCGAAACGGCTGCCGTGGCCGGTGAAGCGCTCGTAGCGGTCCTTGCCGTCGGCGGGGCAGGGCGGCATCTCCTCGAAGTGCCCGCCGAGGCCGTCCTCGAACAGTTTCGCGTCGTTGGGCCCGTTGACGACGGCGCCGGTGGCGGGCCTGCCGGTGATGTTGGCGATCTGGTGGTGCGGGCAGGCGATCGAGCGCTTGCCCACCCCGGCGACGAAGGAGACGCCCCACGGGTTCGCGCCGAGCGCCCAGTTGCGCTGCTGGGTGCCGAAGGCGTCGTAGGCGCGCGACCCGGTCGCCGACCGGTAGAGGCGGGCCGTGGCGGCCAGGCCGAAGGCGTGCGGCACCGAGTCGAACGCGTCGTAGCGCGCCCCGGCGCGGAACGGGTCGGCGGCGGCCCGGCGCGTCCCGAGGTCGAGCTGCGCCCGGAGCCCGGCGACGAGGTCGGCCTCGGTGACGGCCAGCCCGCCGGCGCCCGCCGCGCGCATGGCCTTGAGGAGGTCGGCGTGGGCCAGCGCGCTCACGTCGTACAGGTTGAGCGTGTCGCCCTGCTCCTCGTCGAGGTAGCCGCGCGCCCAGCGGGCCGAGTCGGCCAGCCAGCGCCCGGCGCGCGGGTCGCCCAGGCGCTGCGCGGCCAGGGCCAGCTCGGCGCCGCCGAGCTGCATGTCGTCGCGCCAGACGCTCTCGGGGTAGAAGGCGTGCGGCAGGGAGGTCACCAGCCGGTCCACGCCGGTCGTCCTGGCCATGCCGTAGACGGAGGCCGCCTTGGCCAGCAGCTCGCGGGCGCGTTCGAGCGAGGGTTCGAGCTGGGCGGCCAGGGCGAAGGCGGCGGCGGTGCGCCCGGCCAGGTTGGGGCTGATCGGCGTGCCGGGGGCGGCGGCGCGGAAGACCGGGCGGTTGCGGATGAAGTGGTGGCCTTCGGCGGTGTCGCCGTCGTCGGCCTCGGGCAGGCGCCAGACGTCGTGGTCGCCGACGAAGGTGCCCTCGGCGTTGCCGGCGCCGATGCCGACCTGGATGTAGAGGGTCTTCGACTCCTCATCCCACATCTTGTCCAGATACTTCAGCCCGTGGGTGGCTTCGGCCCGCAGGGCGGAACCGCGTACCTCGCCGTCCCGCTGGGCCGCCCACAGCAGCGTGTCCACGTACGCCAGGATGTGCGTGAACTTGAGATAGTCGCCCGCGTCGAACCAGCCGCCCTCGACGTCGACCGGCCCGCCGATCTTCTTCAGCTCGCCCTTGACCTGGTCGGTGTCGGGCCCGGTGAACTCGGGCCAGTCGTAGACCGTGGCGGCCCGGTCGTTGAGGTGGCTGGGCCTGCGCGTCGCCTCGGCGCCGTCGCGCTGGAGGCCGAAGAAGCCCACCACCTTGGCCGCCGTGTCGCCCTTCGGCGCGATCTCGAACTCGGCCGAGGTCGCCCCGCCCGCCTTGACCCGGTAGCGGCCGGGCGTGCGCAGCCGGGACAGGTCGAGGTCGTGGACGTGCGGGTAGCGGCTGTTCCAGGCGCCCCGGTCCCGGCCGGCGCGCCCGGTGAGCACCACCCGGCCCCGGTGGTCGACCACGGTGAAGCGCCCGGCGGCCCGCTGCCGCGTCATCAGGTAGGCGTGCTTGGCCTCCTCCGGCCAGTAGCCGACCTGGTCCACCCGGACGTGCGCGGGCGACGCGGCCTGGGCGGTGGCGTTCGTCGTCGCCAGCATGGTCACCAGCAGAGCCGGCGCGAGCGCGGCGGGGATCAGCTTTCTCATCCGCTCCTCCTGAAGTGATCGCGAACACGGGTCCGCGCGGTCTCGGCCGCGCCGAGCAGGTCGAGTCCGGCCAGGGCGGCGCCCGCGACAGGGGGGAGGGTGCTGACCACGACGCTCGCGTCCGGCGCGCTCGCGCCGATCGCGGACTCGATCATCCCATGCAGGTACGGGTCCCGCGCGGTCAGCACGCTCCCGCCGAGCACCACCTCGGCGGGCGTGCGCAGCAGGCCGAGCCGGTCCAGGCAGACCGTGGCCATCACCGCGACCTCCTCGGCCTGCCGCGCGACCACGCCCCTGGCCACGGCGTCGCCGTCGCCGGCCACGGCGAGCAGGCCCGGCACCAGCTCGTGCAGCCGGGCCGGGTCCAGCTCGCCGAAGTGCAGGGCGAGCACCACCTCCGTGACGCTCGCCGTGCCGAAGTGCGTGACGACCAGGTCGGCCAGCGCGGTGGCCGGGCCGCGGCCGTCCTCCATGCGGGCGGCGTGCCACAGCACCCGGTCGGCCAGGTCCTCGCCGCCGCCCCAGTCGCCGCTGCGCCTGCCGAGCGCCGGGAAGCGCGCGACCTCGCCGGACGGGGAGACGCCCGCGGCGTTCATCCCGGCCCCGCACACGACGACGACGCCCCACGGCCTCGACGCGCCCGCGCGCAGCACCGCGAACGTGTCGTTGGCCACCGACACCTCGCCCGCGCAGCCGAGCGCCAGGAACTCGGCGCGCAGCGCGTCCTCCTCGGCGGGGAAGTCGGCCCCGGCCAGGAAGGCGGCCATCACGTCGGCGTACGGCGCGGCCATGCCGTCGCGCAGCGCCCGCGCGCCGCGCTCCACCACGCCGGCGGCGACGTCCACCCCGGCGCTCTGCGGCACGAACGGGCCGGTCCGGCCGGTCGCGAGCACCGCGCCGTCCTCGGCGACCAGCGCGAGGTCGGTCTTGCTGTTGCCGCCGTCGACCGCCAGGATCGTCCTCATCCGGCGGCCTCCAGCAGCCCCGCCAGCTCGCGCGCCAGGTGCTCCTGGCCGACGAGCGGGTGGGCGAGCAGCGCGTCGGTGACCCGGTCGCGCCCGCCGCGCAGGGCGGCGCCGAGGGCCAGCGTCTCGTACGCCGACACGTGCGCGACCAGGCCGGCGTACAGCGGCTCCAGCGGGGCGACGGGCAGCGGCTCGGCCCCGGAGGCGGTGATCCTGGCCGGGACCTCGATGACCGCGTCGTCCGGCAGGAACGGCAGCGTGCCGCCGTTGCGCACGTTGACGACCTGGGTGTCGCCCCGGTCGCCCAGCAAAGAGGCGATCAGCGCGACGGCAGCCTCGGAGTAGAACGCGCCGCCCCGCCGTGCCAGCAGCTCCGGCTTGGCGTCCACCGACGGGTCGGCGTACAACTGCAGCAGCTCCTGCTCCATCGCGGCCACCTGCGCCGCCCGGGGCGGCTCCGCGCGCTGCTCGGCCACGACGAGGTCGTGGGCGTAGTAGTAGCGCAGGTAGTACGACGGCACCGCGCCGAGCCTCGACAGCAGCGCCCGCGGCAGCCCGACGTCGGCGGCGATCTCCTGGCCGCGCTCGCGGAGCAGGTCCGGCAGCACGTCCTCCCCGTCGAGCCAGACCGCGCGCACCCACGTCAGGTGGTTGAGCCCGGCGTGGCCGAGCGCCACCCGCGACGGCTCGACGCCGAGCATGGCGGCGAAGCGGCGCTGGAAGCCGATCGCCACGTTGCACAGCCCGATCGCCCGGTGCCCGTCGTCCAGCAGCGCCCTGGTGACGATCCCCACCGGGTTGGTGAAGTCGACGATCCACGCCTCGGGCGCGTGCGCGCGGATCTGCCGGGCGAGGTCCAGGACCACCGGCACCGTGCGCAGCGCCTTGGCCAGGCCGCCCGCGCCCGTCGTCTCCTGGCCGACGCAGCCGCACTGCAAGGGCAGCGTCTCGTCCGAGGCGCGGGCCGCCTGCCCGCCCACCCGCAACTGCAGCAGGACGACCGCCGCCCCGGCGACGCCCTCGCGCACGTCGCCGGTCGCGGTCACCGTCGCCGGGTGCCCGGCCGCGCGCAGCATCCGGCGGGCCATGCCCGCCACCAGTTCCAGCCGCTCCGCGGCCGGATCCACCAGGACCAGCTCCGTCAGCGGCAGCTCATCCCGTAGCCGGGCGAACCCGTCCACCAGCTCCGGCGTGTACGTCGAGCCGCCCCCGACCACGGCGAGTTTCAACCCTTGACTCCCGTCAATGTGACGCCCTCGATGAAGACCCGCTGGGCGAAGAGGAAAACGATGATCACCGGCGCCGTCACCAGCAGGGTGGCGGCCATGGTGAGGTTCCACTGCACGCTGTGGAACGCCTTGAAGGTGGCCAGCCCCAGCGACAGGGTCCAGCCCTCCTGGTCGACCCCCGCGTACAGCAGCGGCCCGTAGTAGTCGTTCCAGCAGTAGAAGAACGAGAACAGCGCCACCGCCGCGATCGCCGGACGGGCCATCGGCAGGATGACGGTGAACAGGATCCGCACGTCCGAGCAGCCGTCCACCCGGGCCGCGTCGGTGTAGTCGCGCGGGATCGTGATGAGGAACTGGCGCAACAGGAAGATCGAGAACGCGTCCCCGAACAGCATCGGCAGGATCAGCGGCCACAGCGAGTCCGTCAGGTCCAGCCGCGCCCACACCAGGTAGATCGGCACCGCGACGACCTGCGGAGGCAGCATCATCGCGCTGATCACCACGAGGAACGCCGCCCTGCGCCCCCGGAACCGGAACCTGGCCAGCGCGTAGGCCGCCGGCACCGACGACACCAGCATGAACAGCGTCGCCAGGGACGCGTACAGGAAGGTGTTGACCGTCCAGGTGAGCAGCTCGGAGCGGGCGAACACGTCGGCGAAGTTGGCCCAGTTCCACTGCCGCGGCCACAGCTCGCTCGTGAGCGCCTGCTCGTCGGTCATGAGCGCGGTCAGCGCCACGAAGACGACAGGGCCGAGGAACATCAGCGCCAGCGCGATGGCCAGCGCGTGCTGGGCGATCCACATCAGCGTGCGCCTGCGCGTCACGACGCCGCCTCCGCCCGGCCGAACTGGCGCAGCAGCACCAGCGTGAAGCCCATCGCCACCACGAACAGCAGCAGCGCGTGCACGCAGGCCAGCCCCATCGACCAGTCGCGGAACCCGGTGTGGAACAGGTGCTGGGGCAGCGTGAGCAGCGAGCCGTCCGGGTAGCCCGGGGTGAACGTGGTGCCGGCCGAGTCGGTCGCCCCGGACGCCACCCGGGAGGCGATCATCGCCTGGGTGAAGTACTGCACCGCGTAGATCACCCCGGTGACCGCCGAGAACATCAGCACCGGCGAGATGACCGGCAACGTGACGCTGCGGAACTGCCGCCAGGCGCCCGCCCCGTCGATCGCGGCGGCCTCGTACAGGTGCCTGGGCACGTCGAGCAGCGCCGCCAGGAAGATCATGATGGTGTTGCCCGCGCCCCACAGGGCGAGCAGGGTGAGGCTGGGCTTGGCCCACGCGGCGCTGCCGAACCAGTCGGGGCCGGTGATCCCGAGCCGGGCCAGCGCCTGGTTGACCGGGCCGGTCGCCGGGTTCAGCAGGTAGACGAAGGCGACCGTGCCGGCCACCATCGGCACCAGCGACGGCAGGTAGAAGATCGTCCGCAGCACGCCGCCGCCGCTCTTCAGCTTGGCCAGCAGTTGCGCCACGCCGAGCGCGAACACCACCTGGGCCGGGACCATGAACACCACGAGCCACAGCGTGTTGAGCGCCGACTGCAGCACGCGGGGGTCGGAGAAGGCGTAACGGTAGTTGTCCAGGCCGATGAACTCCAGCGTGAACAGGTCGTAGCGGTGGAAGGAGAAGTAGACCGTGGACAGCAGCGGGTAGACGAAGAAGAGCGCCACGCCGACGAGCCACGGCGACAGCCACAGCAGGGCGCGGGCGCCCTCGCCGCGCCACCACCGGGGCGGTGGCGCGATCCGGGTGGAGACCATCTCAGCCTCCGGCGAGCTTCAGCTTGTCGTTGATCCGCTTGTCGACCCCGGCCAGCCCGGCGTCGAGGTCGCTCACCGCGCCCTTCTCCCACTGGGTGAGGAACGTGGAGAAGGCGTCCTGGTTGAAGACGCTGTTGACGTTCGCGGCCAGCGTCGAGGTCTTCGGGTGGGCGAAGATGTCGAGGAACGTGCTGAAGTTGGCGTCCCTGGCCAGGTCCGGGTGCTCCATGGCGGCCTTGGTGGTGGGCACGTTGCGCAGCGCGTTCGACAGCGTCACCAGCGACTCGGTGTCGGTGGTCAGGTGCTTGACCAGCTCCCAGGCGTGCTGCGGGTGCTTGGCGCCGCGCGGCACGCCGATCACGGTCCCGGCGGTGAAGCCGCTGCCGTACAGCTCGGGCTTGTCGTCGGCGACGGGCAGCGGCGCGGTGCCGTAGTCCATGTCCTTGGCGTCGGGATCGGCGGCGATCATGGCGTTGCGCCACTCGCCGTCGAGCACCATGGCGACCTTGCCTTCGAAGAACGGGTGCTCGGCGCCCCACTCGTCGCCCAGGCCCTTGCGGAACTTCTCCAGCTTGTCGTAGCCGTACCAGTCGACGAGCTCCTTCTGCCAGCGCAGGAGCTGCTTCCACGCCGGGTCGGAGCCGATCGCCGAGGTGCCGTCGGGGTTGTACCACTTCGCGCCGACCATCGGGCCGAGGTGGCTGGGGGAGTTCTCGTAGTACTGGAAGCTCGGGATGAACCCGGCGACCTTGATGGTGCCGTCGGCGTCGCGGACGGTGAGCTTCTTGGTCAGCTCGGTCAGCTCCGACAGCGTCTTCGGCGGCTGCTCGCCCTTCATCAGCGCCTTGTTGTAGTAGAGCCCGTACGCGTCGGCGAGCAGCGGCATCGTGCACCGCTTGCCCTCGAACTCGGTGTAGGCCCGGGAGGCGGCCGGCAGCACGGTCAGGTCGATGCCGTCCTGCTCGATGACCGGGGTCAGGTCCTGGAACGCGCCGGACTTGCACCACTGGGCGACGTTGTCCGTGGTGAACGAGGCGGCCACGTCGGGCGCCTTGCCGCCGCGGATCGCCTGGGTGATCTGGTCGTCCTGGATGCCCTTCTTGGTCACGACCTTGATCTGCGGGAACTTCGCGGTGAAGGCGGTGACGGCCTCCTCGAACGCCTTCGTCTCGACGTCGGTGGAGAAGCCGTGCCACAGCTCCAGCGTGGCGGGGGGCAGGGTGGCGGCGGCCGGTCCGGTGCCGCTCGCGGTGGGCTTGGGCTGGGCGCCGAGCGACGGCGGCGCCTCCTTGCCCGCGGTGCATGCGGTCAGCGACAGGGCCAGTAACCCGGCCACCGCGAGAGGGACGAAGCGCACGGAGGTCTCCTATGAGCCGGGGAGTTAGTAAAGACTCCTAACTTTGAATGGGACCGTAGGCGGCGGAATCGGCGCGGTCAAGGCCCGAAACCAACTCGTGATGCCACTGCTTCTGGTTTGAGGGGCAGGAACCCTAACTAACTCTCCAGGGCGGCGATGACCGGCCACACGTGCGCGTTGAGCTCGGCGATCAGCGCCTCCAGCGCGGCCTGCGCGTCACCCAGGTTCGGCAGCCCGCCCGCGCGCGGCCGGGTTGGCACCGGCAGCCGGCCGGTGTCGAGCGGCAGCCGCAGCTCCAGCGACCACAGCGCGGCCTTGCGGTCGTACGGAGGCACGGCGAACGACTGGTCAGCGGCCATCGAGGTGCCCGTCGAGGTGCCCGTCGAGGTGCCCATCGAGCTGTCCGGGGGCTGCCAGTCCTGCCAGCCGCCGGGCAGCTCGACCTGCTGGGGCGCGGCCAGCTCGACCACGGCCAGCAGCAGCGCCGTGCCCTCCGGCCGGTGGCAGGTGGCGTCGAGCACGCGCGGATGGCGGCGCACGTACGGCGGGTCGGCGACCGGGCCGGTGGCCAGCTCCCAGGCGGCCAGCGCGTAGTGCACCGGGTCGAGCCCGACGCCGCCCGCCTCCGGCTCGTCCCCGGTCGCGGCGAACGCCGTCCGCCAGGCGGCCAGCCGCTCCCCGTACAGCTCCTGAAGGGGCTCGCCGTGCGCGAACCCGGCCTCGATCCAGAAGGCGGTCGCGGGCATGTCGTGCGGCATCGTCGGTCCCAGGTCGGTCGGGCAGGCTCTTCCACCAGTCCGTCTACCCAGGTCAGACCCCTTCAGGCGGGGGAGGGGAGGTCAACCCCCTTCAGGCGGGGGCGGGAAGGTCGGACGCCCTTCAGACGGGAGGAGGGGGTCACCTGGCCTTCAGGCGGGCGCCCGTCGTCACGGGGAGCAGGTGGCGAGCATGTCCGTCAGGGCCGACTTCTCCGCCTCGGTGACGCGGAGCCCGTAGTGGTGCTTCACGCCGATCCAGGCGCGGGCGTAGGTGCACCAGTAGGCGGTGCGCGGCGGGCGCCAGGTGACCGGGGTGCGGCCGCCCTTGTCGAGGTTGACCGACTCGCTGACGACGACCAGCTCGGGGCGGGTGAGGTCGTTGGCGAAGGCCCGGCGCCGCTCGGGGCTCCACGCGTCCGCCCCCGACCGCCAGGCGTTGGCCAGCGGCACCACATGGTCCACGTCGATCTGGTCGGAGCTGGTCAGCGTCCGGCCGTCGTACGGGCTCTCCCACGTGCCGGCGACGGGCCGGCAGTCGGCGTCGGCCTGGACGCCGTGGCCGTCGCGCAGCAGGACCGTCTCGCGGGTGTCGCAGGCGCCCTCCTGGGCGGCCCACTCCGGCATGAACGAGCTGTGGCTGTAGCCCGCCAGCGAGCCGCGCTGCCCTACGGTGAGCGCGTCGAGCTGCTCGCGCGCCTGGCCGGCGGTGGCCAGGCCGGGCAGCCTGCCGTGGTCGGCGAGCGCCGAGGCCGCCTGGCCGGGAAGCGCGTGGGCCGGGAGCGCGTGGATGGGGAGCGCGTGGACGGGGAGCGCGTGGACGGGGAGCGCGTGGACGGGGAGCGCGTGGACGGGGAGCGCGTGGACGGGGAGTGCGTGGACGGGGAGCAGGAGTGCCGTGGCGGCCAGGGCGCACGCGAGCCGCCGGGCCCGCCGCCCGCCGTGGTGGCCGTCGCGGCGTTCGATGAGCAGACGCTGCGCCATGCCCTGGTCCTCCCGAGGCTCGTGGGTGCTACCGGCGTGACGATAGCGAGGGTTGCGGTCACGGAACGTGTCAGTGGCGACTTGCGGTGATATGTCGCCGGGGGTCGCGCGGCGGAGGGGTATGCCGCCGCGCGAAAGGCTCCCGTGACGGGCCGGGACCGGGGCCCCGGCCCGTCACCGGCTCACAGGCCGAGCAGGCCGCCGAGCAGCCCCCGGCCGCCCCGGTCGCCGGGGTAGTGGCCGGTGTAGCTGTTGTAGCCCGTGTAGCAGTGGAGGCCGCCGTAGCGCGACCACAGGTCGCAGTGGTCCCAGTGCGACCCCGCCGGGTTCGCGGCCTCGGCGCCGGCCGCCGGGGCGGCGGCGAGCGCCACCGTCCCGGCCCCGGCGAGCGCGACGGCGATGGTGAGGAGCTTGGCAGCGGTACGAGTGAACATGTGGTTCCTTCCTGGTCCGGATGTCATCGGGTGAAGAGGGCGTAGCCCCCGCGCTCCCGCACGCAGCTGTAGTCGGTGGCGTCGGTGAACAGCACCAGCGCCTGGCCGCTCTGGCCGCACAGCCAGCCGGTCGGGAACTGGCCGACGTAGCGCCAGTGCCGCCCGTCCCCGTACGGGTCGGCCTGCGCGGCCACGGGCGCGAACATGAGGAGCGCCGCGACGGCCGCGCCGACCGTCGCCGTGCGTCGAATTGCCGTCCTGCTTTTCATGGATCCTCCTGAACGGCGGGCGGTCCCGACTGGCCTGCGGGCCACCCTCCGGCGTGCATCGTTCCTGCGGTTTCTCGTCGCGGGTCAGGTCATAGGCGGCCTCCTCGGCCGGGACGGACGGATCAGGGGGGCGGATCAGGGGGGCGGATCAGGGGAGCTCACGGGGGAGCCAGGGCGAGCACCACGTTGTGCCCCCCGAAACCGAAGGAGTTGCTCAGCGCGAGCCCGGTCCCCAGCGGGCGCGGCGAGCCGGTCACGACGTCGAGGTCGATCTCCGGGTCCTGGACGTCGAGGTTGGCGGTGGGCGGGATCAGCCCCTCGCGCAGGGACAGCGCGGCGCAGGCGGCCTCCACGGCGCCCGCGCCCGCGATCAGGTGGCCCAGCGTGCCCTTGAGCGAGGTGACCGGCACCCCGTGGGGCAGCACCCGGCGGATGACCCTGCTCTCGGCGGCGTCGTTGAGCACGGTCCCGGTGCCGTGGGCGTTGACGTGGCCGACGTCGCCTGGCCCGGCGCCCGCGTCGCTCAGCGCCAGCCGCACCGCCCGCTCGGCCCCGGCGCCGCCCGGGTCGGGGGCCGTGGGATGGTGGGCGTCGTCGGTCGCCGCGCAACCGGCGACCACGGCGTACGGGCGGCCGGCGCGGGCCCGGGCGTCGCCGAGGCGTTCGAGCACCAGCATGCCCGCGCCCTCCGCCATGACGAACCCGTCCCGGGCGGCCTCGAACGGGCGGGACGCCCCGGCGGGGTCCTCGCGGCGGCGCGACAGGGCGCCGAGCCGGTCGAAGCCGGAGATCACCATCGGGCTGATGTCGCAGGTCGCGCCCCCGGCGATGATGACGTCGGCGGCGTCGGACCGCAGGAGCTCGCGGGCCAGGTGCAGGGCCATCGCGCCCGACGCGCACGCCGCCGCGACCGCGAGGCAGGGCCCGCCGGCGCCGAGGGCGATGGCGATCTCCCCGGCGGCCATGTTCGGCAGCACCCGCGTCATCGCCAGCGGCGGCACCTTGCGCGGCCCGCCCTCCAGCATCCGCCGCTGGGCCTCCTCCCAGCTCGGCATGCCGCCGATGCTGGTGCCGACGATCACCCCGACGCGGCTGCCCTCCCAGGCCGCCGTGTCCAGCCCGGCGTCCGTGACCGCCTCGATCGCCGCGGCCATCGCCATCTGGGCGAAGCGGTCCATCCTGCGCGAGACCGGCCCGCCGAGGGTGGCCGCCGCGTCGAAGCCGGGGATCCAGCAGGCGAAGTCCACCGTCAGCCCGGTCAGGGCCGGGTGCGGGCGGGCCGTGGGGCGGCCGTCGCACAGCCCTTTCCAGGTGGCCGCCGTCCCGATCCCCGCCGGGGTGAGCATGCCGATCCCGGTGATGGCGACGTCCGGGCGCGCGGTGCGCCGCCGGCCGGAATGGTGCGTCATCAGCGCCTCTCCTGAATCGCTTCTATGAATTCCGTGCCGGCTGCGGAGTGATTATCGAGTGGGCGGTCATGCCGCTTCCGCCGGCATCGTCAATTTTTCACGCGGGCTCCGGAGCGACAAGAGAATAAGGGCTCGGTTTAGCGGAAGAAATGCCGGAAATGTGCTGGAGGCCAAAGTCCCTGCGGGCTCGCGAAGTCGCCGGTAGTCCCGGTGCACAGGGACTTTCTGCACTTGTCACGCTGTCGAAAGAGTTCCAGAATCACATCAGGAACGACGTGTTATCCATCGGCAGGAGGTAGTCGTGACGGCCGAATCGGTCCCGAAAGGCGGCACACGCGGATCGCGAATAGCCGCGGGTCCCAGGCTCGCCATTCCCGCGCGTATTCTCGCGGTGGGCGCGTACCGGCCCGGGCGAGGTGTCGCCAACGCCGAACTGAGCCGGACCCTGGACACCTCCGACGCCTGGATCGTCAAGCGGACCGGCATCCGACGCCGGTGCGCCGCCTCGCCCGGCGAGACGGTCGTGACCATGGGGGCCGCCGCGGCGGAGAAGGCCCTGGCGGCGGCGGGCCGGAGCGTCGACGCCGTGGACTGCGTCGTGGCGGCCACCATGAGCTACACCGGGCAGAGCCCGTCCGCCGCCGTGCAGATCGCGCGGGAGCTGGGCGCGAAGCGCGTCGGCGCGTTCGACGTCTCCGCGGCCTGCGCCGGCTTCAACTACGCGCTCGACGTGGCCAGGTCGCTGATCGCGGGCGGCTCGGCCAGGCACGTGCTGGTCGTGGCGAGCGAGCGGATGTCGGACCTGGTCGACCCCGGCGACCGCACCACCGCCGTGATCTTCTCCGACGGGGCCGGCGCCGCCCTCGTCGGCGCGTACGGGGAGCCGGGCATCGGGCCGATGACGTGGGGGAGCGACGGGTCGCTGGCGGGCGTGGCGGGACAGGACCTGACCTGGGCGCACTTCCGCGACACCCCCGGCTGCCGGGAGCCGTACTTCCGGATGCGGGGGCCCGAGCTCTACCGGTGGGCGATCAGCGAGATGCCCGCCGTGGCGCTGCGGGCCGTCGACGCGGCGGGCCTCGACCTGGCGGACCTGGCGGCGTTCGTCCCGCACCAGGCCAACCTGCGCATGATCGAGGCGATCGCCGACCGGCTCGGCCTGCCCGGCCACGTGGTCGTGGCGCGTGACGTCGAGGACCAGGGCAACACCTCGGCGGCCTCCATCCCGCTGGCGATCTCGCGGCTGAAGGAGGAAGGCGCCGTGGCGTCCGGGGCTCCGGCGCTTCTGCTCGGTTTCGGCGCGGGGGTCGCTTACGGGGCGCAGGTGATCCGGCTGCCCTGACTCATCCATTTACTGGAGGTAAATCACTAGAGTTGGCGGCTTATGCCGTATTTCAGGCAGCGGGGAGCGGCCGGACACAAAAGCATCTCGAGCCGCACGGGTTCTCTGGCCCGCGCCAGAACCGCGATGTTAAATGCAGTGGGTGGTCTGCCAGGCGTTTCTCGGCGCGGGGGCTAACGGGGCGCGCACGCCACCCGGATTGGAGCCGCATGAGACGACGTCACCATCGCACGAACAAACCCGAAGCGACCGCCGCCCACATGCCCCGCGCGATTCCGTACGGCAGGATCGGACCGGACTTCCGGGGGAAGGCCCCTGCCGCCGGAAGCCGGGAGCGCTCCCGCCGGTCCCCCCGGCACCACGAACGCGCCCGCCGCGGGATCGCGTACGCGACACGCTGCGCGCCGGCGATAGCGCGGGCGCGGGCCCGCAGGCGACGCCGCGCCGCCGCCGGCGGCGCCCAGCGCCCCACGCGGGCGCCGGAGGTGGGGCCCGGGAGGATGGCCGGGCGACACCCCCGCCCGCGTGGCCCGCCTCCCCGGCGACCGGTGACCGCGCCCGCCCGCGGATCGCCTGAGGTGGGGCATCGGTACGGTCCGTCGTCCCCCCGACGGGCACAGACGAGAAAGCAGCCACATGACAGAGAACCAGAGCGCCAGCAGACGCGTGCTGAGCGGCTTCGCGAAGGTGAGTCCATTCAGCGGGGCGCCAAGTGTCTCCTGGTCCCGGTCATCGGCCATCAAGGACATCGAGGAAGCGATCGAGTTCGTGCGCCACGGTCTGACCCGCCAGCGGGAGGCTCTGCGGATCCTGGAGCGGACGCGCGAGCAGATGCTGCACGAGGGGCCCGCCGCCGGGCCCCGCCAAGCGCGCCAGTACGGGAGCCCGGCGCCTACCCCGGTGGCAGGAGCCGAACGGCACGGGCTCACCAGCCAGGAGATCAGGGTCCTCTCACTCATCGGAAGGGGCATGTCGAACAGGCAGATCGCGGGCGCCCTCGACATCGCCGAGAAGACGGTCAAGAACTACGTGCACGCCATCTTCCGCAAGCTCGACGTGCGCAGCCGCACCGAGGCCGCGCTCTTCGCCCTCAGGGAGGGATGGGTGATCGCGGAGGAGTCACGGCTGCGCGACTCCGGCTAGCGGCCGCGATCCGAGCGGGGGCGAGGTCACCCGGGACCTCGCCCCCCACCCGCGCCCCGGCTCCCGTCCCTCCGTGCCCGGCTCAGGGGGTGAGCGGGGCGCCGGCGACGGGCACGACCGGCAGGCAGACCGGGGCGCCGCCGCTGCCGGGCGACAGCGCCTCCTTGACGTAGTGCAGCGCCCTCGGGTCGTAGATCATCGCCAGGTGCTCGGTCAGGTCGATCGCGCACCCGTCCTGCAGCACGATGTTGCGCACCTCGGCCCCCGGCCCCGCCGACAGGAACGTCGACCTGAACGGCGTGGCGATCTCGTCGTAGCGCGTCGCCAGCACCGTGTAGCGCACCCCGGGCATCGTGTCGCCGCCCCGGTTGAGCTGGATCATGAACTCCGACCCGGTCGCCTGCTGCACCGCGGCCCGGCTGATCGCGGCGCCCGCCAGATGCCGCACGCCGAGGACGTCCAGCGTGCTCATCACGCCGGACGCCGTCGTGCCGTGGTGGGTGGCGGCCAGCGACACGAGCTTCGACACCTTGTTGCGCCAGGGCCTGCGCGCGTCGGCGCCGCCTTCGTAACGCAGGTACCAGCGCGGCATCATCCCGCCCTGCGAGTGGCCGACCAGCGCCACCCGGCGGGCGCCCGTGGCCGCCAGCACCCGGTCGACGAACCGGGCCAGCTCGCGCGCCGAGCGCCGGATGTCGCCGGTGCCCTTGAGCGGGCTGCCGGGCGGCGCGCCGTAGTTGATCGCGAAGACGCAGTGGCCGGCCCGCCTGAGCTCGGGCGCCATGTAACGCCAGGAGTCGTACGCGTTGCCGAACGTGCCGTGGACGAGCACCACGGGCTCGGGATGGCGGCGCGACGGGCGGCACGACCAGTCGTTGGCGCCGGGCGGCGGCCGGTCCGGGTCGGTCAGGGAGAGTGCCAGGTGGACGGGGAAGACGCCCCGCAGGTCCGCGGCCCGGGCGGGCGCGGCGGGCAGGGCGGGCACAGCGGTGACGGCGACGGCGGTCGTCGCGGCGACCAGGAGCACGGTGAGGCCGAGGCGCATGACAGGTCCCGGGAAACTCGACGGTTACAGAAAGTAGAGGAATGGTAACCGTAGGTCAATGCCGGGGTGGCATCAGCGCGGCCAGCACCCGCCGGACCCCCGTGGGCCGGGGCGGCGGCCCGGCCGGCGGACCGGAGTCCGCGACGCCGAACCGCGCGTGCAGGCGGGCGAGCGGCGCGGGCGCCCACCAGTTGGCCGTCCCGGTGAGCCGCATGAACGCGGGCACCAGCAGGCCGCGCACCAGCGTCGCGTCCACCAGCACGCTGAGCGCCAGGCCGACCCCGATGATCTTCAGCACCGTGTTCGTGGAGAACGCGAGCACGCCCGTCGACACCGCCACCGCGAGAGCCGCGACGCTCACCAGCCGCCCGGTCCCCGCGATGCCCCTGACCACCGCCGCCGTGTGGTCGCCGGTCGCCCGATGGTGCTCCCGGATGCGCGACAGCAGGAACACCTCGTAGTCCACCGACAGCCCGAACGCCACCGTGACCGTGAGCAGGATGGACACCACCTCCACCTGGTGCGTCATCGTGAAGTCGCCGAGCAGGCCGCGCAGGTGGCCGTCCTGGAAGATCGCGACCAGGGCGCCGCAACTGGCCGTCAGGCTCAGCGCGCCCACGGCGACGGCCTTGACCGACACCAGCACGCCGCCGGTGAACAGGAACAGCAGCATCAGCACCGTGGCCGCGATGAGGCCGCCCGCCAGCGGCAGCCGGTCGCGCAGCGCCCGCAGCGTGTCGACGGCCTGCGGCGTGGGCCCGGCGACGAGCCGCCTGCCCGGCGAGCGCACGTCGCGGACCCGGTCGAGCAGCTCCCGGGCGTCCGCCGACTGGGCGTCGTGCGGGCTCGACACGCTGACCAGCGTCGCCGCGCTGCCGTGGTAAGCCCCGGCGAGCGCCTTCTCCGCCTCCGCCTTCCCGGCCTTCTCCCCGGTCGCCGGCTCGGCCGCGGGTGGGCAGGGGGACTTCTTCGGCGCGTCGCCTCGGTGGTGGACGCCCGTGGCCGTCCGCACGGCGGTCACGTCCGGCAGCGCCGCCAGCCTGCGCGCGTACGTCTCCAGCCGCCGGCACCCGGCGGGCCGCGAGCTGTCCAGGTACGGCAGGACGACGTGCAGGTCACGGTCGAACGGCTGGGCGAAGTCCTGGTGGATGCCGCGCGCCGTCCGGTGGGACTCGGTGCCGGCGGGCAGCACCCGCTCGTCGGCGATCCCGAAGCGCACCCACAGGAACGGGGCCGCCATCAGCAGCAGCACCAGCGCGCACACCCCGCCGACCAGCACCGGCCGCCGCGTCGACAGCGCGGCCACGCGCCGCCAGGCCGCGCTCTCCGGCACCGCGCACCGGTGCCGCGAGCGCCGGAACGCCACCCCGCGCAGCGCCTCCCCGCAGTGGGCGCACCGCTCGGCCCCCTGCCCGAAGCCCAGGACCGGCCGCCGCCGGCCGTTGCGCGCCCTGGCATGCCGCGCGCGTCGCAGCCACGCGATCGGGTCGCCCGCGGTGATGCGCTCGCCGACCACGGCCAGCAGCGCCGGCAGGATCAGCATCGTCGCGGCCGCCGCCATGAGCACCACGACGATCGTCGTCATCGCGAGCGACCGCAGCACGCCCAGGGGCAGCACCAGGAGGTTGGCCGTGGCCAGCGCCACCGTGAGGGCCGAGAACAGCACCGTGTGCCCGGCGCTCGCCATCGCCCGCTCGACCGCCTGTCCCACCGTGCACCCGCGGGCCAGCTCCTCCCGGTAGCGGGTGGTGATGAACAGGCTGTAGTCGATGGCGAGCCCGAGCCCGAGCGCCGTGGTGAGGTTCGGCGCGAACACCGAGACGGGCGTGAACTCGCTGAGCAGCACCAGCGCCGACAGCGTGGCCACGATCGTGAGGCCGCCGATCGCCAGCGGCAGCAGCGCCGCGTGCACCGACCGGAACGCCAGCAGCAGGATGAGCAGGAGCAGCGGCACGGTGACCAGCTCGGCCCGGTGCAGGTCGTCCTTGGCCAGCCGCAGGAACTGCACCGACGCCCACGCCGGCCCGGTCGCCTCCACAGTGAGCGATCCCGCCCGCTCGGCCAGCGCCGGCACGATCCGCTCGGCCGTGCGGGCGGCCCGCGCGTCGTCCCCGGACAGATCCACCCGCATCAGCGCCGACCGGCCGTCGCGGGCGCGCAGCGCCGGATCGCGGGCCGTCCAGTACGACTGCACCCCCGCGACGCCGGGCCGGTCGGCGAGCCAGCGGTCGAGCCGCGTGGCGGACCGGGCGACGGCCGGGGCGTCGACGTCCTCCTTCGCGCTCACCCGCAGCACGAGGTCGGCCGGCTTCACCGGGAAGCGCCGCGCCATCACCGCCTCGGCCCGCGCCGCCTGGGTGCCGCGGACGGTGTAGCCGCCGTTGGACAGCCGGTCGTCGAGCTTCATGGAGGCCAGTCCGAGGACCACGGCGAGCAGCAGGGCGAACGACAGCATGCGGCCCCGGTGTCTCACGCACCAGCGGGCGTAGGCGGCCAGCGCGCCCGCCCGGGGCGGCACCCCCGGCCGCCTCGCCGCCATCGGCCGTGAAGGGAAGCGACTGTGGGTGCTCAAACGTGTCCTCCGGATTTCGGCGGAAGCGGGCCGCACGCCTTTTGCGGCGACAATTAATTCTCCCCGCCGGGCCCGGAAAAGCGACAGGAACAAAGACACCGGGACTTTCGGCAGAATGGCCGGGCCAGGTCACGGATCATAAACTGCGGCCATGACCGAGGAATTCACGCTGGACCAGCTCAACCGAATCGTCGGGGAGGACTCGGACGTCCTGATCTCGCCGGAACAGGCGGGCGCCGCCTTCGCCGACCTGGGCCTCGACTCCCTGGCGCTGGTCGAGCTGGCCGAACGTCTCGTCGACGAATACGACGTGCCCGCCCCCGAGGACGTGTACCGGGACCTGGGCACCCCGGACCTCGTCCTCGACTATGTCAACCGACATCTCGGAAAAGGCAGGCAGGCCGGTGACGAAGAATTCGCGTGCACCTAGCGAGTCGATTCACGCGGACACGGAAGGGGCGCGTAAAGACGTGAGCACCATTTCTGTCAGGAACGAGGACCGCGAGGTGCCGATGGGCCCCGTCGACCGGTTCTTCGTCTCCGGTCTCGGCGGGCAGGTCACCGACGAGACGACCATGTACATCGGCGGGATCGTCCGCATCCCCGGGACTCCGCCCGGCGTCGGCGACCTCCGCCGCCTGGTGGCCGCCCAGGCCCGGCGCGTCCCCGTGCTGAGCTACCGCGTGAACCGCGAGAAGCGCGCCTGGACCGTGTGCGACGGCTTCACACCCGGCGACCACGTGGTGGAGTGCCGGCTGCCGCCCGGGGCCGACGTGACGTCACAGGCCCTGGAGCTGATGGCCCAGCCGTTCCCCGCCGACCGGCCGCCCTGGCGGCTGGCGCTCATCCACGGCTACCCCGAGGCGGGGGAGGAGGAGCAGTACACGCTGTGCTACGCCGCCGACCACGCCTTCCAGGACGGGATGTCGATCAGCGCGACCGTGCACGCGCTGTTCGGCGGCGGCGCCCTGCCCGTGCCGCGGGCCGACGAGTACTTCACCGCGATCCGCCCCCGCCGCTGGCCCGCCCCGTCGGACCTCGCGGTGCCCCTGCGGCGCGTGCCGGTCCTGGAGCAGTTGCGCGGCCCGTTCACCGGCCGGCGCGAGATGCTGACCTTCCGCTTCGACCAGGACGCGCTCAACGCCACCGCCAAGGTGACCGGGGCGACCCGCAACCAGGTGTGCCTGGCGGCGCTGACCGGGGCGCTGCGCGACTGGGCGCCCGCCGAGTGGGCCGCGCCGGTCGGCCCGGGCCGCCGCCGCGGCCTGCCCGTCGCCGTGCCGCTCAGCCTGCGCGCCGGACGCGGTAGCGGATGCCTCGGCAACCAGGTCACCGGCCTGCACATCCACCTGCCGTGCCACCGGCCCTCGCCGGTCGAGCAGCTCGACCGGATCGTCGCGCAGACGACCATGGAACGCCTGCAACGCCACCGCGAGCTGCACCGCGCGCTCCTGCCCCGGCTGCCCTACGCGGCGGTGCGCCCGCTCCTGGCGAGGCTGTTCGACCCGCGCTACACCGCCATGTTCATCACGACTGTGCGGATGGGCCCGCTCCGCCTCGGCGACCTGCCCATCCGGGAAGTCTGGGGCATTCCGCCGCTGCTGCCCGCCCAGCCGCTGATGATCGTGCTCTTCCAGTACCGGGACGGGATCATGCCGTCGCTCCTGTTCGACACCGCCGTGCCGGGCTGCGACCGGCTCGCCGAGCTGTGGAGCCGCCACGTGGGCGTCCTGCACGACGCCGTCACCGCGCCGTCACCGCGCCCTGACGGGCGACCCCGTACTGACGAACCCCCGGAGGAGTCACCGTGGATCTGATCACGTTCGTGCGGGGCGGCCTGCCGGACGAGCCGCACGCGCGGCTGCGCGAGGCGATACCCGCCGCCTTCTTCGGCTACCCGCGCGCCCTGCCGCCGCCGGACCGCCACGCCCTCACCTACGAGCGCTTCCGGCACGCCGGCACCGCCGCGCCGCCCGCCCGGGAGCTCCTGGAGGACCCGCGGGCCCTGTGCGCGCTGCTGGAACGGGCCGCCGTCGCCGACCCGGCGCTCTTCCACGTCATGCTGCTGCACTACACGCTGACGCTGGTGCCGGTCCTGCGCTTCGGCGACGAGCGCACCGAGCCCGTACGGCGGCAGCTCGAGGGAATGGAACGCTTCGGCGTCGTCGCCATGACCGAGGCCGGGCGCAGCAACAGCCACCTGATGCCCGCCACCGTCGCCCGCCTCGACGCCCGCGACGGCTCCTTCGTCCTGACCACCCCCGACCCGGCGGCCGTGAAGTTCCCCACCACGGCGGGCCACCCGGCCGTCCCCAAGCTCCTCACCGTGTACGCCCGCCTGGTCGACGACGAAGGCGACCGGGGCGTCTTCCTCTTCCTGGTGCCCCTCGGCGACGGCTCCGTGCCGGACGGCGTCACGGTGCTGCCCGCCGCCGACAACCACGCGCTGCCCCTGGACTGGGCGGCCGTGCGCTTCGACGGGCTCCGGCTGCCCGCCGGATCGTGGCTGGCGGCGGGCGCGCGCGTCACCGACGCCGGCGTCGTCCACGACCCCCTGGCCGCGACCCGGCCCGCCCTGTCGATGTGCGCGGCCCCGTACGTGTGGCGTGGCGTCATCGCGGCGAGCGCGGCCGTCACCCGCGCCGGCGCCGCCGTGCTGACCCGGCACTCCGCTGGCCGCCCCACACAGGGGCGGCTGGCCCGCGGCCGCCCGCTCATCGAGCACCGCAACCAGCAGGAGGCCGTGCTCACCGCGCTGTCCAGGGCGTACGCGCTGACCGCCGTCGCCAACCACGTCAAGACCGGCGTGACCTGGACGGAAGGCGGCGCCGAATCCGCCCCGATCTGGGCCCCGTGGGCGTCCGTCGACCTGATGCTGCCGCTGCTCAAGGCCGCCGTCACCGCGCTGGCCGAGGAGACGGCCGGCCTGTGCCGCACCCACTGCGGCGCGCCCGGCTTCGTCGCCTCCGGCAGGCTCAACGGCTACCGGGGACTCGCGCACGGCTACATCAGCGCCGGAGGGGACAACCAGCTCATCCTCTTCGACGTCGCGCGCGCCATGGTCGAACGCGACCGCTACGACCCCCCGGAGCCCGCCCAGGCCGCCCTCGACCTGTCGCTCGGCGGCTGCCTCGACGCCGCCCGCGCCCTGGAGACCCGCCTCCTGAACGACCTCGCCGCCCGCGTCGGCGCCCCCGGCCCCTCCGGCGGCTGGGACCCACACCTCCCACAGGCCGCCAGGACCGCGACCGCGCTGGCCGACCGCGTCGTCCTGGAGATCCTCCAGGACGGCCCGCCGCGCCTGCGGCCGCTGCTGAGCTGGTACGCCCTCGACTGGGCGGACCGCCGGGCCGGTCTCCTGCTGGACGAGGGCATCGCCACGCCCCCGCTCATGTCCCGGATCAGGGCGGCCCGCGACGAGCTGCGCGCCGAGCTGATGCCGCTGACCTCCGAGCTGGTCGACGCCTTCGAACTGCCCGAACTGCACGAACCTCCCCTTTGGAGCACCGCATGGACCTCACCGGCAAGTCAGCGCTGATCACCGGCGCCTCGCGCGGCATCGGCCGGGCGATCGCGCTCCGCTTCGCCCAGGCGGGCGCCGACGTCGCCCTGCTCGCCCGCGGCGCGAGCGCGCTGGAGGACGTCGCCGCCCTGGCCGGCAAGCACGGCGTCAGAACCCTCACCCTGCCCTGCGACGCGAGCTCCGTCAGCGCGATCGACGCCGCCTTCGCCCGGGCCGTCGACGGCTTCGGCCACCTGGACATCCTCGTCAACAACGCCGGCTCCGTCGGCGGCGCGGGACCGTTCCTGGACCTCACCGACGAGGACTGGCAGCACGTGCTCGCCGTCGACCTCACGGCGGTCGCCCGGTTCCTGCGGCTGTTCGGGAGGCACGCCACGGCGCGCGGCAGCGGCTCCGTCGTCAACGTCTCCTCCGTCGCGGGGGAGCGCGGCTGCCCGATGCTGTCCCACTACGGGGCGGTCAAGGCCGCCGTGAACTCCCTCACGCGCACGCTCGCCGCCGAATGGGCAGCCTCCGGCGTACGGGTGAACGCCATCCAGCCGGGCTGGGTGGCGACCGACCTGACCGCGTCCTTCCACGGCGACCGGCAGGCGTCCGAGGCGCTGATGCGCGCCGTGCCCGCCCGCCGCTGGGCCACCCCGGAGGAGATCGGCGACGGCGCCCTCTACCTGGCCGGCGACGCCGCCTCGATGGTGACCGGGACGATCCTGACGATCGACGGCGGCATGACCGCCTACAACGGCGGCCCCGCCCTGATCGACCTCCTCGCCCTCGGCCGCATCGACATGCCCTGACCCCCCTCCGAAAGCCCCAGCCCCCCTGAAGGCCCTGCCTCACCGGGGCGCCACCCAGCCCCCTGAAGCCCTTGCCTCCTATGGAGGCGCGTATGAGAGAGGTGAACGGCTTGATCTCCCAACCGGGAATCGGCGTGCTCGGCACCGGCGCCTACGTCCCCGACGCGGTGCGCACCAACGAGGAGGTCGCCGAACGGGCGGGCGTGCCGCCGGAGTGGATCACCGAGCGGACCGGCGTGCTCCGGCGGCACGTCGCCGCCCCCGGCCAGGCGAGCTCGGACCTGGCCGCGCACGCGGTGCGGGCGGCGCTGCGCGACGCCGGGCTGGAGCCGGGCGACCTGGACCTGCTGATCCTGGCGACGTCCACGCCGGACGAGCTCGGCCCGTCGACCGCCTGCCGGGTCCAGGCGGCGCTCGGCGCGGAGAACGCTGTCGCGTTCGACGTCTCGGCGGCGTGCGCGGGCTGGCTGTTCGGCGCCCGGGTCGCGTGCGACTGGCTGCGCGCCGAGCCGAGGGGACGCCATGCCGCCGTCGTCGGCGTGGAGACGTACTCCCGCTTCCTCGACACCGGCGACCGCGCGACGGGGGTGCTGTTCGCGGACGGGGCCGGAGCGGCGATCCTCGGCCGGGTGCCCGGCGGCCACGGGTTCGGCCCGATCACGCTCGGGTCCGACGGCACCCGCGCCGGCGACGTGCTGATCCCCGGCGGCGGCAGCCGGTTCCCGGCCTGCCGCGAGACGCTGGAGCGGGGCCTGCACCTGATCCGCATGGACGGCCGGGCGGTGCGCAAGTTCATCCTGGAGATCTTCCCGCTGGCCGCCGCCGAGGCGCTGCGGAGATCGGGCCTGACCAGGGACGACATCGCGCTGGTCGTCACCCACCAGCCCAACCCGGTGCTGCTCCGGCAGGCGTGCGCCGAGGCCGGGTTCGACCCCGCCCGGCTGGTGATCGTCGCCGACCGGGTGGGCAACATCGGCGCCGGATCGCTGCCCTACGCCCTGGCGGGCGCGCACCGGCAGGGCAGGCTGAGCCCGGGTGACCGGGTGCTCGTCGTCGCGTTCGGCGCGGGGCTGACCTGGGGGAGCGGCGTGCTGACCTGGTCCGCCGGCGGATCGGGGTCGCCTTGACCGGGGCGGCGCAGGCGGGGCCGGTGTTCCTGGTCCCCGGCCAGGGCGGCGACCCGCGCGGCGCGCTGGCGGACGTCCACGACGCATCGCCCGCCGTCCGCGCGGCCTGTGACCAGGTGCTGGACGAGATCGAGGCGGTGATCCCGGACGCCGGGGCGGGGCTGCGCCGGGTGCTGCTCGACCGGTCGCGGTCCGTGCGGATGGAGCCGGGGGTGCCGCAGCTGGCCGGGTACGCGGTGTCGGTCGTCGTGGGCCGGGCGCTGTCGGCGCGGCTGACCCCGTACGCGATCGTCGGGCAGAGCTTCGGCGAGATCGCGGCGCTCGTCTGCGCGGGCGCGTTCGACGTCGCCGACGGCGCCCGCGCGGTGCGCGCGCTCAACGCGGCGTTCCGGCAGGTGGAGGGGCGCGGGGCGATGGTCCTGCTGCCGGAGCTCGGCGAGGAGGCGTGCCTGCGGCTGCTCGCCAGCGCCCGCCTGCCCGAGCTCCGGCTCGCCTGCGTCAACGCGCCGGACCAGACGATCGTGAGCGGCCCCGTCGAGGCGGTCGAGGCGCTGCTGGCGTTCGGCGGGACGCCGATGACCCGGCTCGCCGTCCCCTACGCCTCGCACCACCCCGCGCTCGGCGCGGTCGCCGGGCGTTTCCTGCGGGGGCTGCGCCCGCTGCGGCAGCGTCCGCTGCGGGTGCCGGTCCACTCGCCGGTCCACGGGCGCGCGTACGACGACGGCGAGGACCTGCGCCGGGCCCTGGCCGCCTGTGTGACGCAGCCGGTGCGGCTCCCCGAGACGCTGCGGCGTCTCGGCCCCGGCCTGCGGTACGTCGAGCTGAGCGCCGGGGACGCGGTCACCCGCTGCGTGCGCGCGACCTTGCCTGGCGTCCGCGCGTTCGCCCCGCTGGCCGGTGACCGCGACTGGCTACTGGCCACGGCCGCCACGGGAAGCTGACCGGCTCACCGCCCTCCGGCGAGCAGCCCGTCCAGGTGCGCGGCCAGCCGGGCGGCCGACGGATGGGCCCAGACGGCGGCGGGCGTGAGCGTGATGCCCAGCGCCTTGGCCAGCCGGTGCGCCAGCGCGACCGCGAGCAGGGAGTCGAGCCCGAGGTCGGTGAACATCGCGTGCGCGGGCACGGCCGGGGCCTGCGTGCCCAGCAGCGCGGCCAGGACGCGGACCACCACGTCCTGGACGAGCTGCGTCCTGGCGGGCCCGGGCGGGTGCGCCAGGACGGACTCGGCGTCCACGCCCGGCTCCGCGGCCTCCTGCCCGGCGCCCAGCTCGGCCAGGAGCGGGGCCTGACCGGCGGCGGGGAAGAGCCGGAACATCAGCTCCGGCTGGTAGGCGAACATCCCGGTGTTGACCCGGCCGTGGCGCAGCAGCTCGCCCAGCGCGGCGAACCCCTCCTCGGTGCCGATCGTCGCGAACCCCCGCCCGGCCAGGTCCGTCGCCCGCCCGGCCTCGCCCCACGCGCCCCAGTCGACCGAGAGCGCGGGCAGCCCGCGCCGGTGACGCCAGTGGGCGAAGGCGTCCACCCACGCCCCGGCCGCCGCGTAGCTCGCCTGTCCCGGGTTGCCGAGCATGGCCGCCATCGACGAGAAGATGACGAACCAGTCGAGCGCGGCGCCGGCCGTGGCCTCGTGCAGGTTCTTCACGCCGGTCACCTTGGGGTGCCACACGCGTTCCAGCCGCTCGGGGGTGAGCGAGGTCAGCGGCGCGTCGTCGAGGACCACGGCCGTGTGCAGGACGCCGCGCAGGCGCTCGCCCGCGGCGGCGACCAGGCGGCGCGCGGTGGCGGGGTCGGCGACGTCGCCCCGCACCACCTCCACCTCGCACCCGGCCGCGCGGACCGCCGCCACCGTCGCGCGCTCGCGCTCGCCGAGCTCACCCCGCCCGCCGAGGACGACCCGGCCGGCCCCCGCCTCCGCCAGCCAGCGCGCCGCCTCCAGCCCCAGCCCCCTGGTGCCGCCGGTGACGACGTACGCGCCGCCGCGCCGCACCACGTCGTCCCGCTCGGGCGCCACGACCCGCACGCGCCGCCCGGGCTCGGGGAAGGTGAGCACGATCCGGCCGATGTGGTCGCCGGAGGCCAGCCGCTTCATCGCGGCAGCCGCCTCGGCCAGCGGGAACGCCGTGGTCCGCGGCAGCGGCAGCCGCCCGGCGGCGATCTCGGCGATCGCCTTGACCGCCGGGTCCCGGATGGCCGCCGGCCGC
>NZ_JAHKRO010000097.1 GCF_019396325.1 Nonomuraea ceibae
TCACGTGATCGTCCAAGTAGACATAGAGTGCGGTCAGAAGGGCGTCCAAGTCTGTCTTCACACACCGACCATGGACGCCCTTCGTCACGCCCGCAGCCGATCACCAAATTTCACATCAGCGATCTAGCGGCGGTTCTTGCGCTGGTGTTCCTCGACCAGGAGCCGGGCCAGGTCGGCCACCTTGACCTGGTGGTGCTGGGAGATCCGGCGCAGCTCCTCGAAGGCCGCCTCGGCGGTGCAGCCGCTGGTCTGCATGATGATGCCCTTGGCCTGATCGATGAGCGCCCGGCCGGCCAGAGCCTCCTGGAGCTGCGCGGCGTCGGTGCGCACCTCCTCGAAGTCCCACATGTTGGCCAGGGCCACGCCGACCTGCTCGGTCAGCATGTCGGCCAGGGCGTGCGAGCCCTGCGGGGAGAACGCGCCGCGCCGTACCGAGTACAGGCCCACGACCAGCAGGGCCGGCGGGATGCGGATGGGGACGGCGAGCACCGAACGGACGCCGCTGCGGGTGGCGAGCGCCGCGTAACGCGGCCAGCGGGTGTCGGTGAGCACGTCGCCGACGGCGATGCGGGCACCGGTCTTCCTGGCCTCGGTCGACGGGCCCTCGCCGAGCGCACGCTCCCCCTCGACGAGCATGATGAGCTCGCTGTGCGAACCCGACACCAGGACGCGGTGCTCGTGCCAGTGCTCGGCCGAGCCGCCCGAGCAGCCGGGCACGCCGTCGGCCAGCGCGGTCGTCAGGCCGCGCAGCACGCTTTCGGTCGAGGTGTCCTCGCCGAGCCTGCCCAGTGCCGCCAGGTTGCGGGCGAGCCCGGGAGTGATCATCACGGTCGATTCCATAGCTATTCTGCCCCTACCCCTTATGGCTGCCATTATCCCGTGTGGCGTAGCGTCGGAGGATGACCATGCCGGACCTCGAACACGCCCTCGACGCACTGGCCGGGCGTGTCTCGTCGTTGCGGGAGGCGCGTGCGGCCTACCCCGCCGACCTCGCGCCGACGCTCGACGCCGCGCTGGCGGAGCTCGACACCGCCGCCGAGCTGCTGGCCGAGGCCCGCGAGCAGTTGCGCAGGTCGCCGAAGCGGGCGGCGGGCAAGAAGGACGGCTCCCAGCGGGAGCTGAAGCTGCTGCGCCAGGTGTTCCGGGCGTTCCCGGTGCCGGTCGTCGTGCTCGACGGCGGCGGCGTGGTCCGGCGGATCAACCCGGAGACCTCCCGGGTGCTGGGCAGTCCCGACGGCTACCTGGTGGGACGCTCGTTCCCGCTGCTGGTGGACGTGTCGCGGCGGGCGGCGTTCCGCTCGCACCTGACGGCGGTGCTGCGGACCGGGCAGCCGGCGGCGTTCGAGACGCGGCTGGCCCACCAGGGCCGCACGCACACGGTGCAGCTCGCGCTGACCAGGCTGACGATGCCGGGCGAGCCGCAGCAGATGGTGGCCGTGGTGGCGCTGCCGACGGAGACGCAGCTGCCGGAGCCGGGGACCGGCGGGCCGCAGGACGACGACGGCGCGCTGCTGCTGGCGGCGGCCCGGCGGCAGGACCTGCTGGCCAGGATGGCGACGCTGCTGCTGGACGAGGAGGCGATGCGCCAGCCGGTGGCGCTGCCTCGGGCGACGCGGCTGCTGGCCGCCGGGTGGGCCGACTGGGTGGTGGCCGACCAGCTGCGTGACGGGCTGCCGCGCCGCTCTGCGGTGGTGGCGCCGAAGAACGTGCCGCTCGGCGGCCTGGTCCGCCAGGTGGAGGCGAGCGACCCGGCGGGCGCGCAGGTGGTGGCGCAGGTGCTGGAGCGCGGCTCGGGCGTGGTGCACGAGATGGTCGACGACGAGACGCTGCTCGGCTTCTGCCCGGAGGGGCCGCTGCTGACGGCGATGGGCGCGGGCTCGCTGCTGTGCGTGCCGATCGGGGCCGGTGACGGGGCGCTGACGCTGGTGCGGGGGCATGACCGGCCGCCGTTCACGCTGGCCGACCTGAGCGTGATGGAGGAGGTCGGGGTGCAGCTCGGGCTGGCGCTGCGGGCGCAGACGAGCTTCCAGAGCCGGTCGCGGGCCGCCGACGCGCTGTCGGCGAGCGTGGCCCCGCGCAGCCTGCCGGACGTGCCCGGCTACGAGGCGGCGGCGATCTACCATCCGGGCTCGTCGGTCGGCGCCGAGTTCTACGACGTGTTCCCGATGGCGGGCGGCTGGGGCTTCGCGATGGGCGGCGCGGCCGGCAAGGGCGAGGAGGCCGCCTCGGTCAGCGCGATGGTACGCGGCGGGCTGCGGGTGCTCGGCACCTGGGAGTCCGACCCGGACGCGGTGGTGCGCAAGGTGAACGAGGCGCTGGTGGAGCAGGGCACCGGCATGTTCGTCATGGCCGTGGCCGGGCTCGTCAAGGGGCGGCGGATCCGCATGTCGTCGGCCGGGCACCATCCGGCGGCGCTGGTGCAGCCCGACGGGCACGTGCGCTTCGCGGCGGGCGGCGGGGTGCCGCTGGGCATCGCGCCGGAGGCGGAGACCAGCACCGAGGAGATCACACTGGCGGCCGGGGAGACGCTGGTGCTGTATTCGGAGGGGCTCATCTCCTCCAGGAACGAGGTGGGCGAGCCCTACGGCGAGGAGCGGCTGGCCGACGTGCTCGGCAGATCCGCAGGTCAGGCCCCTTCGACGGTGGTCAAGGCGATCGAGGCCGACCGCAACGCCTTCTCCGGCGGGCAGGTGTGGGACGAGATCGTGATCCTCGCGCTCCGCGGCGTGTGATCACCTGTCTCATGAGGCATGGTTTGCGATTCGCGGGAAAGTGGGTATGGTCGTCCGTAGTTAGATCGTGCCTAAGACGCAGGCACACCTTGAAGGCTTTTTTCACGCTGAGGTGTGCCATGAATATCGCGATCGTCGCTTCCGGCTCGGGCAGCAAGCGCCACCACATCCTCTCCGTGGCGCGCGAACTCGGCCGCGACCACCACGTCACCATTTACTCCCGCCGCGAGAGCGCCGACGGCAAGCCCAGGACGCGGGTGGCCCCGGGCGTCACGGTGGAGTACATCGACGTGGGCCCGGCCCGCAGCCTGACCCCCGATGACGTCGCCCCCTACCTGAACGACGTGGGCGGCTACCTGATGCGCCGCTGGCAGCAGGAGCGGCCGGACGTGATCCACGCGCACTCGTGGACCTGCGGCCTGGCCGCCGTCTCCGGCGCCAAGGGCTTGGACGTGCCCGTCACGCACACCTTCCACACCGTCGACCCCGCGCACGTGAAGCTGGAGCGGGCGCTGGGCCGCCGGGCCAACGCGGTCATCGCGGGCTCGGGCGACGAGGAGTCGGCGCTGATCCGCATCGGCGTCCCCCGCACCAGCATCGCGATCGTCCCCTACGGCGTCGACACCGAGCGCTTCCACCGCCAGGGCATGGCCGTCTCGCGCGGCACCCGCAAACGGCTGCTGCACGTCGGCCCGCTCTCCCCCGACCGGGGCGCGCACACGATCGTGCGGGCGCTGCCGGGGCTGGCGGACGTGGAGCTCGTGGTGGCCGGCGGCCCCGCCCCCGAGGACCTCGGCGACGACAGGGACGCGCGGCGGCTGCGCGCCCTGGCCGAGCAGCTCGGCGTGGCCGACCGGGTGACGCTGCTGGGCCAGGTGAAGCGGGCGGCGGTGCCCAAGCTGATGCGCGGCGCGGACGCCGTCGTGTCGGTGCCGCGCGAGACGACGAGCGGCATCGTCGCGCTGGAGGCGATGGCCTGCGGCGTGCCGGTGATCGCCTCGGCCGTGGGCGCGCACCTGGACTCCGTGATCGACGGCGTCACCGGGCTGCTGGTGCCGCCGGACCGGCCCGCCAGGACCGCGCGGCTGGCCAGGGAGCTGCTGACCGACCCGACGCTGCGCACCGCGCTCGGCTACGCCGGCGCGGACCGGGCGCGCTCCCGCTACTCGTGGGAGCGGGTCAGCCAGGAGCTGCTGCGGGTGTACGAGGCGGCCTGCGCCTAGACACCCCCCTATATCGTCATCCCATGCTGATCCACCCTTGGGATGCCGGTTCCGGCGAGCAGTCGCTCGCCTATCTCCGGGAGAACGCGTTCGGGCACCTCATCGCCTCGGGCAGGGGGCGTGAGGTGCCCGTCGTCGTGCCCACCCAGTTCCTGCTCGTGGACGAGCGCACGATCTGGCTGCACCTGGCCAGGCCGAACCCGATCTGGGCGGCCGTCGAGGAGAACCCGAAGGTGCTGCTGTCGGTCGCCGGGCCGTGGTCGTACATCCCGGGAGCCTGGCGGGCCGAGCCCGGCACGGACCCGTCGCTGGGCGTGCCGACCACCTACTACTCCTCGGTCCAGGTGACCTGCCGGGCCGAGATCGTCGCCGACGCGGCGGGCAAGCTGGAGATCCTGCGCGCCCAGCTCGGCGACCTGGAGCCGGGCCACGGCGACCCGGCGGAGATGCCCCGGCTGCTGTCCGGCCTCCAGGGGCTGCGGCTGGCGGTGGAGGAGATCCGCGGCAAGTTCAAGTACGACGGCCACAAGGACGCGGCGCTGCGCGGCCAGGTCGCCAAGGGCCTGGCCGGTCGGGGCGGCCCCGGCGACGAGAGCGCCCTGCGCCACCTGGCCTGAGCCCGCCGGCCCGCCCTACGCGCGCAGCCGGGCGGCCTTCAGCCCCAGGTGGACGGTGAGCCGGTCGTCGCCGTCGGTCAGGTCGCGGTGCGTCAGCCGTTCGGCCTTGCCCAGCCGGTAGTAGAGCGTCTGGCGGTGGATGCCGAGCGCGGCGGCGGCCTTCTGGGCGTGGCCGCCCAGGTCCAGGTACGTCTCGACGGTCTGGGCCAGCTCGGGGTCCAGCACGGCGACCTCGCCGGCGAGCTCGCGCAGGTCGCCCTGGCCGAGCCTGGCCAGCAGCCGGTGCGCGCCCAGGTCCTCCCAGCGGGCGACGGGCGCGAAGCGCGGGAAGTGCTCGGCGACGCGCAGCGCGTGGCGGGCCTCGCGCCAGCTCTGCCAGGCGTCGGCCGGATCGGCGCGGGTGCCGCCGACGCCCGCCGCGGTCCCGTACGCGCCGAGGACGGTCTGCGCGACCTCGGCGGCCAGGTGCGCCGGGGCGAGCAGCGCCACCGGCGAGCCGGCGCGGGCGAGCACGCCGCGCGGCAGCGTCCACAGGGCGGCCACGCGCTCCGGCGACTCGCGCACCGCGATCGCGGTCACCGGTCCCGGCATCTCGATGGAGGCGCCGGCGCGCTCCTCCGGGTCGTCCGACAGCAGCGCGCGCAGCCCGTAGCCGAGGTCGCGGCGGCTCCTGGCCTCCTGGGCGAGCGCGGCGGCGGCGCGGGCGACCAGCGGCGCGACCCGGTCCAGGGCGGCGTCGGTGAGGCTGCCGGAGTCGAGCAGCCACAGGTAGCCGTAGACGACCTCGCCGTGGCGCAGCGGCCAGCACACGCGGGCCAGCACACCCAGGTCGGCGTCGGCCGGGATGCGGACCCGGCCGTGCGCGCGGGCGATGCCGTAGCGTTCGAAGTAGTCGCGCACCTCGCCGGTCGCGCGGCGGCGCAGGATCGACTCCTGGCGGACGGTGTCGATGTCGCCGTGCTGCGCGCCGTAGGCGAGCAGCCGGAACGAGCGGTCCTCCAGCGTGGCCGACGCGCCGAGCAGGCCCGCGACCTCGTCGACGATCTCCTGCAGATCCGTGGTGTTGTGCATTTGTATGACAGCCTGCCACACCCGCCGTTACGCCCGTTCATGGCCCCGTTTGAGCTGCGGTTTTAGGCTGGAAGCATGTTGGGTCAACTGCTGCTCGCCACATCCCGGAGCGCGCTCGTGCGCCGCTCCGTGTCAGGCTTCCCGCTCACGCGCAAGGTGGTCGACCGCTTCGTCGCCGGCGAGACGGTCCAGGAGGCCCGCGACGCGATCGAACGACTGCGCGACACCGGGCTCGCGGTGACCGTCGACCATCTCGGCGAGGAGACCCGCGACGCCGGCGCCGCCGCCGCCACCGCGAAGGCGTACATCACGCTGCTGGAGCAGCTGCGCCCGCTGGAGCTGGGCCGCCGCGGCGAGGTATCGGTCAAGCTGTCGGCCGTCGGCCAGGAGCTCGACGACGCGATGGCGCTGGAGCACGCCCGCGAGATCTGCGCCGCCGCCGACGCCATCGGCGCCACCGTCACGCTCGACATGGAGGACCACACCACGGTCGACTCCACGCTCGGCATCCTGCGCGCGCTGCGCGAGGACTACCCGTCGACCGGCGTGGCCATCCAGGCGTACCTGTTCCGCAGCGAGGACGACTGCCGCGCGCTGTCCGGCGAGGGCTCGCGCGTCCGGCTGGTCAAGGGCGCCTACCGGGAGCCCGCCTCCGTCGCCCACCAGGGCAAGTCCGCCGTGGACAAGGCGTACGTGCGATGCCTGCGCATCCTCATGGCGGGGAAGGGGTACCCCATGGTGGCCACCCACGACGACCGCCTGATCTCCATCACCGAGCTGCTCGCCGACCGGTTCGGGCGCTCCAGGGGCGACTACGAGTATCAGATGCTGTACGGGATCCGCACCGACCGGCAGGAGGCCCTGGCCGGGGCCGGTCACACGATGCGCGTCTACGTCCCCTACGGCGACGACTGGTACGGCTACTTCATGCGCCGGCTGGCCGAGCGCCCCGCCAATGTCGCCTTCTTCCTTCGTGCCCTTGGGGGTAAGTGAACATGGATGCCATCAGCAACGTGCCCGTTCCCGCCAACGAGCGGGTCTACGGCTACGCGCCGGGCAGCGCCGAGCGCGCCGCCCTGGAGAACCGGATCAAGGAGCTGGCCGGCGCCTCGATCGACCTGACGATGACGATCGACGGCGAGCAGCGGCTCGGCGGCGGCGCGCCCATCGACGTGGTGCAGCCGCACAACAAGACCGCCGTCCTGGGGCGTACCAACGACGCTACGGCCCAGGACGTGCAGGACGCGATCGGGAGCGCGCTGCGGGCGGCCCCCGCCTGGCGGGCGCTCTCCTTCGACGAGCGGGCGGCGATCTTCCTCAAGGCCGCCGACCTGCTGGCGGGGCCGTGGCGGGCGACGCTCAACGCGGCGACGATGCTCGGCCAGTCGAAGTCGGTGCAGCAGGCGGAGATCGACGCCGCCTGTGAGCTGATCGACTTCCTGCGCTTCAACGTCTCCTACGCCCGCCAGCTCTACTCCGACCAGCCGATCTCCTCGCCGGGCGTGTGGAACCGGATGGAGTACCGGCCGCTCGAGGGCTTCGTGCTGGCGATCACGCCGTTCAACTTCACCGCCATCGCCGGCAACCTGCCGACGTCGGCCGCGCTCATGGGCAACGTCGTGGTGTGGAAGCCGTCGCCGACGCAGCAGTTCGCGGCGCACTTCACCATGCGCCTGCTGGAGGCGGCCGGGCTGCCTCCCGGCGTCATCAACCTGGTGACGGGCAACGGCCAGGCGATCTCCGAGGTGGCGCTGACGCATCCGGAGCTCGCGGGCATCCACTTCACCGGCTCGACGGCGACCTTCCAGCACCTGTGGGGCACGGTGGGCGCCAACATCGCCGGCTACCGGAGCTACCCGCGCCTCGTCGGCGAGACCGGCGGCAAGGACTTCGTGCTGGCCCACCCGTCGGCCGACCCGGGCGTGCTCGCCACGGCCCTGGTCCGGGGCGCGTTCGAGTACCAGGGGCAGAAGTGCTCGGCGGCCTCGCGGGCGTACGTGCCGCGCTCGGTGTGGAGCCGGATGCGCGACGACCTCGTGGGCGTGGCCGAGTCGCTGACCGTGGGCGACGTGACCGCCGACCTGTCGACGTTCATGGGCGCCGTCATCGACGAGCGGGCCTTCGCCAAGCACAAGGAGGCCATCGACCGGGCGCGTGCCGCGTCGAACATCGACGTGCTGACGGGCTCGTACGACGACTCCGCCGGATATTTCGTGAAGCCGACCATCCTGGAGTGCGCGGACCCGGCCGACGAGATCTTCGTCAAGGAGTACTTCGGCCCGATCCTGGGCGTGCACGTCTACGACGACGCCGACTTCGATGCCGTCCTGGACCAGATGGAGGGCATCGCCCCGTACGCGCTGACCGGGTCGATCATCGCCCAGGACCGCTACGCGATCGCCTCGGCGTCGGAGCGGCTGCGCTTCGCGGCCGGCAACTTCTACGTCAACGACAAGCCGACCGGCGCCGTGGTCGGGCAGCAGCCGTTCGGCGGCGCCCGCGCCTCCGGCACCAACGACAAGGCGGGCTCGATCTTCAACCTGATCCGGTGGGTGAACTCCCGCACGATCAAGGAGACGTTCGTGCCGCCGACGGATCACCGCTACCCGCACATGGGCTGATCCCCGCGAGCAGCGCCCCCGGTTCCAGCAGGAGCCGGGGGCGTTTTCAACGCTGTGCTCCGTGATCGTGCCGATCTTCCGGCGTTCCCGTGTGCCCTCCTCCGCGCCGCCCTCCCCAGCACCGCCCTCCCCCGCGCAGGCGTGCGGCACCGTGGGGGCGCTGATCCGCGTCGACCTCGGCGCACTGCCGCGCACCACCGCAGGGGACGCCGGCCTCGGGCTCCACGCCTCCGTCGTGTGGCGGGGCGACGGCTCCACGGGCGACCTGGCCTGGTGAGGATCCGGCTCACCGGGCCGCGCGGAAACTGTCGGCGGGGCCCGTTACCGTCCGCGACATGGATCACTGGGGCGAGGTCAGGAAGCTGATCGAGGCGCGGCGGCCCGACCGGGTCGCCGAGAAGGTCGCGGCGCTCGACGGCGCGGCGCGCCAGGACGTGGCGGCGCGGCTGCCGGGGCTGCTGAAGGAGCTGCGCGGCCGCTTCGACCGCTGGGACGACGGCCTGATCGGCTACGCGGCGGCGCTGCGCGTGGCGGGCGCGGCCACGATCGGCGGCGCGGCAGCCGTGGCGGCCTGGCTGCTCCGGCGCGACTTCACGCCCCGGTGGGGCCGCGCGGAGCCCGGCACGCGCCTGGTCCTGGCGGTGCTCGCCGACCGGCCGGCCGCCTGGCGGGCCGACCTGGCCGAGCGCCTGGCGCTGCGCGTGCGCGCCGGTGACGAGGCCGGCGCCGCGCTCGCCCTCGCCGTGCTGGGCGAGACCGGCATCGAGCCGCCGCACCACGATCCGCTGGTCACCGCCTGGGTGACGCGCGGGGCCGACGGCCTGGCGGACGACCCGCTGCTCGACCACCTGCTGCCGCGCCTGTTCGAGGCCACGGGCGTGGGCCGGGCGCTCCAGTGGGACAGCACGCCCGGCGCGGGCTGGCTGGGCGCGCTGACGGCGCTGGCCGAGGCCGGGCGGATCAAGCGCGAGGCGCTGATCGAGGGCTGCGTGCGCCGGTTCCTGCTCGGCGGCTCGGCCGTCGACCTGCGGTTCTTCGTCCGCCTGCACGAGGCGCTCGACCCGGCCCCCGCCGAGACGGCCCCGCACGCCCGCGACTACCGGTGCCTGCTGGCGTCCGCGCCCGGCCCGGTCGCCGAGCTGGCGATGAAGCGGCTGCGCCGGGTCACCGGCCTGTCCGCCGACGACCTGGGCGAGGCGTGGGAGTCGCTGCTGTTCAGGGCGGAGCGCAAGCTGGTGCGCGGCGGGCTGTCGTGGCTCGAACGCTCGGTCCGTCAGGAGCCGTCGCTGGCCGCCGTGGCCGCCGCGCCGCTGGCCCGCGCGTTCGCCGCCGACTCCGCCGAGCTGCGGGAGAAGGCCGTCGAGCTCGTCCTGGCCTGCGCGGGCGGCATGGACGAGGAGGGGCGCGCCGCCGTCCGCGAGGCGGTCGGGCTGCTGCCCGCCGGCCTCGGACGGCAGGTGGCCGAGGCCGTGGGCGGCGGGGAGGTGGCGCAGGCCGAGCCCGTGTTCACGCCGCCGCCGCTGCCGTCCGCGCCCGCGCGCTCCCAGGAGGCCGAGCCTCCGATCGAGACGGTGGAGGAGCTCGGGCGGCTGCTCATGGCGGGCGCGCCGCGGTCCTGGCAGGCGTGGGAGCGGCTGCTCGCCGGGTTCGTCACGCTCGCCTACCACGACCGCGCGGGCGTGGCGGCGGAGATGTATCCCCGCCTCTTCTCCTCGTCCGTGGACGACTACCGCTCGGGCGAGTGGACGCGGCCCGGCCAGTGGCTGCTCGGCGCCGCCCGCTCCCTCTCGGGCACCGCCCCGGCGCGGGGCGTCTGGCAGGCCTTTCTGCCGCGGCGGGTCGCCGTGCCGCACCTGCTGCTGCTCCACCGCGGCGCCGAGGTGCTGCGGGCCGTCGAGGACGACACGCTGCCGCCGCTGCTGCTGGCCACGCCGACGCACACCACCGGGCACGTGGCGGCGGCCGAGCTGGTCCGCCGCATGGAGGTGCTGGAGGCGGCCGGGGCCCGGCCGCCGGCCGGCGACCTGCAGCAGGCGCTGCTGCGCCTGCCCCGCACCCCCGACCCGGACGCGGCCGAGCGGGCGTCCCGCCTGACGTCGGCCGCCGGCCGGATGGTGGCCGCGTGGACCTGCCCGGAGGCCGAGGTCGGGCTGGCGTGGGAGTGCGGCAGCGCGAACGGCGACCACGACTGCCACCGGCGCCACGGCCACACCCTGCGCCCGGTGGTCTCGATCGACGCGACCGCCACGGGGCTCCCGCTGGTCGACGCGATGCTCAGCCTCCCCTGGCCGCATTCGCAGGCCGAGCACTGCGCCTGGTGGCCCTCGACGCTGCCCTCGCACCGCGAGGTCGCCGCCGCCCACCTCATGCCGCACCTGCTCACCCGGGGCTGGGGGCCGCTCCACGTCGGGGCGGAGCAGGCCCGGCAGCTCGCCCGGGCCGAGGGGCCCGCCGGGGAGGCGTGCGCGGCGGTGCTCGCCCGCGTCCTGGGCGACCCGGAGCTGCCCGAGTCCGTCGGCGTGCTGCTGGAGGCGGCCGCGCGGGACGAGCTGCCCGCCGCCGGGATCGGCCGCCAGGCCGGGCTCATGGCGGCCCAGGGCACGATCCGGCTGACCGACCTCACCGCCGCGCTCGACGCCGCCGCCTCGCAGGGCGCCCACGCGCACGTGTGGCGGATCGCCGCCGCCGCGCTGCCCCTGCTGCTGCCCAGGCCGGGCGAGCGCCCGCGCCACGGCCTGGCCGCGTTCGTGGCGCTCGCCGGAGCCGCCGCCGGCTGGTCCGGCGCTCGCGGCGAGATCCCCGAGGTACGCGACCTGGCGGCCCGCAAGGGCGCCGGCGACCTGCTCCGCGCGATCCGCGCCCTGCACGACCGGCTCACCGCCCAGGAAGGATGACCATGAGAACGAAGCGGATCCGGGGCCGGCGGCACACCCGCTACGACGAGGGGCACGACCTGTGCCTGACGATCGGCGAGCTGGCCCGCGCCGCCGCCGCGCCCGGCTGGTCGCGGCTGGCCGTCCACCACGCCCAGGTCGGCGCGCACGCGCGGACCCGGCTCACGTGCGACGGGCGGGAGCTGGCCGCCGAGGGCCTGGACGAGCCGTTCCGGCGGCTGCGCGAGCTATCCTACCGGGCGGGCGACGGCACCTGGTTCACCTGCGAGCTGGAGTACACGCCCGGCAGCCGGGCCTACCACGGCCGCGTCGACGCCGCCGGGCCGCCGTTCGCCGACGTGCCGCCCGCCGCCGCGCTGGTGGAGCTGACCGCGTTCCCCCGCGCGGAGCCGCCCGGGTGGCTGCTGGACGCGCTGCCGACGGCCGCGCCGCTCGGGCTGCCCGTCACCTACGGCGAGCGCTACGACCGGCTCCACAGCCACCGAGGCGGGCAGGAACCCGGGCCCCTGCTGCCGATCGGCGGGGAGCTGGCCTACCGGCCGCCGTCCGCCCTGACCGCGCGCGTGTTGGAGCACCGGCAGAGGGTGGGCGAGCACCTGCTCTACCTGGGCGAGCGCGGGGGCGACCGGAAGGCCGGGCATCTGCTGGTGCTGCGGCGCGGCGCCGAGTGGTTCGTGAGCCGCGCCGACCAAGGCACGACCGGCGACGGGGTCCGCGCCATCACGCTGGACGGCGCCGTCCTCCGGCTGGAGCTGACCCCCGAGGCCGCCGACGACCTGGGCACGGAGGCCGGCTACGAGGTCCGGCTCGACCTGCCGCCCGCCACGGTCGACGAGCTGCGCACCGTGCTGCCCGGCGTCCTGCGGCCCGTCAGAGACCACCCGGAGCTGACCGGCTTCTGACCGCTCCCCCCGGGCACGGCCGCTCCCCGGCGCGACGGCTCCCCCGGCGCGACGGCTCCCCGTGCCCGGGCGGCTCCCCGGGTACGGGCGGCTACGGGCGGCGGTCGCCCGGGGTGACGACGCCCGACTCGTAGGCCAGGACCACCGCCTGCACCCGGTCACGCAGCCCGAACTTCGTCAGGATGCGGCCGACGTGCGTCTTGACCGTGGCCTCCGACAGGAACAGCTCGGCGCCGATCTCGGCGTTGGAGGCGCCCCTGGCCAGGCCGAGGAAGACCTCGCGCTCGCGCTGTGTGAGGGCGCCCAGCAGGGCCTCGGGATCGCCGCCGCCCGGGGCGACCAGCCTGCCGACGAGGCGCCGGGTCGTGGCGGGCGCGATGATCGCGTCGCCCCGGTGCACGTGCCGGATGGCCGCGATGATCTCCTCGCCGGGGGCGTCCTTCAGCATGAACCCGCTCGCGCCCGCCCGCAGCGCGGCCAGCGCGTGCTCGTCGAGGTCGAACGTGGTCAGCGCCAGCACCCTGGGCGGGTCGGCCAGCCGCTGGATCTCCCGGGTGGCGGTGACGCCGTCCATGCGGGGCATCCGGATGTCCATCACCACCACGTCGACGCGCAGCGCCTTCAGCCTCTCCAGGGCTTCCGCGCCGTCGGCCGCCTCGGCGACCACCTCCATGTCGGGCTGGGAGCGCACCACCATGGTGACGCCGTGGCGCAGCAGCTCCTGGTCGTCGACGATCATGATGCGGATGATGGGAGGCTCCTCGGCTCGTAGGGGACGACGGCCGACAGCTCGAAGCCGCCGCCGGGCCGCGCGCCGGTCTCCAGGGCGCCGCCGACCATGCGGAGGCGTTCGCGCATCCCGGTCAGCCCGGCGCCCAGCTCCCCGCCGCCCGATCCGCCGCCCGGCCCGGCGCCCGATCCGCCGTCCCGCCCGCCGCCGGCGTTCCGGACGGTGATGCGCAGCGCGCCGGGGCTCCACGCCAGCGCCAGCTCCGCCGTGGCCTCGGGCCCGGCGTGCTTGATGACGTTGGTCAGCGCCTCCTGCACGACGCGGTAGGCGGTCAGGTCGGCGGCGGGCCGCAGCGGGCGCGGCTCGCCGCTCTCCGCCACGGACAACCGTACGCCGGTCGTGCGCACGTGGTCGAGCAGGGCGGGCAGGTCGCCGAGGCCGGGCTGCGGCGCGGTGCCGCCGTCGGCGCGCAGCACGCCCAGCAGGCCGCGCATGTCACGCAGGGCATCGCGGCCGACACCGGCGATGGTGGCGAACACGGCGGCCCCGGGCGACCCCGGATCGGACAGCCTGCCGCCCTCGGCCTGGCTGACCATGACGGCGAGCGAATGGGACACCACGTCGTGCATCTCGCGGCTGATCCGGTCGCGTTCGGCCCGTGCCGCCTCGGCCCGCTCCCGCGCGCGGTCGGCCTCGGCGCGCTCGGCCTTGGCCCGGAGCTCGGCCACGTACAGCGCGCGCACGCGGCTGAGGCGGCCCAGCCACCACAGGCACGCGGTCACGGCGGCCAGGCCCGCCGACAGCCCGGTCCGCCAGGCGGCCAGGCCGTAGCCGCCCGACGAGCCGCCCCACGAGGCCGGGGCCCACACCCGCGCCAGGACCACGACCACCCCGGCCAGGGCGACGCCCAGGCAGGCCAGCCCGAGCCGCAGGCCGAGCCGGGCCGACGCCGTGTAGAGGAGCAGCCCGAAGACGAGCGAGCTGGGCAGCATCACCGCCGGGTAGTAGGCGCCGGCCGGGTCGTGCAGGGGCGGCAGCAGCCCCAGCAGCAGCATCGCCGCGGCGGCCAGGCCGTACGCGGCGAGCGGGCGGACGCGGCGCGGGATCACGCACGCGTGCACCACCAGCACCGCCGCGCCCGCCAGCAGGCGCAGGGAGAGCGGGCTGTCGGAGGCCCGGAGCAGGCCGGAGGAGACGAGGCCGAGCGGCACGGCCAGCAGCACGGCGAGCACGGCGTCGACGCTCAGCCGGTGCCGGCCGAGGAACGAGTCCACCGCGGCCTCGGCCTGGGACAGGGACTCGCGCACACCCGCCATTATGGTCGGCGGCGCGGCCGGATCGCGGTGGCGGGGTCGCGGCGCCGGGCCAGGTAGGCGAGCCCGGCGACGGCCAGGGCGGCGCCCCACAGCGGCCACAGCATCTCCGGCAGCCAGGCGCCCAGCTCGTCGACGGCTCCCGGCGGGCCGGCCTGCTCACCCGTGAGCTTCTTGCGTACGTACATCAGCCCGGCGGACGTGATGGGCACGGCGACGATCAGCGCCGCGTACGCGGGAAGGCGGGCCGGGACCGGACGGCCGCGCAGGAACGGCACCCAGCGCGGCCAGATCTCGCCCCACGGCCGGACCAGGCCGAGCGTGAGGACCGCGCCGAGCAGGCCGAGCGTGGCGAGCCCCGCGCCGATCGGGGTGATCGAGGCGATGCTCGCGAGGAAGTCGTCGCTGATGCCGACGGGGATCCCGAGCAGCCAGCCGACGCGGGTGATCGCGTAGACGACGGGGACGGCGACCGCGACGGCGACGGCCCACCGCCCGGCCCGCAGCGCCCCATCCGCGCCGCCGGCGCGCTGGGCCCCCGCGAGCAGGGTGCGCGTTCCCAGCGCCATCAGGGCGACGCCGGCCGCCATCAGGATCAGCAGGTTGACCGTCGGCCAGGTCAGCATGGACACGATCAGCGAGAACTCGGCCTGCCCGGCGAGCACGGCCACGAGCATCACCGGCAGGTAGCCGGCGGTCATCATGATGCGCACGTCGGGCAGGAGCACCGCCAGCGCGGCGCCCGCCACGACGGCCACGACGGCGGCGGGCCGGGCGAGCGGCCCCCGGGCGGCGAGCGCGGCGACGACGCCCGCCACGAGCGCCGCCCCCGCCAGCGCGCCGCCCCCGGCCGCCGCCGGGAGGGGGTCGAGCAGCGTGTTGCCCACGCCCTCCCCGCCCGCGTCGAAGGGGTATCCCGGCCCGCCGGACGCCCAGAGGAGGCCGAGGACCAGGTAGCTCACCGACCAGGCGGCGACGATCACGAGGGGCACGGCGGAACGCCGGTGTCCTGGTTGAGAGGTGTTCACCGGCCCAGAGTGCCGCCCCGCCGCCCCCGCGCACATCGTCACCAGGTCGCGCCGGGGTCATCCTCAGGTCGCGCCCCCGCGGCCGGCGGCGGCTACCAGGCGACCGGGAGCCGCCGCACCCCGTACACCAGCGCCGTGTCCCGCATCGGCACCTCGTCCGGCGCGACCGCGAGGCGCAGCCCCGGGAAGCGGTCGAACAGCGCGCGGAAGCCGATGCGCATCTCGATGCGGGCGAGCTGCTGGCCCAGGCACTGGTGGACGCCGTGCCCGAAGGCCAGGTGGTGGCGGGCCTCGGCGCGGTCCAGGCGCAGGACGGCGGGGTCGGGGAAGCGGGCCGGGTCGCGGTTGACGGCGGGCAGGGCGAGCACGACGGTCTCGCCCGCGCGGACCGTCCGGCCGCCCACCTCGGCGTCCTCCAGGGCCACCCGGCCGGGGGCGCCCAGGTGGACCACGGTCAGGTAGCGCAGCAGCTCCTCGACGGCGGTCTCGGTGAGCGACGGGTCGCGGCGGAACGCGTCGAGCCGGTCGGGGTGCCGCAGGAGGGCGAAGACGCCGAGGGCGAGCATGCCGGCGGTGGTCTCGTGCCCGGCGACCAGGAGCGTCAGGGCGATGTTGGTGAGCTCCTCGCCGGTCAGGTCGCTCCGGGTGACGAGCTCGCCGAGCAGGTCGTCACCGGGGCGGGCGCGGTGGCGGCGGACGAGCCCGGCCAGGTAGCCGGCGAGCTCGCCGACCGACGCCGTGGCCCGCTCCTCGGAGCTGGCCAGGTCCAGGGCGACGGCTGAGTGCTCCTGGAAGAAGGCGTGGTCGTCGTAAGGGACGCCGAGCAGCTCGCAGATGACCAGGGACGGGATCGGCAGTGCGTACGCCTGGACGAGGTCGGCGGGCGGGCCTTCGGCGGCCATGGCGTCGAGGCGGCGGGCGGCGATCTCGGCGACGCGCGGCTCCAGGCGCCGCATCCGCTGGACGGTGAAGCTGCCGGCGAGCAGTCGCCGGTAGCGGCTGTGGGCGGGCGGGTCCATGCCGCCGAACCAGCCGGGCGGGGCGGTGCCGTCGGCGCTCCGGGACCGGACGTTGGGGCGGGGCAGCGGCGAGTGCCTGAGGTCGGCGCGCACGCTGAAGCGCGGGTCGGCCAGGACGGCGCGGGCGGGCTCGTACGCGGTCACCAGCCAGCCCCGGTGGCCGTCGGGGAAGGTGAGGGGGCCGACGGCGGGCCGGTCGGAGAGGGCGGCGGGCGGGTCGAACGGGCATCCAGGGGTGCGGCGGGTGGGCAGATCAGTCATGACAGCTCCTTGTGAGTGCAGTCTCTTAATTGAGAGTCTACTCTCACAATCGAGCGGGCGGTGGCCGTTCAGACGGGCGGGGGGCTGGGGAAGGACTCGGGGCCGGTCAGGCCGGTGCTCTCCAGCAGGCGCTGGTGGTTGAGCACCGCCGCGTTGCAGGTCTCGGCGAACTTGCGGACGAGCGTGTTCTGGGTGCTGCCGCGTACGGCGCCGATGAGCCCGAAGATCTGCCCGTGCGCCAGCCGCAGCCACTTCACGAACGTGACGTCGTAGTCGCGGCCCGACCTGCCGGAGATGTCGGCCATCCAGCGCTGCTGCGTCTCGGTCGGCTCCACCGGCAGCCGGATGTCGAACCGCTTGGCCAGCTCCCTGGCCTCGACGTCGAGCCCGTGGTGCTGTTCGGCGATCTCGGCGCTGATCGTGCGCACCTTGCCGCTGGCGCCGCGCTGGACGGCCTCCTGCGCGATCGTCATCTCCCAGAGCGTGGCCAGCCGTACCTTCTTGATCAGGTCGCGGTCGGCGGGCGACAGCGGGCCGGACTCGGTGGGCCAGGTGAGGTCGTCACGCCGGCCGGGCGCGGGCGAGGCGGCGGGGGCGCCGGTGGGAGCGCCGGTGGGGGCGGGAGCGCCGGTGGGGTCGGTGAGGCTGGTGGCGGGCGGGGCCAGGCTCTCCTCCGGGATGTCGGTCTCCAGGAGGTCCGCCACCCGGGCCGTGTCGGCGCTGGGCAGGGCCGCCTGCCCGCCGCAGCCGGTCAGCAGCGCGGCGGCACACCAGGCGGCACAGCAGGCGGCGAGCAGGGTATGGCCGCGTCGGGGTCGCACGTGCCCTCATCCCCTTCCGGTTCTCGCTGGTCGGCAGGAGGTACGCAGGCCGTCCCCGGCGCGTTCACCGGTATGCGCGGAAGTGATGAGGGCGGCCCCTAGGAGTCCGTCATGCCTGTGGGCAGGACGTCAAAGTGGATGACGACGTGCCCGGTGCCGGGGGCGTCGTGGGAGCGGCTGTCGGAGCGGGCCCGGTAGCGTTCCATCACCTCGAACACCTCGTCGCGCAGGTCGCGGGTCTCGTCGGGGGTCAGGCGCAGGGAGCGGCGGCCGAGGACGCTGGCCTCTACCCACTCCTTGGGGGTGCGCGGCTCCTCCTCGCGCCATCGGGCCAGCTCGGCGCCGCGCCGCCGGACGAGGTCGTCGAGGAGGAACTCCAGCGCGCCGGCCGTCTCGGGGTCGCCGGGCGGGTCGCCGTAGGAGAAGCCGCCGGGCACCACCCGCCAGTACTTCTCCTTGCCTCGGCCCAGCTCGGGGGCGATCTCGATCATCCCGTGCCTGGCCAGCTCGCGCAGGTGGTAGCTGGTGGCGCCGGTGTTCTGCGTCACGAGGGCGGCGAGCCGGGTGGCGGTGGAGGGGCCGTGCTCGTCCAGCAGCTCGTACAGGCGCAGGCGGAGCGGGTGGGCGAAGGACTTGAGCGCGCTCGCGTCGAGTTTCCGCGCGGAAGGGCTCTTGCGGGACATCACTGTGCACACCTATCTTTGCAAAGGTTCATTTGCACACTTTTCCTTACACACTATCGGAGTGCCCCGGTGAATCGATCGTTCGGCTTCCTGTTGTCGTCGGCCACGCTGTCGAACCTGGCCGACGGCGTGCTCAAGGTGGGCGCGCCGCTGCTGGCGGTGTCGTTCACCCGCTCCCCCGCGCAGGTGGCGCTCGTCGGCGCGGCCACCACGCTGCCGTGGCTGCTGTTCGCGCTGCCCGCCGGGGCGCTGGCCGACCGGCTGGACCGGCGGCGGATCATGGTGACGGCGAACGCGCTGCGCGCGGGCGTGCTCGTGGCCGCCGGCGCGCTGGCCGTGCTCGGGCTGATGAACCTGTGGGTCATGCTGGCCGCCGTGCTGCTGGCGAGCGTGGCCGAGGTGCTCGCCGACACCTCCGCGCAGTCCGTGCTGCCGATGGCGGTCGAGCCCCAGGCCCTCACGCGGGCCAACGGGCGGCTGCAGAGCGCCCAGATGATCGGCAACGAGTTCGCCGGCTCCCCGCTCGCGGGCGTCCTCGTCACCCTCCTGCCCGCCGCCGTCTTCGGCGGGCCCGGCCTCCTGTACGCCGCGGCCGGGCTGCTCCTGCTGGGCATGCGGGGCTCCTACCAGCCGGCGGGCGCCCGGCGGCCCATGGCCGGGGAGATCGCCGAGGCGCTGCGCTGGCTGTGGTCGCAGCGGTTCCTGCGGGCGCTGGCCCTGACCGCCGGGACGCTGAACTTCGCCACCGCCGCCTACTGGGGGGTGTTCGTGCTGTGGCTGGTCGGCGAGGAGTCGCGGTTCGGGCTGGAGCCGAGCGGCTACGGGCTCATGCTGACCGTGTTCGCCGCCGGGGCGGCGGCCGGGGCGCTGGTGTCGGAGCGGATCTCCGGGGTGCTCGGCGAGGGCCGGACGCTGATCGGCATGTGGCTGCTCAACACCCTGCTGCACCTGGTGCCGCTGTTCGTGCCCGTCACCTGGCTGCTCTACCCGACGGCGCTGCTGTGGGGCATCTCCAGCGCGGTGTCCAACGTGCTCGTCATCTCCACCCGGCAGCGGCTGATCCCCACCGAGCTGCTGGGCCGGGTGAACGCCGCCTACCGGCTGATCGGCATGGGCGGGATGCCCGTCGGGGCCGCGCTCGGCGGCGTCCTGGGCGAGGCGGCCGGGCTGCCCGCGGTGTTCGGCGGGTCCGTCGTGCTGTCGCTCGTGGCCGTCGGCCTGCTCTGGCGTGTCGTTCGCGGGCGAATTTCCGCGCCGTTGACCAGCCAAGCTACGATTCCCGACATATCCAGATCACGTTAGGCACCCAAAGCTGCGCGCAGAGATGACATGATTACCCCTGTCAAAGAGGGGATGGTATGCGGCGGGAGATCGGCGGACGGTACCTCCTGAACGAGGAGGCCGGTCGTGGGGGCATGGGCGTCGTCTGGCGCGCGTTCGATCAGCTTCTGCACCGTGAGGTGGCGCTCAAGGAGCTGACGCTCGCCGGCGAGGCCGAGATGGTGCGCCGTCGTGTCCTTCGCGAGGCGAGGATGGCGGCCCGGCTCAGCCACCCCAACATCGTCACGGTCCACGACCTCATGGAAGAGGGCGGCAAGCTCTGGATCGTGATGGAGTACCTCGACGGGCTGTCGCTGCACCAGCTCCTGTCGCAGGTCGGCACGCTGCCGGCGCAGTCGGTGGCGGCCATCGGCCAGCACCTGCTCGCCGCGCTGCGCACCGCGCACCAGGCCGGCGTGCTGCACCGTGACGTCAAGCCCGCCAACGTCATGCTGACGGGCGAGCGGGTCGTGCTGAGCGACTTCGGCATAGCGACCGCCGAGGGTGACATCCGCATGACGACCTCGCGGCGGCTGCGCGGCACCCCCGCGTTCATGGCCCCCGAGCGGCTCTACGGCGGCCCGGCCAGCAAGGAGGCCGACATGTGGTCGTTCGGCGCCACCCTCTACAGCGCCATCGAGGGCCAGCCGCCCTACCCGGGGCAGGACGCCGCGACCGTGCTCGGCATGGCCCGCAGCGGCCGGTTCCCGCCGCCGCGCCGGGCCGGCGTGATGCGCCCGCTCATCGAGGGCCTGCTGCACCACGACCCCGTGCGCCGCTTCACCCCGGAGCAGACCGCGGGGCTGCTGGCGGGCATGCGCGCCAGCAGCTATCAGGCGGCGATCTAGTCCTCCCGCTTGGCGGCCCTGGCCTCGGCCTCGGCGGCGTCCATCGCGGCGGCCTCCTCCGGGGTCGGCGCGGTGCCGCCCAGGTGCGCCGGCTGCCACCACACGCCCGGCGGGATCTCCGGGTAGGTGCGCTGCGCCCGGTCGACCAGCGCCGTCAGCCGCTCGCGCAGGTCGGCCGCGTGCTCGTTGACGTCCTCGCCGCGCTTGGGGTGCATCGGCTCGCCCACCAGGATCGTGATCGGCACGTGCCGCTGGAGGAGCTGCTTCTTCCTGCCCTTGGTCCACAGCCGCTGGCTGCCCCACAGCGCCACCGGGATCACCGGGACCTTGGTCGCCTGCGCCATCCGGATCGCGCCGTTCTTGATCTCCTTGACGGTGAACGACCGGCTGATCGTGGCCTCGGCGAACACGCCCACCACCTCGCCGGCCTTCAGCATGCGCAGCGCCGTCGCGTAGGAGCCCGCGCCCGCCCCCCGGTCGACCGGGATGTGGTGCATGCCGCGCATCAGCGGCCCGGAGATCCGGTGGTCGAACACGTCCTGCTTGGCCATGAACCGCACCAGCCGCTTGGACGGCAGCGCGCCGAACCCGGCGAAGATGAAGTCCAGATAGCTGATGTGGTTGCTCACCAGCACCGCGCCGCCGGAACGCGGCACGTTGTCGGTGCCCTCCAAGTGGAAGCGGTAGTCGAGCACGCGAAAGAGGGTCCGCGCGGCGGCGATCACCGGCGGGTACACGATCTCAGCCATGTGCAGACGGTAGCCTACCCGGCCGGCCCTCCACGCCGGGGTGCTTGCCAGGGCGTCATAACGGGCAGATGTTCTCACCATGAAGAAGCTCATCAACACGGCCGAGTCCGTGGTTGAGGACGCGCTGAACGGCCTGGCCGCGGCCCACCCGTCCCTGCGGGTGCGCGACCGCGTGGTCTACCGGGCCGACGCGCCGAGGCCGGGGAAGGTGGCGCTGGTCTCCGGCGGCGGCTCCGGCCACGAGCCGCTGCACGCCGGCTTCGTCGGCCACGGCATGCTGGACGCCGCCTGCCCCGGCGACGTCTTCACCTCGCCGGTGCCCGACCAGATCCTCGACGCCACCAGGGCCGTCGACGGCGGCGCCGGGGTGCTCCACGTCGTCAAGAACTACACCGGCGACGTGCTCAACTTCGAGATGGCCGCCGAGCTGTGCGCGGGCGTCGAGGTGGCGAAGGTGATCGTCGACGACGACGTGGCCGTGCAGGACTCCCTCTACACCGCCGGGCGGCGCGGCACCGGGGCCACGGTGTTCGTGGAGAAGATCGCCGGGGCGCTGGCCGAGGAGGGCGCGCCGCTGGCCGAGGTGGCCCGGGTGGCCGCCGACGTGGACGGGCGGAGCCGTTCGTTCGGGATCGCGCTCACCTCCTGCACCTCCCCCGCCGCCGGCAAGCCCACCTTCGACCTGCCCGGCGACGAGGTGGAGCTCGGCATCGGCATCCACGGCGAGCCCGGCCGCGCCCGCGTCCCGCTGGTGTCGGCGCGCGAGCTGGCCGCGATCGCGATGGAGGCGATCCACGGCGACCTGCCGCTGCGCGGCGACCTGCTCGTCATGGTCAACGGCATGGGCTCGACCCCGCTGATGGAGCTGTACGTGGTCTTCGCCGAGGTGGAGTCGTTCGTGCGGGGCAAGGGGGCACGGGTGACGCGCTCGCTGGTGGGTAACTACGTGACGAGCCTGGACATGCAGGGCTTCTCGGTGACCGTGTGCCGGCTCGACGACGACCTGACGCGCCTTTGGGACGCACCGGTCGAGACTCCGGGGCTGCGCTGGGGGCGCTGATGGGCGGGATGGGCGAGCTGATGGACCGCGGGACGGGCGAGGGGATGGACACGGCGTTCTTCCTGGCCTGGTTCGAGGACGCGGGCCGGCTAGTGCGGCTGCAGCGCGACCGGCTGACCGCGCTCGACGCCGCCATCGGCGACGCCGACCACGGCGCGAACCTCGACCGCGGCTTCACCGAGGTGCGGCAGGCGTTCGCCGAGTGGCCGCCCGCCACGCCCGTGCAGGCGCTGGTGTCCGCCGGCACGACCCTGATCCGCCGCGTCGGCGGGGCCTCGGGTCCCCTGTACGGGTCGGCGTTCCGGCAGATGGGCAAGAGCATGGACTCGCCGGTCACGCTGGCCGTGTTCGCCGCGGCGTTCGAGTCGGGGGTGCGGGCGGTGGAGCGGCTGGGCAAGGCGGCGCAGGGCGACAAGACGATGCTGGACGCGCTGGTGCCCGCCTCCCGGGAGCTGACGCGGGCCGTACAGGAGGAGATCGCGGCGCGGGAGGCGTTCGAGCGGGCGGCCCGCGCGGCCGAGGAGGGGTCGCGGGCGACGATCCCGCTGCGGGCCCGCCGGGGCCGCGCCAGCTATCTCGGCGAGCGCAGCGTCGGCCACGAGGACCCCGGGGCGGCCTCGGCGGCGATCATCATGGCGGCGCTGGCGGCGGTGGCGTCCTGATGGTCGGGCTCATCCTCATCTCGCACAGCGCCGGGCTGGCCGCCGAGGTGGCCTCGCTGGCCCGGTGCATCGCCGGCGACCGGGTGCGGGTCGCCGCGTGCGGCGGCACCGGCGACGGCCGCACCGGCACCAGCGTGGACCTCATCGACCAGGCCGTCGAGCAGGTCGACGAGGGCGACGGCGTGGTGCTCATCCCGGACCTCGGCAGCTCGGTGCTGACCGCCAGGCTGCTAGTGGAGCCGGGCCGGGTGGTGCTGGCCGACGTGCCGTTCGTGGAGGGCGCGATCGCCGCCGCCGTCGCGGCGGGCGGCGGCGCGCCGCTGGCCACCGTGCTGTCGGCCGCCGAGGAGGCCCGCACCCAGCGCAAGCTCTAGTGGCCCCGGAACGCCTCCTCCAGCCACCAGGAGGCGCGCTCCCGGGTGACCTGGGCGTGCACCAGCAGCGGCCGGTCGCGCGGCCCCTTGAGCCAGTCGGCCACCCCGGCCAGGTCCGCCGCCGCGCCCACGGTCACCGCCGCGAACCCGTGCCCGCGCGCCACCGCCGCCAGGTCGGCCGGCGGGAACCGCACGGTGTCGAGCGGGTCGCCGCCCGGCCCGAAGTGGTGCACCTCCGCGCCGTAGGCCTCGTCGTCGTACACCACGACCACCATCGGCAGGCCGAGCCGCACGACGGTCTCCAGCTCGGCCGCGCCCATCCAGGCGCCGCCGTCGCCGAGCGCCGCCACCGTCAGCCGGTCCGGGCGTGCCACGGCCGCGCCGATCGCGCCGGCCAGGCCCAGCCCGACGGCCTGGAACGCCTGGGTGAAGCAGAACCCGGCCTCGTCGGGGACATCCATGAACATCGCCGGATATCCCATGAAATTTCCGGAATCGGGGACCACGGTGCGCTCGGCGGGCAGCAGGTCGTCCAGGCCGATGCTGAGCGTCCTCGGGTCGATCCGGCCGTCGCCGCTCTCGTCCCGGTACGGCACGTCCCGCCACCGGCCCTCCTCCCGGATCCGCCGCGCCACGTCCGCCGACCGGTAGCCCGCGGACGGCTGCCCGGCCGCGAGGGCGTCCCCGGCCGCGCGCGCCACCACGGCCACGTCCCCGACGACCCCCAGGTCCGCGCGGACGTGCCTGCCGACGGCCTCGGGCTCCAGGTCCACCTGCACGACCGTGGCGTCCGGGCCGATGAGCGCGCCGTGGCGGGTGGTCCACATGTTCAGCGCGCACCCCCAGCCCACCACCAGGTCGGCGTCGCGGATCAGCTCGGCGGCCAGCGGCGTGGCGAACCCGCCGCTCACGTCCAGGTCCCACGGGCTGCCCCGGAACAGGCCCCGGGCGACCGCCGAGGTCGCCAGCAGCGCCCCGGCCCGCCCGGCCAGCTCCTCCACCTCGGGCCGCGCCCGCCTGGCCCCGCGCCCCGCCACGAACACCGGCCGCCGGGCCTCCCGCAACAACCGCGCGAACTCCTCCACCCTCGCGCGAAGGTCCCCCCGGCCGGCGGCGGGCCCCTCCAGGGCGGCGTCCCCCGCCACCCCACGGTCCGGGACTTCTTCGTCGCGGGTGGACTCCGTACGGGCCGCGGCGCCGGCGGCCTGGAGGTCCAGGGGAAGGTTGAGCAGGACGGTGCGGCGGTCGTCGCGGGCCAGGCGGAACGCCTCCAGGGCCTCGGCGACGGCCGTGGCCGGAGACGTGACGCGCAGGGCGACGGCGCCCACGGAGCGGGCCAGGGCGTCCTGGTCGATGTGGAAGTTGGAGCGCGCGTCGGTGGCCTCGCCGGCCAGGACGACGAGCGGGGTGCGGCTCTTGGCGGCCTCGGCGATGCCGGTGACCGCGTTGGTGAGCCCGGGCCCCTGGTGGACGGTGACGACGCCGACGTGGCCGCTCGTGCGGGCGTAGGCGTCGGCCATGGTGGCCGCGCCGCCCTCGTGGCGGGCCGCGACGAAACGCGCGCCGTGCCGTACGAGGGCGTTGGTGACGTGGAAGTTGCCGCTGCCGACCACCCCGAACGCGACGCGGGCCCCGGCGGCGGCCAGGGCCCGCCCGACGGCCTCGGCGACGGTCACCGTGCCTGCCCGGCCTCGCCGCCGCCGCGCTCGACGAGGGCGAGCACGCGTACGGGGCTGCCGGAGCCGCCGAGGATGGGCAGCGGCGGCGCGACGACGACGGCGCCGGTCACCGGGAGCCGGTCGAGGTTGCGGAGCTGGGTGAGGCCGTACTTGCCGGCTCCGAGCAGGTAGGAGTGGCACGGGAAGGCGGGGTCGAAGGAGTGGGCGGCGCCCGCGTCGGTGCCGACGGTCTCGACGCCGAGCCCGAGCACGGGCGTCTCCTCGGCCAGCCAGCGGGCGCACTCGACGGAGATGCCGGGCGTGTGCGGGCCGGTCTCGTCGGCGTTGAGGAACGCGGCCTGGTCGCCGGAGCGGGAGTCCCAGCCGGTGCGGTAGAGGAGCCAGCCGCCGTCGGGGAGCGGGCCGTTGGCGCGTTCCCATTCCTTGACGTGGTCGACCTGGAGGAGGAAGTCGGGGTCCTTGGCGGCCTCGGCGGCGAAGTCGAGGACGACGGCGGGGGCGAGCAGGCTCGTCACGGGCACCTGGGACACGTCCTGGCCGTCGCGGGCGGTGACCCAGTGGACGGGGGCGTCGAAGTGGGTGCCGGTGTGCTCACCCGTGTGGATGTCGTTCCAGTACCAGGCGGGGCCGCGGTCGTCGTAGCGGCTGATCTCCTCCAGGCGGAACGGGATCGTGTTGCCGAACGGCTCGGGGAGCTGGAGGATCGGCGTGTCCGAGGAGAGGGGCGCGGTCAGGTCGATCACCTCGATCGAGCCGTTCCGTACGCTGTCCACGAAGCTCCGCAACACCGACATGTCATCCTCCTAGGTGGGCTGAGGGAATCCTCCTACGTGCGGTGTGGCCTCCGCAAACACCTGCTTCACGCCTTGGTCCACTCGGCGCAGCCGCCGGTCTGGAACGACTTGTCGGTGGCGAGGATGGTGACGGTGGCGGGGCCGGTCGGCATGCCGGCGTCGATCACGTCGGCGATCGAGGCGGTGGTGCCCTTCATCCGGGCCCAGTAGCAGCTCTGGGAGGCGGTGACGGGGCCGGTGGTGCGGTAGGTGCCGGGCTGGATGTCGACGCCCACGACCAGGGTGCGGAGCGTGGCGTTGCCGCCGCCGGGCCCGGCGGTCACGGGCGGCGTGCCGGTGCCCGGGGGCTGCGCGCCGGTGTCGGGCGTGCCGATGTCGGGCGTGCCGATGTCGGGCGTGCCGATGTCGGGCGTCCCGGTGGCGGGCGCGCCCGTGCCGGGAGCCTCGGTGCCCGGCGGCTGGCCGGTGGCCGTCGGGGCGGGCTCCGGCTCGGCCGTCGGCCCCTCGACCGTCACCGTGACCCGGGGCGCGGGCGGGGCGGCCGTCTCCCCCGAGCCGAGCCCGGCGAAGAAGCCGATCAGGAACCCCAGCACACCGGTCATCCCCGACACCAGCAGGATGATCGTCGGGCTGCTGGACGCGCGAGGGTATTCGGGAGGCCCGTACATCACCCGACCAGGGTCCCACCCCGGTCAGCGGTGAAGATAGTCCACCAGCGACGCCTTCTCGGTCTCCAGCTCCTCGATCGCGCTCTTGACCACGTCGCCGATGCTGACGATGCCGACCAGGCGGCCGTCCTCGACCACGGGCATGTGCCGCACCCGGTGCGTGGTCATGATCTTGCGCAGCTCGTCTACCCGGTCGCCGGGCGCGACGGTGCGCACCTCGGCCGTCATGATCGACGACACCGGCTCGGCGAGGATGGCGGCGCCCCGGTCGTGCAGGCGGCGCACCACGTCGCGTTCGGACACGATGCCGTCGATGGTCACGCCGTCGGCGGAGACCACGACGGCGCCGATGTTGTGCTCGGCGAGCTTGTCCAGCAGGTCGCGGACGGTGGCCTCCGGCGCCACCGTCGTGACGCCGCTTCCCTTGCCGCGCAGGATCGTCCCGATGAGCATCTGCACCACCTCGGCTCTGAGTTACCCCGGCGGGCACCCGGTTAAGCGCTTGTCGTCCCAGGCAAGCAACCGGGTGGGAGCCCGTCAAGGAGTCACGTAAGCTGCCGTACCGAAAGTCCGGGATAATCACGATCCACCTGCGGAGAGACACCTGATGAACGAGCCGCTCAACACCGGGAGCCACGACCTGCCGATCACCGGGGAGCTGGCCGCGTTCATGCGGACCGGGTGGGCCGACACCCGGCGCACGGACGTCACGGCGCTGCCGGTCGCGCCGTGGGCGGCCAAGCGGCGGGCGGCGCTGGCGAGCCGGTTCCCCGGGGAGCGGCTGGTGGTGCCGTCGGGGCGGCTCAAGGTCCGCAGCAACGACAGCGACTACCGCTTCCGCCCGCACAGCGCGTACGCGTACCTGACGGGCGCGGGCGAGCCCGACGACGTGCTCGTGATCGAGCCGTCCGGCGAGGCGCGGCTGTACGTCAGGCCGCGCTCGCCCCGCGAGGAGGGCGAGGAGTTCTACCGCGACCGCCGCTACGGCGAGTTCTGGGTGGGCCGCAGGCCGGACCTGGCCGAGGCGTCGGAGCTGTACCAGGTGGACTGCGCGCACATCCGCGAGCTGGACCTGAAGGGCTCGGCGCGGGTGCTGCGCGGCGTGGACGCGGCGGTGGACGCGATGGTGGCGCCCGGCGACGGCGACGCCGAGTTCGAGGGCTTCCTGTCGGAGATGCGGCTGATCAAGGACGAGTGGGAGGTCGGCGAGCTGCAGGGGGCGGTCGACGCCACCGCGCGCGGCTTCGAGGACGTGGTGCGCGCCCTGCCCGCGGCGCTCGGCCACCCGCGCGGCGAGCGCTATCTGGAGGGCGTGTTCGGGCTGCGCTCGCGGCTGGAGGGCAACGCGACCGGCTACGACAGCATCGTGGCCTCGGGGGCGCACGCCTGCGTGCTGCACTGGATCCGCAACGACGGCCCGCTCGACCCGGCGCACCTGCTGCTGCTCGACGCGGGCGTGGAGTCCGACACGCTCTACACCGCCGACGTCACCCGCACGCTGCCGCTGTCGGGCCGGTTCGGGCCGGTGCAGCGGCAGGTGTACGAGCTGGTGTACGAGGCGCAGGCAGCCGCGATCGCCACGCTGCGGCCCGGCGCCCGCTTCCGCGACTTCCACCAGGCGGCCATGCGCGTCATCTGCGAGGGGCTGAACGAGTGGGGCCTGCTCAAGGAGTCGCCCGACACGCTCATGGAGACGGGCCTGTACCGCCGCTACACGCTGTGCAGCAGCGGCCACATGCTCGGCCTGGACGTGCACGACTGCGCCAGGGCGCGCGCCGAGGTCTATCTCGACGGCGTCCTGGAGGAGGGCCAGGTGCTCACCGTCGAGCCCGGCCTGTACCTGCAGCCGGACGATCTCACCCTGCCGGAGGAGTTCCGCGGCCTGGGCGTGCGGATCGAGGACGACCTGGTCATCACGGCCGACGGCGCCCGCCTGATGTCCGGCGCGCTGCCCCGCCACCCCGACGAGGTGGAGGACTGGATGGCCGGTCTGCTGCGCTGATGTCGGCCTGGAGGATGACATCCGTTTCGTCCTCCAGTCGGATGGTCTTGTCGGAAGATCCGGTCGATGATCGGATCCCCGACGATTGGACGCGCAGTGCGAAGACCTGTCCTGATCCTCTCGCTCCTCCCCGCTCTCGTCCTCAGCCTTATCGCGCCGCTGACGCCGGCCACGGCGAGCGCGGGCGCGATCTCCTGGGCTCCGTGCGCCGAGGACCCGTCGGCCGAGTGCGGCACGCTGACCGTGCCCGTCGACTGGCGCAGGCCGCGCGGCGAGACGTTCGAGCTCGCGCTGGCCCGGCGCAAGGCGAGCGATCCGGCGGCCCGGATCGGCTCGCTCGTCATCAACCCGGGCGGCCCCGGCGGCTCCGGCGTGGACGCCGTGGTGGGCGGCTACCTCGGCTTCACCCCGGAGATCACCAGCCGCTTCGACGTGGTGGGCTTCGACCCCCGCGGCGTGGCGCGCAGCCATCCGGTCCTGTGCTCGCTGGAGCTGGCCCTCCAGGCGCCCGACCCGCTGTCGATCAAGGACCAGGCCGGGTTCGACGCGCTGCTGGCGCACAACCGGAGCTACCGTGACGACTGCCGGGCCCGCACCGGGCCGCTGTTCGACCACGTCGACACCGGCAGCGTGGTGCGCGACCTCGACGCCCTGCGCGCCGCGCTCGGCGACGACAAGCTCACCTACTACGGCATCTCCTACGGCACGCTCATCGGCCAGCTCTACGCCGAGCGGTTCCCGCACCGGATCCGCGCGCTGGCGCTCGACAGCAACATGGACCACAGCCTGGGCACGCGGGCGTTCCTCGACACCGAGTCGTGGACCGCGCAGGACTCCTTCGACGAGTTCGTCGCCTGGTGCGAGCGCACCCGGACGTGCGCGCTGCACGGCAGGGACGTGCGGACCGTCTGGGCGGACCTGCTGGCGCGGGCGGAGCGCGGCGAGCTGAGCCTGCCGGGCTCCCCGGAGATCAAGCTGGGCAAGCTCGACCTGATCGGGCAGGCGTTCGGCGCGTTCTACGGCCCGGCGTTCAAGGAGTTGGCCGAGTTCCTGGTGGCGCTGGAGAGCGGCGCGGCGACCGCCCGCCCGATCCTGACCCCGCCCTCCACCGCCTCGTCGGCCTCGTCCGCCGAGCAGGCGATCAACGATCCGACGCGCGTCTTCTGCCAGGACTACCTGCTGCCCATCCGCGACTACCGCGCCTACGAGCAGCACCTGCGCAGGTCCGCGCGCATCGCGCCGGACATGCTGGTCAGCGCGGCGGCGCATCCGATCACCGCGGCGTGCCTGGGCACCGAGGCGCCGATCCCCAACCCGCAGCATCGGCTGCGCGTCGACGGCACACCCCCGCTGCTGCTGGGCAACGCCCTGCACGATCCGGCCACGGGCTACCCGTGGGCGGTGAGCGCGGCGCGGCAGATCGGCCGTGAGGCCCGGCTGATCACCTACGAGGGCTGGGGTCACGGCATCTACGGCCGCGGCGACTGCCCGACGCGGGCGATCGACGCCTACCTGGTCTCCGTCGACCCGCCGGAGCGGGGCCTGCGGTGCCAGGCCGTGCCGCCGGCCGAAATGTCCGCCCTGCGTCACCGGCCGCCGACCGGCCCGATCCCCGGGCTGCCCGGCTACCGCCTCACCCGATGACGGTCACGGCCGGGGCGGTTCCTCCCGCCCCGGCCGGGGCCTGACGTTGGCGTTCAGGTGGAAGACGTTGTCGGGATCGTAGGCGGCCTTGACGGCCGCCAGCCGGTCGTACTTCGCCCCGTACGAGGCGCGCACCCGCTCCTCGTCCCGGTCGGCGATGAAGTTCACGTACGAGCCCGTGCCCCCGGCGTACGGGAGCAGCGCCTCCCAGGCGGAGCGCGCCCACTCCCGCTCGGCGGGCAGTTCGTCCGCCGACGGCGTGATCGCGGCGATGGACATCGTGTAGTGCGGCGCGCGGCTGCCGCTGAACGCGGTGGCGTCGTCGTCCCTGGCGGCGAAGGCGCCGTCGAGCCGGAAGGTCGGCAGGAACGACAGCGGCGAGGACTTGCCCGCCGCCTGCTCGCAGATCGCCGTCATCGCCTCGGGCGTGAGGCCGGGCAGGTCGAGCGCCTTCTCGTAGGCGGAGATGCCCCACGGCGCGCTCTCGTCGAGCAGCGACTGCAGTTGCGTGTACGGCATCGGCGCGACGAACTCGAACAGCGGCTCCAGCTCCCGCCGGATGGAGGCCAGCACCGCCTCGTGCCGCTCGGCCGTGGAGAACCCCGCGACGATCAGCGCGTGGCCTGGGCGCAGCCGGTGCTCCTCGGGCACGAACGGGGCGGGCGGGGCGCTCATCCCGAAGCCGATCAGCACGGCGGCGTCGTCCGGCAGGCCCGTGGCGGCGGCGTCGATGACCTCGGCGGCCTGCCTGCCGCGTTCGGCCTCCCAGAACAGCACGGCGACGTGCACGGCCGGGCCGACGGGGTGCAGCCGGTAGGTGAACGCGGTGACGACGCCGAAGTTGCCGCCGCCGCCCCGGAGGGCCCAGAACAGGTCCGGGTGGTCCCGGGCGGAGGCGTGCACCTGCTCGCCCCCGGCCAGCACCAGGTCGGCCGCCTCGAGGTTGTCGATCGTCAGGCCGTGCCTGTGGGTCAGCCAGCCGAACCCGCCGCCGAGCGTCAGGCCGCCGATGCCGGTGTGGCTGATCGTGCCGCCCGGCGTGGCCAGCCCGTGGGCCTGGGTGGCGGCGTCGACGTCGGCCCAGGTGGCGCCGCCGCAGCAGACCGCGCTGCGGGTGGCGGGGTCGACGTCGACGAGGCGCAGCGGGCTGAGGTCGAGCATGAGGCCGCCGTCGGTGACGGCCGAGCCGCCGAAGCCGTGGCCGCCGCCGCGTACGGAGATCTCCAGCCCTTCCTCGCGGGCGAAGCGCACGCCCGCCGAGACGTCCTCGGGGCCGCTGCACCGGACGATCACGGCGGGGCGGCGGTCGACGGCGCCGTTCCAGATCGAGCGCAGCACGTCGTACTCGGTGTCGTGGCGGGTGACGACCCGCCCGGCGCAGCGGTCGCGGAGCCTGTCGAGCTCCGGCTTGATGAGCTGGACCATGCCGCCACCCCCAGTGCGCGACTTATCCCGAAATATCACTTAATCCTAGGATTTATCCGTATTTGGAGGGGTTGGCGGGCGGTGAAATCCCCCTCAAATTCCCTGCGCGGGAGGTACGATCCACCCAGTGACGATCACTCCTGCGACGGCCCTGGCGGCGGCGATGGGCTGCCCGCCCGACGAGGTGCGCGCACCCCTGGAGTGGCTGACGGACGTCGAGCGCGATCGCGCCGCGCGCTTCCGCTTCGCCCCCGACCGGATCGCGTTCGTCGCCGCCCACCTGCTGGTACGGCTCTGCGCCGGCCGGGTGCTGGGCGCCGATCCCGGCGAGCTGACGCTGGCGCAGCACTGCGACGTGCACGGGCCGGGGCACGGCAGGCCGTACCTGGTCGAAGCCCCCGAACTGGGCGTGAGCCTCAGCCACACGCGCGGCTACGTGTGCGCGGCGGCCGGCCCCGGCCGCGTCGGCGTGGACGCCGAGCGGGTGCCGCCAGGCCCGCTCGACCGCACGCTGGCCCCGATCGCGCTCACCCCCGCCGAGCTGGCCGGGGCGCGCGGCAACGAGGACCTGATCCGCCACTGGGTGCGCAAGGAGGCGCTGATCAAGCGGGGCGAGCTGACCCTCGCCGAGATGGCCACGGCCGAACCGGACTGGACGGGCCGCCACCTGCTGGAATGGCGCGCGGAGCCGGACGTCCTGGTGGCCGTGATCACCGACTCGCCCGCCACCCGCCTGCCAATGTCCGGATAATGTGGGCGCATGTTCTACAAGAAGCCCCTGGAGGAGCGCATCGCGGACCGGATGACCCAGCGGCGCCCCCTCGAAGAGGGCCGGACGTTCGAGCACGGGCCGGCCAAGTTCGTGTTCGTGTCGCTGCTCGTCGCCGTGGTCGTCATGCACGTCGTCGGCGTGGCGATCGTCATGGCGTTCGACTAGCGGCGGCGGGGCGGGGTGGGGTCGAGGAACACCTGGTCGATGCCGGGGAAGCGCTCGCGCAGCCTGCGGTCCACCTCCTCACAGGCGCGCTCCACACCTCCGGCGCGCACCTCGTCCCGAAAGTCGATCTTCGCCGCGACCAGGAACCGGCCCGGCCCGATGACCATGGTGAGCAGCTCGACCACGTCCTCCACCTCCGGCTGGACGAGGAGCACCGCGCGCACCCCCGTCTCGATCGGGCGCGGCGCCGCCTGGCCGATGAGCAGCGACAGGTTCGCCTGGATGAGCGTGAGCGCGACCACCAGCAGCAGCACGCCGATGAGGACCGACGCCAGGCCGTCCCACAGCGACGACCCGGTGAGCTGCGAGCCGAGCAGCCCCAGCGCCGCGATGACCAGCCCGGCCAGCGCCGCCCCGTCCTCCAGCAGCACCGCCTTCAGCGCCGTGTCGGACGTCTTCCTGGCCAGCCGCAGCGGGCTGACCCGCCACCGGCCCGCCTCGCCGCGCAGCTGCCCGTACGCCTTGAGGAACGACACCCCCTCGATGACGAACGAGACCGCCAGCACCACGTACGCCGGGGTGAGCGCCGACAGCTCCTCCCCGCGGACGATCTCGTGCACGCCGTGGGTGATCGAGAACCCGGCGCCACCCGCCAGCGTCGCGAACGCCGCCATCATCGCCCAGAAGAACCCCGCCTTGCCGTATCCGAACGGATGGCGCCGGTCGGCCGGCTTGCCCGAACGCCGGACCGCGACCAGCAGCAGCACCTCCGTCACCGTGTCGGCCGCCGAGTGCGCCGCCTCCGACAGCATCGCCGCCGACCCGCTGACGATCCCCGCCAGCAGCTTGGCCACCGCGATGGCGAGGTTCGCCGCCCCGGCCACCAGCACGGTGCCCAGGCTCTCTCCCGACTTCTCCCCCACCTTCGTCACTCTACGTGCGCTAGATTGGAGATCATGAGCGCGCCTCGCTGGCTTTCCCCCGCTGAGCAGCGTGCCTGGCGAACCCACCTGGCCCTGCACAAGCTGCTCATGCACCGCCTGGACCGGGAGCTTCAGGAACACGCCCTGTCACTCAACGACTACGAGATCCTGGTCAACCTGTCCGAGAGCCCCGCGCGACGCATGCGGATGAGCGACCTGGCCGACGCGACCATCCAGTCCCGCAGCCGGCTCTCCCACCAGATCTCCCGGATGGAGGCCAAGGGCCTGGTCACCCGCGAAGACTGCCGCGACGACCGGCGGGGCACGTTCGCCGTGCTGACCGACGAGGGCTGGGAGACGATCCAGCGGGTGGCGCCCGACCACGTGGCCGGGGTGCGCGAGCACTTCGTCGACCGGCTCACCGACGACCAGCTCAAGGAGCTGGAGGCCGCCTACGGGCCCATCGTGGAGCATCTGAAGAAACTGCGCTGACACGCAGTCGATACCGCAGGGGCCGCCCGGGTGTCCGTCCCGCTCGCTACGATCCGCTCATGTTGAGAAAGCTGCTCGTGGTGGCCCTGGCCGTCGTGGCCCTGGCGGCCTGCTCCTCCGCAGGCGAGGGCGCGGCGCTGCCCGCCGGGCCCGACCTGATGCGCCAGGCCGCCGAGGCGATGAAGACGGTCAAATCCGCCGCGTTCTCCATCGCCACCGAGGGCAAGCCGAACGTGCCCGTCAAGAAGGCCGACGGGCGGCTCACCGCCGAGGGCGACGCCGACGGGACCATCACGCTGGAGGTGTTCGGCAACCTCCAGGAGGTGTCGTTCATGCTCATCGGCGACAAGGTCCACTTCAAGGGGCCGACCGGCGGCTACCAGGAGATGACCCGGCAACAGCTCGCCCAGCTCTACGACCCGTCGCTCATCCTCGACCCCGCCAAGGGCATCCCGGGGCTGCTCGCCACCGCCGCCGACCCGCTCGTCCGGGCCGAGGATGACGGCGCCTACCGGGTCGACGTCGCCTTCACCGGGCAGGCGCTGAGCACGCTGGTGCCCGGCGTCACCGAGGGCGTCAACGGCACCGTCTGGGTCGACCGGGCCAGCAGCAGGCTCACCAAGGTGCTGCTGCAGCTGCGCGAGGGCACGGTGACGGTCTCGTTCGCCGACTACGACGCGCCGGTGACGATCACGCCCCCGCCGTCGTCATCGTCGCCGTCATCGTCGTCGTCGGCGCCGTCCGCCGAATGAGGAGCGCCCGCCGGGTCGTCCTCGGCGTGGGCGGGGCGGTGGTGCTGCTCGCCGCCCTCGACGCGTACGTGGTCGTGACCGTCCTCATCGACATCGCCACCGACATCGGCATCCCGCTCAACCGGCTCGAACGGGTCACGCCGGTGGTCACCGGGTTCCTGCTCGGGTACGTGGCGGCGATGCCGCTGCTGGGGCGGCTGTCCGACCGGTTCGGGCGGCGGCCGCTCATCCACGCCTGCCTGGCGGCCTTCGCGGCCGGCTCCGTGCTGACGGCGCTGGCGTCCGGGGAGGTGATGGTGGTGGCCGGCCGCACCGTCCAGGGCGTCGCCGGGGGCGCGCTGCTGCCGATCACGATGGCGCTCATCGGCGACCTGTGGGGCGAGCGGGAGCGCCCCCTGGCCCTCGGCGCCGTCGGCGCCGCCCAGGAGCTCGGCAGCGCCCTCGGGCCCGTGTACGGCGGCCTCCTCGCCGGCGTCCCCGCCGCCTCGCTGCTGGGCGTCGAAGTGGGCGGATGGCACGCCATCTTCTGGATCAACGTCCCCCTCACCCTCGCCGCCGCCCTGGCCGTCCACCACGCCCTCCCCTCCCCCACCAAACCCCTACCCCCCTCCCC
>NZ_JAHKRO010000098.1 GCF_019396325.1 Nonomuraea ceibae
CCCCCGGCCCAACGGAGTCCCGCACCCCGAAGGCCCCTCACCCCACCGGCGCCCGGCCCCCGAGCCCCGGGCGCCGGTGAGGCCCCCACGTCCGGGCACGCCGCCATGTCCGGGGGCGCCGCCACCTCGGGGTGCGTCGCAACCTCGGGGTGCGCCGCCACTTCCGGCCATGCCGCCACCCCCGGCGTGCCACCGCCCCCGGGCGCGCCGTCACCAGGCGCGTCGCCACGTCCGGACGTGCCACCACCGCCCCGGGCGTGCGCCGTCTCCAGCCGTGCCACCCGTGCGGGCGTGCCGCGACCTCGGCGTGCCATCGCCACCAGGCGCGCCCACCTTCGGGCACGCCCCGACCTCCGGACATACCGCCCTCCGGGGGCGGCCCCACCACCCCGCCGCCTGCCCCCACTACCTTGCGTGCCGCAACCCCGCGGGTCCCGTCACCTATGCGCCGCCCCCAGTGAGCGGCCGTCACCCCGTGCGGCGCGCCACCCCGTGCGGCCCGTCACCCCGTGCGGCGCGCAACCCCGTGGGCCTATCACCCCGTGCGGCGCGCCACCCTGTACGGCCCGTCGCCCCGCGAGGGTCGGCACCCGTGGTCGGCGCCTCGGTCAGGCTCGTAGGCGGAGGCCGCGGGGGGTTGGGTGGAAGCCCGCTTCCTCCAGGGCCGCTGCGAGGGGCGAGTCGACGATCGGCTCCCCGTCGGCCCGCTCCACCGTCAGCTTGCCCAGCGCCCCGTCACGCACAGCCAACGCCAAGGCGTCGACGGCGGGCTGCAACCGCTCCCCGTCGGCGAACGACAGCAGCGTCTTGCCGCCCCGCTCGACGTAGAGCACCAGGTAACCGTCGACCAGCACCACCAGCGCCCCCGCCTTCCGGCCCGGCTTGTGCCCGACTTCCCCCGGATGCGCCGGCCACCCCAGCGCGGCCCCGTACGGGTTGGCCGGGTCCGCCGCCGCCAGCACCACCGCCTGCCGCCCCCGCCCGGCTTCCCCCGTCCGGGACGAGGCCGCCCCTGAGGAGGCCGCCCCCGACGAGGCCGCCCAAGCAGCACCCGCCGGGGCGCGCCCGGACCCCGGCTCGCCGGACGGCGCCCCTTCCCAAGGCCCGCCTCCGTACGAAGCCGAATCCGTGGGCGTTCCCACCCCACCCCCGTACACCTCACCCCCCGACAGGGAGGCTGTCGGGGAGGTGAGGCTCGGGGACATGGCGCGCATCCGGTCGACCGCCCCCGGGAGGGCGAACTGCGCCCCGCCGAGCCCTTCGACGAAGTAGCCCCGCCGGCACCGCCCGCTCTCCTCGTACGCCCGCAGCACCTGGTAGATCGGCGTGAACCCGCCAGGCAGCCGTTCCGCCGTGACCGCGCCGCGCGTCACCACCCCGTGCCGTTCGAGCAGCGCCTCGGCCTGGGCCTGGGCCCGCTGGGTGGCGTCGGCGGCGGGCTCGGGGAGCAGCCACCAGCGCCCGCCCACGGTCGGCGGCCCGCTCCGGCTGGGCAGCACCGCCCGCCGCCGCCTGGTCGCGGGCCGGTGCGCGGGCCGTCCGGACCCGAGCGCGGCCCGCAGTGGCGCGAGCGTGTCGCCCGACACCTGCCCCGACCACACCAGGTCCCACAGCGCCGCGGCCAGCGTGGAGTCGTCGAGCGACCCGAGCCGGTCGGACAGCCCGCGGAAGAACAGCGCCCCGCCGCCGCCGAGCGCCTCCAGCACCTGTTCGTGCACCGGCGTCATGGTGATCTCGGCGGGCTCGGCCAGCAGCAGCGGCGCGGTGTCGGCGAAGTAGAGCGACACCCACCCGTCGCCGCCCGGCAGGGCCCCCTGCCCCACCCACATCACCTCGCCGGAGGAGGTCAGCTCGTCGAGCAGCGCCGGATGGTAGCCGGGCACCCGCGCCGGCAGCACCAGCGTCTCCAGCGCCGAGGCGGGAACCGCGGCTCCTTGCAGCAGCTCGACGGCCCGTACGAGCGAGTCCATCGCCCGCGCCGTGCCGCCGGAGCCGCCGGCGCGGGCGGCGCCCCGGGATCCGGTGATGCCGTGCCACGCGGGCAGGAACGTGGCCAGCGTCTCCGCCGAGACCGGCTCGACCTCCTTGCGCAGCCTGGCCAGCGACCTGCGCCGCAGCGTGCGCAGCACTCCGGCGTCGCACCACTCCTCGCCCCGCCCGCCGGGCCGGAACTCGCCGCTGACCACCCGCCCGGGCACGGCCAGCCGGCGCAGCGCGTCGGTCACCACGGCCACGCCCAGCCCGAACCGTTCGGCGGCCGTGGAGGCGTGGAACGGCCCCCGGGTGCGCGCGTGCCGCGCCACCAGGTCGGCCAGCGGGTCGGCGACCGGCTCCAGGAACACGTGGGGGATGCCCACGGGCAGCGGCGCCCCGAGCGCGTCGCGCATGCGGGAGGCGTCCTCGATCGCGGCCCACTGCGTCTCGCCCGCGATCCGTACGCGAATCGCCCGCCGCGCCCGCTCCAGCTCCTCCAGCCAGGCCGGGTCGCCGCCGCGTACGCTCACGTCGGGCGCGAGCAGCGGCCCGTGCGAGCGGAGCAGGTCGGCGAGGTCCTCCGGGTCGCGCAGCGGCCGGTCGAGCCGCGCCAGCTCCCGCTCGGTGTCGGCGATCACGTCGGGGTCGAGCAGCTCGCGCAGGTCGGCCTGGCCGAGCAGCTCGGCCAGCAGCGTCGTGTCGAGGGCCAGCGCCTGCGCCCGCCGCTCGGCCAGCGGCGCGTCGCCCTCGTACATGAACGCGCCCACGTAGTGGAACAGCAGCGACGCGGCGAACGGCGACGCCTGCGACGTCTCCACCTCCACCAGCCGCACCCGCCGCGCCGCCAGGTCGCGCATCAGCGCCACCAGCCCCGGCACGTCGAACACGTCCTGAAGGCACTCGCGCATCGTCTCCAGCACGATCGGGAACGAGGCGTACTGGGAGGCGACGCCGAGCAGATGGGCGGCCCGCTGGCGCTGCTGCCACAGCGGGCTGCGGCGGCCGGGGACGCGGCGCGGCAGCAGCAGCGCCCGCCCCGCGCACTCCCGGAACCGGGAGGCGAACAGCGCCGACCCGCCCAGCTCCTCGGTGACGATCTGCTCGATCTCGTCGGCGTCGAAGGCGGCCACGTCGGTCGGCGGCTCGGCCAGCGTGTCAGGGATGCGCAGCACGATGCCGTCGTCGGAGTGCACGGCCTGCACGTCGACGCCGTAGCGCTCGCGCAGCCGCCGGTTGATCGCCAGCGCCCACGGGGCGTGCACCCGCGCGCCGTAGGGGGAGTGGATGACGACCCGCCAGTCGCCCAGCTCGTCGTGGAAGCGCTCGACCAGCAGGGTCCGGTCGTCGGGCACGTAGCCGGTGGCCTCGCGCTGCTCGCGCAGGTAGGCCAGCAGGTTGGCGGTGGCGTAGGGGTCGAGCCCGGCCTCGCGCAGCCGGTCGGGCGACTCCTGGGCGGCCTGCTCGCGCAGGAACCCGCCGATGGCCTTGCCCAGCTCGGCGGGACGGCCGGGCGTGTCGCCGTGCCAGAACGGCAGTTTGCCCGGCTGCCCCGGCGCGGGCGAGACGAGCACCCGGTCGGCGGTGATGTCCTCGATCCGCCATGACGTCGCGCCCAGCACGAACACGTCGCCGACGCGCGACTCGTACACCATCTCCTCGTCGAGCTCGCCCACCCGGGACGCCTTCTCGCCCACGAGGAAGACGCCGAACAGGCCCCGGTCGGGGATGGTCCCGCCGTTGGTGACGGCCAGCCGCTGCGCGCCGGGGCGGCCCTGGAGGGTGCCCGTCACCCGGTCCCACACGATGCGCGGACGCAGCTCGGCGAACTCCTCGCTCGGATAGCGGCCGGCCAGCATGTCGAGCGTCGCCTCCAGCGCGCTCCTGGGCAGCGTCGAGTAGGGGGCCGCCCGCTTGACCACGGCCTCCAGCTCGTCGACGGTCCACTCGTCGAGCGCGGTCATCGCGACGATCTGCTGGGCCAGCACGTCGAGCGGATTACGCGGATAGCGCAGCTCCTCGATGAGGCCGCTCTTCATCCGCTCGGCGACCACGGCCGTCTGCACGAGGTCGCCGCGGTATTTGGGGAAGATCACGCCCTTGGACACCGCGCCCACCTGGTGACCGGCCCGGCCGATGCGCTGCAGCCCGCTGGCCACGCTCGGCGGTGCCTCCACGCACGCGACCAGGTCGACCGCGCCCATGTCGATGCCCAGCTCCAGGCTGGAGGTGGCGACCACGGCCGGCAGCCGCCCGGACTTGAGCGCCTCCTCGATCTGCGCCCGCTCCTGCTTGGACACCGAGCCGTGGTGGGCGCGCACGATCTCGGTGACCACGCCCTTGCTCGCCCCCGCCTGCGCCATCACCTCGGCGGGCACGCGCGGCGGCCCCGTCTCCCAGATCGACAGGTCGACGGCCTCGGCGCCCTGCTGCCGGCCGTAGGCCAGCTCGTTGAGCCGGGTGCAGAGGCGTTCGGCCAGCCGCCGCGAGTTGGCGAACACGATCGTGGACGAATGCGCCTCGATCAGGTCGAACAGCCGGTCTTCCACATGCGGCCAGATCGACCGGTTCGCCGGGTCGGGCGCGAGGTTCTCCGCGTCGGGCGGGCGGGACTCCACCTCCGTCATGTCCTCCACCGGGACGACGACCTCGACCTCGATCACCTTGTCGGACGGCGGCTGCACCACCGTCGCCGGGCGGGAGCCACCGAGGAACGCCGCGACCTCGCTCACCGGCCGCACCGTCGCCGACAGCCCCACCCGCTGGGCGGGCCGCTCCAGCAGCGCGTCGAGCCGCTCCAGCGTGAGCGCCAGATGGGCGCCGCGCTTGGTCGCCGCCACCGCGTGCACCTCGTCGACGATCACCGTGCGCACGCCGCGCAGCGCCTCCCGCGCCTGGCTGGTGAGCAGCAGGAACAGCGACTCGGGCGTGGTGATCAGGATGTCGGACGGCCGGGCCGCGAACCGCCGCCGGTCCTCGGCGGGCGTGTCGCCCGAGCGGATCGCCACCGAGATCTCCGGCACCGGCAGCCCCAGCCGCCGCGCCGTCTGCTTGAGCCCGGCCAGCGGCGCGCGCAGGTTGCGCTCCACGTCGACGGCCAGCGCCTTGAGCGGCGACACGTACACGACCTTGGTGCCGCCGCCCTCGGACGGCTCGGCGGCCAGCCGGTCGAGCGACCACAGGAAGGCCGCCAGCGTCTTGCCGGAACCCGTGGGCGCGACCACGAGCGTGTTGTCACCGCGCGCGATCGACTCCCACGCGCCGTCCTGGGCGGCGGTGGGCGCGGCGAACGCCCCGGCGAACCATTGCCTGGTCACCTGGCTGAAGTGGTCGAGCGAGCTCACGCGCTCATACTGCCTCGCCGCACCGACAGAAAACGCTTCGCCCCGCGCCGCGTGATTGAGCGGCCGCTCAGCGGACATACACCGACCGTGACCATCGACAACGCAGCCCTGGAGGCTCGCCGCGAGGAGATCCGCGAACGGTACGTCTTACCGCACCGTCCGTCGAGCAGCGCCCGCGGCCTGCATCACATCGCCCTGGTCTCGTCGGACGTGGAGCGCACCGTCAAGTTCTACCAGGAACTGCTGGAGTTCCCGCTCACCGAGATCTTCGAGAACCGCGACTACGAGGGCTCCAGCCACTTCTTCTTCGACCTTGGCAACGGAAACCTGCTGGCGTTCTTCGACTTCCCCGGCCTCGACCTCGGCCCGTACCTTGAGGTGTTCGGCGGCCTGCACCACGTGGCGATCTCCGTCGACCCCGCCACCTGGGAGCGGCTGCGCGGGAAGCTGGAGGCGGCCGGCGTGCCGCACCAGATCGAGAGCGGTGCCTCCATCTACTTCAAGGACCCCGACGGCGCCCGGCTGGAGCTGCTCGCCGACCACCTCGGGGAGATGTACGGCGCACGCGTGCTCTGACCCGGTACGGCTAGCGGCGCGACGCCCTGCGCGTGCGCGGCGTGCCCGCACGCGGTTCCTGCCTGATGCCCGCGTGCCTCTCGGCACGCTCTTCCTTCTCCTTCCGTACGGCGAGCCGCCGGTCGAGCTGTAACCGGCGCCGCCTGGCCTTGTTGGCCTTGACCTTGGCGGATCTGGGGGGTGAGGACTTGGGGGTCTTCGGCATGGGGATGTCCTACCCACTCCCGGGGGCGTCCCATACTTGGGTGATGCGCCTGACCGAGTTTTGGAGACGGATGCGCGAGCACTTCGGCGACGCCTACGCCGAGTCGTGGGCGCGTGACTACGTGCTGGCCCCGCTCGACGGCCGCACCGTCGTGCAGGCGCTGGCCGACGGCGAGAGCGCCAAGTCGGTCTGGCGGGCGGTCTGCCAGGTGGAGGACGTCTCTCCCCGGCTCCGCTGATCACTCGGCCTCCGGCGCCTCCAGCGCGTCCCTCAGCTTGTCGGCGGCCCCTTCCGGATCTTCGGCGTCGTGCAGCCCGCCGGGCGACCACAGGAACTGCCAGCCCTGCCGCGACGGGGTGGCGAAGACCAGCGTGCGCCGTCCCGAACGCGGATGCCACGTCCACAGCACCGGTTCGTCGCCGCCGACCAGCCGGCTCACCAGCCCCTGGCCCTTCAGCAGCGCGGCGAGGGCCTCCAGATGGGTGCGCCGTTCCCCGGTGTACGCGCTCGCCACGTCGCGGCCTCCTGACGTCTCCCTGTGAGTCTCCCCAGCTCACAGCCGCTGACAACACGTCCCTGTCGAATCGCGGACCGGCCCGTTCGTCATGCTTCGTGAAGAGACTCTTCGAGGAGGCACGATGATGAGGTTCGCTTTGCTGCTGTTCGACCCGGAGGGCTACGCGGAGTCCGTCACGGAGGCCGGGATGACGGCCGCGCTCGCCGAGCACGAGGCGTTCGCGCGCCATCTGAGAGAGCGCGGCGTCCCGTTCACCGGCGAGGCGCTGCACCCGGCGGCCCGCACGCTGCGCCCCGGCCCGCCCGGGGAGCCGCCGGTCGCCGCCGACGGGCCGTTCGTCCCGCTGCGGCACGAGCTGGCGGGCTTCTACCTGGTCGAATGCGCCGACCTCGACGAGGCGGAAGAGCTCGCCCGCCACTGCCCCATCGGCGCCGGCATCGAGATCCGCCCGATCTGGGACGCGCCGGGCCCATGAGCTGGGACGCGTCCGGCGGGTGAGCCCGAACCCGCCGGGCCCGTGACGGCGCGTTCGGCGTGTGATCGAACAGTCGTTCGGCTACCATGGACCTCGCCGGGCCACTTCTTCCCCGGCGGCGGCCAAAAATGTCGGTGGCAGGCCATAGCTTTCACTCGACTGTTCGGACCCAAGACTCTCCAGGGGGAGTTCCCATGGCAATCAACGACCGCGAGAAGGCCCTCGAGACCGCGCTCGCTCAGATCGAGCGGCAGTTCGGCAAGGGGTCCGTGATGCGCCTGGGCGATGACGCCCGAGCCCCCATCGAGGTGATCCCGACCGGGTCGATCTCCCTGGACGTGGCCCTCGGCATCGGCGGCCTGCCGCGCGGCAGGATCGTCGAGATCTACGGCCCGGAATCCTCCGGTAAGACCACGGTCGCCCTGCACGCGGTGGCCAATGCCCAGCGCGCGGGCGGCATCGCCGCCTTCATCGACGCCGAGCACGCCCTCGACCCCGAATACGCCAAGAAGCTCGGCGTCGACACCGACGCGCTGCTGGTCTCCCAGCCCGACACGGGCGAGCAGGCGCTGGAGATCGCCGACATGCTGATCAGGTCCGGCGCCGTCGACATCATCGTCATCGACTCGGTGGCCGCCCTGGTGCCCAAGGCCGAGATCGAGGGCGAGATGGGCGACAGCCACGTCGGCCTCCAGGCCCGCCTGATGTCCCAGGCCCTGCGCAAGGTCGCCGGCGCCCTCAGCAGCACCGGCACCACCGCCATCTTCATCAACCAGCTCCGCGAGAAGATCGGCGTCATGTTCGGCTCGCCCGAGACCACGACGGGCGGCAAGGCGCTGAAGTTCTACGCCTCCGTCCGCATGGACATCCGCCGCATCGAGACCCTCAAGGACGGCACCGAGGCGGTCGGCAACCGCACCCGCGTCAAGGTCGTGAAGAACAAGATGGCGCCGCCCTTCCGCGTCGCCGACTTCGACATCCTTTACGGCGTCGGCATCTCCCGCGAGGGCGGCCTCATCGACATGGGCGTCGAGCACGGCTTCGTCCGCAAGTCCGGAGCCTGGTACACCTACGAGGGCGACCAGCTCGGCCAGGGCAAGGAGAACGCCCGCAACTTCCTGAAGAACCACCCCGACATGGCCAACGAGATCGAGAAGAAGATCAAGGACAAGCTCGGCGTCGGCCCCCGCCTCGACACCCCGGCGGAGCCCGCCCCCGCGGCCGCCGCCGCACCGGCTCCCACCGGCCGTGGCTCCAAGTCCACGCCGAAGCCCGGTGACGTCTGATCGGTCGCCGCATGAGTGACAAGGATCCGGACCAGGCGCCCCACTCCAGAGACTGGGGCGCCTGGCCCGACCTCCCCACCACCCCACCCCGCCGCCGTCGCAAACCCACCCGCCTCGCCCCGGGCGGCCTAACCCGCCCCACCGACCCCCAGGGCCTCGACGACCAGGGCGCGGGCGCTTCGGGCGTCGGGGGTTCGGGCGTCGGCGCCCGAGGTGCCGACGGTCTGAGTGCCGACGCTCGGGGTGCCGGTGTCCCAGGGGCCGGTGCCTCAGGTGCCGATGCCTCCGCCCTGGATGCCCCGTCGTCCCGGGCCTCCGGGCGTGGCCGTTCTGGGCGTTCGACGACCTCGGGCCGTCGAGGTGGCCGACTTACGGGCCGTGGCCGTGGTGCCTCCGACGACCCGACCGGCACCCCAGGCGGTTCGTCGCGCGGTTCTCGCAACGGTGACGGTCCCTGGGCGGACTCCGACCGCAACGCCGGCCGGTCATCAGACAGTGGCCGCGACACCGGCTGGGCGCCGGGTGGCAGCGGTGCCTGGTCACCGGGCGGTGGCAGTGGTGGTGGCAGTGGCGGTGGCTGGTCGCAGGGTGACGATAACCGCAGCGGTGGCCGCCGACGGTTCGGTGATGGGCGCGACGAGCGTGCCGGTGGCGGTTGGCCGTCGCCGGACGAGTGGCAGGAACTGCGCCGCTCCCGATCGGCTGCCCCATCGTCCCCGGAACCGGATTCGGCCGCTCCGCAGTCAGAGGCGGCGGCGTTCCCCGGGACGGCGCACCCGTTCTTCGGGTCGGGCGATGCGGCGTCTGCGGGGGATCGTCCGGAGCCCGCCCCCTGGGAAGCGCCCACGGCGTCGGTGTCCTTCACCGAGCCACCTCAATTCGAGTTCGCCGACTCCAAGCCACCCGAACCCGACCCTGCCGGTTTTGAGCCCACCGGTTCCGGGCCCACCGAGCCTGCCGGTTCTGAGCCCATGGGCCCCGAGCCTGTCGGTTCTGAGCCTGTGGCGCCCGACGCTAGGGGACTTGGGCTTGTCGGGTCCGACGCTGCGGGGTCCGGCCCTGCGGGGTCCGACGCTGCGGGCGAGCCCGTAGGGTCCGATTCTGCGGGACCCGACCTCGCGGGATCCGATTCTGCGGGACCCGACCTCGCGGGATCCGATTCTGCGGGACCCGAGCCTGTCGGATCCGACCTTGCGGGAACCGAGCCGGTCGGGGCTCAGCCTGGGGAAGTCGGGCCTGAGCCTGGGCTTTCGTTCACGTCCGACAGTTCGGAGCCACCCCCGTTCGTGCCCCGTGAGGCCGAGCCGGAGCCTCCGCCGGCTCCCACTGCCGCCGAGCCCGCACCTCCGTTCGAGCGTACGGAACCCGAGCCCTCACCCTCCATTGCCCAGAACCCCGGCGCGGGGTCCGGTGAGCGGGTAGAGGCGGCGTTCGGTGGGCTGTTCGAGGGCGGGGGATCGGACGAGGGCCGGCCCGAGGAGCCCGGGGAGTGGGGCTCGGGGAAGGGGCGTCGTTCGGGAGGAAAGGGTCGGTACGGGAAGGGGCGGCGCTCCGGGCGGGGTGCTGCAGGCGGCGGTGGGCGTGGGGCCGGGCGCGGTTGGCTGCCTGACGGCCCGGATCAGGACTCACCAGCAGGTACGACCCCGCATGCCGATCCCGAGTCGGTAGCCCGGGCCATCTGCCTGCGGCTGCTCACGATGGCTCCCAAGACGCGCGCCCAGCTGGCCGAAGCCCTCCGCAAGCGGAACGTACCGGATGAGGCCGCCGAGACGGTGCTCGACCGGTTCTCCGAGCTGGGGCTCATCAACGACGAGGCGTTCGCCGAAGCGTGGGTCGACTCCCGGCACCACGGCCGGGGCCTGGCCAAGCGCGCCCTGGCCGCCGAGCTGCGCCATCGGGGCGTTGACTCCGAGACCGTCAACGAGGCCGTCGAGCGCCTGGACCCCGACCAGGAGCTGGAAACGGCCCGCCGCCTGGTGGAGCGCAAGCTCGCCAGTACGCGGTCCCTGGACCCCAAGGCCCGCACTCGCCGCCTGGCCGGCATGCTCGCCAGGAAGGGTTACCCGTCCGGCCTGGCGTTCCGCGTGGTCCGCGAGGCCCTCGAACAGGAGGGCATCGAGATGGAGGACGACTACCCGTAGGACGTCCACGCGGGTGGACGGCTGTCCGTATGGACGGCTGGCTGCAGGGAGCTGCCCGTACGAATGGTGACCCGTTCGAATGGCTGCCCGTATGGGTGGTGACCCCGTACGGGTGGTGACCCCGTACGGACGGTGACCCCGTACGGGCGGTGACCCCGTACGGGCGGTGACCGTCAAGGACGGTGACCCGGACAGATGGCGACCCGTGCGGGCGGTGATCCGGATGGGCGTGGCGTGTGGTGCCGTCGGGGCTCCGGGGGCTCCGGGCGCCAGAGAGCCGGCCGTGAGGGCGGTGCCGGATCGAGGGGTCCACCAGCGGTAGGGAGGGCGGTGTGTCCCGAGGTGTTCACGCACGGCGGATGCGAGCGTAAGACACGCTTGATAACGCGTTTGCTTGCTCGTGACCTGTTCGACGCATAACCTCGACGGCAGTGAGGAGTTACTCCGCGCAGTGCGGATTGCCATACCGGTGAACGACGGACTTACGAGTTTGAGTGATCGAGGCAGGCGAGGTGCCGGCTGCGGGTGTCGGCGCCCGATGTGCCTTGGCTTGATATCGGTCCTGGTGACGACGCCGATCGGGCTTTCCGTGCCGCGCCCGTGACCCTCCTGGGCGAGGGCCGCGTTTGTGGGTGTTGACGACGCGAGGAGGGCGGGGCGCACATGGGGCCGCTGGTCGTGGTGCTGTCGGTGGCGGTCGTGGCGCTGACGTGCGGGATGATGAGCGCCCTCTACATCGTCGTACGCCGGACGTCCGGCGGTGCGCCCGCGAAGAAGAAGCTGACCCCGGAGCAGGAGCAGGCTGTCACGGACGAGCTGGAGCAGGCCCGCGAGGAGGCCGGCAAGATCCGTGACCGGGCCGAGGCCGACGCGGAGGAGATCCTGCGCAGGTCGGAGGCGGCGGCGGAGAGCGCCGCGCAGATGCGCCGCGAGGTGGAGCAGGAGAGCCAGGTCCTGAAGTCGGAGCTGAAGGAGCTGCGCGCAGATCTGGAGCGGCGGGAGAGCCGCCTGGGTGAGCGTGAGCAGCGGCTGGACGAGGAGGCCAGGCGGCAGGCGGAGCGTGACCGCAAGCTGGCCGAGACGGAGATCGAGCTGGCCGACCGGCGTGAGGAGCTGCTGCGGGTCGAGGAGGAGCGGCGGGTCATCCTGGAGCGGGTCGCGGGCCTCACGGCCGAGCAGGCGAAGGCCGAGCTGGTCAAGGAGATCGAGAACCAGGCCAAGCGTGAGGCCGCGCTGATCATCCGGGAGATCGAGGGCGAGGCCCGCAAGGAGGGCGAGAAACGCGCCACGAAGATCGTGACGCTGGCGGTGCAGCGGGTGGCGGCGGAGCAGACGGCCGAGTCGGTGGTCAGCGTGCTGCATCTGCCGGGTGACGAGATGAAGGGCCGGATCATCGGCCGTGAGGGCCGCAACATCCGGGCGTTCGAGTCGACGACGGGCGTCAACCTGATCATCGACGACACGCCGGAGGCGGTGTTGTTGTCGTGTTTCGACCCGGTGCGCCGGGAGACGGCCCGGCTGACGCTGGAGAAGCTGGTGCTCGACGGCCGCATCCATCCGCAGCGGATCGAGGAGGCGCACGACCGCAGCCGCCAGGAGGTGCAGGACCTGTGTGCCCGCGCGGGCGAGGACGCGCTGGTCGAGCTGGGCATCACCGACATGCATCCGGAGCTGACGCTGCTGCTGGGCCAGCTCCGCTATCGCACCAGCTACGGGCAGAACGTGCTCAAGCATCTCATCGAGTCGGCGCACATCGCGGGCATCATGGCGGCCGAGCTGAAGATGGACCAGGCGCTGATGAAGCGCTGCGCCCTGCTGCACGACATCGGCAAGGCGCTCACGCACGAGGTCGAGGGCAGTCACGCGCTGATCGGCGCGGAGATCGCGCGGCGCTACGGCGAGCAGGAGGACGTGGTGCACGCCATCGAGGCGCACCACAACGAGGTCGAGGTGCGCACGGTTGAGGCGGTGCTGACGCAGGCGGCCGACGCGATCAGCGGCAGCCGCCCGGGCGCCCGCCGCGAGTCGCTGGAGGCGTACGTGAAGCGGCTGGAGCGGCTGGAGGAGATCGCGCAGTCGTACGAGGGCGTGGACAAGGTCTTCGCCATGCAGGCGGGGCGGGAGATCCGGGTGATGGTCAAGCCCGACGGGGTCGACGACATCCAGGCGCAGGTGATCGCCCGCGACGTGGCCAAGCAGGTGGAGGAGGAGCTCACCTATCCGGGGCAGATCCGGATCACGGTGGTGCGGGAGTCGCGGGCGACGGAGTTCGCGCGCTGATCAGGTGAACAGCTGCTGGTAGAAGGCCAGTTCGGCGGCCAGCGCTGCGGAGCGGGTCTCGGTGCGGCGGAAGCCGTGCGACTCGCCTTCGAAGGCGAGGTAGGTGCAGCGGACGCCGCGTTCGGACAGGGCGTCGGCGAAGGCGGACGACTGCTCGGGCGGCACGACGGGGTCGTCGAGCCCTTGCAGGAGCAGCATGGGGCAGGTCACGCCGTCGGCGAGGGCGAGCGGTTCGCGTTCGGCGTAGACGGCGGGGTCGGAGCCGACGAGCCATTCCACGTAGCGTGACTCGAAGTCGTGCGTGTGGGCGATCAGCGGGGCGAGCGCGCTGACCCCGAAGTAGGACACCCCGCCCGCGAACTCGCCGGACCGGCAGCAGGAGGCCATCACGGTCCAGCCGCCGGCGCTGGCGCCGCGCACCGCGATGCGGCCGGGCTGGGCGAGCCCTTCGGCGGCCAGCCAGCGGGCCGCCGCGACCGTGTCGTCCACGTCGACCAGCCCCCACGTGCCCTTCAACCGCTCGCGGTAGGCCCGGCCGTAGCCGGTGGAGCCGCCGTAGTTGAGGTCGAGCACGCCGATGCCGCGCGAGGTGAAGTACGCCTTCTCCAGGTCGAGCGCGACCCCGGCGTGCGCGGTCGGCCCGCCGTGCACGAAGATCACGTACGGGGGCGGCTCCTGGAGGATCTCGACCGGGTTGGCGGGCTCGTACAGGAAGCCGTGCACGCCGATGCCCGGCAGCTCGACCGGGCGCGGCGTGGGCAGGTAGGCGGGGTCGGGCAACCGCTCGACGTCGCGCCTGAGCGGCTCGGCCTCGCCGCTGGCGAGGTCGACGCGGACGACCGTGCGCGGCGTCGCGGACCCGTACGCGATCCCGGTGAGGGACGTGCCGTCGGCGCTGAGCGAGGGCTCCCAGCCGTCGAAGGGGAGCGGCAGGTCGGTGAGGACGCCGGTGCGCGGGTCGAGCACGCCGGCCCGCAGGTCGGCGCGGCCGTGCAGGACCGCGAGCCGGCCGTCGGCGAGGATCGTGTACGGGGCTCCGCCCAGGTTCCACAGGGGCCCGGTGAACTCCTCGTCGCGGGGGCAGAGCGGCCGGGGCGAAATGTCGTCGAGGCCCGTCTCGTACAGGTTCCACCAGCCGGAGCGGTCGGAGATCAGGTAAAGGGTGTCGTCGTCGCGCCAGCTCGGGGCCAGCACGGACTCCGACGGGCCGCCCAGCAGGGTGCGGGTGTGGCCGTCGGGCAGCCGGGTGACGCGCAGCTCGGTGCCGTCCCACGGCATGCGGGGGTGGTCCCAGCAGATGTAGGCGAGGTGGCGGCCGTCGGGGGACAGCGCGGGGAAGGCGTAGAAGTCGCTGCCGGTGACGTGCTCGCGCACCGGCCCGCCGGTCAGCGGGACGGACACGACGGCCCGGCTGACCTTGCCGTCGCGGTGGCGTTCGCGCACGCACCACACGTGGCCGTCGCGGACGAGCAGGTCGGCGTAGCGGTCGCCCTCGGGGGTGAGCGGGGTGCAGGCGCCGGTGTGGTCACGCAGGTAGAGGCGCTGGTCGGCCAGGTTGGCGAAGATCAGCTCACCGTCGGGCGTCACGGTGTAGGGGCGGCCGCCGTACTCGTGCACGCGGGTGCGGGCGCTCCACGGCGCGGGCAGCAGCTCACGGTGGCGGCCGTCGGCGGCGCGGTGCATGACCGTGGTGCGGCCGCCCTGCTCGGGCCGCTCCTCCGTCCACCATGTCTGCCCGTCGAGGGCGTGCGGCCAGCCGGCACGCGCACCGGCACGGGCGACGTCGGCGGTGGAGATGGGCGAGGGCCACGATGCGACGGGCATAACCGAATCTTGCCGGAAATCCGCGCCGCCCGTGGTCAAGGTCACGGTAATGGGGCCGCCGGATGGGCGGGGTCCCGGATGTCGACCCGGGACCCCGTCCGCGCGGTTAGTCCGTGCTGTCGAGCCCGCCGCCGGAGCGCAGGCCGACGGCCTCGGCCCCTGGAGGCGCGATCGGCGCGGCCGACGTCTTGCGGCTGCGCCGGCTGCGGCGCTCCAGCCAGTTGGCCAGATAGCTGAGCAGCAGGTTGAGCCCCACGTAGATGACGCCGATGACGATCGCCGCCGGAATCAGCGAGCCGAAGAACACGGCAGGCAGGATCTTGAAGCCGGTGTTGAGCAGGTCGACGTAGGCGATGATGTAGCCGAGCGCGGTGTCCTTGAGCAGCACCACGAGCTGGCTCACGATCGCCGGCATCATCGCCGTGACCGCCTGCGGCAGCAGCACCAGCCGCATCACCTGGTTCTTGCGCATGCCGACCGCGTAGGCGGCCTCCGACTGGCCCCTGGGCACCGCCTGCACGCCCGCCCGGACGACCTCGGCCAGCACCGACCCGTTGTAGAGGGTCAGGCCGAGCACCACCGCGATGAAGGCGTAGTCGCCGGAGCCGAACATCGTCGGCGCCAGGTAGAAGATGAAGAAGATCAGCAGCAGCAGCGGGATGGCCCGGAAGACCTCCACCACCGTGGCCGCCGGGACCCGGATCCACCGGTGGTCGGAGAGCCTGGCCAGGCCGAAGACGGCGCCGAACGCGAGCGCGAGCACCGCGGCCAGCGCGGCCGCACGGAGCGTGCCGATCAGACCCGGGATGATGTAGTAGCGCCAGGTGTCGGCCTGGAGGAACGGCTCCCAGATCTTCCCTTCCCACTGGCCCTTGGCGTCGAAGCCGCTGTAGACCCAGTAGAGGAGCGCCGCCACCGCCACGACGCTGACCACCGTGAGCAGGTGGTTGCGGATCCTGCCGCGCGGGCCGGGGGTGTCGAAGAGGACCGAGGTGCTCATCGGGCCACCGCCAGACGTCGGGCCAGCCAGCCGGTGAAGAAGCCGATCGGCATCGTCAGGGCCATGAAGGCGAGGATGATTCCGATGAAGATCGGGATCGACGCGCCGGTGTCGTCGAAGACGATCTTCATGGTGGCTGCGACGTCGGCGAGATAACCGCCGGCCGTCGCGACCGTGGTGTTCTTGATCATGGCGATCATGACGCTGCCGAGCGGCGCGATGACCGCGCGGAACGCCTGCGGAAGAATGATCATGCGCAGCGACTGCGAGAACGTCAGCCCGATCGCCCGCGCCGCCTCCGCCTGGCCGAGCGCCACCGTGTTGATGCCGGAACGCAGAGCCTCGCACACGAACGCCGCGGTGTAGGCCGACAGGCCCATGGCGACGATCCAGAACGAGTTGGTCCTCGGCACCTGTGAGAAGACGAGACCGAGCTGGTCGCTCAGACCCAGCGCGGAGAACGCCAGCACCAGTGTCAGCGGCGTGTTACGCACCACGTTGACGTAAAAGGTGCCCACGACTCGGAGTACGGGAGTAGGCGAAACCCGCATCGCCACGAGGATCGTGCCCAGGATCAGGGAGACGACCGCGCCCACGGCCGAGAGCTTGACATTCTCCCAGAAACCCAAGGCGAGCTCGGGTGCGTACTTGATTAGGTCGTCCATCGTGCTCCACCACATAGGAGGGCGGCGGCCGGGAGACCGGCCGCCGCCTCAGAGAGGATCAGCTGCAACCCTCGGCGGTCGGGGCTTCCGTCGAGACCTTCAGGCCCTCGATGCCCCCGAACCACTTCTCCAGGAGCTGCTTCATCGTCCCCTTCTGCCAGAGCGACTGGACCGCCTTGTTCACGGCCTCACACGTCTTGGTGTCGCCCTTCTTCAGGCCGATGCCGTACTTCTCGTCGGTGAAGCCCTGGCCCAGCACCTTGAAGTTGCCGCCGGCCTGCTTGGCGAAGCCCGCCAGGATCAGGTCGTCGGTCGTGACCGCGTCAAGGTTGTTGCCGCCCAGCTTCTGGATGCACTCGGAGTAGCTGGCCGCGTCGACCGTCGTGGCGTCGAGGTCGAGCTCGCCGTCCGGCGGCGGGTCGGTGATCCGCTTGTAGGAGTTGGAGCCGGCGGCCTTGCAGATCTTCTTGCCGACCAGGTCCTGCGGGGTGTTGATGGAGGTGTCGTCCTTGCGGACCATCACGTCCTGGTGAGCGATCACGTACGGGCCGCCGAACGTCACCTTGGACTTGCGCGACTCGGTGATGGAGTAGGTGGCGAAGATGATGTCGACAGTGCCGTTGGCCAGGAAGGGCTCCCGGTTGTCGGACTTCGACTCCTTCCATTCGATCGCCACGTCCTTGCCGCCGTTCATCTCCTTCAGGACGGCCTTGGCGACGTCGACGTCGAAGCCCTCGGGCTCGGCGCCCTTCTTCAGGCCCAAGCTCGGCTGGTCCCACTTGGTGCCGACCACCACGGTGCCGCCGTCGGCGACCTTGTCGGCCACGGACGCATAGGTCTCGCCACCGCCGCAGGCGGCCAGCCCCGCGGCCATCGCCGCAAAGGACAGCACCGCTCCCATTCGACGCATGTGCATGTGTACCTGCCTCTTGCTCGTCAGTGCGTAAGGATCTTCGAAAGGAAGTCGCGCGCCCGATCCGTCTGCGCGTTGGTGAAGAACTCGTCCGGGGTGTTCTCCTCGACGATCTGGCCGTCGGCCATGAACACCACCCGGTTGGCCGCCCGCCGGGCGAACCCCATCTCGTGCGTGACGACCATCATGGTCATCCCGTCGCGGGCCAGCCCGATCATGACGTCGAGCACCTCCTGCACCATCTCCGGGTCCAGTGCCGAGGTGGGCTCGTCGAACAGGATCATCTTCGGATCCATCGCCAGGGCCCTGGCGATCGCCACACGCTGCTGCTGGCCGCCGGACAGCTGCGCCGGGTACTTGTCGGCCTGCGCCGCGATCCCGACACGCTCCAGCAGCTCCATCGCCCGCTTGTCCGCGGCGTCCTTCGCCTGGCCGCGCACCTTGACGGGGCCCAGGGTGACGTTCTCGCGGATGGTCTTGTGAGCGAACAGGTTGAACGACTGGAACACCATGCCGACTTCGGACCGCAACCGCGCCAGTGACTTGCCCTCTGCCGGCAACACCTGGCCGTCGAAGACGATCCTCCCGCCGTCGATGGTCTCCAGCCGGTTGATCGTCCGGCACAACGTGGACTTACCACCGCCGGAAGGACCGATGACGACCAGAACCTCGCCACGAGAGACGGTCAAGTTGATGTCCTTCAGGACGTGCAGCGCCCCGAAGTGCTTGTTGACGTTCTCCATCTGCACCAGTGGAGTGACGTCCCCGTTCTCCGTCATGGAGTCAAACGGTAGAGGCACGAAGGGCGCTGGTCACTAACCGGCCGGTACCGATCCGGTCACATCGTGCCGTCAAGCTGGACTTTTAGCTCCGGAGGGCTGTCGCGATCCGCGCAACGACTACCCTTGAACATGCGATGACTGTGACCCAGGAGAGCGCCCGCACCTATCAAGTGCGCACATACGGGTGCCAGATGAACGTGCACGACTCCGAGAGGCTGTCCGGCCTGCTGGAAGACGCCGGTTACGTGCCCGCGGCCGACGGCGAGACCGCCGACGTGGTCGTCTTCAACACGTGCGCCGTGCGCGAGAACGCCGACAACCGCCTCTACGGCAACCTCGGCCACCTGCGGCCCGCCAAGGTGTCCAACCCGCGCATGCAGATCGCCGTCGGCGGCTGCCTCGCGCAGAAGGACCAGGGCGAGATCGTCCGCAAGGCGCCGTGGGTCGACGTGGTCTTCGGCACCCACAACATCGGCTCGCTGCCCGTGCTGCTGGAGCGCGCCCGCATCGAGGGCGAGGCGCAGGTCGAGCTCAAGGAGTCGCTGGAGGTCTTCCCCTCCACGCTCCCCACCAGGCGCGAGTCCGCCTACGCCGCCTGGGTGGCCATCTCCGTCGGCTGCAACAACACGTGCACGTTCTGCATCGTGCCGTCGCTGCGCGGCAAGGAGAAGGACCGCCGCCCCGGCGACGTGCTCGCCGAGGTCCGCACGCTCGTCGAGCAGGGCGTCCTCGAGGTCACGCTGCTCGGCCAGAACGTCAACACCTACGGCGTCGAGTTCGGCGACCGGCTCGCCTTCGGCAAGCTGCTGCGCGCCTGCGGCGACGTCGAGGGCCTGGAGCGGGTCCGCTTCACCTCGCCCCACCCGGCCGCCTTCACCGACGACGTCATCGCCGCCATGGCCGAGACGCCCAACGTGATGCACCAGCTCCACATGCCGCTCCAGTCGGGCTCCTCGCGCCTGCTCAAGGCGATGCGCCGCTCCTACCGCGCCGAGCGCTACCTCGGCATCATCGAGCGGGTGCGCGCCGCCATGCCCGACGCCGCGATCTCCACCGACATCATCGTCGGCTTCCCCGGCGAGACCGAGGACGACTTCCAGCAGACCCTCGACGTCGTACGGCAGAGCCGCTTCGCCAACGCCTTCACCTTCCAGTACTCCATCCGGCCCGGCACCCCGGCCGCGACCATGGACGACCAGATCCCCAAGGAGGTCGTCCAGGAGCGTTACGAGCGGCTGGTTGCACTCCAGGAGGAGATCTCCTGGGAGGAGAACAAGAAGCAGGTCGGCCGCACCCTGGAAGTGCTCGTCGCCGAGGGCGAGGGCCGCAAGGACGACGCCACCCGCCGCCTGTCCGGGCGCGCCCCCGACAACCGGCTCGTCCACTTCGCCGTCGGCGACCGGACGCCCCGGCCCGGCGACATGGTGACCGTCGAGGTCACCTACGCCGCCCCGCACCACCTCGTCGCCGACGGCGCCCCCAAGGCCGTGCGCCGCACCCGCGCGGGCGACGCCTGGGAGTCCCGCCAGGCCGGCCCGCCGCAGGGGCCCGGCGTCCTGCTCGGCATGCCCGCCGTCGGCCGCCCCGCCCCTCTTCCGCCGCCGGTCAACGGCTGCTCCACCCACTGAGCCATACGCGACGCCCCCGCACCGAAGCCAGGCGCGGGGGCGTCGGCGTACGTGCCGGGGTGGCCAGGCCACCGGCTTTGGCCCGCCGTACGCGACGCCCCTACGTGCCGGGGGTCAGCGGGTGAGCTGGTCCAGGAAGCGGTAGCAGGGGTCGCGGCGGAAGTCGTGGAAGGTCGCGCACGGGTCGGGGCCCAGCCGCGCCGTGGACGCCGGGGTCGGCGCGGGCGGCGGCGGGGTGGTCGCCGGGGCCGGGAGCGTGCCGGTGGCCTTCGCGGCCGGTGGGCGGGTGGACGACGGGGCCCGGGTTCTGGCGGGGGGCGGTACGGCGTGCGCCCATCCGGTCGTGGCGGCCGGCGAGGGCGCTCCGGACGAGGGCACGCCTGCTTTCGGGACCCCCGCCGAAGGCGCGGTCCCGGACGGAACGCCCGGTGACGGCACCCACGTGAGCCCGCCTGAAGGCGCCCCCGACGGCTCCCCCGACGGTCCTTCGGAAGGCGTCCCCGAGGGGGCCGGGCGGACGGGGGATGACCAGGGAGTTCGCACAGATCCGCTTGATCCATGGAAAAGCGGCTTTTCCTGATCATATTCCGGCGCGCTATTCCGGCCTTGATTCCCCGGGGCGGTGAACGCCAGCAGAATGCCGAGACCGGCGACGGCCAGGACCGCGATCACGCCGGCGGCGGGTGCGAGCCGCCCCCGGCTACCTGGGCGAATGGATCTAAGGGGGGACAAGTCGTGATTCCTTTGTGATTGTTGCGCGAGCATTCAGCTGTTGCGGCTAGTGTGGTCCATCGCCCGCGGAAGCCGGAGAGCTTTCCCGATACGACCGCAGGGAGCTGTAAAACCATGCAAGATCCGACCGAGCCGGATCGCCAGGAGATCCTCGACGGGCCGGGTGACCGCCGTCGCAGGCCAGGCAGGAACAACAAGAAGACCGCGATCATCGCCGCCTCCGTCGTCGCCCTCGCGCTGGCGGCCGGGGGAGCGGGCTACCTGCTGACCGGTGGCCCGTCAGGCACGACCCCCGCCTCGACCCAGCAGCAGCAACAGGCCGAGCCCGCCCCCGACCCCGCGGAGCAGGAGCTGCTCGGCGAGGAGGAGGCCGAGATGGGCGACGCCAAGACCGACGCCCCGGCCGAGGACGCCCCCGCCGAGGACGGCGGAGTCGGCGACGTCGCCGACCCGGCCCCCGACACCGGCAACACGGGCAACACCGATGCCGGCGACTCCGGCAACACGGCCACGACCGGCAACACGGGGAACTCCTCCGACAAGGGCTCCGCCGGCAAGAAGGACGACAACACGGGCAAGAAGCCCACGACCGCCCCCAAGCCCTCGGAGGACGCAGGCAGCAGCCCGGCCGACGGTCCGGCGGGCAGCGTGACCGGTCAGTGCGCCAAGGACGGCTGCTGACCAGGGTTCTCCTTCGCGGGCTGTGAAGGCAGCGCGGGGCCGCGTCCGTCCACCCTCCGGACCGCGCCCCGCGCTTCCCTTTCCGGCCGTTCCAGGAGCCCGGCCAAGTGCCGCTCCAGGGGCCCGGGCAAGTGCCGCCCTGAGGGGCCCGGCCAAGTGCCGCTCCAGGGGCCGGCCAAGTGGTCCGGCGGTAACCGCCGCGACTGGACCTACAGGCGCGCCCGGCCGCTTCGTAGGGTTCCGGCATGACGACTGACAGAGCAGCCGAGCTGCGGGCCCTGCACGTGCCCGGCAAGCCGCTGATCCTGCCCAACGCCTGGGACGCCGCGTCGGCGCGGGCCGTCCGGGAGGCGGGTTTCCCGGCCGTCGCGACCGGGAGCGCGGCGGTGGCGCGGGTGCTGGGCTACGACGACGGCGAACGCACGCCGGTAGAGGAGATGCTGGCCGCGGTGGCGCGGATCACGCGGGTGGTGGACGTGCCGGTGACCGCCGACCTGGAACGCGGGTTCGGGCTGGAGCCGGCCGAGCTGGCCGCCCGGCTGGCCGCCACGGGCGCGGCCGGGTGCAACCTGGAGGACTCCGACCCTCGTACGGGCGAGCTCGTGGACGTGGGGACGCAGGCGCGGTTCCTGGCGGAGGTGCGCGCGGCGGCGGGACCCGGGCTGGTGCTGAACGCCCGGATCGACACCTACATCGCGGGCGACTCCAGCCGCGCGGCGGCGGTGGCGCGGGCACGCGCCTACCTGGACGCGGGCGCCGACTGCGTCTACCCGATCGGGCTGGCCGACGAGCGGGAGATCGACGCGCTGGTGTCGGAGGTCCCGGGGCCGGTGAACATCCTGTTCAGGCCGGGGGTGCCCGGCCTGGCGAGGCTGGCCGCGCTGGGCGTGGCCCGGGTGAGCTACGGCCACGGCCTGCACCAGGCCGCGCACGCGTACGCGGTGGGCCTGATCGAGGCGGTCGCGCAGGGCCGCGACCCCTACCAGCGGGGGGAGTGACCGGGTCCCACTACGCTGACGCCTGTGCTTGTCGCCGCGGCCGTCTGCCCGCACACCCCGCTGCTCGTCCCCGCCCTGGCCGGCGCCGGCCAGGGCGAGCTGGCCGGTCTCCGTTCCGCCTGTCATGAGGCCGTCGCCGCCCTGCTCGCCGCCGGGCCCGACCGGGTCGTGGTCGTGGGCGGGGCCGATCGCGACAGGGCGTTCGACGGGTGGGCGGCCGGCTCGCTGCGCTCCTACGGCGTGGACGTGACGACCGGGGCGGGAGAGCCGGTGCTGCCGCTGTCGCTGACGGTCGGCCGCTGGCTGCTGGAGCGGGCCGCGTACGACTTCGGCGCGGTCGCGCTGCGGGCCGTGGCGGCGGACGCGCCGGCGGACGCCTGCCTGAAGCTCGGCGCGGAGCTGGCGGGGGAGGGCCGGGTGGCGCTGCTCGTCGCGGCCGACGGGTCGGCCTGCCTGACCGCGAACTCCCCTGGCCACCTCGACCCGGCGGCGGCCCCGTACGACGACCTGGTCGCCGGCGCGCTCGCCGGGGGCGACCACGAGACGCTGGCCGCGCTCGACCCCGGCACGGCCGACCGGCTCTGGGCGAGCGGCCGGGCCGCGCTCCAGGTGCTGGCCGGGGCGGCGGCGGGCGGCGCGTTCGACGGCAGCCTGCTCGCGCGGGCCGCCCCCTACGGCGTCGGCTACTTCACGGCCGTGTGGCGACGGCGCGGCGCGGCACCGGGATCTTCATGAGGTCCCTGGCCAGGATCACCTCACCGTCGTAGGAGCGCCGCACCTCCTCCAGGAACGCCGCCTCCTGGGTGATGCCGTAGCGCTCGGAGAAGTGCGTCAGCACCAGCCGCCGCACGCCCGCGTCGGCCGCCACCACGCCCGCCTCGTACGCCGTCAGGTGCCCGTACTCCTTGGCCAGCACGCCCTCGGACGACAGGAACGTGGCCTCGATCACCAGCAGGTCCACCCCGTTGGCGAGCTCGAAGACCGTGTCGCACAGCCGCGTGTCCATGACGAACGCGGCGCTCTGCCCCGGCCGGGGCTCGCTGCACTCGGCGAGCGTCACGCCGCGCACCGACCCGGTGCGCTGCAGCTCGCTGACCTCCGGGCCGCGGATGCCGTGCGCGGCGAGCCGGTCGGGCAGCATGCGGACGCCCGGCGGCTCCTGGACGCGATAGCCGTAGGACTCGACCGGATGCGACAGGCGGCGCGCGGTGAGCGGCCCGACGGCGGCGCGCGAGCCGGAGACCGGATGCTCCTCGATGACCTGCGTGTCGGCGAAGGCGGCGGCGTGTCGCAGCCGCCGCCAGTAGGACGTGCCGGACGCGGGGAAGACCGCCCGGACCGGATGCCGGACCCGGTCGCGGGCGATGCGCTGCACGACCCCGGGCACGCCCAGGCAGTGGTCGCCGTGGAAGTGCGTCAGGCAGATCCAGTGCACGTCGTGCGCGCTCACCCCGGCGTGCAGCATCTGCCGCTGTGTGCCCTCTCCGGGGTCGAAAAGGTAGCCTTGGCCGTCCCAGCGCAGAAGGTAACCGTTGTGGTTGCGGTGCCGGGTCGGCACCGCGCTGGAGGTGCCGAGGACCACGAGCTCACGTGAGGACATGATGGCCGCATCTGCCGTTACGGTCGCGTTCGCCGAGGTGCCGACACCGGTCGGCGCGTTCGTGCTGGCCGTCACCGAGGACGGGCTGGCCGCGTCGGGCTGGGGCGCCCGCGAGCGGCTGGGCGAACTTCTCGGCCTGCCTGAAGTTCATGACCCGGATCGTACGGGTTTCGTGGTGGAGGAGTTGCATGCTTATTTCGGCGGCGGGTTGCGGCGCTTCGAGACGCCGATCGACTGGCGGCTGACGTCCGGCTCGCGCCGCCGCGTGCTCCAGGCCCTGTTCGAGGTCCCGTACGGCACCGCCGTCACCTACGGCGAGCTGGCCGAGCGCAGCGGCTCGAACGTGCCCGCGCGCGGCATCGGCTCGATCATGGGCTCCAACCCGCTGCCGATCGTGGTGCCCTGCCACCGGGTGGTCGCGGGCAACGGGCTGGGCGGGTTCAGCGGCGGCGTGGGCGTGGAGACCAAGCGCTGGCTGCTCACCCACGAGGGCTACCTGCAGCCGACGCTGCTCGATCTGTGAAAGTGGCGAGGGTGCGCGAAAAGCCGGTCATCGCCGTGGTGGGGCCCACCGCGGCAGGGAAGTCCGATCTCGCCGTGGACATCGCGCTGCGGCTGGGCGGCGAGTGCGTCAACGCCGACTCCATGCAGCTCTACCGGGGCATGGACATCGGCACCGCCAAGCTGACCCTGGAGGAGCGGCGCGGGGTGCCGCACCACCTGCTCGACATCTGGGACGTCACGGTGACGGCCAGCGTCGCCGAGTACCAGCGGCTGGCCAGGGCGGTGATCGAGGCCGTCGACGTGCCGGTGCTGGTCGGCGGCAGCGGCCTGTACGTGCGGGCGGCGATCGACGACCTGGAGTTCCCCGGCACCGACCCGGAGATCCGGGCCAGGCTGGAGGCGGAGCTGGCCGAGACCGGCCCGGCGCCGCTGTACGAGCGGCTGCGCGGGCTCGACCCCGTCGCGGCGGCGGCGATCCTGCCGAGCAACGGCCGCCGCATCGTGCGCGCGCTGGAGGTGATCGAGCACTCCGGCAGGCCGTTCTCGGCGACGATGCCGTCCTACGACGCGGTCCACCCCAGCGTCCAGATCGGGCTGGAGGTGCCCAGGCCGCAGCTCGACGAGCGGATCGAGGTCCGGGTCGGGCGCATGTGGGCGGCCGGTCTGGTGGAGGAGGTGCGCGGGCTGCTCGGCCAGGGGCTGGCCGAGGGCCGAACGGCCGGGCTGGCGCTCGGTTACGCACAGGTGATCCGGTTCCTGCGGGGGGAGTGGAGCGAGGAGCAGGCGTACGAGGAGACGGTCCGGGCCACCCGGCGCTTCGCCCGGCGGCAGGAGTCGTGGTTCCGCCGCGATCCGCGGGTGTGCTGGCTGCCCTATGACGCCCCCGACCTGCTCGAACGGTCCCTGGCGCGGATAGCGGGGGAAGGCTGCGCTTAAAATTCGACCATGCGCTTTCTCAAGGGGCACGGCACCGAGAACGATTTCGTCATCCTCCCCGACCCCGATGGCGAGCTCGACGTATCCGCCTCGCTGGTCGAGAAGATCTGTGACCGCAGGGCCGGGATCGGCGCCGACGGCGTGCTCCGGGTGGTGCGCACCAAGCAGGCTCCTGAGGTGGCCGACCAGGCCGGTCAGGCCGAGTGGTTCATGGACTACCGCAACGCCGACGGCAGCGTGGCCGAGATGTGCGGCAACGGCGTGCGCGTCTTCGCCCGCTACCTGGCCGAGGCCGGGCTGGCGGAGTCCGACGAGTTCGGCGTGGCGACGCGGGGCGGGGTGCGCAGGGTGCGGCTGGAGCCCGGCGGTGACGTCACCGTCGACATGGGCAAGCCGCGCGTGGGCGGCACCAGCGTCACGACGGTCGCTGGGCAGGAGTACGAGGGCATCTGCGTCGACATGGGCAACCCGCACCTGGCCTGCTCGATCGGCGACCCGGTGGTCCAGCTCGACCTGTCGCACCAGCCGAACTTCGACCCGGGGGTGTTCCCGGCCGGGGTCAACATCGAGCTGTTCAACGCGGTGGGCACCAGCCGGGCGGTGATGCGCGTGTTCGAGCGCGGCTCCGGCGAGACCCGCGCCTGCGGCACCGGCGCGGTCGCCACGGCCGTCGCGGCGGCGGCGCTGTCGGGCGACACCACCGGCACCTGGACCGTCGAGGTGCTGGGCGGCACGCTCACGGTCACGCTCGACGAGGAGACGAGCTACCTGAGCGGCCCGGCCGTGATCATCGCGTCCGGCAACCTGATGCTTGCAGAATGATGTTCTCCTGAGCGATGCTGGGTCTGCTAACCGAACCGAGAGGGGTGGAGATGGCGGACCCGCGAGCCACCGCGGTGGCGGTCAAGGGGCCCATCGGGCACTACGGCGGCGGCTTCATGGTCTCCCGCGAGGCCAAGGCCGTCTGCGAGGAGCACGGCCTGGGCCCCAGGGAGCTCTACTTCCGGGGCCGCTGCGGCGTGCTCGGCGAGTGCGACGCCGACGTGGTCGTCTCCGTGGCGGTCTTCTTCCCGGCCGAGCACGTCGCCGACAACTGGAACGGCGGCCGCAAGATGCCCGTCGAGCAGGCTGTCGATCTCTACGCCGAAGCCTGCCGGCAGTGGGGCAGGCGCAAGCTCGGCGGCTACGCCGGGTGCGCCAGGATCGCCGAGCTGCTGGAGCCGGTCGTCGAGCACGCCTCGCCCGTCGGGGCGCCGCTGTTCGCCGGGTGGCGGGCCGTTCCGCTGGCCGACGACGCGCCCGCGCGGGCCACCCAGCTCATGCACGTGGTCCGCGAGCTGCGCGGCGCCCTCCACGCCAACGCGGTCGTCGCCGCCGGGCTGCACCCGCTCGACGCCACGCTCGCCGCCGCCCACGACGGCACCCCGTTCGGCCCGGCCGCCGGAGAGATGATCGCCCGCTTCTTCACCTGGCCCGAGCCCTACGACACGCCGGGACCCGACCTGATCGCCCGGCGGGCCGCTGTGGAAGATGTCACCGACGATCTGATGGCACCGGTCTTTTCGGTCCTTAACGGTGACGAATCAGACGAGCTCATCGAGCTTCTGCGTTTTGGGCACGGTGATTGACCTGGCAGACTGACTGCCCATGGACGTGGACATCTGGGCCTGGGTCGGCGAAACCCAGCAGCAGCTTTCCGAGGCGGGCAACGTGGGCCTCGCCATGGCGCTGGGAGACCTCCCCGCACAGGCCTATGAAGGGCGTTATCCCCAGCTCGACGTGATGGCTCCGGCCATCGCCCAGCAGGCGGAGACCCTGGAGCAGCCCTGGCTTGAGTTCTACGCCCGCTACTGGCACCTGATCGGCCGCATCGGCGACCGCGCCCAGGGCGCGGTCGCGATCGAGGACGCCCAGCACCTGCTCGCGTTCGCCCAGCGCGAAGAGGTGCGCTCCTGCCCGGCCACGCCGGCCGCGGTCGAGGCCCTCGCCATCGCCTGGGCCAACGCCGACGGCCCCGGTTACGCGGCCGAGCGCCTGGAGACGCTCGGCGCCGCGATCGAGCAGGCCGAGCCCGCCGGTCCCGCCTACAGCGGCCTCGTGACGCAGTACGTCGCCGCCCTCGTCGACGCCGGCCGCGCCGATGAGGCGGTCAGCTACGCCGAGTCCGCCGTCGAGCGGCTGCGCGCCGCCGGCCGCGAGTCGAGCTGGGAGCTCGGCGCCGAGAGCGCCCGCGCGCTGCTCGCCGCCGGCCGCGCCGAGGACGCGCTGACCGCGCTCCAGGCCGCCGCCGGCTTCCAGGCCGACGACCCCGTGGCCAAGGACCATCGCGACGGCGTCCGCCGCGCCCTCATCCTGGCCACCCTCGGCCGCGTCGCCGAGGCCGTCGACGCGCTGCCCGACCTCGACGTGGTCGGCGAGCACCCGAGGGTCTTCGTCGAGTGGACCCGCGCCGTCAGCCTGCTGGCGAGCTCGTCCCAGATCACCAACACCTGGCAGCTCGGCCGCGTGCTGCGCCAGTGGATCGACTACTTCGGCATGATGGGCGGCTACCGCTCCCGCGTCGAGCTCGCGCTGGTCGCGGGCGACCTGGCCGTCGCCCGGCAGGGCGTGTGGCAGGCCCGGCTGCTGGCCGACCTGGCCGAGTCCGGCGCGGGCGAGCTGCGCGACGCCTCCGGCGTGGCCGAGCGGGTGGCCGCCCTGCGCGCCGCCGCCGACGCCGCCACCGAGCCCGAGGCGCCCGGCCCGCTGGAGGAGCGCGTCGGCTACTTCGACGCCGCCGACGGCTACAACGCCGACCCCGAGCGCTGGGTCGGCTGGCTGGCCCCGCTGTCCGGCAAGGACATCGAGGCGACCCGCCGCCACACCACCACGCTCGGCTTCCTGGGCTACCCGTCCTCCGGCGCCGACATCTACTGGAAGATGCTCGTCGACAGCGGCGACATCGCCTCCGCCGACGGCGACGACGTCGCCTACCTCACCACGCTGCTCATCGAGGCCCGCCAGGACGAGCGGCTGGAGCAGATGGCCGGCAAGCTGCCGCACGACGCCAAGTGGCTGACCCTGGCCCGCCTGCACAGCGCCCGCGAGCGCTGGGCCGAGGCGCTCGACGCCGCCGAGCACGCGGTGGCCGCCGGCGCCGGGGTGGAGGCCCGCCGGGTGCTCGCCGGAGCCGCCCAGCAGGTCGACGAGAACGCCAGGGGCGCGGGCGCGCTGCTGGAGGTGCTCGACGAGCTCACCGACGAGGACGTCTGGCGCATGATCGTCATGGCGACCGCCGCCGAGGACTGGGACACCGTGCGCAAGGGCGCCGCCAAGATCGGCATGCCGATCAAGTCCACCGAGGGGCCGATCGAGGAGGAGCTGGGCCTCATCCGGGTCATCCTCCCGGCGCCCGACGGCGGCCAGCGGCAGGTCCTGTCCATCCGCACCGGCCCCGCCACCGCCCGGCTCGCCCTGCCGCAGCCGCGCGGGATGGAGTACAACGCGGGCGACCTGGTCGTCTTCGACCCGCAGCTGCTGGAGCCGCTGCCCGAGGACCCCCAGGAGCAGCAGAACTTCGTGCCCCCGTTCGCCGCGGTCAGCATCCTGCGCCCCGGCGGCTACACGAGCTACTTCTTCGACGGCGCCGCGCCGAGCGAGGCCGACTGGACCGAGTTCACCGAGGTCATGGCCGAGCGGGGCTGGCCGATGTGGGTCTACAGCGACGAGAACTACAAGGTCACCCACCCGACCACCGGCGAGCAGATCCCCGGCGTGTTCGGCTGGGTCGCGGTGCCGCCCAACGTCTCGGCGGTCGAGGTCGACGCCCTGCTCGACGACGCCACCGAGCGCTGGTCCCACCCGCTGGCCTGGCTCGACCTGGCCCGCGAGGTCGACGTCGAGGTCGAGCGGCACGAGCGGATCGTCAAGGAATACGGGCTCTGACATGCTGGGCCGCTTCAGCCTCGACGGCAAGGTCGCCATCGTCACCGGCGCGTCCGCGGGGCTGGGCGTCGCCTTCGCCCGCGGCCTGGCCGAGGCGGGGGCCGACCTCGTGATCGGCGCCCGCCGCGCCGACCGGCTGGAGGAGACCAGGCGGCTGGTCGAGGAGACCGGCCGCCGCTGCCTGGCCGTCGCCACCGACGTGACCCGGGTCGAAGACTGCGACGCGCTCGTCGCGGCGGCGGTCGACGGGCTGGGCGGCGTCGACGTGCTGATCAACAACGCGGGCGTCGGCACCGCCGTGCCTGCGCTGCGCGAGACGCCCGAGGAGTTCCGGCAGGTCGTCGACATCAACCTGCACGGCACCTACTGGATGGCGCAGGCGTGCGCCAGGGTGATGCGGCCCGGCTCGTCCATCGTCAACATCGGCAGCGTCCTCGGCGAGACCACCGCCGGGCTGCCGCAGGCCGCCTACAGCGCGTCCAAGGCGGCGGTGATCGGGCTGACCCGCGACCTGGCCCAGCAGTGGACCGGGCGGCGCGGCATCCGGGTCAACTGCCTGGAGCCGGGCTTCTTCGCCTCCGAGATGACCGAGCAGTACAAGCCGGGCTATCTGGAGGCGATGCTGGAGCTGCGCGTGCCCATGCGGCGGGCGGGCGATCCGGCCGAGCTGGTCGCCGCCGCGATCTTCCTGGCGAGCGACGCGTCCTCGTACATCACCGGGGTGACGCTGCCCGTCGACGGCGGGATTCTGATCACCTAGCCGCGCCCTCCGGGAGCGAGGGCCTTGTCGGGGGCCCCGCTCGGCCTTATGTTCGTTGCGTAATCCGGTCCATGTTGCGCATCAGGGAACAACCGGAGGGCCCATGGTGAGCCGGCCGCGTACCGTGATCATCGGAGCCGGCATCGTGGGCTGCGCGCTGGCCGACGAGCTCACCGGCCGGGGGTGGACCGACGTCACCGTCGTGGACCGCGGGCCGCTCCCCGCCACCGGCGGATCCTCCTCCCACGCGCCCGGCCTGGTCTTCCAGACGAACCCGTCCAAGACCATGACGGAGTTCGCCGCCTACACCGTGCGCAAGTACGCCGCGCTCGGCTGCTTCGAGCGGGTCGGCGGCCTGGAGGTGGCCACCACCCCGCAACGCTGGCTCGACCTGCACCGCAAGCACGGCTGGGCCGAGTCGTGGGGCGTCGAGGGCCACCTGGTCGACGCCGCCCGGTGCGCCGAGCTGTGGCCGCTGCTCGACCCCGCCCGGGTGCTCGGCGGGTTCCACGTGCCCGCGGACGGGCTGGCCGACGCCGTGCGCTGCTGCGAGGCCCAGGCTCGGCGGGCCGTCGGGCGCGGCGCCCGCTTCCTGCCCGGCCACACCGTGGTGGGCGTGCACCACAAGGGCGGCCGGGTCACCGGCGTGGCCGTCGAGCACGCCGGCGGCTACCGGGTCGTCGAGGCGGACGTGGTCGTGTGCGCGGCCGGGTTCTGGGGGCCGTCGATCGGCGCGATGGCCGGGCTCACGGTGCCGCTGCAGCCGCTGGCCCACCAGTACGCCAGGTCGGGGCCGGTGCCCGGCGCGGCGGCCGGGCCGATCCTGCGCCACCAGGACCGCGACCTTTACTTCCGCCACCACGGCGACCGGATCGGCGTCGGCTCCTACTCCCACCGCCCGATGCCGGTCGCCCAGCACGAGATTGAGCCCGGGGGCACCACGATGCCCTCGGTGCGGGCGTTCACCGAGGAGGACTTCGAGCCCGCCTGGCGTGACGCCGCCGAGCTGCTGCCCGCGCTCAAGGAGGCGGGCTACCGCGACGGGATCAACGGCGTCTTCTCGTTTACGCCGGACGGGTTCCCGCTGATCGGGGAGGCGCCGGGGCTCGACGGGTTCTGGGTGGCGGAGGCCGTCTGGGTGACGCACTCGGCGGGCGTCGCCAGGGCCGTCGCCGAGCTGCTGGTCGACGGCCGCTCCGGCTACGACCTGCACGAGTGCGAGCTGAGCCGGTTCGAGCCCGTCCAGCTCGCCCCCGCCTACGTGGCCGAGCGCGGCGCGCAGAACTTCGCCGAGGTCTACGACGTCATCCATCCGCTCCAGCCGATGGCCTCGCCGCGCCCGATGCGCACCAGCCCGTTCCACGTCCGCCAGCGCGAGCTGGGCGGCTGCTTCCTGGAGGCGGCCGGGTGGGAGCGGCCGCACTGGTTCGAGGCGAACCGGCCGCTCGCGGACCGGCTGGCCGAGCCCGCGCTGGGCGCCGCCCGGCGTGACGAGTGGGCGGCGCGGCACTGGTCGCCGGTCGCCGCCGCCGAGTCGCACGCCACCCGCGAGGGCGTCGCGCTCTACGACATGACGCCGCTCAAACGGATCGAGGTCGGCGGGGCCAAGGCGGCGGCGTTCCTGCAACGGCTGATGACCAACGACGTCGACAGGAAGCCGGGCTCGGTCACGTACACGCTGCTCCTGGACGCGGGCGGCGGCATCCGGTCGGACCTGACGGTGGCGCGGCTGGCGGAGGACCGGTTCCAGATCGGCGCGAACGGCAACCTGGACCTCGACTGGATCACCCGGCACGCGCCCGGCGACGTGTACGTGCGCGACATCACGCCGGGCACCTGCTGCGTCGGGGTGTGGGGGCCGCGCGCCAGGGAGCTGGTGCAGCCGCTGACCGACATGGACCTGTCGAACGAGGGCTTCCGCTACTTCACCTGCCGGACGGGGCACGTGGGGATCGTGCCGGTGACCGCGATGCGGGTCTCGTACGTGGGGGAGCTGGGCTGGGAGCTCTACACCACCGCAGACCTGGGGCTCAAGCTGTGGGACACGCTCTGGGCCACCGGGCTGCCGGTCGCGGGCGGGCGGGCGGCGTTCAACAGCCTGCGGCTGGAGAAGGGCTACCGGCTCTGGGGGGTCGACATGACCACCGAGCACAGCCCGTACGAGGCCGGGCTGGGGTTCGCGGTCAAGGAGGGCAAGGACTTCGTCGGCAGGGACGCGCTCAGCCCCGACATCGGCCGCACCCTGGCGCCGCTGCTGACCGGCGAGGTGGTCATGGGCAAGGAGCCGGTCCGGCACGCGGGCCGCACGGTCGGGTACGTGACCAGCGCCGCCTACGGGCACACGATCGGGCGGCCGATCGCGTACGCGTGGCTGCCGGTCGAGCTGGCCACCCCCGGGACAGATGTGGAAATTTCCTACTTCGGGCGGCGGGTTGCCGCCGAGGTCGCCGCCGAACCGCTGTACGACCCGCGGATGGAGAAGATCCGACGTTGACCCACCCCGACTTCCTGTGGCGCGACCCCGACCCCCGGCCCGCCTACGACGTGGTGATCGTCGGCGGCGGCGGCCACGGCCTGGCCACCGCCTACTACCTGGCCCGCGACCACGGCATCACGAACGTGGCCGTGCTGGAGAAGGGCTGGCTGGCCGGCGGCAACATGGCGCGCAACACCACGATCATCCGCTCCAACTACCTGTGGGACGAGAGCGCCGCACTCTACGAGCACTCGCTCAGGCTGTGGGAGGGGCTGAGCGACGAGCTCGGCTACGACCTGCAGTTCAGCCAGCGCGGCGTGCTCAATCTCGCCCACAGCGTCGCCGACGTGCGTGAGGGCAGGCGGCGGGTCAACGCCAACCGGCTCAACGGCATCGACGCCGAATGGCTCGACGCCGCCGAGGTCAAGAAGTTCTGCCCGGTCCTCGACGTGTCCGGCAGCGCCCGCCACCCGGTGCTCGGCGCGACGTTGCAGCGCCGGGGCGGGATCGCCAAGCACGACCACGTCGCCTGGGCGCTGGCCCGCCGGGCCGACGCGTACGGGATCGACCTGATCCAGGACTGCGAGGTCACCGGGTTCGAGATCACCGGCGGCCGGGTCAGGGCCGTGCGGACCTCGCGCGGCCGGATCGCGGCCGGCAAGGTCGCGCTCGCCGCCGCCGGGCACACCTCCGTGCTCGCCGGACACGCCGGCCTCCGGCTGCCACTCCAGTCCCACCCCCTCCAGGCGCTCGTGTCGGAGCTGCTCGAACCCGTGCTCGACTGCGTCGTCATGTCCAACGCCGTGCACGTGTACGTCAGCCAGGCGCACAAGGGCGAGCTCGTCATGGGGGCGGGCATCGACGCCTGCAACTCCTACGGGCAGCGCGGCGCCTTCCACGTCATCGAGGCGCAGATGGCGGCGGCGCTGGAGCTGTTCCCGATCTTCAGCCGGGTGCGGGTGCTGCGCACCTGGGCGGGCGTCGTCGACGTGTCGCCCGACGCCTCGCCGATCATCGGCCCCACCCCGGTCGACGGCCTGTACGTGAACGCCGGCTGGGGCACCGGCGGCTTCAAGGCCACCCCCGGCGCCGGTTCCGTCTACGCCCACACGATCGCGCACGGCGTCCCGCACCCGCTCGCCGAGCCGTTCGCCCTGGAACGGTTCGCCACCGGGGCGCTCATCGACGAGCACGGCGCGGCGGCGGTGGCGCACTGATGATGCTCATCCCCTGCCCGCACTGCGGACCCCGCGACGAGAACGAGTTCCGCTACGGCGGCCAGGCCGGCGTCGCCTACCCCGGGACGCCCGCCGAGCTCACCGACGACGAGTGGGCCGGGTACGTGTTCCGGCGCGACAACCCCAAGGGCTGGTTCCACGAGCGGTGGTACCACGTGCACGGGTGCCGCGTCTGGTTCACCGTCGAGCGCCACACGGTCACCCACGAGATCCGGGATGCCCCCTCATGACCCGTCTGCCGTCCGGCGGTCTCATCGACCGATCCGTCACGCTTCCGTTCCGCTTCGACGACCGCCCGCTGCACGGGCATCCCGGCGACACGCTCGCCTCCGCGCTGCTGGCCGCCGGGGTGCGGGTGGTCGGGCGCAGCGTCGAGCTGGGCCGCCCGCGCGGCGTCTTCACCGCCGGGGCCGAGGAGCCGAACGCGCTCGTCCGCGTCGGGGACGACCCGATGCTGCCCGCCACCACCGTCGAGCTGCGCGCCGGGCTTGAGGCGTGGAGCCTGCGCGGCAAAGGCCGCCTCGACCCTGCCCGCCTCGACCCTGCCCACTCCGATCCTGCCCGCCCCGCCGCCGGGGCCGTCCGCTGCGACAAGGCGTACCTGCACTGCGAGGTGCTGGTCGTCGGTGGCGGCCCTGCCGGGCTCGCCGCCGCCCTGGCCGCCGCCGGGACCGGGGTCCGGGTGATCCTCGCCGACGACCAGCCCCGCCTCGGCGGCGACCTGCTCAACGGCCGCGACCCGCTGGACCGGGCCGGCGGCGCCGCCCGCCGGCTGGCCGGGATGCCCGAGGTCCGCGTCCTCACCAGGACGTCCGTGATCGGCTACTACGACCACAACCACCTGGTCGCCGTCGAACGCCGCCACGACGGCGAACGCCTGTGGCACTTCCGGGCCGCGCAGGTCGTGCTGGCGACCGGCGCGCACGAGCGGTCGCTGCCCTTCCCGGGCAACGACCGGCCCGGCGTCATGCTCGCCTCCGCCGCCCGCGCCTACGTCAACCGGTACGGGGTCCGGCCCGGCCGGCGGGCGGTCGTGTACGCGTGCGCCGACTCCGGGTACGAGGCGGCCCGCGACCTGGAGGCGGCCGGGGTGGAGATCGCCGCCGTCGTCGACCCGCGCCCCGGCGGGGCGGGCCAGGTGATCACCGGGACCACCGCCGACGGCGACGGCCTGCTCACCGGCGTCCGCGTCGGCGGCCGGCACGTGGCCGCCGACCTGCTCGCCGTCGCGGGCGGCTGGGACCCCGCC
>NZ_JAHKRO010000099.1 GCF_019396325.1 Nonomuraea ceibae
CCCCCACCCCCACCGCCACCCAGGCGACCACCCGGCCGCCCCGCCCCACGCCCACCCGAACCCCGACGTCCCAGACCCCCACCCCGGACGAAGAGCCCACGGGCGACGGCGAGACCACGCCCGGACTCCCCGGCCCCGAGCCCTCCACGGCAGCGGCGGCCCCCGCGGCACTGCTCGCGGCCGGGCTCGTGACGACAGGCGCGCTTCCCGTCACACTTGCGGTGAAACGCCGCATGGCGGGACGGCACCGCAGGAAGCGCTAGAAGACGCGGCGGGGGGCGACGGCGATGAGCAGTCCGAGAAACGGTATTGCCGGGTTCCGGCTGACCGAGCACACGTGGATCACCGAGCTGGGCAACTGGATCGACGCGATCTCACCCGACGGGCGGCGGGCGGGGGCGCTGCTGTTCGACGCGCGCGTCATCGAACTGCCCGGGGTGCGGGAGCGCGTCGTGTCCGCCGTCCTCACCGACCGCCGCCTCGTCCTCGGCGGCCTCACGGGGCTCATCCCGGTGGCGGACGTCGTGGCGGCCAGCGACCAGGTGTGGCTCCTGACCGCCCAGGCGGTCACCCCCACCCTCTCCACCCTCCTCACCATCCCCCCGTCCGGCGACGCCCCCGGCCGGGGCAACCACCCGTACGGCGACGCTCCCGCCCAAAGCGGGCAGCCCCTCGGGGGTTTCCCCGCTCAGGACGGCCACCCGTACGGGGATGGGGGTGTGTCGTTGTTGGGGGGTGTGGAAGCCGGTGGGGCGGCGTCGGTGCTGGTGGAGACGGCGCGAACGCTGCTCGGGCTGCACGCCGCCGGGGTGACTCACGGCTCCGTGCATCCGGGGACCGTGGTGATCACGGCCGAGGGGGAGGCGCTGCTGTCGGAGCGCGGCCTGGCCGACGCCATCCGGGGCCAGGTGTCCGCTCCGGAGCGGGACGCCGCCGGGTGGGCGTCGCTGGCACGCGGGCTGGCGGCCTCGAGCACCAGGGAGGCGCCCCAAGTGGCGGCGCTGTTCGAACGGGCGGCGGGCACGGCGGTCACCAGAGGGCTGGCGGCGGCCCGGGATCTGCTGCTGGCCGAGCTGCCCCCGGGAACGGTCAGCCGGGACGGCCTGGCCCGGGCGGCGCGCGGCCGTTCGGTGTTCGCCCAGCCCTCGGCGTACCGGCAGCCGGCCGCCCAGGGGCCGGAGGATCGGGACGAGGGCGACATCGTCACGCTTCTGCACGTCCCCGAGGCCCGTACTCCCGCAGGCCCGGACGGCGTCGCGGGGACGCGGCCGGGGGCTGAGGTGGCCACGCGGCCGGGGCGGCAGGGGGACGGGGAGGTGCGGTTCGGGCCGGGGGTCGGGGCGCCGGCGGAGACGGCGGCCGAGCGGATCTGGCGTGAGGGCCGTGACGGGCCGGGCGGGCGGCGCGGCGCGGGCCGGCGGGGCAGGGCGCGGCGGCGGCGGACGGCGCTGTCGGCGGTGGTGCTGGCGGTGGTGCTGGCGGGCGCGGCGTTCGCCTGGCTGCGGCTGAACGGCGGCGGCCCGGAGCTGGCCGTGTCGGAGGTGGCGGTGCGCGTGCCGAAGAAGACTCAGGGCTGCGACACCGTGGTGACCGTCACGGGCACGATCACCACGAACGGCGGCGTGGGCGAGATCCGGTACGAGTGGCGCCAGAACCTGGAGAAGAAGGTCGAGCGCGGCACCCTGCGCACCCGGGCGGACAGGACGTCGTACGACCTGACGCTGCGCTGGGAGTTGCAGGGTGAGAGCACGGTGAAGGCGACGTCGACGCTGCGGGTGCTGTCGCCGGGCCCGGCGCGCAGCGGCAAGGCGACTTTCACGTACAAGTGCTGAAGCCCAAGTGCCGAACGGCGCAACAATGCATCTCAAAGCCGTTCTTACTACTCTGACGGGCATGACCCAGCAGACCCCCGCGGGCTGGTACCCCGACCCGTACGGATCCCCTCAGTTGCGGTGGTGGGACGGCAACCAGTGGACGGACGCCACCCACCCCCTGGAGCAGGGATCGCAGCAGCCCCAGAGCCGCCCGCAGCAGCCTCAGAGCCAGCCCGACTGGTCGTCGGCCCCGGCGAATCCCACGCTCGCCTACGGCCAGCAGCCGCAGTTCGCGCAGGCCCCGCCGCAGCAGCAGCAACCGCCCCAGCAGACCCAGCAGCCCCCGCAGCAGCCCGGTCAGTGGGGCGGCGCGCCGCTGCCCGGTCCCGGTTACGGGCCGCCGCCCAAGCAGAGCAACCCGCTGCCGTGGGTGCTCGGCGGCCTGGCGGCGCTGGTGGTGGTGGCGCTGATCGCGGTGGCGGGCATCTACCTGGCCAACAGCTCCTCGCCGGTGGCGGCGCCGACCGACTCGCCGACGCAGTCGCTGCCGGAGACGGAGGACCCGCCGAGCGAGCGGCCCTCCGACCCGCCGACCGACCAGCCCACGGATCGGCCGACGACCCCGGCCCAGCTCCCGCAGCCGCAGGACGGCACGGTGACCGACCCCATCGCGGGCCTCTCGTACGAGGTGCCGGATGGGTGGACGGTGCCGGAGGCGAGCTCGATCAACGGCACCAACCCGGCCATCCAGTCGTGGACGAGCGGCGTGGGCAAGGTCGCGCACGAGAAGTTCGACGGTGAGAGCGACTGGGTGGGCAACATCTACGCGGGTGAGCTGATCGAGCGCTTCCCGTACGCCGGGGCGGCGAGCCTGGGCACCACGGCCAAGCTGGTGATGGCGGACTTCGCCCGCTACTACGACCTCCCCCACGAGAGCAAGATCGTCGCCGACAAGGCCATGAAGATCGGTGACCGGGACGCCTGGGTGGTGCAGTTCGAGTACGACTTCACCAAGGTGTCGGAGCAGAAGAACTTCAAGTGGAAGAAGGAGAGCGGCGCGGTCGTGCTGATGGACCGGGGCGAGGGCGAGCGTCCGGCGCTGGTCTACATCTCGGTCCCGGACAACCTGGGCACCGACGTGGTCGGTGACGTGCTCAGCTCTATCAAGCCCGCCTGACCGGTGGCACTAGGCTGGTGGGGTAGGCAAGCGGGGCGGGTCACTCCGGGCCGCTGCGGCGAGGAGAACGAATGAGTGACTTGCTGGTCTGGATCGACTGCGAGATGACCGGGCTCGATCTCGGGCGCGACGCGCTCGTGGAGGTGGCGTGCATCGTCACCGACAGCGAGCTCAACCAGCTGGACGAGGGCGTCGACGTGGTCATCAAGCCGCCGCCGGAGTCGCTGGAGCAGATGTCGCAGGTGGTCAGGGAGATGCACACCGCGTCCGGGCTGCTGCCGGAGCTGGCCGGCGGGGTGACGCTGGCCGAGGCGGAGTCCATGGTGCTCGACTACCTGCGGCGGCACATCGCCGAGCCGAAGAAGGCGCCGCTGTGCGGCAACTCGATCGGCACGGACCGCACGTTCCTGTCGCGTGACATGCCGGCGGTGGACGCCTACCTGCACTATCGGATGATCGACGTGTCGTCGATCAAGGAGCTGGTCCGCCGGTGGTATCCGCGGGTCTATTTCGCCGCGCCCGAGAAGCAGGGCGGTCACCGGGCTCTGGCCGACATCACCGAGAGCATCCGCGAGCTGCGCTACTACCGTGCGGCCGTGTTCGTGGGGCAGCCCGGGCCCGATTCGGCGACGGCCCGGACGCTCGCCGAGCGTGTCAGCGGTTAATGGGTGGCGTGAAGACTCCCGAACACCGCTACACTTTTGCTGTGCCGTTCTCACGGGCGGCACGATGGTGGGTGTAGCTCAGTTGGCAGAGCGCCAGGTTGTGGTCCTGGATGTCGAGGGTTCAAGTCCCTTCACTCACCCTGACGCGAACGGCCGGTCCGATAGGACCGGCCGTTGCCGTTTTCTTCCGGCATCGTCCCCAAATCACGACATTGCGAGTTATGCTCGCTGTCTACCGCCAACGCCGGAAGCTCGGGGGCCCTCGGCGACCTGACTGTCTACGCGCCCCGGAGGCCGGATGAGAGTCGACGACGCAGCGTTCGAGAGCGTGTTCACGTCATTGAGCAAGCGCGAGGCCGAGGTCATGGACCTGATCGCGAAGGGCGAGTCCAACGGCCAGATCGCGCAACGGCTTTTCCTCAGCGAGAAGACGGTCAAGAACCACGTCAACCGCATCTACGCCAAGCTGGGCGTGGACTCGCGCGTCACCGCGATCGGCCTGTGGTTATCGCGCGAGTGACCCCTCCAGGGTGGTGGCCAGGGCGTCGAGCCCGTGCTCCAGGTCCTGCTCGGGGATGTTCAGCGCCGGGCGCAGCCGCACCGAGCGGGTGCCGCACGGCAGCACCAGCACGCCCGCGTCCTCGCGCAGCGCGGTGACCATCGCGTCGCGCGCCGCCGTGTCGGGCAGGTCGAAGGCGGCCATCAGGCCCCGGCCGCGCACGTTCGCGACGGTCTCCGGGTGCTCGGCCTCCAGCTTGGTGAGGCGTTCGAGGATGACCGAGCCGAGGGTGGCGGCACGCGGGATCAGCCGGTCGCGTTCGATGATCTCCATCAGGCCGCGGCTGCGCACCATGTCGACCAGCCCGCCGCCCCAGGTGGAGTTGATCCGCCCGCTGCGCCTGAACACGTTGTCCTCGACCTGGTCGACCCGGCGGCCCGCCATGATGCCGCCCACCTGGACCTTCTTGGCGAAAGCCACGATGTCGGGCTCCAGGCCGAGCTGCTGGTAGGCCCACGGGGTGCCGGTGGTGCCGCCGCCGGTCTGCACCTCGTCCAGCACGAACAGCGCGTCGTGCGCATGGCAGAGCCGCTGCATCGCCTGGAGGAACTCGGCGCGCATGTGGTTGTCGCCGCCCTCGCCCTGGATGGGCTCGGCGATGAAGCAGGCGATGTCGTGCGGGTGGCGTTCGAAGGCGGCGCGGGCCTGGGCGAGCGCGCGTTCCTCGGCCGCCTCGACGTCGCCGAAGTGGATGGCGGGCACGTCCACGCGGGGCCAGTCGAAGACGGGGAAGCGCTCGGTCTTGACCGGGTCGGTGTTGGTCAGGCTCAGCGTGTAGCCGCTGCGGCCGTGGAAGGCCTGGGTGAGGTGCAGGACGCGGGTGCCGAGCGCGGGTGAGCGGCCGGCGGCCTCGTTGCGGCGGCTCTTGTAGTCGAAGGCCGTCTTCAGCGCGTTCTCGACGGCCAGCGCGCCGCCCTCGACGAAGAACAGGTGGGGAAGGGCCGGGTCGCCGAACACGCGGGTGAAGGTGTCGACGAAGTCCGCCAGGTGTTCGGTGTACATGTCGGGGTTGGCGGGTTTGTTCCGGGCGACCTGGCCGAGCAGGCGGGTGAAGTCCGGGTCGAAGGGCGGGTTCACGCCCAGGGGCGCGGATGCGAAGAACGTGTAGAAGTCCAGGTAGCGGCGGCCGTCGCGGGCGTCGACCAGCCAGGAGCCCTGGCTGAGCTCCAGGTCGAGGACGAGCCGGTAACCGTCGACGAGCAGGTGGCGGGCGAGGCGGGCGTGTACGTCCATGTCTCCTCCACAATGAGCCGGACATGCTGTACATTTCCCGCCTTCATCCCGATATATACGTAAGATTTACGGATGATGGGCCTTCGGCGCGAGGTTCTTCACCCGGAACGCCAGAGCCACCATCGCGATGCCGTACAGGATGGCGAAGATCCCGATCAGCCAGGCCAGCGTGAGCAGGCCCGCCCCCGGCCAGATCAGCAGCAGGACGCCGAAGATCACCGACAGGATGCCGCCCACGATGAGCATCCACTCGTTGTCGATCACCTTGCGGAGCTGGATCCCGTCCACGATCTCGGCGATCCCGTGGAAGATCGCCCAGAACGCGACCACGTACAGCAGTGCCAGCGAGGTGATGCCGGGCCACACCAGGGCCACGATGCCGGCCAGGACGCTGACGACGCCGATGAAGATCGGCCACGCCCGCGACCGCGCCCCGTGCCGGAACCCGGAGAAGATCGAGAAGATCCCGTCGACGATCGCGTACGCGCCGAAGAAGACCACCAGCACGAGCAGCGTGATGCCCGGCCAGATCAGCGCGAGGATGCCGAAGAGGATCGCCGCGATGCCGCGGATGAGCACCAGCCACCAGGTGCTTGCGAGTCGTTCCATTCCGCTCTGCTGTCCAGGATCGACTCCCGGATAGCCCCGCATGCGGTCAAATCACTGTGAATAGACCACGATCGACACCGCAATGTACTGCACCAGGTAGGCGGCCAGCGTGAAGGCGTGGAAAACCTCGTGGTAGCCGAACCAGCGCGGCGACGGGTCGGGCCGGCGCAGCCCGTACACGACGGCGCCGGCGCTGTAGAAGACGCCGCCGACGGCGACGAGCACCACGGCGACCACCCCCGCGCCCTCCAGGAGCTGCGGCATCACGAAGATCGCGGTCCAGCCGAGCGCCAGGTAGAGCACGGTGTAGAGCCAGCGCGGCGCGCCCATCCACAGCACCCTGAACAGCACCCCGGCCAGCGCCCCGCCCCAGATCACGCCGAGCACCGCCACCCGGGCGGCCCCGTCGAGCGCCAGCAGCGCGAACGGCGTGTAGGTGCCCGCGATGATCAGGTAGATGTTCGCGTGGTCGCAGCGCCGCAGCACCTCCGCCAGCCGGGGGCCGAGCGTGCTGCGGTGGTAGGTGGCCGAGATGCCGAAGAGCAGCCCCGAGGTGATCGCGTAGACGGCGGCGGCGAGACGGGCCTGGAGCGTGGGGCCGAGCGCCACGAGCGCGAACCCGCCCAGCAGGGTCACGGGCAGCGCCCCCGCGTGCAACCAACCGCGCAACCGGGGCTTTACGGTGATCGTCGTCATGAAACCTACGGTACCGTAGGTTAGAGACCGTTGAGAAAGCGGACCGCGATCGGCACCGCCGCCGAGCCGCCCGATCCGCCGTGCCTGACGAAGACGCAGAACGCCAGGTCGTCGGTGAATCCCATGAACCAGGCGTGCGGCCGCTGACCCTGCACCTCGGCCGTCCCCGTCTTGCCCGCCACCCCCGGCGGCAGCCCCGCGCCACTGGCCGTGCCGTGGTCCACGACGGCCCGCATCATCTGCCGCAGCCCCGCCACGACCGTCGAGTCCATCGGCGCCGGCGGATGCGGCGGGCCGTCGATCCGGCGCACCTCCTTCTCGGCGAGCAGCCGGGGCGAGCGCAGCGTGCCGTCCTGCACGGCGGCGGCGATCGCCGCCATGCACAGCGGTGTGGCCAGCACCTTGCCCTGGCCGATGATGTTCGCGCCGGCGTCGTCGGGCGTCTGCGGGTCCTCGATCGAGCCGCACGCGCCCTGCGCGCCCGTCGGCATGCTGCGCCCGAACCCCCACTCCAGCGCCGTCTCACGCAGCTCCTCGGCGTCGAGCCGGGTCGTGCCCTGCTGGACGAACGTGGTGTTGCAGGAGTACGCGAGCGCGTCGGCGAAGGAGACCACGCCCCGGTCCCTCTCCCCGTCGTTGTCGAAGCCGCGGTGGCCCGGGATCGCGTACCTGGCCGGGCACGGCACCGGGGAGCCCGGCTGGAGCCCGGACTTCAGCAGCGCGGCGGCCACGATCGTCTTGAACGTGGAGCCGGGCGGGAACATGTCGTGGAAGGCGCTGTAGTTGTCCTTGAGCCGGTCGGCCACCGCCAGCACCTCCCCGGTGCCGGGACGCAGCACGACGATCGAGGAGTTCTCCACGCCGTCCAGCGCCCGCGCGGCGGCGGCCTGGACGGGGCGCGACAGCGTGAGGCGCACGACGTTCGGCTTCGGCTCGGCGGTCAGCAGCCGCCGCTCGGCCCCGCCCGGCTCCTTGGCCACCAGCGCCAGCCCCAGGTTCACGTCCCCGAACTCGGGCCGCAGCCTGGCCAGGTACGACTCCACGTGACTGTCGCGCGGGATCGGATCGCCCTCCCGGGTGACCAGCTCGACCGCCGGCCCCTCGAAGTCGGTCAGCTCCACCGTGGCGCCGCCCTTGAGCACCGGGTGCAGCGTCTCCGGGGCCCACAGCACCTTCCACTCCCCGTCGCGCACGGCCAGCCGCAGCACCCCGTCGAACGGCCACTCGCCCAGCTCGTCCAGCGTCCGCACCCCGCTGAACGGCGCCTCCGCGCTCTCCTCGCCGGTGCTCTTCACCGGCGCGGGGCGTAACTCCAGGCCGGTGACGCCGAGCTCGGCGTCCATCGCCCGGTGCCGCTCCCGGAAGTCGCCCGGCGGCCGGTCGACCAGCCGGCTCATCGTCCCGACGTCACCCGCCCGCCAGGCGTCGAAATATGCCTTCGCGGTGGCGGCGGCGCTGCCTCTGACCCCGCCGGCGGCGGCGACGGCGAAGGCCACCGCGGCCATCACCGCGAGAACCGCCCCGAGGAGCACAATCAGCCTTCTGCGTCGCATACGGTTCTCCCAGGGAGGGATCAGCGTGGCACGTGGACAGCAGCGGGAACCGGCCCCCGGCCAGTATTCGGTGACGTTCGGCGAGGTCGAACTGCTCCGGGATCTGGACAGGCAGGACGGCTGGATGCTGTCCAAGGATGGCGTACCGCAGTCGTATGTCGACCTACAAGACCCCACATTCCTGGAATTCGAGTACGTACGCCTCATGGCGGACGTCATCGATTTGCTTCCTGAAGGGGAGCTGAGCTGCGTCCACGTGGGCGGCGGGGCGTGCACGATCCCCCGTTACGTCACGGCGACCCGGCCGGGGTCGCGGCACATCGTCATCGAGCCCGACGGGCTGCTCGTCGACCTGGTGCGCGAGCAGCTCGCGCTGCGCTCGGTGCCCCGGCTGAAGGTCATCGTGGCCGGTGGGCGCGAGGGCACCGCGAAGGTGTGGGACGCCACGGCCGACCTGCTGGTCCTGGACGCCTTCAGCGGCGCGACGATGCCCGTGGAGCTGGCCACCGAGGAATACCTGGGCGACATCGCCCGGGTGCTGCGCCCTTCGGGCACGCTGCTGGTCAACCTGGCCGACGGCAAGGGCCTGGCGTTCGCCAGGCGGCTGCTGGCCACGGTGACGGGCGCGTTCCGGCACGTGGCGCTGCTGGCCGAGCCGGGGGTGATGCGGGGACGCCGGTTCGGCAACCTCATCGTCGCCGCCTCCCGGACGGAGCTGCCGGTCGAGCTGCTCACCCGCCGCGCGGCGGGCGGCCTCACGCAGGCGCGGTGCGTGCACGGCGAGGCGCTGGTCAACTTCATCGCCGGGGCCGCGCCCATCAGGGACGGCGACGCGGTGCTCGCACCGGTGCCGCCTCCCGCGGTGTTCGGCTAGGGGCGCAGGTAGGCCAGGACGGCGGCGACCCTGCGGTGGACGTCGCCGCTGTTCTCCAGGCCGAGCTTGGTGAAGATGGCGTTGACGTTCTTCTCCACCGACGACACCGACAGGTGCAGCGCCCTGGCGATGGCGCCGTTGGACCTGCCGTGGGCCATCTCGCGCAGCACGTCGCGCTCGCGCGGGGTGAGCGACTCCGGCTCGCCGCGCACGTCGTGCCTGGCCATCAGGCCCTCGACCACCTTCGGGTCGATGACGGAGCCGCCGGAGGCGACCGCCCTGATCGCGCCCAGCAGCTCGTCGAGGTCGCCGACGCGGTCCTTCAGCAGGTAGGCCAGCCCCTCGGTGCCGTGCTTGAACAGCTCCAGGGCGAACAGCGCGTCGGAGTACTGCGACAGCACGACGATGCCGACGCCCGGGTGGGCGGCGCGCACGCGGTGGGCGGCGTCGATGCCCTCGAAGCCCTGCCGCCACCGCCCTCCGGGCATCCGGATGTCGGTGACCACCACGTCGGGCCGGAGCCTGCGGACGGCGTCGAGGAGCTGGTCGGCGTCGCCGACGGCGGCGGCGACGGTGACCTCGGCGGAGGTCTCCAGCAGCCGCCGGGTGCCCTCGCGCACCAGGTAGTGGTCGTCGGCCAGGACGGCCCTGATCGGCTCACCCATCGACCGGCACCCAGGCGTGCACCCGTGTCCCCTTTCCCCGCTCGCTGTCGACCCGCAGCCCGCCGCCCAGCGCGGTGAGCCGGTCGGTCAGCGTGCCGAGCACGCCGGGCCGGGCCTCGAAGCCGGCGCCGTCGTCGCCCACGGTCACGCCGAGCCGTCCGTCGTCCCTGGACAGCCGCACTTCTATCCTGGCCGCCGCGGCGTGCTTGAGCGCGTTGGCCACGGCCTCGCTCACGGTGAAGTACATCGCGCCCTCGACCTCGTCGGGGAAGCGCTCGGCCCGCAGGTCGCGCCCGGCGTGGACGTGGACGGGCACGGGCAGCCGGGCGCAGCGCTCCTCGACGGCCTCGACGAGGCCGCCCTGGCTCAGCGCCGACGGGTGGATGCCGGCGGCCAGCTCGCGCAGGTCGGCGAGGGTCTGGCGGGCCTGTTCGCGCAGGCCGGCGAGGGTCGCGGCGCCGCCCCCGGTGGCGCGGGCCAGCTCGATCCCGGCGATGAGGGCGACGAGCTGCTGCTGGACGCCGTCGTGGATGTTGCGCTCGATGCGCCGCCGCTCGGCCTCCTGGGCGTTGACCAGGCGGGTGGCCAGCCCGGCGCTCTGGATGGCGAGCCCGGCGGGCACGGCGAGCGCTTCCAGGAAGCGCCGGTCCTCGCGGGTCAGGCGGCCGGAGACGCGGGGGCCGCATTCGAGCCGCCCCTGGCCGCCCCGTACGGGCAGGGTGAGGGCCGCGGGGCCGTCCTCGGCCCCGGACACCACCCGCCTGCCGTCGGCCAGCGTGACGGCCGCCCAGCGCGTCTCCAGGCCGGTCCGTACGGCCTCGGCGAGCCGGCCGAGCTGCTCCACGGGTTCCCGGCTGTCCTCCAGGTCGGGGGCGAGGCCGGACAGCACCTCCCCCACGGTCGGCCGTACGTCGAACACCAGGAGCAGACGCGAGCCGCGCAGGCCGATGCGGATGTCGAGCAGGTGGTGGCGGGCGACCGCGACGACGATCGCGCCGGGCAGCGCGCCGAGCACGGCCAGCATGCCGACCAGGCCGACCGCCGGGGCCTGGCCGCCGCTCAGGAACAGGTAGCCGAGCACGATCCCGATCTGGTTGGCGGCGGCTCCGGCGGCCATCCAGCCGTACTGGGCCCGCTCGGGCGGGCGGCTGCGCCACCAGCGGAGCACGAGCCCGGCGAACACCACGTGACCGAGGACCCAGACCGTGAACTGCCCGGCCGCGGAGGCGAAGACGCCGGCCCACTGGACGGGGCCGTGCACGTCGATGGGCCGGCCGGGCAGGAACGACACCGTCAGGTTGCCGGCGGCGTGCAGGGCGATCGCGACCCCGGCGAGCCAGGCGACGGGCCGCCAGCGCCGCGACGGCAGCCGGCCCTCCGGGAACAGCAGCGGCACGTACACCCAGCTCAGCCCGTAGAAGACGGCCATCGCGGCGAGGGCCGCCCGGGCGAGCCCCGGCGCGACGTCCGCCAGGGCGACCCCGGACAGGCCGACGCCGAAGCAGACGGCGGCGGCCAGCAGCAGCCTGCCGTAGGGCACGTCGGGCCGCCGGAGGGCGAGCAGCAGGCCGAGCGCCGGGAGGATCAGGCCGACGGCGACGAACGCCGCCTGCGAGGCGAGGGGCCCGCCCGTCGCGACGGTGGCCGCCACCAGCGTCACGGCCGCGGTCGCGGCCGCCAGGACCGCCGCCAGGTTGGTACGCATATCCGACCATCGTCACAAGCCTTCCGGACGGCGTCCATCCGGTTGACCGCACACTTCGTACGGCCGTCCGCACCGCCGGGACGGTGGCCCGCACGGTGGGCCGGGCGGGCCGGTCCGCGTTTTGCTGGAGATCCGTCGAGCGGAAGGGATCTTCCTCATGAACCACCCGGCACGAAGCCTGGCTGCCGTCGCCTGCGCCGTCGCCCTGGCCGTCCCCGCCCTGACCGTCCCCGCCCAAGCCGTGCCCGTCTCTTACGCCGGCATCGCCCGGGTCGCGGGCGCCGAGATCCCGGACACGCCGCTGGGCGACGCGCTGCGCTGGGTGCTGGACGCCGCCACGCGGACGCCGATCGGGCAGGCCGAGCTGGAGGCGCGCTTCGCCCCCGAGTTCCTCGCCGCGGTCCCCGCCGAGCGGATCAACGAGGCGCTGGCCGCCTACAAGGGCATCCAGGTGCGCTCGGTGCACGTCCAGCACGCGGGCGCGCTCGTGGCCGCCGTGGACCTGGGCGGCAGGCGCTACCTGCTGACGCTCGGCGTGAACGGCGCCGGGCTGATCAGCGGGCTGCTGCTGGCCGAGCCGCCCGAGCCGCGGCCCACGCCGGCGAGCTGGGGCGAGCTGGAGCGGCGGCTGCGCGCGGTCGCGCCGCGCACCGGGTTCGTCGCGGCCGAGGTCACCGGCCGGTCCTGCCGTCCGGTGCGGGGCGTCGCGACGGGCGTGCGCCGGCCGCTGGGGTCGATGGTCAAGCTGTTCGTGCTCGGCACGGTGGCCGCGCAGATCAAGAAGGGCGCCTACCGCTGGGACACGAAGCTGACGATCACGCCGGAGCTGAAGAGCCTGCCGACCGGCCGGTTGCAGGACCTGCCCGACGGCAGCAAGGTGACGGTCCTGGAGGCCGCCAAGCTGATGATCTCGATCAGCGACAACACGGCCACGGACCTGCTCGTGCACCGGGCGGGCCGGCGGGCGGTCGAGCGGACGATGCGCGCCTGGACGAAGGGGCACGAGCGGCGCAACGAGCCGCTGCTGACCACCAGGGAGCTGTTCGCGCTCAAGGGCGCCCGCTATCCGGAGCTGGCCGAGCGCTATCTGGCCGAGGACACCCGGGGCAGGCGCGCGTTCCTGGCGGACGTGGTGGCGAAGGTGCCGCTGCGGGAGATCGCCGGGTGGCAGCGGCCGCGCGAGCTGGACACGATCGAGTGGTTCGCCTCGCCGATGGACGTCTGCCGCGCCCACGCGGGGCTGGCGAAGCTGGACGACGGCCGGATCGGCGAGATCATGTCGGCGAACGACGCCGGGCTCGGGCTGCCGGCGGACCGGTGGCGGGCGGCCTGGTACAAGGGCGGCTCGGAGCCTGGGCTGCTCGACATGAGCTTCAGCGCCACCACCAGGGACGGCAGGACGTACGTCGTGACGCTCATGGCGGTGAACCCGGGCGCGCCGTTCGACGACGACCGGACGGGCCAGGAGCTCCTGGCGCTGGCGCGGGGCGCGTTCAGGCTCATGGTGGAATAGTTGAAAACTAAACTGGGTTGACCGGAGCACGATCCCCGGCCGTAAGGAGCCCGAGATGCCCGCCGTGACCGTCGACAACCTCCTCACCCTCCCCCGCCTGCCCGAGCCGGTGGCCGGGACGCCGCAGCGCAAGGTGCTGGCCGTCGAGACGGCGCCCAGCGGCTTCGAGGGCGAGGGCTTCCCGGTGCGCCGGGCGCTGGCCGCGATCAAGCCCGCCTACCTGGACCCGTTCGTGATGATGGACCAGATGGGCGAGGTCGACTACGCGGCCGGTGAGCCCAAGGGCACCCCCTGGCATCCGCACCGGGGCTTCGAGACGGTCACGTACATGATCGACGGGGTGATGGACCACCTCGACTCCAACGGAGGCGGCGGCTCGATCACCAACGGCGACACCCAGTGGATGACCGCCGGGGCCGGCATCCTGCACAAGGAGGCGCCGCCGGAGTGGCTGGTGCAGCAGGGCGGGCTGTTCCACGGCATCCAGCTGTGGGTCAACCTGCCCGGCGCCAAGAAGATGACCGCGCCGAAATATCAGGACATCGGGCGCTCGTCCGTGGTGCTGCTCAGCAGCCACGACGGCAGCGCGCTGGTGCGCCTGATCGCCGGCGACCTGGCCGGTCACTCCGGCCCCGGCAGCACGCAGACGCCGATCACGCTGCTGCACGCCACGATCAGCCCCGGCGGCCGGCTCACGCTGCCGTGGCGCAAGGACTTCAACGCGCTGGCCTACGCCCTGTCGGGGCGCGGCACGGCGGGCGCCGACCGGCGGCCCCTGCACGGCGGCCAGCTCGCGGTGTTCAACGGCTTCGGCAACCGGCCCGGCCTCACCACCGACGGCGAGAGCATCACGCTGACCGCCAAGGACACGCTGGAGGTGATCGTGCTGGGCGGCGCGCCGATCGGCGAGCCGGTCGCCCACTACGGCCCGTTCGTCATGAACACCCGCGCCGAGCTCGTCCAGGCCTTCGAGGACTTCCAGGCGGGCCGGCTCGGCACCATCCCCGCCGGCCACTCCTGACCGGGGCCGCGACGAGGTCAGCGGTATGCAGGTGAATTCCAAGCGCCCGGCGGCAGGGTGGGCGGCGTGTCACGTACGGAACTCACCACGGAACTCACCACGGAACCCACCACCACCCCGGCGGTCGCCGGGCGGCTGCTGGGGCTGCTGATCCCGGGAGCCCTGCTGATCTGGCTGGCGGCCACCGTCGTCCTGGTCTCTCTGCCGGAGCTGAAGGTGGCGCTCGGCCACGCCGGGACGCCCGGCACCGCGACGGTCGTGTCGTGCCAGGCCCTGGGCCAGGGGCGCTACGACTGCCGGGCGTCCTTCGTGTTCGACGACCGGTCGAAGGCACCGATCGTCGTCGCCACCGTGCCGGACGCCGAGGCGGGCGAGGTCTTCCCCGCCGCGCTGACGCCGGCCGGTGACCGGGTGCTGCCGACCGGGGCGCGCGGCGTGTGGCGTCAGGCGCTGGTGCTGGGCGCGCTCCCGCTGGGCGTGGCGCTCATCGCCGTGGTCACGGTCGTGATCAGGCGCCGTCACGCGCTCACTTGAGCGTCACGCAGGCCAGCCGGTCGCCCGCCGCGCCCGCGTCGGGGCCCGAGGACGTGGTGTGACGGGCGTGGATCACCAGGGAGCCGGGCAGCCTGCCGGAGTCGAGCGACCAGGCGTTGCGCGCCGTGGCGCGGCCTGCCCCCGAGCTGTCGGTGGTGAAGTCGAGCCACACCTCGTTGCGCACGCTGGCCTGGCCGGGCTCGTGCTGGTAGTGGGGGCCGGCGTCCTCGCCGGTCTTGCCGCAGGGCTTGGTGTGCAGGTGGGCGCCGTAGGGGCGGGTCGGCAGCAGCCCCTCGACGACGAGGGAGGTGAGCGTCTGCCCGCCGGTGGACTCGGCGGTGACGCTGGCCTGCGCGCCGGCCGGGACGAGCTTGCGGTCGTAGGCGATGGCGGCGGTGTCGCCGTCGGTGAGCTCGCCGCCGCCGGTCAGGCGCACGTCGCCGGGGTCGGGGGCGTGCGCGAGCTGCGGCGGGGAGCCCGCGCAACCGGCCGCGAGCAGGACGAGCAGGAGTGCGGGCACGCGCATGGAGATCCCCCGGTCCGGGAGCCCGTACGGTCCGGGCTCGGCGAGGGCACCACTCTAACCAGTAGCCGCTCGGCTACGCACCGTGTTTCGCGGCGATGTCGTCAATCAGGGCGGCCAGGGTGAAGTCGAGCTCGGTGAGGCCGCCCTGATCATGCGTGGTCAGCGCGAGGTGCAGGTCGCGCCAGCGGATGTCGATGTCGGGATGGTGGTTGAGCTCCTCGGCCCGGACCGCGATCTCGTCGACGATCCGGATGGCCGTGGGGAAGTCGGGCGCGCTGACCGTGCGCCTGATCTCGTCACCCTCGCGCCGCCACCGGGGCAGCTCGCGCAGCTTCTGCTCGACGTCCATGAGGCCACGTTACTTCAGCGCCCCCGCGCCGAGCCCCGACTGGATCTGGCGCTGGAAGATGACGTACACGACGAGCACCGGCAGGATCGTCATGCTGAGCGCGGCGAACAGGCTCGGCCAGTCGGCGTCGGCGCCCGCCAGCGTGGAGATGCTGGCGATGCCCTGGGTGATGACCCAGTCCTCCTCGTCGCGGGCGACGAGCACGAGCGGCAGCAGATACTGGTTCCACTGGCCGAGCACGTTGAAGATGGTGATGCTGATCAGGCCGGGCTTGGCCATCGGCACCATGATCTGGAAGAACGTCCGCGTATGGGAGGCCCCGTCGATCCTGGCCGCCTCGGCCACCGACTCCGGCAGCCCGCGGAAGAAGGCGGCCAGGAAGAAGACCGTGAACGGCAGCGAGTAGGCGATGTAGACCAGCACCAGGCCCGTGTGCGTGTAGAGCAGGCCGACCTGCTGCACCACGAAGAACAGCGGCCCGAGCGCCAGGAACACCGGGAACGCCATGCCCGCCACGAAGAAGTAGTAGATCAGCCGGTTGCCGGGGAACCGGTAGCGCGCCAGCACGTAGGCGGCCATCGACCCGAACACCATCGTGCCCAGCGTGCTGAAGAAGACCACGATCACCGTGTTGAGCAGGTAGCGCCCGACGTGGGCCTTGTCCCAGGCCCGCCCCCACGCCTCCCACCGCAGCGCCTGCGGGAGTTGCAGCGCGTCGCCGAAGATCTCGGCGTTGTTCTTGAACGAGGCCAGGAACGTCCACAGCAGCGGCAGGATGATCAGCAGCGCCCAGATGACCAGCGCGACGTGGGACAGCCCGCTGAGCAGGCTCGGCCGGGGCCTCGACAGGCGGCGACGACGCGTGGCCATCAGAACTCGATCCTTTCGCGCCGGGTGGTGCGCAGCGTCAGCACCGCGAACGTGACCGTGAGGAAGAACAGCGCCACGCCCATCGCGGAGGCGTATCCGTACTCGCTGTAGTTGAAGGCGGTCTTCCAGATCTGCACGGGCAGCACGTGCGTGGTGCCGTCGGGCTCGCCCTTGTCACCGGTGAGCACCTGGATCAGGGCGAAGCCGTCGAACGCGGCGATGCCCAGGTAGACCCAGCCGACCTGGACGGTGTCGCGCAGCAGGGGCAGCGTGATGGAGAAGAACAGCCGGAACCGGCCGGCCCCGTCGAGGGCGGCCGCCTCGAAGTAGTCCTTCGGGATGGCCGCCATGCCCGCCGAGAACAGCACCACGTAGAAGCCGACGGCCTGCCAGACCATCACCGCGATGACCGCCCACAGGGCGATGCTCGGCTCGACGAGCCAGCCCACCGGGTCGAAGCCCAGCTTGATCAGCACCCCGTTGACGACGCCGTACTCGTCGGGCCGGTAGATGGCCCTGAAGAGCACGCCGACCACGGCCACGGCCAGCACCTGGGGGAAGAAGAACACGACGCGGTAGAACTTCGACCCCCAGATGCCGCGCATCCCCGCGCCGTGCGACCCTCCGCCCAGGTTGATGAGGAAGGAGAAGAACAGCGCGATGACGATGGTCGCGAGCGGCAGCACCAGCAGCAGGATCCCGTGGTTGCGCAACGCCTGCCAGAACGCGTCGTCGTCAAAGAGCTTGGCGAAGTTCTCCAGTCCCACGTAGGCCGGGCTCGCCGCGTACCCGTCCCAGTCGGTCAGCGAGATCTGGAATGCCTGGATGTACGGGCTGATCACGAAGACCGAGTAGAGGACGACGGGGACGATCAGGAACCCGGCAATGAATCCGTACTTGCGCAGCCGCTCCATCGAACTATTCGCTCCGCGTCTGCTTGGAGACCTTCGAATCCTTCTTGATCTCGTCGGCCTTCTTCTGCACGTTGACGCAGAACTCCTCGGGGGTGCTGCGCCCGGCCATGACCACGTTCATCTGCTCGGTGGCGTAGTCGAAGAGCTCCTTGTACCAGCCTTCGAACCGGGCGTCGGTGATGATGTTCTGACCGGCGGCGTCCTGGGCCTTGGCGGCGCTCCGGAGCGCGGCGGGCAGGTCGACGCCCTCGGCGGCGCCGTTGACGACGGTGAGGTTCTGGGTCTTCTGGGTGAAGCCCTTGGCGCCTTCCTTCGACAGCATGATGCGCAGGTACTCGAGGCCGCCCTGGGGGTTCTTGCCCTTGGCGCCGACGACGAAGTTCTCGCCCACGCCGACCTGGATGGCGCCGTACGGCATGACGTCGCTGGGGGTCACGTCGGGGATGGGGGCGATGGCGTACTCGAAGTCGTCCGGGATGTCCTTGACCATCTCGTTCTCGATCCACGAGCCGGTCGGGTAGAACAGCACCTTGTTCTGGAGCTGCTTGACCTGCGTCTGCGTGTGGTCGAGGCCGAAGTACGCCTTGTCGCCGTACTTCGCCTGGATGTCGACCCAGGCGGCGACGGCCTTCTTGACCGGGTCGGCGAGCCAGGCGTTGTCGACGAGGTTGTCAATGTCGATGATGACCTGGTTGCCGCCGATCTTGGCGGCCGTGTAGAGCATGTTCCACGTCTGGTAGTACGGGCCGACCTGTCCGGGGTAGGCGAACAGGACGATGCCCTCCTTCTTCGCCTGCTCGCCCAGGGCGGTGAACTCGGCCCAGGTCTTCGGCACGGTCCAGCCCTTCTGCTCGAAGAGCCGGGCGTTGTACCACAGGGCCCGGTGGGACACGGTGTAGTTGAGCACCAGGTCCTTGCCGTCGATCTTGGCGTTGGTGATCACGGCCGGGGTGACCGTGTCGCGGACCTTCTTGCTCGGGTCGTCGTAGGAGGGCGCGTCGAACAGCACCGTGAGGTCGGCCAGGTGGCCCTGGCCGGCGAGCGCCACGAGGTCCATCGACTCGGGGCCGGAGTTGTTGATCACGTCCGGCGCGTCGCCGCTGACGAAGCGCGGGCGGAGCTGGATGCCGATCTGCTGGGTGGCGTTGTGCTTGATCGTGGCACCGGGGAACGCCTTCTTGTACAGCGGCTCGTGGATCTCCTTGGCGTAGGCGTCGGTGTAGCCGCCGCTGAAGATCGTTACCTCGAGCGGCTTGTTCGGGTCGACGCCGAAGGGGTTCTTCGGGTCGGCCGAGGCCGCCAGCGTCGTGGCGGGGGCCGCAGAAGACGGGGTACCGCCCCCGCCGGCCGTCGCGCAAGCGCTCAGCAGTCCCGCGCCGGGACCTGCGACGAACGCGGTGAGGCCGATCCGGCGCAGAAGCTGGCGCCGCGTGATCTCTCCCGGGTGGGTCATGGGGGGCTCCTGAAGAGAAGGGACCGAATTAGGAAAGTTTCCTAAACGTGCGCCCGAACGTACGAACGCACCTGGATACGCGTCAAGAGGGTGCAATCGAGACGTGACCTTGCCGTGATCCCTTGCCTAGAACCGGATTCTAGAAGCAGAGTGGTCCGCATGATCGAGGAGTACGCGGACAGGGTCTGGCGCGGCGACGCCGACGACAGCATCGTGGACATGGGACAGGGTGGCCGGGGTGTCGTCAATATAGGCGATGGCCTGGGGTGGTGGTCCGGCTTCGGCAACGTGACCGCCTTCGAGACCGAGGGCTCGCTGGCGCTGTTCGACACCGGCAGCCCGTTCTCGGCGGGCAGGCTGCACGAGGACGTCCGGGCGTGGAGCCGGGCGCCGCTGTCCGCGGTGTTCTACTCCCACGGGCACATCGACCACGTCTTCGGAACCGGGCCTTTCGAGGAGTCGGGCCCCAGGGCGACGGTGTACGCCCACGAGGCGGTGCTGGACCGATTCCAACGATATTTGCTCACTAATGGTTACAATGCGGTCATCAATCAGCGGCAGTTCCAGGCAACCAACCTGCGCTGGCCCACCGCCTACCGCCATCCCGACGTCACCTACCGTGACGCCCTCACCGTGCGGCTCGGCGGGCTCACCTTCGAGCTGTTCCACGCCAAGGGCGAGACCGACGACGCCACCGTCGCCTACGTGCCCGAACACCGGCTGCTGCTGCCCGGCGACCTGTTCGTCTGGGTGACGCCCAACTGCGGCAACCCGCAGAAGGCGCAGCGCTACCCGCGCGAGTGGGCGCACGCGCTGCGCCGGATGGCCGCCCTGGACGCCGAGATCATGCTGCCCGGCCACGGCGCGCCGGTCTTCGGCCGCGGCCGCGTCCGGCAGGCGCTGCTGGAGACCGCCGAGTGGCTGGAGTCGCTGGTCGCCCAGACGCTCGACCTGCTCAACGCGGGCGTCCGGCTCGACGACATCGTCCAGGCCGTACGGCCGCCCGCCCACCTGGCCGACCGGCCGTACCTGCGGGCCCGCTACGACGAGCCCGAGTTCGTGGTGCGCAACCTGTGGCGGCTCTACGGCGGCTGGTACGACGGCAACCCGGCCCGGCTCAAGCCCGCCCCGGACGCCGTCCTGGCCAAGGCGGTGGCGGAGCTGTCCGGCGGCCCCCAGGTGCTCGCGGACGCGGCTCTAAAGGCCCTCTCGGACGGCGACGACCGCCTGGCGGGCCATCTGGCCGAGATGGCCGCGCAGGCCGCTCCGGACGACACGGGCGTGCACCGGGTGCGCGCCGAGGTCTTCGCCGCCAGGGCCGCGCGGGAGGCGTCGCTGATGGCCAGGGGCGTGTTCGAGTGGGCCGCCTCAGAGTCGCGCGGTCGCCTCTAGGTGCGCGCGGGTCTCGGCGAAGGCCAGGTCGGTGCCCTCCAGGGCGCGGGCCACGTCCTCGTCGGTGTGGGCGGCCGACATGAACCAGTTGTGCCACGGGTGCACGTAGACCCCGTGGCGCAGGCAGGCGTCGCTCCAGTACAGGGCCGTGGACAGGTCGGCGTCGCCGTCGAAGCTCAGCCACGGGATCGTCACCGGCCCGGTCTGCCTCACGGTGAACCCGTGCGCCGTGGCCTGCGCGTACAGGCCCTCGCGCAGCAGGGTCCCGGTCCGTTCCATGTGGGCGATGCCGGAGGTGTCGCGCAGCGTCTCGATCGTGGCCTTGGCCGCCGCCATGGCCACCGCCGAGAACCAGAACGACCCCGTCGAGTACAGCGACTGCGCCGCGCCGCGCAGCGCGTCGGTCCCGGTCACGGCGGCGATCGGGTAGCCGTTGGCCATCGCCTTCGACCAGGCCGTCAGGTCGGGCCTGACCCCGTACGGCTCCCATGACCCGCGCAGGTCGATCCGGAACCCGGCCCGCACGTCGTCGATCACCAGCGCGGCCCCGAGCCGGTCGGCCAGCGCCCGCGCGCCGCGCGCGAACGCGGGCTCCACCAGCTCCTGGTCCTCGAACGAGTCGTGCTTGAACGGCGTCACGATGATCGCCGCCACGTCGCCCTCGACGGTGGCCGCGGCGGCCTCCAGCGACTCCAGCGAGTTGTAGGCGAACTCGACGAGGTCGGCCCGCTCGTTCGGGGTCGTGCCCGCGGTGGAGGGCGTGCACCACGGGTCGGCGCCGTGGTAGGCGCCGTGCGCCATGAGCACCTTGGCGCGCCCGGTGGCGGCCCTGGCGACCATGAGCGCCTGGGTGGTGGCGTCGGTGCCGTTCTTGGAGAACATCGCCCAGTCGGCGCTCGGCACGGTGTCGACCAGCAGCTCCGCCAGCTCCACCATGATCGGCCCCGGCCCGTTGAGGCAGTCGCCGCGGGCGAGCTGCCTCGCCGCGGCCTCCTCCACGCGCGGGTGCCGGTGGCCCAGCACGACGGGGCCCCAGCTGCACATGAAGTCGATGTACTCGCGCCCGTCCGCGTCCCACTGCCGGCAGCCCTCGCCGTGCTCGAAGAACTGCGGGTAGCCCGGGGCGAAGATGGCCGCGTTGAGGTGCCCGTACATGCCTCCGGGGACGACCTTCAGCGCCCGCTGCCGGAGTTCGGCGTCAGTCATGGAGCTTCCTTCAGGTGAGGAGGGCCAGGGTCGAGTCGAGGTCCTTGAGGCCGGCGTCGGAGCCGAGCCCGGTGGCGACGCGGCCCGCCGCCGCGGTGCCCCAGCGGGCCGCCGTGCGCACGTCCCGCCCGTGCAGCAGGCCGGTGATGAAGCCCGCGCAGTACGCGTCGCCGCAGCCCGTGGTGTCGGCCACGGGCGTGTCGAGCGCCGGGACGAGCTCGTCGGCCTCGGCGGTGACGACGAGGCTGCCGCCCGCCCCCAGCGTCACCAGGACGCCGCGCGGCCCGTCGGCCAGCAGCGCGGCGGCGGCGGCCCGCACGTCGCGCTCGCCGGTCATGAGCAGCGCCTGGGCGTCGTTGGGCAGCACGTAGTCGACGTGCGGCAGGAAGGCCCGCGCCGGGCCGAGCAGGTCGGCCATCTCCGACAGCGGGTCCATCGTGACGATCGTGCCGCCGGCGCGCACCTCGTCGAGCAGCGCGAAGAACGCCGGGTCGCCCAGGCCGAACGTCACGTCCACGCCGCCGAGATGGATCGCGCGGGCGGCGCGCAGCGCCTCAGTGTCGAGGTCGGCGGGCGTGAGACCGAGGTTGGCGCCGGGCACGTGGAAGCTGGGCCGGCCGCCGTCGGGCCTGATCGGCAGGATGGAGGCGGCCGTCTGCTCGCCGGGCCGGCGCGCCAGCCGGGTGACGTCCACGCCGCGCCTGGTCATGGTCGCGATCAGGAAGTCGCCGAGCTCGTCGTCGCCGACGGCGCCCATCGAGACGACCTCGTGGCCCAGCTTGACCAGGTCGACGGCGGTCCCGGCGGCGGCGCCCGCGGCGGTCAGCCTGATCTGGTCGACCAGGACGGTGTCCTGCCCGTCGGGGATGCGCTCGACGGGCCTGGCGAGGATGTCGACGATGTGCACGCCGACCGTGACGACGGTCATGGACTAAATAGACAGACGTCCGAATAAAAAGTCAATATGCTGGGGACGGGACGAAGGAGGGGCCCATGCCGAAGATCGTCGACCATGAGCAGCGCCGCCGCGAGGTGCTGTCGGCGGCCCGCCGGGTGATCGTCAGGGACGGCATCGACGCCGCCACCACCCGCGCGATCGCCAAGGAGGCCGGCTATTCCAACGGCGTCCTGGCGCACTACTTCACCGACAAGGACGAGATCCTGCTCTCGGCGCTGCGCCAGTCGCACCAGCGCATCCGCGAGCGCCTGGCGCGCAAGGTCGAGGGCGTGTCCGGGCTGGCCGCGCTGCGCGAGCTGCTGCTCGACAACCTGCCGCTGGACGCCGAGCGCACCCAGGAGACGCGCCTGGAGGTGAGCTTCTGGAGCCGCAGCCTGGCCTCCGAGCTCCTGGCCGACGTGCAGCGGGCCGAGGCCGCCGAGCTGCGCACCGCCGTGCGCGCCTTGCTCGCCCAGGCCAGGCTCGCGGGCGAGCTGACCACCGAGGCCAACCTCGACGACGTGACCGAGCAGCTGCTCGCCCTGGTCGACGGGCTCAGCCTGCACCTGCTGCTCTACCCCGAGCGGCTGCGCCGGGTGGACCTGGAGCGGCTGCTCCTGCAGTTCGTCGACCAGCTCTAGCCGTAAGTCGGACGACCGACTAGGTTGCCGGGCATGAACCTGCGCGAGGAGCTGTGCGCCTACGGCCGCAGGGCCGTCGAGCTCGGCCTGGTCATCGGCACGTCGGGCAACCTGAGTGTGCGCGACGGCGACCGGGTCGCGGTGACGCCGTCCGGGGCGGCGCTCGACCGGCTCACCCCCGACATGTGCCCGGTCGTCGACGTCGAGGGATTCCTGCTGGAGGGCGAGCTGCAGCCGTCCTCCGAGACGCCCATGCACCTGGCGATCTACGAGACGACCGACGCGCGGGCCGTCGTCCACACCCACTCGATGTTCGGCACCGTGGTGGCCACGACGATGACCGAGCTGCCGCCGGTGCACTACAACGCCCTGACGCTCGGCGGCACGGTCAAGGTCGCCCCGTACGCCACCTACGGCACGCCCGAGCTGGCCGCCGGCGTGCGCGAGGCGCTGGCGGGCAAGCGGGCCGCGCTGATGGCCAACCACGGCGGCGTGACCATCGGCGCGACCCTGGAGGAGGCGTTCGAGGCGGCCCGCCTGCTGGAGTGGCTGTGCGAGGTCTACGTGCGCGGCCTCGGCGTGGGCAGGCCCGCCGTCCTCACCGAGGACCAGCTCGCCGCCGTGGTCGAGCGCGCGCTCAACCCGCCGCGGTTCCCGCGCCGTTAGCCGCGATCTCCGCCAGCCCCAGCGGCAGCCCGCCGGAGCCCGCGATCCGGTCGTGGAAGGACTTCAGCGACCCCTGGTACGACTCCCGGATGCGGTCGATCTCGATCGCCCCGGTCAGGTAGGACGGAGCCTGCGTGGGCCAGGCGCAGTAGCGGTTGACCTCGCCCTGGGCGGTGCCGGGCGACAGCGACGCCTTGGTGGCCATGAACGTCTCGGCCTGCTCGATCGTCATGTCGTCGCAGTGCAGCGCGGTGTCGACGACGATGCGGGCGGCGCGGAAGATCCGGCAGTCGAGGTGGGCCAGCTCGGTCGCGGACGTGTCGAAGTAGCCCTGCTCGTGCAGCAGCTTCTCGACGTAGAGCGCCCACCCCTCGCTGAAGTACGGCGTCCTGAACACCTTGCGCACCGCGCGCGGGTTGGCCGCCATGTGCGACAGGTGCCAGTGGTGCCCCGGGTACGCCTCGTGCACGGCGATCGAGGGCATCTGGGCCCGGCTGTTGGTCCGCAGGCGCTGCCGTACCTGCTCGGGGGTGAACCCGTCGGGCGTGTACGGGACGAAGAAGACGCCGGTGCGTGAGCTGGTGAGGGGCGGCGGGGCCAGGTAGTGGGCCACCGACAGGACGGGCCGGCTGTAGACGGCCGACGGCAGGACCAGGCACTCCTCGCCCTCGGGGAAGGTGACGAGGTCGCGGTCGCGGACGAAGTCGCGGGCGCGCAGCGTCTCGGCCTCGTACTCGGCGCGCATCTCCTCCAGGGTCGCCGGGTGGTCGTCCATCAGCGTCTCCATGGCGGCCCGCCAGTCCTGGGAGCCGTTGACGCGCACCGACACCTCGCGCATCCGCTCGTCGAGGGAGTCCCAGGCGGCCTTGCCCTTCTCGTGCAGCTCGGCGGCGCCGTAGCCGAGCAGTTCGCGCTCGCGCAGCAGCGTGCTGTAGAGGTGCTCGCCCATGCGCCAGGTGCCGCCGCAGGAGAAGCCATCGAGGAAGGCGACGAGGTCGTCGAAGGCGTCGGCGGCCGGGGCGGCGGCGTCGGCCAGCTTGGCGCGCAGGTCGGGGTCGGCGACCATGCCGGGGACGGTCTTGGTGAGGAACGCGCGGCCGGTGCGCGCCTGCTTGAGCCCGCGCTCGACGAGCAGGGGCGCGGCCAGGACGGGGTCGAGGTTGGCGCGGCAGGCGGCGAGCACGCCGGGCACCTCGGCCAGCCGGGAGATCGCCGCGGCCACCAGCTCGGGCTCGGGCTTGAGCCGCTGCTGGAAGGGCGTGAAGAAGGAGGAGAAGACCGGCGCCAGGTAGGCGGCGGGGTCGCGGCGCCACTCGGCCCAGTTGGCCAGGGCGATGGACCCTCTCAGGTGGGACAGGACCAGGTCGCGGTCGATCGCGTCGTCCAGGGTGGCCGCCTCGCGGGTGCGCAGGCGCTGCAGCCAGAGCACCTGCTCGCGTTCGCGGGCGGTGAAAGCCTCGGCGGTGAAGTCGCCGAGCGTGTGGTCGTAGCCGTCGGCCCCGAGGGTGCTGGCGACGACCGGACGTCCGGAAAAGTACCAATTGAGAAAGTCGTCCACCAACGCACAATATCCTGAACAAATGCCCCTTCAGATCACCGGCGCGCTAGGCGATCCCGACCTGATCAGGCTCCCCTGGGAGCTTCCCCTCGAACAGTGGCCCCAGCACCATCTCGTCGACCTCCCGCGCGGCATCTCGCGGCACGTGGTGCGCTTCGCCCGGCTCTCCGGCAAGGTGTACGCGATCAAGGAGATCAGCGAGCGCTACGCCAAGCGCGAGTACCAGCTCCTGTGGGACCTGGCCCGGCTCGACGCCCCCGCCGTCGAGCCCGTCGCGTACGTCACCGGCCGCGACGAGGGGCTGGACGCGGCGCTGATCACCCGGCACCTGCAGTTCTCGCTCCCCTACCGGGCCGTCATGTCCGGCACGCTGCGGCCCGACACGCTCACCCGGCTGCTGGACGCGCTCGCGGTGCTGCTGGTGCGGCTGCACCTGAACGGGTTCTTCTGGGGCGACTGCTCGCTGTCCAACACGCTGTTCCGCCGGGACGCGGGCGCGTTCGCCGCCTACCTGGTCGACGCGGAGACCGGCGAGATGCACCCGATGATCAGCGAGGGCCAGCGGCTCGGCGACATCGACGCGGCGCACACGAACATCTTCGGCGAGATGCTCGACCTGGAGGCCGGCGGGCTGCTGCACCCGTCGATCGACCCGATGGAGACCGCCGAGGACGTGGTCAACCGCTATCACCGGCTGTGGGCGGAGATCACCCAGGACGAGATCATCGAGGAGGTCGACTGGCACCGCGTCGAGCAGCGCATCCGGCGGCTCAACCTGCTCGGCTTCGACGTGGCCGAGATGATGGTCCGGCGCAAGGTCGGCACCGGGCGGCTCATCGTCCGTCCCAAGGTCGTCGACGCCGGTCACCACCAGCGGCGGCTGCTCCGGCTGACCGGCCTGGACGCCGAGGAGAACCAGGCGCGGCGGCTGCTCAACGACCTCGACGGGTTCCGCGTGGCCAAGGGGCTGCGGCACGAGGACGAGGCCATCGTGGCGCACCGGTGGCTGGCCGAGGTGTTCCAGCCCACGCTCGCGGCCATCCCCGCCGAGCTGCGCGGCAAGCTGGAGACCGCCCAGCTCTTCCACGAGATCCTGGACCACCGCTGGTACCTGTCGGAGGCCGAGGGGGGCGACGTCGGGCTGGCGGCGGCGGTCAAGTCGTACGTGGACAACGTGCTGGTGTTCAAGCCTGACGAGAAGGCTTTACTGCCGGACGAGACTCCGAATATGAATTAAATTCCACAATGGCACGATAAATCCGTCGCGGTTGGGTTTTTCTTACTCCGGGCCATATAGATCCTTATCTTGTGGAAATTGCTGTCAGTCCGCTCTCCCTAAGCTGATCGCGTGCTGGGACTGGACGGCTGCCTGACCGAGGTCATGGCGATACCGGGAGCGCTGGACGCGATGCTCGTGGACCACACGAGCGGCATGGCGGTGGCCGCCAGCGCCTTCCCGCCCGGCGCGGACGCGGAGAAGTCCGCCGCCGCGCTGACGGAGACGCTGCGCGCCACCGTCGACGGGCTGGCGCGCGCCTGCCCGGGCGACACCGTGCGCGTCGAGGACGTGCTCATCACCACGGACAAGGGCCACCACCTGCTGCGTCCGCTGGACACGCTCTTCGACGGGCCGCTGGTGATCTACGTCCGGCTGGACCTGGAACGCGCGAACATCGCCCTGGCGCGGCACCGGCTGCGCGCCATCTCCGCCGAACTGCTGGCGTGACGGCATGCCGCCCCTGGACACGCACCTGGCCGGGCCGGCCCGCGAACGCTCCACGGGCGCGCTGCGGGTCGGCCGGGCCGGCACGATCTACCTCGACGCCGGGCGGATCACGTACATGGAATGCGCCCGCACGCCGGGCGCCGAGCGGCTGCTCGCCTCCCGGGGGCGCGTGTCGGAGGCCGCGCTGCGGCGCACGCAGGCCGACGGCGGGTGCGAGCGGCTGCTGCGGGAGGGACCGGTCACGCTCGGCGAGCTGCAGTACTGCGTGCTCGGCGCGGTGCTGGACGCGGCGTTCTTCCTGCTGCCCGCGGCGGGGCCGCGGCCGAAGTTCCGGCCGGGCGAGCGGCACTGGCTGGGCGGGCGCTGGTACTTCGACGTGGCGGGGCTGGTGCGCGAGTGCGCGCGCCGCCGCGCCCACCTGGCGAGCGTCTGGCCCGACGCCGCCGTCGACACCGCACCGGTACGGGTCTCACCCCGGCTGCGCGGGCAGGGCGTGACGCTCACCGACGTGCAGTGGGAGGTCGTGGTCGCCGCCGATCAGGAGGCCACGCCGCTCGACCTGGCCAGGCGGCTGGGCCGGACGGGCTACGCGGTCATGCTCGCGGTGCGGCGGCTGGCCGCGGCCGGGCTGCTGCTCCCCGACGAGCGGGCCGCCCTGCCCAGACGCGCCAAGCGGCTGCCGAAACCGGGCCCGCAGGACGCCGCAGAGCCCGCGGAGCCCAGGCAGCAGGTGGACGTGGCCCTGCTGCTGCGGCTGAGGAAGGCGCTGGAAGAACTGGCGTGAGGATCGCTCACGCCGGGACGATCACAACGAACGGAGGACGACATGGCCGGCATGGACATCTCGCTCAAGGAGATGATGACGATCGACGGCTCGATCGGCGCGGCGATCGTCGACCACGGCAGCGGCATGGCGCTGGGCACGCTCGGCGGCTCCAAGGACCTGGACCTCCAGGTGGCGGCGGCCGGCAACACCGAGGTCGTCAAGGCCAAGCTGCGCACGATGGACTCGCTCGGGCTCAAGGACGCGATCGAGGACATCCTCATCTCGCTCAGCGGCCAGTATCACATCATCCGGCCGCTGACCGGGCGCGGCGGCAAGGGCCTGTTCCTCTACCTGGCCCTCGACCGGAGCCGGTCCAATCTGGCCCTGGCCAGGCACCAGCTCCGGGCCATCGAGGAGAAGCTGGAGGTCTGAGACCCGGTGGCTCGTGCCCGGGGCGCGGCGGGCACGAGCCACCGTCACACGCGGGAGGTGAGCCGCGTCACGGCGGCGACGATCTCGGGCCAGAGCGGGCGGGGAAGGTCGTGCCCCATGCCGGGGAACGTCAGCAGCTCGGCCCCCTCGATGGCCGCCGCCGTGGCGCGCCCGCCCTCGACCGGGACGAGCTGGTCGTCCTCGCCGTGCACGACCAGCGTCGGCACCTTGACGGCCGCCAGGCCCTCGGTGCGGTCGCCGGAGGCCATGATCGCGGCGAGCTGGCGGGCCGTGCCCGGCGGGTCGAAGCAGCGGTCGAAGGCCAGGCTGGCCAGCCGCAGGACGCGCTCGCGGTCCATCTCGTAGCCCGGCGAGCCGATCACCGACCAGGTCTTGAGCGCCTGCGCCAGGACCGCCTCCCGGTCGGCCGGCGGCGCGCCGAACAGCACCGCGCCCGCGGCCTCGGTCGGCGGGGCGACCGCGGGGCCGGTGGTCGACATGATCGAGGTGAGGGTGAGCACCCGTTCCGGATGGCGGACGGCCAGCGTCTGGGCGATCATGCCGCCCATCGACGCGCCCATGACGTGCGCCGCGGGCCAGCCGAGCGCGTCCATGAGCCCGGCGGCGTCGTCGGCCATGTCGTCCAGCAGGTACGGGGCGGCGCCCCGGAAGTCGGGCACGCCCGCCTCGTGGAAGTGCGTGGACAGACCGGCGTCGCGGTTGTCGAACCGGACGACGTGATGCCCCTGGTCGGCCAGGGCCGTGCAGAGGTCGTCGTCCCAGTGGATGAGCTGGGCGCCCAGCCCCATGATGAGCAGGAGCGGGCGCCCGTCAGGTGAGCCGAAGCTCTCGTAGGCGAGGTCGATGCCGTTCGCCGAGGCGTGGGTGGTCACGGATACTAGAATTACCTTCTAATTCGTCCCGCGTAAAGCACGCCCGGCCTCCCATGCGGAAGGCTCAGGCGCCCGGCCGGGGGACGGCTCGGGCGCCTGAGCTCCTGGCTGGGTCAGCTGCCCGTCAGGGTCAGCGGCCCATCAGCTTGCGGAGACGGTCGCGGCCGAGGATCACGCCGCCACCGGCCAGGGCGAGACCGCCGGCCAGCACGGCGCCGCCGACGCCACCGGTCTCCTCGCCGGCCGCCGCGGCGGCGGGCTTGGAGCCGCCGCCCGCGGGGCGCTCGCTCGCGGTGTACGCGGCCGGGGCGACGCCGCCGCTGCCGGGAGCCTCGACGCGGGGCTTGTTCTCCTCGGTCTTCTTCTCCGCCAGGATGGTCGGCGGCTGCGCCGGGTTGCGGTCCACGCGCGACCAGGCGCCGGTCGAGAAGGCCACGGGGTGGTTCTTCTTGCCCACGCCGTCGCCCCACTTGGTGATGACGTACTGGACCTCGATGTGGCCCTTGCCGCCGTTGCCGTCGACCATCAGCGTGCTGGAGTTGAACTTGCCGCCGGTCAGCTCGGCGAACGTCTTGGCGTCCAGGTCGAGCATGATGCCGTTGTTGGACGGGTTGCCGGGACCGCGGTCACCCACGAAGAAGGGCATCTTCTTGCCCTTGTAGACGACGTAGCCCTCGGTCATCAGCGGCCAGCTCGGGCTGGCGGCCAGGCCCTTCTGCATGGGCTTGCCACTGGCGGGCAGACCCGTGTCACCGGCGCGGCCGGAGGAGTCGTCCCAGAAGTAGGACGCGGTGGTCGCGCCCTTCAGCAGCACCTTCTGGCTCTCGTCGACGTCGGCGTGGGCGGCGCCGGCCCCGAAGGCGAGGGCGCCGGCGGCGGTGGCGGTGAGCAGGGCGAAGGAACGCATGCCGATACGAGCAGACATGAAAAAGTAAAGTCCTCTGTTAGGCAATGGGGAAAAGCGCTCACTCAGAAGGGCGTAGCCGGGCAGAACGCCAAACGGTCGCTACGCGGAGCGCGAGAAGTTCGGGGAAGTGGTGCCGCTCAGTGGGCGCGGGCTGGGGGTACGACGCAGCGGTACATCACAGGTAGGGTGTCCTCTCCATCTCGCCTACCGGGTTAGCTGACGGGTTCGGGCGTGGAGATGCCCTACCGGCCGCGAGGGCCGGATTCACCCCAGAAGTTGGGTCCCCGGTTCCCGTGAGGGATTCGGCGCCAGGTGGCCGCCTCTTCCTGGTGAAGGGCTAGGTCACCACCTGGTAACGCCACCCAATGTATATGCCAAACCGGACAAACGCAAAGGTAACACCATGAATCAGGCGAAGATCTACCTAGGAGGGTCAAGAAAAAGGGGGGCACGGCATTGCCGTACCCCCCTGAAACGCCAGGATCTCAGCCGCCGCTCTTGCGCCTGAAAGATCGCTTGCTGGCAGCCGGCCCGTGTGCCCCGTGAATCTTCGCGGCGTCGGCGCCCCTGCCACCCGCGCTCGTGCCCGCGGCCTGGTTGCGCTTGCGCTCCAGCGCCTCGCGGAACTTGCGCTTCATCTCGTCCTCGGGAGTCTCGCTGACTTCCGGCTCCGGTGTTTCCGCCATGGAGGACCTCCTGGTGTTGAGGGACGTACACAGCTTCGCACGATCGCCCACACGGCGCGAAACCGGGAGGGCCGCCCAGCGGTTAGGGTGAGCCTGTGCGCGCACGCGATCTCGTCAGCGACTTCCCGACCGTGACGCTCGACACCCGCGCGGCCGACGCCGCCCGGCTGCTGGCCGAGCACGGGCTGCCGGGGCTCATCGTGCTCGACGACGACGGCCGTCCGCGCACGATCCTGCCCGGCACCCAGGTGCTGCGCCTGGCCGTCCCCCGCTACTGCCTCGACGACCCCGCCCTGGCCAGGGTCGTCGACGAGGAGCACGCCGACGCGTTCATGCGCGGCCTCGGCGAGCGCACGGTCCGCGAGACCCTGCCCGAGCAGCCGCGCGAGCTGCCCATCGCCGACGGCGACGCCACCCTGCTGGAGCTGGCCGCGCTCATGGCCCGCACGCACAGCCCGCTCGTCGCCGTCGTCGACGACGGCGCCCTGCTGGGCGGCGTCACGCTCCAGGCGCTGATGGGCCAGTCGCTGCCGCACTAGCTCCTTGGTGTTGCCTTGACCCGATGGCGGGCAGATTCCGGTCATGGTGAGCCCGCTCGGCCGGGATCTCGCGATCGATCTCGGCAGTGTCAGCACCCAGATCCACGCACGAGGCCGGGGCATCGTGCTCAACGAGCCCACGGCCGTCGCGCGAAGTCCCGAGACGGGCCGGGCCGTCAGGTTCGGCGCCCAGGCCGTCTGCTGCGGCGACACCTGCTGGCCGGTGCGCGGCGGCATGCCGGGAGACCCCGAGCTGGCCCGGCTCCTCATCCGCCACTTCGTGCACAGGGTGCACAAGTTCACCAGGCCGCGCCTGGTCATGGCCCTGCCCGACGGCTGCTCGCCGATCGTCGCGCGGACGCTCGGCGACCTGGCGTACGAGGCCGACGCGCGCGGCGTGGTCCTCGTGCCGCACGCGCTGGCCGTGGCCCTCGGGGCCGGAGTGGCGCTGGACGAGCCCGCCGGCGCGATGGTCGTCGACATCGGCCCCGGCCTCACCAGGATCGCCGTCCTGGCGGGCGGCGACGTGGTGACGGCCGCGTCCACCGGCGTCGGCGGCGACGACATGAACCGCGCCATCGCCCGCCTCGTCGAGCACCGGCACGGCATCCTCATCAGCGAGAGCGAGGCCGAGGCGGTCAAACGCGACGCCGGAACCGCCTGGAAGCCGCTGCACCGCCAGGTCCTCGTCCACGGCCACGACCCGGAGACCGGGTGCGAGCGCGTGGTCGCGGTCCCGGTGCACGACCTCTACGAGGCGACCAGGCAGCCGGTCGACGCGATCGTCCGGGCCGCCGCCCAAGCCGTGGAGCACTGCCCGCCCGAACTGGCCGCCGACCTCGGCGAGCGCGGCGCCACGCTCGCGGGCGGCGGCTCCCTGCTGCGCGGCCTCGCCCGGCGGCTGCGCACCGCCCTGGCCATCCCGGTCCGCCGCGCCGACCAGCCGGTCGAGACCGTCGCCCTGGGCCTGGCCCGCTACGTCGACCGCCGATGGCCCGGACGCACGCCCTAGGCCGGGTCTACTCCTGTGAGGCCGTGCGCAACGCCCGGTAGAGCAGGCGCGGATCGCCCAGATGGTGGCGCAGCAGCTTCTCCAGGCCGCCGATCGGGACGAGGTTCTGCGGGGCGCGCGGGTCCTTGTAGTCGACGCCCGCCAGCGGCGGCAGCGCCAGCGTGAGCTCGTCGGCCAGCCGCGTCACCTGGGCGGGCTCCAGCTCGGCACTCGCCTCGCACCGCGCGATCCCCGCCCACGGGGTCGAGGACCGCACCGGAAGCCGGACGTACCAGGCGTGCCGCCGCCAGCTCGTCCCCATGAGGAACACCGGCGTGCGCTCCCCCGGCGCGAGCGCCGACACGACCGCCGACTGCGGCGGCGGCAGGTAGGCGGTGTGATGGGTCTTGATGTAGCCGACCGTGTTGGGCAGGTGGGTGCGCCCGCGCAGCGGCCCGTCGACCAGCAGCAGGTCACTCGTGCCGGCCCGGTGCCTGACGGCCAGGTCCACCTCCAGCTGGGTCACCTGGCGCTGGAGCGCCAGCGACAGCTCCTCCATGCTGGAGTCGGCCGCCCGCCCGGGCCGGTAGACGGCGTGCGCCGTCTTGACCTCCGGCGCGTACGGCGACGCGCTGATCAGCGAACGGCCGACCTCGATCGCCGCCAGATCCGCGCCACCCGGCCCGCAGCGGACGATGCCCGCCGCGAACGAGGCCGCGATGCCCGGCAGCGGCATCGGCGCGTCGGCGTCCGACACCCACACGCGCGCGTCGATCCGCCGCACCCCGTCGGCCACCAGCAGCGTGTCGGGCGCGTCCACGCCGGGGCCCGGCCGGACGGGCTTCCAGTCGGCCGCCGGGTGCTCGACGTCCAGGATCAGCTCGGCGCTCGTCGTGCCCAGCTCCGACAGGGCCTCCACGGCCAGCGCCGCCGCATAGCCCGGATCCCACGGGTCGACGGTGAACCCGGTCATGGGCCCACCCGGCGCACGTGCGAGCCCTCGGTGTCGCGGCTGACCTCGAACCGCACAGGGACGCGCTCCGCCAGCGCCGGGACGTGCGTGACGACGCCCACCATGCGCTCCTGGCCCGAGGCGAGCCGTTCGAGCGTGGTGGCCACCGTGTCGAGCGTGGCAGGGTCCAGGGTGCCGAATCCCTCGTCCAGGAAGATCGACTCCAGCCCCCGGGCGACCGTGCCCGACAGCGCCAGGGCCAGCGCCAGCGCCGCCTGGAACGTCTCACCGCCCGACAGCGTGCGGGCGCTGCGCCGCATCCCCGCCTCCGCGTGGTCGATCACCTCGATCTCGCTGCGGCTGCCCAGAACGAGCTCGTACTGCCCGTCGGACAGCTCCCGCAACGTGTCGGACGCGGTGGCGACCAGCAGCGCCAGCGCCTCGGCGCACAGCCAGCGCTCGAACGCGTTGGCGCGCAGCCGCAGGTCCAGCTCGTGCGCCACCTGGGCCGCCTGGTCGTGCTCGGTCACCTCCGCGGTCAGCTCGGCCACCTTCGCGCGATCCTCGCGGATGCGCTCCAGCGCCGCCTCCGACCTGGTCACGGCCGCCGCCACCGCGGCGGCGAGCTGGTCCGGTCCCCCGGCCCCACCTCCCGGTACGGGGACGCCGTGGGCGGTGAGGCGGTCGAGGAGCGCGGCCCGTTCGGCGTCACGCCTGGCCGCCAGCTCGGCCAGGGCCCGCTCCGTCTCGTCGACGACCACCCGGGTGGCGATGCCCGCCTGGTTGCGCCACTCGATCAGATCGCTCCAGGCGTGATGCAGATCGGCCCGGTCCACCGGTGGCGGCGCCTCCGCGTGCCCGCCCAGCGTGAGCAGCCGGTCCCGGGCGGCCTCCAGGGCGCGCCAGGCGTCCTCGCCCTGCCGCGCCGCCCGCACCGCGCGCGTCCGTGCCTGCTCCAGCCGGGTCCGGCAGCCCCGCGCCGCCGCCCGCGCCTCCGCGGCCACCTTCTCCGCCTTCCCCATGTCGGCCAGCCGCGCCTCGATGAACCCCCGGACCACGTCGCCACGCGGCCCCCGTGAACCCTCCACAGGGACGGCACCCCGTACGGACCGGCCACCCCCGGAAGAGACCGCCCCACCGGAAGGGGCGGCGCCCAGGACGGCACCACCCGAAGGGGCGACCCCGTCTACGGAGCGGTCCCCCTCCGGAGCGCCCACCCCGCCAGACGCAGAGGCCCCGCCGGGGGCGGAGGCCCCGGCGGACGCGGAAGCCCCACCGGACGCGGTGGTTCCGTCGGGGTTGGTGGGGGTGGGGAGGCCGTAGGGGCGGAGGGGGTGGAGGGCGGCGGCGCAGGCGGCGCGGTGGTGGGCGAGGTCGGCGTCGAGGCGGGCGGCCTGGTCGGCGAGCATCGCGGCGGACGTCTCGGCCTTGCCGTGCTCGGCCCGCGCCTGGTCGGCGTCGCCGCGGGCGATGGACACGGCGCGCTCGGCCGTACCGAGGTCGGACAGGGCGCCGTGGCTGGGCGGGTCGGTGACGGGGCGCAGGCAGACGGGGCAGGGGTCGCCGGCCGTCAGGCGGGCGGCGAGCCCGGCGCCCGCGTGGGCGTCGCGGAGCCGGTCGCGGGCGGTCTCGGCGGCGGCGAGCCGGTCGCGGGCCT